>NZ_JCADBK010000002.1:0-594793 GCF_059358955.1 Nonomuraea sp. CX421 | reverse complement strand
CGCTGGTTCCATCACCGAGCCCGCCTGACCACCGCCTATCTCCAGGTCAACTAACGAATGGCGGCTGCCGTACTAGGCGCCGGTAGCGGGTGGCTTCAGGAATGCCCGCAAGGCGCCGTCATCAAGCGGCCGCGGAGGCTGCTCGATGATAGAAAAGTCACCCGGTTCATGACCACCTCGTATGAAGCGCTCAAAAAGCTCAGCGCCAGCAAATCGCTCCAGTAAAAGTAGAGCAGCATGACGACGGTCCGCTTCCCAGTCCAGACCATGCAGCTGCGAATCGAGCGCGACAAGATCCCAACCGATGCGATTCGAGTGCCGCCTGGGATCGAACGCCACGGCTAGGTGGCCATTCTTCACGTACGCGATCAACCGACGCCAACCGCCCCATCCAGGTATACTCCGACCTTGCCAGCATACCGATACAGCCTCATATCCTGCGTCAGCTATCTTCGCTAGCATCTCAGGCTGGGCGCCACGGCAGCCGCCGTTCACCTCCGAGGCCAAAGCGCCTCGTCCCCACTTATTCACTACAACAAGCCTTGGGTCCTCTGACCAATCGCTAAGGGTGATGCCGTCCGACAGAGGTTCATACCGATCCAGCCGCAGACGCCGCGCTTCGAGCAATCCCTTTACTGCTTCGGGATCCGCTTCAATGATATAAAGCAGGCAGGCTTCCTCAATAAATTCTGCTTGTACATCCATTCGTGATGTCTTCCTTGAGTGGGCCGAAGAGGCGCGAAAGGGCATACCCTTTCGTGCCTCTTGCTGCTATTTGAATTTAGGCATGACGCCGTTTGTTGTGATGATGTTCCAGAATGGATCATCATAGAGAACGCGATAGCGCCAGTAGAACCAGTTCAGGCTTGTTCCGGCGGAACGGTTCTGACTCAGATTGACGCGCTTCACCGAGAAGTTATTGGTGAGTGTCTCAGTCTTGTAGACACGCCCTGCGCCCTCATGCTCCTCCACGTCGACTCTGCGTGCCACGGTTGTGGCGACCTGCTGGACTCGTCCTCGATCGCGGGCACGGTCAGCGCCGCTGGGGCGAGGAGGTAGAACGGCTGCGCTTCGGCCAGCTTGGGCCTATAGACGAGCTTGCCTTCGGCCAGCATCCGCACCCGTACGGGAAGCTGCGCTTTGTCTCGGAGTGCAACTCCTCATCGACCGCGCTCTATCACTTCCCGCACCTGCGGTACGTCCCGGTAAGGCGCAAGCCGGTCGAGAACGACACGATGACGACGCGCTGTTCTGTCGCTGGCCACGTTCTTCGAAAGGTCGAACATTCGCCAGGCGGCACGAGCCGCTTCCTCCGGCTCGTTGGCATCCACGAGCGCGACGACGAGCCACGATAGGTACAGGGCGAGCTCGCGGGCGTGAGTAGCGTCGTAACGTTCCAGCACGTCGGTGAGTAGCGGCACTGCGCGAAGCGGTCGGCGCAGTTCGGTATAGGCACGTGCCTCCATGATCTTCAGCTCGCTCGCGTCCACCCAGTACAAGTACGCGGGCTCGTCCTCGCCGCCATGCTGTTCAAGGGCGGCCCCGGCCTCACCCAGCGCTCGCATGGCAGGCTCAGTTTCCTCGACTTGGACATATGCCCAGGCGACGCGATCCCAGGCAAGAGCACGCGCCCGCGTCGGCGCGTGTGGTCCGGCCGCGTCGAGTGCCGCGCGGGCAAGCGTCACCCCTTCCTGAGGGTTGCCGAGGTTGGCTGTCTGATAGGCCAAGGAGCCGAGGAGATTTGATTCCAGGGTGCCGTTCCTGGCCTCCTGGGCGGCGCGGATGCCAAGTAGATAGATGGTGGCTGCTTGTTCATGTCGTCCGGCGTCACTGGCGATCCATCCAGTGATCTGCGCGAGTTCCCCGATCACGCCGAGCAGCGCGCGGCTTGTGTGCTCGGTGTAGATGGCTTCGCGAAGGAGGCGTGTAGCGGCGTCAAGTTCGCGGAGCGCGGGCTGCAAAAGGTCGCCGCCGGCCAGCACGTCGTCAGCCAGCCGCAGGCGATGAACTCTCGCGGACAGATCGGCGATGGTGCTCATTCCGATGCGCCGCCCAGTCCGGGCGGGGAGCGGGGTGAGGGCATCGCTGTCAGGCAACTTGGCGAGGACATCGTCAAGGGGCGGGCGCCACGGAGCCTGCGACATGTCGAACAACTCGGCTTCGCTGAGCCCGAATACCCGGGTGTACAGCAGTCGGTATGGATCACGCGGCTGGTTGTGGCCGGCTTCGTACGCCTTGATCCGGCGAACGATCGTCTCCCGTGCGGGCAGACCCTTGCGCGTTTCATCATCAGCGGCCTCGACGAGACGGCGGGCCATCTCTTTCTGACTCCACAATCGGCTGCGCCGCTCGGCGCGTAGCCGTACGGCCCATGCCGGAAGTTCAGTCACCATCGTGAGCACCTCGCTGTCAGACCTGGGGACGTTCTGACCACCCTTAGTGTCCCCTGCTCGCACCTGTGATCAAAGGATTACGTGCTGTTGTAATCGGAGGTGAAGCGACCGAAGCCGGGGTCCGTAGGCGCTGGAACCGCCGTACGGACCCCTTGATCAGGATGGTGGTCCTGACCCATGAGACACGATAAGGCTGTAGACGCCGCTCGTCCGGTGTTCGCCGGATGGCGGATCATGCGCAGCGACGCCGGACGGTTGTGGGCGACGCGCGAGCGACCGTTCCCCCGGGTCGTTGAGGACGCGGGCGCGCACCGTACGGTCGACGCCGACGACCTGGTGGAGTTGTGCCGGGTCATCGCGGCGCAGGAGGGCATGGCGGAGCAGACGTGCCCGGCCATATGGACGCCAGATGACCGCGTCCGCCGTTGTTCTCGCTCCGCCCGATGTCCTCACGGACGAGGACTGCCCGGAGATCTCGCCGCATCCGGCCGTGCCCCGCCCCGGGGGCACGGCGCTGTGGTGGATCGAGCAGAGCCTTGGGCCCGGCCGGGTCGTCGCGTACACCTGCTCCTGCCGGATGACCGCCTATGAGCTGGTCTCCTGTGGCGGCGTCTACCAGATCCGCCGGCGGACCCTTGCCCGCCCCGGCGTGCCGCCCGTGTCCTGGACGGCTGAGCGGTGGCGCCGCGAGGAAGCGCACGAATGGTGGCGACGCCTGCTCGCCGGCCAGGCCCGATGAGCCGCCCCGCCGGTCGGTTGTCGCTCGGCCGGCGGGGTCGCGGGCGGTCTGACATACACCCAGGGGTTCAGGCCGCCCGCCCGTAAGACCCGCCCGCACACCCCCGTACGGGCGGGACGACTTGGAGAAGGAAGGCCGAGATGAACGATCTGTACGAGCGGGACCTCGCGGGAGCGCGCTACCGCCGGTTGTGCGGCGGCAACCAGCAGGAGGAGGAGCAGGAGAGCTGCGTCGAGATCGCCGCGATCCCCGGCGCGGCCGACGCCTTCGCCGTGCGCGACAGCAAGAACCCGGACGCCGGGACGCTCCGGTTCACCGGAGACGAGCTGCGCGCCGCGGGCCTGACCAGCCTCTCGTAGCACCCGCGAGAGACGGCGGCCCCTGCCCGATGCACGCAGGCAGGGGCCGCACACCACTGTAAGAGCAGCCTTCCGCGAGCACGCCTCGCCCGAGGAGCCCGAGTGCATCTCCACTGCTACTCCTGGACGGGAGTCGGCGACGACCGGCGTAAAGAGGCCGAGCGCCGCCCGCCCCCACCGTCCGGTGATCCGGGACCGTTCCTGGCCTCGGCGCTGCCGCCGATGCGGACGTGCGACTGGCTGCTGAAGTCCCGCTCCCGGATCGACGCCTCCCCGGCCTCCGTCGAGGAGGCGCTGGACTGGCTGGCCGAGCGCTACCGGGCCGCCGAACCGTACTTCCTGCGCGCCGAGGACGAGGCGCGGATCGGGCTGGACCTGCGGCTCGAACTCGCGTGGGAGTCTCTGACCCACGGGGTGGACGTGCAGTGGGGCATCTGGCTGCGCGGCGGACGCTTCGTCACCTGCGGCGTCGTGTGCTGCTCGCCGAACCGGCACGCCGGCCGCCGCTGCCCCGCCACCTGATCACATCGTCGGATTGTCGGTGGCGAAGGATACGGTTGACCGGTGGAACTCACCCCCCAACAGGTGCTCGGTTTGCGGATGTCCAGCCTGCTGCTACGAGCGTCGCCCGGCGGCGCCGAGCGGGCGACGGGCGTGGCCGAGGTGGTGACCTGGCTTGGGGCGATGCAGGCGCAAGACCTGGCCAGCGGTCTGTGGTCGTTCGGCGCCCGACTGCCCGGATACACCGCCGCCGACGTCACCGCCGCGCTGGAGCGGCGTGAGGCGCTGCGCACGTGGCCGATGCGCGGCACCATCCATTTCGTCCCGTCCCGCGACGCCCGCTGGATGCTCGAATTGATGGGCGTCCGGGTGCTGAAGGGCGCGGCGAGGCAGCGCGAACAACTCGGTCTCTCGGAGGAGACCGCCGTTCAGGCCATGGAGGTGCTGGGCGCGGCCCTGGCCGGCGGCGGGCGGCTGAGCCGGTCGGAGTGCCTGGCCGTGCTGGCCGGCAAGGGCATCGACACCAGTGGCCAGCGCGGCTACCACCTGCTGTCGTACGCCAGCCATCGGGGCCTGCTGTGCATCGCCCCCAACATCGGCAAGGAGCAGAGCTTCGTGCTGCTCGACGAGTGGGTCCCCGACCCGCACCGGCCAGAGCGCGACGAGGCGCTGGGCACCATCGCCCTGCGATACTTCCGCGGCCGCGGGCCGACCACCCGGCAGGACTTCGCGGGCTGGACCGGCCTGACCGCGGCCGACGCCAAACGCGGCATCGCCGTGGCCGGCGACGCGCTGGCCCGGGTGACCGTCCAAGGGGTGGAGACATACCTCGACGCCGCGCTCCTCGACACCGCCCTTCCCTTGGCCGGCGACGACGAGGTGCTCGTGCTGCCGGGGTTCGACGAATACCTGCTGGGCTACAAGGATCGCTCGCTCATGGTCGCCGACGAGCACAAGGCGGCCATCATCCCCGGCAACAACGGGGTCTTCCAGTCCACCGTGGTACGCGCCGGCCGGGTCGTGGCCACCTGGAAACGCACCCTCGCGAAGAGCCGGGTACAGATCGCCGTTCAGCCGCTCTTACCGCTCCACAGAAGCGACCGGGCGGAGGTTGAGCGGGCGTTCGAGCAGTACGCGCAGTTCGTGGAACGCACCCCGGAGGTGCGCTGGCCATGACCTGTCGCGTGTTCAGGCAGTGCTGACCATGCGGACACCGCATGATTCCGGTCGCCCGTCTCGGCCCTCGCGATGATGCCCCGACCGGCGACTAACCGATGACGACGGGCAGCTCCTTGATGCCGTTGATGAAGTTGGAGCGCAGGCGGCGGACCTCGCCGGTCTGGCGCAGGCGGGGGTAGCGCCGGGCCAACTGCTCGAAGAGGATGCGCAGCTCCAGCTTGGCCAGGTGGTTGCCGAGGCAGAAGTGGGCGCCGCCGCCGCCGAAGCCGATGTGCGGGTTGGGGGTGCGCCCGATGTCGAAGACCTCGGGGTCGGTGAAGACGGAGGCGTCGCGGTTGGCCGAGGAGTAGAAGACGACCACCTTGTCGTTCTCGCGGATCTGCTTGCCGCCGAGGGTCAGGTCCTGGGTGGCCGTGCGGCGGAACAGGTTGACGGGGGAGACCCAGCGGACGATCTCGTCGGCGGCCGTGGCGGCCAGCCCCGGGTCCGCGACCAGGCGCTCCCACTGCTCCGGGTGCTCGAAGAGGGCGAGCATGCCGCCCGAGGCCGCGTTGCGGGTGGTCTCGTTGCCGGCGACGACCAGAAGCAGGACGAAGAGGTCGAACTCGTTCTCGTCGAGTGTCTCGCCCTTCTCGTCGGGCTGGATGAGCTTGGTGACGATGTCGTCCCTGGGGTTGGCCCTGCGCTGGGCGGCCAGCTCGTTGGCGTAGGCGTAGACCTCCATGGCCGCCGCCTGGCCTTCCTCGGGGGAGTCGGCGTAGTCGGGGTCCTCGGTGCCGATCATGCGGTTGGACCAGCCGAAGATCTTGTCGCGGTCGGTGACCGGGGCGCCGAGCAGCTCGCAGATCACGTACAGCGGCAGCGGGGCCGCGATCTCGGTGACGAAGTCGATCTCACCGGAGGCCTTGTCGAGCAGGTCATCGCAGATGTCGCGGATGTGCTGTTCGAGGGCGCCGATCGTGCGAGGCGTGAACCCCCGGTTGACCAGCGAGCGCCGCCGCGTGTGCTCCGGCGGGTCCTGGTTGAGCATCATCATCCGTTGCAGCGCGCGTTGCTCCTCCGGCATCTCGTTGAACAACGCCAGCCGTCGATGGGAGGAGAAGAGCTCGGAGTGCCGCGACACGTGGACCACGTCGTCGAAGCGGGTGACGGCCCAGAACGGCGGATCGCCGTCGTGCCGGTGCACGGGGTCGGTTTCGCGTAGCCAGCGGAGTTGCTCGTGGGGCGGTCCGGAATCCGCGTACTGGTCCTGGTCGACGAGGTCGATCCGCACAGACATTCACCTCAGGCGATTTGATCAAACGCTTGGTTGAGACCGTACTGAAACGTGTTCTATTACGCTACACCGTCGCCGTCAACCGCCGCCTGTTCTGGAGCGCCCGAGCGTGCACTGCGGTACGCCCGCCCGTGGCGCGGTCAAGGCCAGGGCCGTAGCGTAAGATCATGATGCGGCGGGCCTTGGATTGGTGGAGTGATCACCCCCAGTTGGCCGATGCGCTGCTGGCGGCGATCGCGTGCGCGTTCCTCCTGGTGGAGGTGCCCTACAGCGACCAGACCATCGCCCATCCCGAGCGGCTGCCCCTGACGTTCTACGGCGACCTACTGGCGTATGCGGCCTTGGCCTGGCGGCGCCGGTACCCGGTGCCGGTGCTGGCGCTGGTGTGGACGTTGTGGTTCATCGGCGGCCGGTGGGACATCTGGGCTGAATGGAACGCCGCGTGGTCGGAGCTGAGCACGCCGACCGCGTTGATGCTCGTGCTTTACACCGGTGGGCGGTGGACGTCCTCCGCATGGACGGGTCTGTTCCTGGGCGGGACGCTGCTGCCCGCGGCACTGACCGTCGTGCGCATGTGGACGGGGCCGCTGCCGTTCCCGCTGCCCGCGCCTCCTGACGACCTGTACGTGGTGTCGTTCGTGACCTGCTTCGCCGCGTGGGGGCTGGGGAGGCTGCGGCGATCGGAGGCGGAGGCCGTGGCCCGCGCGGTGGTCCGCGAGGAGGCGAGCAGGACGCAGGCCGCGCTGGCCGAGGAGCGGATGCGGATCGCCCGTGAGTTGCATGACATCGTGGCGCACAACGTGAGCGCCATGGTGATCCAGTCGGCAGGGGCGAACGCCGCGCTGCTGGACGATGACAAGGTCAGTGCGAGCGCGGCCGTTGAGGCGATCGGGCACGCGGGCCGGACCGCTCTGGCCGAGTTACGGTTTCTGCTGGGCTTTCTGCGGGAGGGCCCGATGGCCCTGCGGCCCGGCATCGACGCGATCCACGTTCTGGCTGAGTGGCTGCCGATCGAGGTACGGCTACAGATCGAAGGCGAGGCCCGTCAAGTTCCGGCTGAGGCGGGGGTGGCCGCGTACCGGATCGTGCAAGAGGCCTTGACCAACACGCTCAAGCACGCCGGGAAGGATGCCGGCGCCGAGGTGTTACTCCGGTACGTCCCTGAGGGGCTGCACATTCAGGTCACCGACGACGGTGTGGGCAGCGCCGATCACGGGATGGAGGCAGGTCGGTTCGGGCACGGCCTGATCGGCATGCGGGAGCGCGCCGAGATGTTCGGCGGCACGATGCGGGCGGGTGCGCTGCCCGGCGGCGGGTTCCGGGTCGAGGCGACCCTGAGGTGGACCGATCCGTGACAGCCGTTAGGGGTGCCAGCCCCACGTGCAGGCCCAGGGCCGGTTGTACGGCTTGACGCAGGCTCGGAACTTGCGGCTGCCCGCCTTGTCGACGGCACGCGTGCTCCACGTGGTGTGCCCGGCAGTCACGGTGCCGTGGCAGGCCCACCAGGAATGGGTGCCGTCGTCGGACCAGTCCAGCGAGATCTTGTCGCCGGCGGAGAGACCTGTGCCCCACACCCACCAGATGCGTGCGCCGTTGTACTCGATGTTCTCGCTGCGATACAGGTTGACCACCTCGGTCGATCCGTCGTCGTAGCCCCGCCGAGCCACATGGACGCGCTCACTCTGCGGCACGTAGGCGTAGGGGTTGAGGCCGGCGCCGTTGTTGGGACCGCAGGAGAGCCCCAGCGAGTCCGCTGCGGCGGCATACGCGGGAGTGACGTTCGCGAGGAGGCCGGCCAGTGCCAGCACGGTGACGGTGGTGCGGCGGAATCGGGGATGCGTGCTCATGGTCCCACTTTCGCTCGGATAGGGCGTGATCATCGTCATCAAGGGCTGCTCACCGGCGACGCCGGTGAGCGGTCCTCATGGTCATAGGTTGATCGGCATGAGAGAACGGGTCAAGCTGTACCGAGGCGTTCTCGAAGCAGGCCCCCCTCTCGCGGGCGGGTCCGCGGTCACGGCCACCATTCCATTCCCGCGGCGGCCAGGGCCGCCCGACTGTTGAAGGTTTGGCGCATGCTCTCCGTGCTCGTCGTCGATGACCAGATCCTGATCCGCGCCGGCCTGGCCGCGCTGATCCGGGCCGCGCCGGGGCTGACGGTCGCGGGCGAGGCGGCCTCCGGTGAGGAGGCGGTCAAGCTGGCCCTGACGACCCGGCCCGACGTCATCCTGATGGACATCCGCATGGCGGGCATGGACGGCATCGCCGCTACCGAGCAGATCCTCACCGACGTGACCGCCCCGCAGCCCAAGGTGCTGATCCTGACGACCTTCGATCTGGACGAGTACGTCTACAACGCGCTGCGTGCGGGGGCCGCCGGGTTCCTGCTCAAGGACACCCCGCCGGAGCGGGTGCTGGCCGCCATCCACACGGTGGCGAGGGGCGACACCCTTCTTTCGCCCGCCGCCACCAAACTGCTGGTGGAGGCGTTCGCGAACCCATCACCGCGGCCGGCGCCGCAGAACCTGACCTCTCGCGAAGCGGAAGTGCTCCACCTCGTCGGCCGGACCATGTCCAACCACCAGATCGCCGATCACCTTCACATCTCTGAGGCCACCGTCAAGACCCACCTCAATCGCTTGATGGCCAAGCTGGGCGTGTCGAGCCGTGCTCAGGCGGTGGCCCTGGCCTACGACTACGGGTTGGTCACACCTCGCCGCAACCCGCGTCCCGGCCCTGAGTGACCGCCTAGTCCAGATCCCACTCCGGGCCCGGGTCGCTGCTGTTGCCCCAGGAGGTGCAAGCCCAGGAAGTGGTCTTGACGCAGCCGCTGAAGTAGCGACCCTCGGTGCCCTCGTTGACCGCTGCTGACGTGACCGAGTCGTACCCCCCGCTGGGGACGGTGGCGTGGCAGTTCTTCACCACACCCTGGTAGGTCCAGTCCAGCGAGACGGTGTCGCCGCCGCGGAGCTGATCGCCCCACACCCAGTAGATCCAGCCGTACCGGTTGGTGTTCTTGCGATAGAGGTGGACCCAGCCGTAGCCGCTCGGGCCCGACTTCTTGGCCACCCAGTCGTTGGTTCCGGGGAAGTTGTAGGGCCAGATGTTGTTCCCGCACGACAGGTCGGCGGCCTGCGCGTCGGCGGCGGGGGCCAGGGTGGCCATGGCCGTCACCAGGACGACCAGAACGCGTTTGATCCTCATGAAACCTCCGCAGGGGTTCGGTGCACCCAGTAAAGGCTCCTGAACCCCGGCTGCCATCAGCTCAGCACTTGAACTTCGCGCTACCCCTCCTGGTCTACGGGCCTCCACCCCTCGCGGTACCGCCTTCATCGAAGATCGTGTCACCACGCAGGCGGCGACTGCTTCGAGTCATCGGGTCTCTGGCGGGTCACGAACAGCTCGCCGTCAGACGCCGCGATATGCGCCGTGAGCAGGCGGGACGTCGTTTCTCCTGGTGGAGACCCTCCGGGTGCTGCACGTACAGGGACTCCGGTAAAAAGTCTCACTGGTCCGATGTTTCCAGTGTTGGGGTATTGACATCGTTACGGCGGGGCAGCAGCATCGGGGGCTGAGACATCCGATGTATGACGGTGGGGATGCGGTGTGAAGCTGCTGAGAGTAGGACCTGTCGGCCAGGAGCGGCCGGTGGTGATGGACGCCGCCGGAAACCTGCGCGACCTCGGGGAGCCCGAGATCGACGGTGCTTTCCTCGCCTCCGGGGGAGTGGCGCGCGTCCACGACGCGCTGGAGCGCGACGCGCTGCCCGTGATCGACGCCGAGGGATTGCGCGTCGGCGCCCCCATCGCGCGCCCCGGGAAGATCGTGTGCATCGGCCTCAACTACCGCGACCACGCCGCCGAGTCCGGCGCCGAACCGCCCGCCGAGCCGGTCGTCTTCATGAAGGCCGCCGACACCATGATCGGGCCGTACGACGAGGTGCTGGTGCCCCGGGGCAGCGTGAAGACCGACTGGGAGGTGGAGCTCGCCGTCGTCATCGGCAGCCGGGCCCGCTACCTCGGCAGCCGGGAGGAGGCGCTCGGCGTCATCGCGGGATACGCGGTGTCCAACGACGTCTCCGAGCGCGAGTTCCAGCTGGAGCGCGGCGGCCAGTGGGACAAGGGCAAGTCGTGCGAGACGTTCAACCCGCTGGGGCCCTGGCTGGTCACCGCCGACGAGGTCGCCGACCCGCAGGCGCTGGCCATGAGGCTCTGGGTCAACGGGGAGCGTCGGCAGGACGGCGACACCAAGAACATGATCTTCGACGTCGCCGAGATCATCCGCTACCTGAGCCAGTTCATGGTGCTGGAGCCGGGCGACGTGGTCAACACCGGCACCCCGGCGGGGGTGGCCATGGGCCTGCCGGGGCAGCCCTACCTGCGGGTCGGCGACGTGATGGAGCTGGAGATCCAGGGGCTCGGGCGGCAGCGGCAGACCGTGGGCCAGGCATGACGGCTCTCGGCTACCGGATCGTGCGGATGGAGACGCACGACGTCCGGTTCCCCACCTCGCGCGACCTCGACGGTTCCGACGCGATGAACCCCGACCCCGACTACTCGGCCGCCTACGTGGTGCTCACCACCGACGACGGGTTCGAGGGGCACGGGTTCGCGTTCACCATCGGCCGTGGCAACGACGTGCAGACCGCCGCCATCAGCGCGCTGGAGCCGTACGTGATCGGCAGGGACGTCGAGGACCTCGGCGCGCTCTACAAGGACATGGTCGACGACTCGCAGCTGCGCTGGCTGGGGCCCGAGAAGGGCGTCATGCACATGGCGATCTCGGCCGTGGTCAACGCCCTGTGGGACCTGCGGGCCAAGCGGGAGGGCAAGCCGGTCTGGCTGCTGCTGTCGGAGATGACGCCCGAGCAGATCGTCGGCCTGGTCGACTTCCGCTACCTGAGCGACGCGCTGACCCCGGAGCAGGCCCTGGATATCCTCAGGCGGGCCGAGGACGGCAAGCAGGAGCGGATCGCCCGCCTGCGCGCCGAGGGCTACCCCGCCTACACCACCTCCCCGGGCTGGCTCGGATATGACGACGACAAGCTCAGGCGGCTCTGCAAGGAGGCCCTGGACGAGGGATTCGGCCAGATCAAGCTCAAGGTCGGGGCCGACCTCGAAGACGACCGCCGCCGCTTCGGCGTGGCCCGCGAGGTCTGCGGGCCCGACTTCCCGATCGCGATCGACGCCAACCAGCGCTGGGACGTCGCCTCCGCCATCGAGTGGATCGGCGCGCTGCGTGAGTTCGACCCCCACTGGGTGGAGGAGCCGACCAGCCCCGACGACGTGCTCGGCCACGCCGCCATCGCCGAGGGCGTAAAGCCCGTTCCGATCGCCACCGGCGAGCATGTGCAGAACCGGATCGTGTTCAAGCAGCTGCTGCAGGCCGGAGCCATCTCCTACCTGCAGATAGACTCCGCACGAGTCGGCGGGGTCAACGAGAACATCGCGATCCTGCTGCTCGCGGCCAGGTTCGGCATCCCGGTCTGCCCCCACGCGGGCGGCGTCGGGCTGTGCGAGCTGGTGCAGCACCTGTCGATGTTCGACTATGTCGCGGTCAGCGGCTCCACGGACGGCCGGGTGATCGAGTACGTCGATCACCTGCACGAGCACTTCGTCACCCCCGTCGTCATCGACAACGGCAGGTACGTCACCCCCACCGCGCCGGGCTTCAGCGCGGAAATGCACCCCGAGTCGATCGCCGCCCACAGCTTCCCGGGTGGCGAGGTCTGGAAGGACGCATGAGTCTCAGAGCGATCGTCACCGGCGGCGGCTCAGGCATCGGCCTGGCCACCGCGAAACTGCTGGCCGAGCGCGGCATGCGGGTGGCCTGCCTCGACCTCGACCCGCCCGGCGAGCCGTTCGTCGGGATCCGGGCCGACGTCACCGACGACGCCGCGGTGCGGGCGGCGGTGGCGGAGGCCGCCGAGCGGCTCGGCGGCATCGACGTGCTCGTGAACAACGCGGGCATCGGCGCACAGGGCACGGTCGAGGACAACCCCGACAGCGAGTGGCAGCGGGTGTTCGACGTCAACGTGCTCGGCATGGTCCGGGTCAGCCGGGCGGCCCTGCCGTACCTCCGCAGGTCGGAGCACGCCTCGATCGTCAACACCTGCTCGATCGCGGCGACCGCCGGACTGCCCGCGCGGGCGCTCTACAGCGCGACCAAGGGAGCGGTGCTGTCGCTCACCCTCGCGATGGCGGCCGACCACGTCCGCGAGGGGATCCGGGTCAACTGCGTCAACCCCGGCACGGCCGACACGCCGTGGATCGGCAGGCTGCTCGACAAGGCCGACGACCCCGAGGCTGAACGTCAGGCGCTGAACGCCAGACAGCCGATGGGACGCCTGGTCAGCGCGGAGGAGGTCGCCGCGGCGATCGCCTACCTGGCCGGTCCGGAGGCCGGCGCGACCACCGGCACCGCCCTCGCGGTCGACGGTGGCATGCAGGGGCTCAGGCTCCGGCCCACCAGCTGAGACATCACATTTTCAGGGTCGCCCCCGCGCGGGGTGCCGGCCCGACGAGGAAGGTAACCCCCAACGATGAAGATCGGCTCCGTGGTCGCAGGCGCGGCCCTCCTGGCGGTCATCGCCGCGTGTGGTGACAGCACCCCGACGGCGAGCGAAGGAGGCGGTGGAGGGAAGATCGGCGTCGACCACCCGCGAGCCGACTCCGACTTCTGGAACTCCTACATGAAGTACGTCCCGCAGATGGCCGGCGAGCTGAAGGCCGACCTGATGCAGGCGACCAACTCCCAGAACGACGTGTCCAAGCTGGTCAACAACGTCCAGGCGCTGTCCGGCCAGGGTGCCAAGGCGATCATCATGGCCCCGCAGGACACCGGCGCCATCGCCACCACCCTGAAGACGCTGGAGAACAAGAAGATCCCCGTCGTGTCGGTCGACACCCGGCCCGACAAGGGCAAGGTCTACATGGTCGTACGCGCCGACAACCGGGCGTACGGGACCAGAGCCTGTGAGTTCCTCGGCGAGAAGCTCGAGGGCAAGGGCAAGGTCGTCCAGCTGATGGGCGCGCTGAGCTCGATCAACGGCCGCGACCGCGCCGAGGCGTTCGGCGAGTGCATGAAGACGAAGTTCCCCGGCATCACGGTCTTCAACGAGCCGACCGAGTGGGAGGGCAGCAAGGCCGCGTCCATGCTGCAGACCCGCCTGGAGCAGCACCCCGACGTCAAGGGCGTCTACATGCACGCCGGCGGCGTGCACCTGGCGCCCACGCTGCAGGTGCTGAAGCAGAAGAACCTGCTCGTCGCGCCGGAGGACCCCAAGCACATCTTCGTGGTCTCCAACGACGGCATCCCACAGGAGTTCGAGGCGATCCGCAAGGGTGAGATCGACGCCACGATGTCGCAGCCTGCCGACCTCTACGCGAAGTACGCGATCTTCTACGCCAAGGCGGCGCTGGAGGGCAAGACCTTCAAGCCGGGCCCGACGGACCACGGCAGCACGATCATCGAGCTGCCCAACGGTCTTGAGGACCAGCTGCCCTCGCCGTTGGTCACCAAGGAGAACGTGGACGACCCGGCTCTCTGGGGCAACCAGGTCAAGTAATGAAAAATCATGTTGAAGCCCGAAATGTCGTGAAACGCTTTGGTTCGACTGTGGCGTTGAACGGCGCGAGCATCGCGATCGCCGAAGGCGAGACCCACGCGCTGCTCGGCAGGAACGGCGCGGGCAAGTCGACCCTGGTGTCGATCCTCACCGGGCTCCAGCGGCCGGACGCGGGCGAGGTGCTGTTCTCGGGAGAGGCGGCGCCCGCCCTGGCGGACCGGGACGCGTGGCGACGGCAGGTCGCCTGCGTCTACCAGAAGCCCACGATCATCCCCACCCTGACGGTCGCGGAGAACCTGTTCCTCAACCGCCAGACCGACAGCGGGATGATCAAATGGAGGGCGCTGCGGGCCAGGGCCCGCGAGCTGCTCGCCACCTACGAGGTGGACGTCGACGCCGAGGCGCTCACCGGTGACCTCGACGTCGAGCAGCGCCAGCTGGTGGAGATCGCCCGCGCGCTGTCGTTCGGCGCGCGGTTCATCATTCTCGACGAGCCGACGGCCCGCCTGGACGGCCCCGCCATCGAGCGCCTGTTCGTCCGCATGCGGGCGCTGCGCGAGCAGGGCGTGACCATGATGTACATCTCCCACCACCTGGACGAGGTCTACGAGATCTGCCAGAGCGTCACGGTCTTCCGCGACGCCCGGCACGTCCTGACCCGGCCGGTCGCCGACCTGCCGCACGACGACCTGGTCACGGCGATGACCGGCGAGGCCACGGTCGCGTACGAGTCCCGCACCCGTACGCCGGGAGAGAAGGTCGTGCTGTCCTCGGCGGGGCTGACGCTGGCCGGCCGCTACCAGGACGTCGACCTCTCCGTCAGGTCAGGGGAAGTGGTCGGCCTGGCCGGCTCCGCCAGCAGCGGCAAGGTCGGTGTGGCCGAGACCCTCGTCGGGCTCCGCAAGGCCGACTCGGGCACGGTCGTCGTCAACGGCGCCCGGGTCAAGCCGGGTGACGTCCCCGCCGCGCTCAAGGCCGGGCTCGGCTTCGTACCCGAGGACCGGCACCACGAGGGCTTCGTCCCGCTGCTGTCCGTGGGCGAGAACGCGACCATCCCGATCGCCCGCAGGCTCGGCCGGTTCGGCACCGTCTCGCCGGCGAAGCGGCGCGGCAAGGCCGTACAACTCATCAAGGAACTCGACATCAAGACCGAGGGGCCCGACCAGCCCGTCGGCGACCTGTCCGGCGGCAACGCGCAGAAGGTGGTGTTCGCGCGGGCGCTGGTCGACGACCCGGCCGCGCTGGTCGTGATCAACCCGACCGCCGGCGTCGACGTCAAGGCCAAGCAGGCCCTCCTCGGCGCCGTCGAGGACGCGGTCGAGCGGGGCGCCGGGGCCGTGGTGGTCTCCGACGAGCTCGACGACCTGCGCATCTGCGACCGCGTGCTGGTGATGTTCCACGGCAGGATCGTGAAAGACGTGCCACGTGGCTGGACCGACCACGAGCTCGTGGCCGTTATGGAAGGCATTCAACCGTGACCACACTGACTGCGCCCGCCCCCAGGCTGCGGCTGGGCAGGTTTCGTGACCTGACCCTGGTGCCCGTGATCGTGCTCCTGCTGATCGTGGGCGCGTTCCTGGACCCGATCTTCCTGACCACGGGCAACCTCACGAACGTGCTCCAGCAGCAGGCGTCGATCTCGCTGCTGGTGCTGGCCGAGGCGATGATCCTGATCTCCGGCAAGTTCGACCTGTCGCTGGAGTCGACCGTCGGCATGGCCCCGGCCCTCGCGGTGATGCTGGTGATCCCGGCGACCGCCGGAGGGTTCGGGCTCGGCCTGCCCGGCATGCTGGTGATCCCGCTCTGCCTGCTGGTCGGCGCGGCGATCGGGGCGGTCAACGGATTTTTGATCATTAAGTTCCAGCTGTCGGCGTTCATCGTCACGCTGGCCATGCAGATCATCGTGCACGGCCTGCAGCTGGGCCCGACCGAGGGCAAGACGCTGTTCGAGCTGCCCGAGTCGATGCTCTACCTGGGCAGCGCCACCTGGCTCGGCCTGCCGGCCTCCGTCTGGATCGCGGGCGTGCTGTTCGTGGCGGGCATGGTGGGGCTGGGCTACTTCAGGGTCGGCCGCTCCCTCTACGCCATCGGCGGCAACTCCGACGCCGCCCGCGCCGCCGGCATCCGGGTCGACCGGGTGCTGTGGGGCGTGTTCATCCTGGGCGGCATGCTGGCCGCGCTCGCCGGCGTGCTGGAGACCGGACGCCTCGGCGCCGTCGGCTCCGGCCAGGGCGTGGGCTGGATCTTCATGGTGTTCGCCGCGGCCGTCATCGGCGGCGTCAGCATGGACGGCGGCAAGGGCACCATCCTCGGCGCCCTGACCGGTGTGCTGGTCATCGGCCTGGTGCAGAACATCCTCACCCTCAAGGGCGTCTCGGGCTTTTGGCAGCCGGTCGTCTACGGCTTCATCATCCTGGTCGCCCTCATGATCAGCCGGGTCGCGGGTGGGAAGGCGCAGGACTGATGCAACGACTCGCGCTCCGCACCCGGCTGAAGCCCGGCTGCGAGGAGATCTACGACCGGGAGCACGCGAGCGTCCCCGCCGAGCTGGAGCAGGCCATGCGCGAGCACGGCCTGCGCTCCTGGCGGATCTACCGCGACGGCCTCGACCTGTTCCACTTCGTCGAGGTCGACGACTACGCCGCCCTGCAGGCCGCCCTGCGCGACCACCCCGCCGACCAGGCCTGGCAGCGGCGGATGAACCAGCTGCTCGACGGCGACTTCGACAAGGGCACGGGCGGGCTCACGCTGGTCTGGGAGCTGACGTGACGATCGAGCTGCCCCGCTTCGGGCTCGGCACGGCCCCGATCGGCGGCCTGTTCCAGGCGGTGACCGACGAGCAGGCCCGCGCCACGGTCGACGCCGCCTGGGACGGCGGCGTCCGGCTGTTCGACACCGCGCCGCACTACGGGCTCGGGCTGGCCGAACGCCGCCTGGGAGCGGCGCTCGCCGGCCGGTCCGGCTACCTGCTCTCCACCAAGGTCGGCCGGTTGCTCGTCCCAGCCGGCAGGGACGGCCGTCACGGCCGCGATGACGAGGGCTTCGACGTGCCCGCCGACTTCGAGCGCCGATGGGACTTCTCCCGCGACGGCGTACTGCGCTCCCTGGAGGAGTCGCTGACCCGGCTCGGCGTGCCGTCCGTCGACATCGCCCTCATCCACGACCCGGACGAGCACATCGAGCAGGCGCTCACCCAGGCCTACCCGGCGCTGGCCGAGCTGCGCGCCCAGGGCGTGGTCAAGGCCATCGGCGTCGGCATGAACCAGTGGCGGACGCCGCTGCGGTTCGTCCAGGAGACCGACATCGACCTGGTCATGCTCGCCGGGCGTCACACCCTGCTCGACCGCTCGGGCCTCCCGCTGCTCGACGCCTGCGCGGAGCGCGGGGTCCGGGTGCTCGCCGCGGGGGTCTTCAACAGCGGCCTGCTGGCCACGCCGACCCCATCCGGCACCTTCGACTACCGGCCCGCCCCCGCGCCCCTGCTCGACCGGGCCCGGCGCCTCGCCGCCATCTGCGAGTCGTACGGCGTGACACTCCCGCAGGCGGCGATGGCCTATCCGCTGCGCCACCCGGCGGTCGCCTCGATCGTGGTGGGCGCCCGCGCCCCCGAGGAGATCACCGCCAACGCGGCCCTCTGGCGGCGACCGATCCCCGAAGCCCTCTGGCCCGCCCTGGAACAGGCTCAGCAGGAGAAGGCGTAACCCACGATCCGGCGGGTGCCCCGCCGGATCGTGACCACCTCACTGGCCGACCTCCCACAGCGCACCGACCGGCATGGCCAGCATGCGGTCTCCGAACGGAAGCGTCTGGGAGCCGGTGTGCAGAACGATTCCCGCGACGAAGTCATCGCCCAGCCGTTCGGCAAGGTGCCGGAGGCCGGCGAAGTCGTCGGGGCGCACAGTGGAGGACGCCTTCACCTCGATGGCCACCACCCGGCCCTGCCGGTTCTCCAGAACCGCGTCCACCTCGATCTTGTCCTTGGTCCGGTAGTGGAACAACTCGGCTCGTTCTTCGGCCCACGTGAGCTGACGCGCGAGCTCCATGAGGACGAAACCTTCGAGGAGCGGGCCGAACACCCCTCCGGGCCGGACGAGGCCGCGCGCGTCGGCGCTGAGCAGGTTGGCCGCCATACCGGAATCCACAAAAGCGACTTTGGGGGTGTGGACGGCGCGATTGCTGAGGTTTCTCGACCACGCAGGCACCCGTTTGATCAGGAATACCTCTTCCAGAAGGCTGATGTACCGGTTGGTCGTGGTCCCGGGAAGTCCCAGATCGCTACCGATGGTCCGACCTACGAGTAGCTGGCCGGAACGCGCGGCGAGCAGGCGCACCAGAGCCCGCATATCGCTTGGCCGTTCGATCTCCGTGAGCTGACTCACGTCTCGCGCGATCAGGTCTCCCACGTAGGAGTCGAAGAAGCGCTGTCGCCGTCGCCCGCTCGCGCGGGCCACGGCCTCAGGGAAGCCGCCCCGGATGATGCGTTCGGCATAGTCCATTCGTGAGATCTCAGAGGTGTGGCGCAGGCCGGCGCCCTGGCTGAAGATCGTGTCGATGAAGCCGTCGGGGGTGCTGTCGATCTCCCCTTGAGAGAAAGGCCAGAGCTCGATGGTCTCCATCCGTCCGACAAGGGTGTCAGGCAACGCCCGGAGGCCGAGGACGCGTGAAGAGCCGGTCAGCAGGTAGCGGCCTGGCCTAGGGTCGGCATCGACCTGAGCCTTGATGGCGAGCAGCAACTCGGGCGCCCGTTGGATCTCGTCGATGACCAGCATGTCGGGGAAGTCGACAAAGCCGTCTGGGTCGGCCAGGGCGCCTTGACGCGTCAACGCGAGGTCCAAATCGCGCCACTCCATGGCTCTGTCCTTGGCGACCTGCCGGACGAGAGTGCTCTTGCCGCACTGCCGCGCGCCGTTCACCAGAACCACACGAGTGTCTGTCAGGGCTTCCACCACGGCTCGCTCCGCATGCCGTGGCACCACCCTGCCGAGAGGAGGGCTGACCATGGGAGAAGCATCGCATACAGGCCCCCCGTGTGGTGCGTTGGTCGCATGAGTTGTGGCGCATTGGTCGCTAAATCTGTGGTGCGCTGGTCGCAAGTATTCTGGTGCATCGGTCGCTAGGCACGTGGCGCATCGGTCGCTGGGTACGTGGCGCGTTGGTCGGCCGGTTTGTGGTGCGTTGGTCGCGACTTCAGCGGCGTATCGGTCGCCATGGCCGTGGCGGATCGGCGTCTACGACAGGCCGCTGTCGGTGGCTCAGCCGGGAAAGGCGTAGTGGACCACCCACAGCCCGGGGATCACCTCGTCCTCGCCCCGGAGCGCGAACCCGAGCCGTTCGTAGAGCGTGCGGGCGGGCAGGTTGGCGCGGCCGGTGGACACCGCGACCGGGCGTTCACCCGCTCTGGTCATGACCTCCTTGACCAGGGCCCTGGCGACGCCGCGCCGGTGCGCGCCAGGATGGACGACCAGCCGGTCGACGTCCACCTCCCGGGCCGTCTCCGCCCAGGCCACGGCCCCGGCCAGCCGTCCGTCGTCGTCCACCGCGCCCAGCCAGCGCAGCGGCTTCGAGCGCAGCTCGTCCAGGCTCTCGTGCAGGGGCGGGATCCGGTCGTCGCCGATGATCTCCGCCTCCACCGCGTACGCGGCGCGCTGCAACGTCAGCAGCTCCTCACCGAGGGAGCCGTCAGGGGAGAGCTCGTCGATCCGCATCCGACGAGTATCGCTCACCCGCCCCTCACACTCACCCGCCGGCCTCGCCCGCATGGGCGCCGCGGCAGGGGGAAACATGCCGGTGGACGAGGTGCGGGCGCGGTGGTCACCGCTGCCCCGGCGCGCCGGCCGTGGTCTCCATCTCCCGAACGGAGAACGTCCAGGCCGGTCCGCAACTGGGCCGGCCTGGACGTCAGCGATCAGGCGTGATCTCGCCTGATCAGGGGGGATCAGGCGAGGTCGAACCGGTCGAGGTTCATGACCTTGTCCCACGCCGCGACGAAGTCGTTCACGAACTTCGCCTTGGCGTCGTCACTCGCGTAGACCTCCGCGAGCGCACGCAGCTCGGAGTTGGACCCGAAGACGAGGTCGGCCCGGCTGCCGGTCCACTTGACCTCGCCCGTGGCCGCGTCGCGACCCTCGAACGTGCCGGCGTCCTCGGACGTCGCCTTCCACGTCGTACCCAAGTCGAGCAGGTTGACGAAGAAGTCGTTGGTCAGCGCCCCGGGGGTCGCGGTGAAGACGCCGAGCGGCGACTGCTGGTGGTTGGCGCCCAGGACACGGAGGCCACCGACCAGAACCGTCATCTCGGGGGCGCTCAGGGTCAGCAGGTTGGCCCGGTCGAGCAGGAGGTACTCGGCCGGCAGCCGGTTGCCCTTGCCGAGGTAGTTGCGGAACCCGTCGGCGGTCAGCTCCATGGCGTCGAACGACTCGACGTCGGTCTGCTCCTGCGACGCGTCCACGCGGCCCGGCGTGAAGGGGACCTGGACGTCGAAGCCGGCGTCCTTGGCCGCCCGCTCGACGGCCGCGACGCCGCCGAGCACGATCAGGTCGGCGAGCGAGACCTGCTTGCCGCCGGTCTGGGCGGCGTTGAAGCTCTCCTGGACGCCCTCCAGGGTGCGCAGCACCGTCGCGAGCCGGTCGGGGTCGTTGACCTCCCATCCGCTCTGCGGCTGCAGGCGGATGCGCGCGCCGTTGGCGCCACCGCGCTTGTCACTGCCGCGGAAGGACGCCGCCGACGCCCAGGCGGTGGACACGAGCTCGGACACCGACAGGCCCGAGGCGAGGATCTGCGCCTTGAGGGAGGCGATGTCCTCGGCGTCGATCTGCTCGTACGTGGCCGCGGGCAGCGGGTCCTGCCACAGCAGCGTCTCGGCCGGGACCTCCGGGCCGAGGTAGCGGGAGACCGGGCCCATGTCACGGTGGGTCAGCTTGAACCAGGCGCGGGCGAAGGCGTCCGCGAACTCGTCGGGGTTCTCGTAGAAGCGCCGCGAGATCGGGCCGTAGATGGGGTCGAACCGGAGCGCGAGGTCGGTGGTCAGCATGGACGGCGCGTGACGCTTCGACGGGTCGTGCGCGTCGGGCACCGAGTCCTGGCCGGCGCCGTGCTTCGGCCGCCACTGGTGCGCGCCGGCCGGGCTCTTCGTCAGCTCCCACTCGTAGCCGAACAGGTTCCAGAAGAAGTTGGTGGACCACTTCGTCGGCGTCGAGGTCCAGGTGACCTCCAGGCCGCTGGTGATCGTGTCGCCGCCCTTGCCGCTGCCGAAGGTGCTCTTCCAGCCGAGGCCCTGCTCCTCCAGCGGGGCGGCCTCGGGGTCGGGGCCGACGTGGTCGGCCGGGCCGGCGCCGTGGGTCTTGCCGAAGGTGTGACCGCCCGCGATCAGGGCGACCGTCTCCTCGTCGTTCATCGCCATCCGGCGGAACGTCTCACGGATGTCGCGGGCCGCGGCCAGCGGGTCCGGGTTGCCGTTCGGGCCCTCCGGGTTGACGTAGATGAGGCCCATCTGGACCGCGGCGAGCGGGTTCTCGAGCTCCCGGTCGCCGGTGTAGCGCTGGTCGTCGAGCCAGACGGACTCGGGGCCCCAGTAGACGTCCTCGTCAGGCTCCCAGACGTCCGCGCGACCGCCGGCGAAGCCGAAGGTCTTGAAGCCCATCGACTCCAGGGCGACGTTGCCGGCCAGGACCATGAGGTCGGCCCAGGAGAGGCTCTTGCCGTACTTCTTCTTGACCGGCCACAGCAGGCGGCGGGCCTTGTCGAGGTTGGCGTTGTCCGGCCAGCTGTTGAGCGGGGCGAAGCGCTGCTGACCGGCCCCGGCGCCGCCGCGGCCGTCGCTGATGCGGTAGGTGCCCGCGCTGTGCCACGCCATCCGGATCATGAACGGGCCGTAGTTGCCGAAGTCGGCGGGCCACCAGTCCTGCGAGGTCGTCAGCACCTGCGCGATGTCCTGCTTCACGGCCGCGAGGTCGAGCGACTTGAACGCCTCGGCGTAGTCGAACTCCGCACCGAGGGGGTTGGCCACGGCGGGGTTCTTGGCGAGGATCTTCAGGTTGAGCCGGTCCGACCACCACTGGCGGTTTCCGCCGCCCTGAGTCGGGTGAGGGGCGCGCTCGTGCGCGACCGGGCAGCCGCCTTCGCCTTCAGGCTGGGGGTCGGTGACGATTGCGTCATGGTTCTCGGACATGGAATCCTTCCGGAATTCGAGACAGGTGCTCAGGAACTGCTGGCGGTGGAACAAGCGGGGCACAGGCCCCAGTAGATGACCTCGGCCTCATCGATCGAGAAGCCGTGGTCGTCGGACGCTGTCAGGCAGGGCGCCTCGCCGGCCGCGCAGTCGACGTCGGCGACGACACCGCACGACCGGCACACGACGTGGTGGTGGTTGTCGCCGACCCGCCCCTCGAACCGGGCCGGGCTGCCGGCCGGCTCGATGCGGCGCACGAGCCCCGCCGCGGTGAGCGCGTGGAGGGCCTCGTACACAGCCTGGAGGGAGACATGGCCCACCCGATCGCGCACGCCGGAGGCGATCGTCTCGACGTCGAGGTGGTCACCGTCGCGGACGGTCTCGAGCAGTGCGACGCGGGCGGCCGTCACCCGAAGGCCGGCACCGCGTAGCTCCTCGGCGGCCGGAGTCCTGGGTGCGCTCATGGCACCCAACCTACAGCCATAAACACGAACGATACAAGTTAACGAACAATCCAAGTCTTATCTCACCTCCCGGGAGGGGGCGGACGTCGTTCTGTGTCATGTCCCGGGAGGTGCGGGCGTCGCCTGACGCGTCAGTCGCGCGGCGGTTTCGCCGCGCGACTCGGCACGAAGATCCAGGCCGTGGACGGACCGGGCTCGTAGGGCGAGTCGAGACGCTTGGCGAGGACACCGGGCAGGCCCTGTTCGCGGGCCGCCTGCCGCACCGGGGCGGCCTGACCCGGCCAGGAGGGGGCGGTCTGCCAGCGGGCCGCCGACAGGTGGAGAGCCTCCAGCGCGGCCCGGCGGGCCGTGTAGGGCTCGGCGACCAGGGAGCGCCCGTCGTCGTAGAGCAGGTCGTAGCAGACCAGCACCTCGCCGCCGCCCAGCGTGACCACCTCGCCGTCCAGGACCGCGGTGCGGCTGCCGAACGACTCCGCCAGCGGTCTCAGCCACGGATGCCGCCGCGCCGCGTCGGTCCGGCCGCCCACGATCGGCACCAGGACGCGCTCACCGCCCCAGGCGAACTCGAACGCGTACGTCCCCGCGTCGCGCGGCAGCCGGGAGCGCTCGGCCGGAAGCATGGGGTCCAACGGCGGCAAGGGGTCGTGGACCGGGGGATCCATCCGATGGATCATCCAGTTCTTGCCGTTCGTCTGGAACAGCACGAACCGGCCCGAGGCTCGGGCGCCGTGCAGCACCACCTTGACCTCGCGGTCGGACCACTTCTCCGTCTCGTAGGTGCCCTGGTCCCACAGCGTCATCGTGCCGCCGCCGTACTCGCCCCGGGGGATCTCGCCGTGGAACGTGAGGTACTCCATCGGGTGGTCCTCGGTGCGCACGGCCAGGTGGTTGGTGCCGGGGTCGCCGGGCAGGCCCTTGGGCACGGCCCAGGAGGCGAGCACGCCGTCGCGCTCCAGCCGCAGGTCCCAGTGCAGCGACCGCGCGTGGTGCTCCTGGATCACGAACGCGTCGCCGTCGCGTGGTTCGGGGGCGTCGGCGGGGACGGGCTCGGCAGGGACGGGCTCGGGGGTGCGGCCGGCGTCGCGTTTGCTCCGATACCGGTCGAGTCTGTCAGCCACACCGGTGTACTACCCCGAGGGGTCCGGTCAGGCGAGGGCCTTGCGCAGCCAGGACTCCACGCCCGCCACGTGCACGGTGGCCCACGAGTGGGCCAGGTCGGGCTGGTGGGCGGCGATGGCCTCGTAGATCGCGGTGTGCTGCTCGCGCGTCTTGTCCAGCGCGCCCTCCTGGGTGAGGCCGCGCCAGATCCGGGCCCGGGTCGTCGGCCCGGAGAGGCTCTCGATGAACGAGCACAGCACGCTGTTGCCCGACCCCAGCGCGATCCGCTGGTGGAACTCCAGGTCGTTGGCGACCAGCTCCTCGATGGTGGGGGAGGCGGGCAACGACTCGAGGATCACCCGGAGCTCCTCGATCTCCGCGTCGGTCATCGACCTGGCGGCCATCGCCGTGGCGGCGGGTTCGAGGATGCGGCGCACCTCGAAGAACTGCAGCACGGTGTCGTCGCGGTGCAGGTCGAGCACGAACGACATGGTGTCGAGCAGCAGCCGCGGCTCCAGGCTGGTGACGTAGGTGCCGTCGCCCTGGCGCACGTCGAGGACGTTGATCAGGGCCAGCGCGCGGACGGCCTCGCGCAGCGAGTTGCGAGACAGGCCGAGGCGCTCGGCCAGGTCGGCCTCCTTCGGCAGCCGGTCGCCGGGCGTCAGCTCGCCGGAGAGGATCATCTGCTTGATCTTGTCGATGGCCGCGTCGGTGACCGCCACGCTTTTCTCCCTAGACATCGGATGTCTAGGAGTCTATGGCCTGGAACCGTACGGGCTGGCCTCCGCTGACCCGCCTGATCGCCCCACGTGCCTCCAGGGCGCGCAGGTGGGCGGCGGCCTCGCCGGCCGCCATGCCGCGCAACATGGGGGACAGGTCGTCCCAGGGTCTGTTCCAGGTCATCATGGCGGCGACCTCCCAGATGGTCTGCGGCTCCGGCCGCTCGGCCAGCAGCGCGTGAAGCTCGGTGAGCTTCTCCTCGTGATGCTGACGGATCTCGGTGGCTCGCGCTGCCGCATCGGGAAATGTCCACTCGTGGGCCGGCAGGGCGTCGAGCGGGCCCATGTCGCCGATCCGCTCCAGGGAGCCGAGGAACTCTCCCAGCGGATCGACATCATCGCGATCGTACGGATAGATGCCGACGTGAGGGGTGATGTCGGGGAGGACGTGGTCACCGGTGAACAGCCGGTCGGCGTCCTCCAGGTGCAGGCAGATATGACCGGGAGTGTGGCCGGGCGTGTGCACGGCCCGCAGCTTGCGGCCGGGCAGGTCGACCAGGTCGCCGTCGCGCAGCTCGCGGTCGGGCGGCGCGGGTGGTTTGGGGCGCTGGGCGGTGGCGACGTCCACCTCCGCCGGGTTGGCGCCGGCCCGGCGCAGCATGTCGGCCTGGAAGCTGCGGTGCTCGCCGTCGGCCAGGCCGTGCATGAGCCGGACCAGCGCGGCGTCGGCCTCGTGCATCGCGATCCAGGCGCCGGACGTCTCCCTGACCTGACCGGCCAGCCCGGCATGGTCGGGGTGGAAGTGGGTGACGACCACGCCCCTGACCGTCGCGATGTCGATGCCCAGGGAGCCGAGCCCGCCGTGCAGCGCCTCCCAGGCGTCGGGATGGTTCCAACCGGCGTCGATCAGCACCGGCCCCTTCGGTGACTCGACGGCGTAGACGAGGGTGTAGCCGAGCGGGTTGCCGGGGATCGGCACCGGCACGCTCCACACCCCGCCGCCGAGGTCCTGCGGACGCTGCTCAAGGTACGGCCGGCGTCGGGTCTTTCTCGTCACGTGTCCCCCGTAGAGCGTGCGTGTGGTTCGAGTCTGGAGGAGAAGGCCGGGGGACGGATACGGAATTTCCGGTGTGTCACGCTATCCGCTCAAGGATCGTGGCCGTGGCCAGCGCGCCGCCCGCGCACATCGTGACCAGAGCGGTCGTGGAGTCCGAACGCTCCAGCTCGTGCAGCGCCGTCGTGAGCAGCCGCGCGCCGGTCGCGCCCACCGGATGGCCGAGCGCGATGGCGCCGCCGTTGACGTTGACGCGGTCGAGGTCGGGCAGGTGCACACTCGCCCACGACAGCACCACCGACGCGAACGCCTCGTTCACCTCGAACCTGTCGATGTCGCCTATCGTCATGCCGGCCGACTCGAGCACCTTGGCGGTCGCGTCGACCGGCCCGTCGAGGTGGTAGTAGGGCTCCGAGCCCACCAGGGCCTGGGCCAGGATGCGGGCACGGGGCCGCAGGCCGTGACGGAGCGCCGCCTCCTCGCTCATCACCAGGACGGCCGCCGCTCCGTCGGAGATCTGCGACGACGTGCCCGCGGTGTGCAGCGAATCCTCGTGGGGCACCGGCCTGAGCTTGGCCAGCCCCTCGACCGTGGTCTCACGCAGGCCCTGGTCGCGGGTGACGGACCCGACCGGCACGATCTCCCGCTCGAACCGCTCGTCGGCCCACGCCTTGGCCGCCAGTCGCTGGGACCGCGCGCCGAACCAGTCGAGCCGCTCCCTGGTCAGCCCGCGCCGCCGCGCGATGCGGTCGGCGGCGGTGAACTGGTCGGGCAGGTCGATGCTCCAGTCGTCGGGCCGGGGATCGGCGGGCAGCACGTTGCTGCCCAGCGGCGCCCGGCTCATCACCTCGACCCCGCAGCCGATGCCCACGTCGATCACCCCGGCGCGCACCATGGCCGCCGCGAGGTGCACGGCCTGCTGCGACGAGCCGCACTGGGCGTCGACCGTGGTGACGCCCGTCTGGTAGGGCAGGCCGGCGTAGAGCCAGGAGTGCCGCCCCACATGGCCGCCCTGCTCGCCCGCCTGGGTCACGCATCCGGCGAACACCTGACCGACCAGCGCGGGATCGAGCCCGGAACGATCGATCAGCCCGTTGAGCGCCGCTGCCAGCACCTGTTGTGGCTTGAGCTCGGACAACCAGCCGCCCCGCTTGCCGATCGGGGTGCGTACGGCCTCGACGATCACAGGTGTGCTCACAGTCGCCTCCAGAATGATGCTCCGGTCCAGACTGTAACGCGTTCTACTTTGACGCGGAAGCCCGGTCGGCGGCCGGCATCGTACGAGGCAGCCCGAACGTGTCGAACAGGTCAAGGTCGAAGAACATCACCACATGGCCGACACCCTCGCCGGTCATGGTGAGCACCTGCACGGCGAACGCGTGATAGCCCGTGCCCTCGCGGAAGTAGACCGCGAACGCCGGCTGGCCGTTGGCCGCGACAGGGACGAGCCGCAGATCGCCCGCCCCGCTGGCCGGGCAGTTGGCCGCGATGAGCCTGCCGATGCTCTCGGGCCCCTGCCACCAGCCCGTGTAGGGCGGCATCTCCCACACGGCGTCCTTGGTGAGCAGCTCGACGATCGCGGCCACGTCGTAGCGCTCGAAGGCCGCCATGTAGCGGTCGAGCCGGGCCCGCTGCTCGGCGGACAGCGGCCGCACCGGATCGTCGAGGCTCGGTGCCACCTCGCTGAGCTGGGCGCGGGCCCGCTGCAGGCCGCTGTTGACGGCGACCGTGGTGGTGCCCAGGGCCTCGGCCACCTCGGCGGCCCGCCACCTGAGCACGTCGCGCAGGATCAGGATCGCGCGCTGCCGGGGCGGCAGGTGCTGCAGGGCCGCGATGAGCGCCAGCCGGATGCTCTCGCGCGAGGTGACGATCGTGGCCGGGTCGTCGGCGCCCACCATGCCGTCGGGCACCGGCTCCAGCCACGGCAGCTCCGGCCGCTCGGCGAGGGGCGCGGTGGCCTCGGAGCTCGGCGCGCCCAGCCCGGTGGGCAGCGGCCGGCGGCTCCGGCTGTCGAGCGCGGTCAGGCAGGCCGTGGTGGCGATGCGATAGAGCCAGGTGCGCAGCGAGGAACGCCCCTCGAACCTGTCGTAGGCCCGCCAGGCCCTCAGGTAGGTCTCCTGGACGAGATCCTCGGCGTCGTGCACCGACCCCAGCATGCGATAGCAGTGGGCCAGCAACTCGCGGCGCAGCGGATCAGCCAGCCTGAGGAAGTCCTCGTTCGATGGCTTGTCGGTCATCCCTCCTGTATAGACGGCGGCACCGACAGTCCGATGAGTCCTCGGGCGGCCCCGGTCTCCACGGGCGAAGCGGACGACTCATGGCACCTGGCGCCGCCCGCGTACGCCTCACCGCGCGCCGCTGAGCACGATCACTACGGGACGCTGAGCACGATCTTGCCCGTGGTGCGGCCCGACTGGCCCAGCTCGTGAGCCTTGGCCGCCTCCGCGAGGGGCAGCACGGCCGCCAGCTCGACCCGCAGCCGCTCGGCCTCCGCCAGGGCGGCGAGTGACCGCATGGCCGCGTGGTCGGGCTCGACCAGCATGGCCGCCGAGTGGATGCCGCGCTCGGCCGCCATCGCGTGCAGGCGCTCGTCCAGCAGTGAGATGGTGAGCGAGACGATCGTGCCGCCCTCGCGCATGGTCCGCAGCGAGCGCGGCCCGTAGTCGCCGCCGATGGTCTCGAGCACCACGTCGACGTCGCGCACCACCTCGGCGAAGTCCTCGGCGCGGTAGTCGACGAGCTCGTCGACGCCGAGCCCGTGCAGGAAGTCGTGCTTGGCGGCGCTGGCGGTGCCGATCACGTACGCGCCCCTGGCCTTGGCGATCTGGACGGCGAGGTGGCCCACGCCGCCCGCGGCCGCGTGCACGAGCACGCGGCTGCCCGCCCGGACGCCGGCGGTGTCGACGAGCGCCTGCCAGGCGGTCAGCCCGGCGAGCGGGATCGCGCCCGCGTGGAGGTGGTCGAGATTGGCGGGCTTGCGGGCGAAATGCCGGGCGGGCGCGGCCACGTACTCGGCGTAGGCGCCGTTGCCCTGCGGATAGCGCAGCATCCCGAAGACCTCGTCACCCGGCTGGTGGACGGTCGTGCCGAGACCTACGGCCTCGACCACGCCGGAGACCTCCCAGCCCAGCACGAACGGCGGCCGGGTCCGGAGCAGGCCGCCGCTCTCGCGGGTCTTCCAGTCGGTGGGGTTGACTCCGGCCGCGTGCACTCGCACCAGCACCTCGGTCGGGCCCGGCTCGGGCCGGTCGACCTCTGTCAGCTTCAGCACCTCCGGACCGCCCAAAGAGTCCTGGCTGATCGCGCGCATCTTCATGCCGCCAGCCTAGACCGCCGATGATCATCGGGGGACGGACGGGCCGGGTCAGATGTCGGTGATGAGGCGTTCGGCGGCGATCTCGATGCGGCGCTGGATCTGCTCGTAGCCACGCCGGCCACGGAGCATCTCCAGCAGCTCGTGCACCCAGACGCTGGACAGCGAGCTCGCCAGAGTGAGCTGCTCCTCGGTGGCCTGCTCCTGCGACAGCCCGTCAGCGGCGACGCGGAGCAGCAGGCCGGTCATGCGGTCGCCGAACGGGGTCTCCACCTCGGCCAGGATCAGCGAGCGGATGAGCGCGTCGGCGAGCTCGGGCTCGCGCATGAGGCCGCGGGTGGCGCGCATGAGGACGTCGACCGCGCGGCCCGCCGGGGTGGACGCGCTCGGCGGGCGGCGCTCGATGCTGCTCTCCAGCAGGTCGATCTCCTCGCCGACGACCGCGACCACCAGGTCCATCTTGGACGGGAAGTAGCGGTAGAGGGTGCCGAGCGCGACGCCCGCGCGCTCGGCGACGGTGCGCATCTGCATCGCCTCGACGCCGCCGCGGGAGGCCAGCGCGGCGGCGGCCTGCACGATGCGCTTGCGGCGCTGGTGCTGGCTCCGCGTCCGGACGCTGTGCCCGGCAGGGGTGGGATGACTCTCCATGGTCCCCTCGCTGTCGCCGGGGGGCACGGCAATGGTCGCGTGCGGACTGCGCATAAGAACACGTTATCTGATTTCTGGACAGCGCGGCTTGTTACTCGCGGGTCACAAAGAACCCGTATAGATGCATGTCCACCCCGTTACAGGGATATATCCAGACTTATCGGCACGCCGGGCCCCTGGACAGATATTAGAATCTGTTCTAGTTTGCGTTTCGGTCGACTGGGCGCTCGCTGGAGGTCTCCATGACCGCGGAACGTGGGCCACGCCGCCGCCGGAGGCCGGGCACGAGCGACCCGGTCCGCTCCACGAGACGGAGGCCTGATGGATTTCAATCTGGACGAGACCCAGCAAGACCTGCGCAGGCTGGCCGCCGACCTGCTCGCCAAGGAGGCGACGGAGGAACGGCTGCGCGAGGCCGGGCTGCTGAGCGTGTGCGTGCCGGAGGAGGCGGGCGGCGCCGGGCTGGGCCCCGTCGAGATGGCGGTCGTGCTGCGCGAGGTCGGCGCGCGGGCCGCGGCTCTGCCCGCGCTGCCCGCGCTGGCCGGCTCGCTCGCCCTCAGCAGGTACGGCACCCGCCACCAGCAGACCCGCTCGGTCACCGTCGCCCACCGGGAGCCCGGCAGGGCGCTCGCCGACCTCCCGGTGACCACCGCCGACCGCACCCCGGAGGGCTGGGTGCTGACGGGGCGCAAGACCGGGGTGCCCTACCTGGAGTCGTGGGCCCTGGTGACCGCCGACGAGGGCGTGTTCCTGGTCGAGTCCCCGGAGTCGAGCCCCGAGTACACCTCCACCGGCGAGCCGGCCGCCACGATCGTGCTCGACCGGACCCCGGCCGAACGCGTGGCCGGTCCCGAGGCCGTCACGGAGATCCGGCAGATCTTCACCGTCGCCGTGGCGGCGCAGGCGAGCGGCGTGCTCGCCGGGGCGCTGGAGCTGACCACCGGCTACATCAGGACCAGGAAGCAGTTCGGCCGCGCGCTCGCCGAGTTCCAGGCCGTCACCATGCAGATCGCCGACGTCTACATCGCCGGCCGGGCGCTCGACGTGGCTCTCTGGTCGGCCGCCTGGCGCCTCGGCCAGAGGCTGCCGGCCGAGGAGGACCTCGCCGTCGCGGCCTTCCACGTCGGCGAGGCGCTGCGGGCCCTCTACACCTGCCAGCACCTGCACGGCGGCCTCGGCCTCGACGTGACCTACCCCCTGCACCGCTACTTCGCCCAGGCCAAGCACCTGTCGCACCTGCTCGGCGGCCAGGACGCCCAGCTCGACCTGATCGGAGCGCTCGCCTGATGCTGATCGACCTCACCCCCGAACAGCGCAGACTCCGCGACGAGCTGCGCGAGTACTTCCAGAACTGCATCACCGCCGACGACCGCCGCAAGATCCACGCCGACCCGTTCGGCGAGGCGTACATGGAGCACTGCCGCCGCCTCGGCCGCGACGGGAAGCTCGGCCCCGGCTGGCCCAAGGAGTACGGCGGCAGCGGTTACGGGCCGGTCGAGCAGCAGATCTTCGCCAACGAGATCGCCCGCGCGAGCGTGCCGTACCCCCTCATCACCGTCGGCACCGTCGGTCCGACCCTCATGGAGTACGGGACCCAGGAGCAGAAGGACGCCTTCCTGCCGCGCATCCTGGCCGGCGAGTGCCACTTCGCGATCGGCTACAGCGAGCCCGAGGCAGGCACCGACCTGGCCGCGCTGCGCACCACGGCGGTGCTCGACGGCGACCACTACGTCGTCAACGGCCAGAAGATCTTCACCAGCGGAGCCCACCACGCCCAGTACATCTGGCTGGCCGCCCGCACCAATCCCACGGCCAAGAAGCACAAGGGCATCACCATGATGATCGCCTCGACGGACGACCCGGGCTACTCGTGGACGCCGATCATCACCATGGACGGCCGCCACCACACCAACTCCACCTACTACTCCGACGTCCGCGTCCCGGTCGGCATGGTCGTGGGTGAGGTGGACAAGGGCTGGGACCTGATCGTCAACCAGCTCAACCACGAGCGCGTCACGCTCGGCCCGGCCGGCAACCTGGGGCAGACCTACGACCGCTTCGCCGCCTGGGCGCGCCGCACGGGGCTGGTGGACGTGCCCGAGGTGCGGCGGGCGCTCGGCCGGGTGCGCGCCTACTTCCGGACGAACGAGCTGCTCAACTGGCAGGTCGCGGCGAACATGGACCTCGGCTGGCTGGGCGCTCCGGACGCCTCCGCCACCAAGGTCTACGCCTCGGAGCGGTACATGGAGATCGGCAGGATCGTCTGCGACGTACTGGCCCGCTATGGCGACCCGTCCGACCTGGAGACGGCCGAGCTGATGGAGCGGATCGACATCGGCGTCAAGGGCGCGATGGTGCTGACCTTCGGCGGCGGGGTCAACGAGGTGCAGCGGGAGCTGATCGCCATGCTGGGGCTGAACCTGCCGAGACCGCCCCGGTGACCGACGGGAGGTCGCGCGAGCCGGCGGCCGTCGGGCCGGCCGCCGGCGCGACCTGATCAGGGGCCGATGAGCGACGGCATCGAGAAGAACACGATCATCGCGATGGCCACGCAGAGCAGGAACCCGACGAGCTCCCACGCCCAGTCGTGGTGACCGCGCCTGCGCTTGCGGGCCTTCGGCTTCGGCTTGCCGGGCTTGCCGGGCTTACGGGCGCCAGGCTTGGGCACGGCCTTCCCACGCTGGCCGGCGACCGGCCGCCGCGGCTGGGCGCCCGAGGGCCGTCGAGCCTGGGCGCCCGAGGGCCGCTGGGCGTCGTCGGTCTTCCGGTCGCCGCGCTCGGCCGCGCGGCCGGTGGGTGGTCGGCTGGTGGAGCTGGGGGAACTGTCGGAGCGCTTGGGGGCGCCGGTGTCGCGGGCGCCGGTCTGCCAGGCGCGTGGCGGGGCGGGCGGCCGGGTGAACTCCTCGGGCAGCGGCATCCGGTAGACCGGCTCGTCGGCCGGCCGCTTGGGCGCGAACAGGTCGCCGGGCGGGCCCTCGCCGGCCGGCGGCGGGGTGACGGGGCCGCGGTGGATGAGGACGTCGCCCGTCGCGTGCGGCTCGGCCACCGGACGTACGTCGTCCCGCACGGGAGCCGACAGGAAGAACGGCCGCTCGCGTGGCCGGGAGAAGACCCGGCCGAGCCCGGTGGTGTCGGTCGGCGCCATCGGGTCGCGCAGCCGCGGCATCGGCGCCGTGGTCGCGTCGTGCTCCGGGACCCGCGCCGGGGAGGGCGGCGCCAGCAGCTCGGCGGGGAAGATGGCGGTGCTCGTCGCCGGATCGGGCTCGCTCAGCGGCAGCGGCCAGCGGGGCGGCACGGGCCAGCGCGGCTTCACGAACATCGGCGCGGCGCCGGCCGTACGGGAGCCGGCGAAGTGGACGCGCAGGGAGGCGGGCGGCGAGGGCCACGGCAGGCGGCCGAGCACGTCGCGGAGCGGCGCGACCCTGAGCGCGCCGTAGACGTCGGCCACCTGCTTCGGCACCCGCGCCCCGGTGGCGGCCAGCGCCATGCCGAGCAGCTGCCGGTAGCGGTGGGCGGCGCTGATCGCCAGCTCCTCGGCGGTGTCGGGCGCCACGTCGAGCACCCAGGCCAGCTCGGTGCGGCCCAGCCGGCAGACCTCGCTCAACAGCAGCACTTCGCGCTGGTGCGGGCGCAGGTCGCGGAGGGTCCGCTCGACCAGCGCGGAGGCCGGGTCGGTGAGCGGGTCGACGGCGGGAGGTGCGTAGACGACGTCACGCCGGTGGATCTCGCGGCGGGCGAACGCGTAGAGCGCCGCGCGTGGCGGCGCCGTCGCGGAGACGCCGCTGAGGACGGTCGCGAGGGCGTCGGCCGCGGAGCCGTGGTCGCCGAGCTGGTCAGCACAGTAGGCGAACAGCCCGGCGGCGTGACGGTCGTAAAGCTCTGTGACCAGGTCGGCGCGCGGGCGCTGATCGGTGAGCGGCTGTGTCACGGGGCCGGTTCCTCTTGCTTCAAATGCGGGATTGCCGGGGGGTGGAGAGGCGGCGTCAAGATTGGGTAAGGCAATCATGCCAACTAAGCCAGGGTGGCGCACCTATCGGGTCCGGTTTCGCTCCGAATTGACCCTGGTGCGTGAAGCGTTTAAGCAAGGGCCGATGCGACAGGTCGGCTCATTTCCCCATAGGGTTGTCGGGTAATAGATCATGGGCGGTCGTGGCAGGGGGGTCGCGGCCCTGCCACTATGCGAGAGGTCGCGCGTGATCACATTCGACGCTGTCACCAAACGCTACCCAGACGGCACCGTCGCCGTTGACGCGCTCAGTCTTGAGGCGCCGACAGGCGAGATCACGGTGTTCGTCGGCCCCTCGGGTTGCGGCAAGACGACGTCCCTGCGGATGATCAACCGGATGATCGACGCCACGGAGGGCCGGATCCTCCTCGACGGCGTGCCCGTGCAGGGCATCGATCCGCCGACGCTGCGCCGCGGCATCGGCTACGTCATCCAGCAGGCCGGCCTGTTCCCGCACCGCAAGATCGTCGACAACATCGCGACGGTCCCCTACCTGCTCGGCTGGGATCGGAAGAAGGCCCGCTCCAGGGCCATGGAGCTGCTCGAACGCGTCGGGCTCGACCCGGCGATGGGCGAGCGCTACCCGTTCCAGCTGTCCGGCGGGCAGCAGCAGCGCGTGGGCGTGGCCAGGGCGCTGGCCGCCGACCCGCCGGTGCTGCTGATGGACGAGCCGTTCAGCGCGGTCGACCCGATCGTCCGCACCAGCCTGCAGGACGAGCTGATCCGGCTGCAGGCCGAGCTGAACAAGACCATCGTCTTCGTCACCCACGACATCGACGAGGCCATCAAGCTGGGCGACCGCGTGGCCGTGCTGCGCGTGGGCGGCAGGCTGGCGCAGCTGGCCGACCCCAAGACGCTGCTGTCGGAGCCCGCCGACGACTTCGTCCGCGAGTTCCTCGGCCGCGACCGGGGGATCCGGCGGCTGCGGTTCGTCTCGACCGAGGGCATGCGGCTGCGCACCGACCTGAGCGTCACCGAAGGGTCCGACGACCCCGCGGACGAGCCGTGGCGGCTCGTCGTCACCGCCGACGACCGGCCGCTCGGCTGGGTCTCCCGCGACCGGCCCGGCACTCTGGAGCCGTACGGCACCTTCAGGCCGGGCCACGACTCCATGCGCTCGGCTCTCGACGCTGCGCTGCTGTCGCCGTCGGGCTGCGCGGTGGCCGTCGACGGCGAGGGCAGGGTCGTCGGCGTGGCCACCCGGGAGGCGCTCGACGAGGCTCTCACGGAGGCGGCCGATGGGTGACGGGCCGCCCACACTCTGGGAGTGGATCGCGCGCAACTGGGACACCGGGCGGGTCGGCAGCATCAGGGACCTGCTCGGCGACCATCTCGTCATGTCGCTGGTGCCGATCGTGGCCGGGCTCCTGCTGGCCCTGCCGCTCGGGCTGGCCAGCGTGCGGTGGCGCTGGCTCTACCAGCCGACGGCCGGCGTGTTCAACGTCATCTACGCGCTGCCGTCGCTGCCGGTCTTCATGCTGCTGATCTCGGTCACCGGCCTGTCCCAGCTGACCGTGATCATCCCGTTGACCTTCTACGCCATGGCCGTGCTCATCCCCGCCGTGGTCGACGGGCTCGGCGCGGTGCCGGAGCACGTGCGCCAGTCGGCGGTGGCCATGGGCTTCACCCCGCTGCGCCGCCTGGTCCAGGTGGAGCTGCCGATCGCCACGCCCGTCGTGCTCGCCGGGCTCCGGGTGGTCGCCGTCTCCAGCATCAGCCTGGTCAGCGTCGGAGCGCTGATCGGCCAGGGCGGCCTCGGCATGCTGTTCACCCGGGCCTACCAGAACCCGTTCCTGCCCCCGGTGATCGTCGGCATCGCGCTGATCGTGCTGCTGGCGCTGGTCGCCGACGGCCTCCTGGTCCTCGCGCAGCGGCTGCTCACCCCGTGGGTACGGGCGAGGAGGGCCACGTGAGCTGGCTCACCGACTTCTTCGGCGACCCGGCCAACTGGTCGGGTCCCGACGGCATCCCGGCGCGGCTGCTGGAACACCTGGAGTTCTCCGCCCTGGCGCTGGTGCTCGCGATGCTGGTCGCGGTGCCGCTCGGGCTGTTGATCGGCCACACCGGCAGGGGCGGGCTGCTCGTGGTCGTCACGGCCAACCTGGCCAGGGCGCTGCCCACGCTGGGCCTGCTGGTGCTGTTCGTGCTGCTGCTCGGCACCGCCTCCATCCTGCCGGTGATCATCCCGCTGGTGCTGCTGGCGGTGCCGCCGATCCTGGTCAACACGTTCGAGGGGATCCGGGGCGTCGACCCGGAGCTGCGTGACGCCGCCTACGGCATGGGGCTCACCGGCGGGCAGGTGCTCGGCCGGGTGCTGGTGCCGGTGGCGCTGCCGCTGATCCTGCTCGGCCTCCGCCTCTCGGCGATCCAGGTGGTGGCGACCACGACGGTCGCCGCCTACACCGGGCTCGGCGGGCTCGGCCGGTTCGTGATCGACGGTTTCGCGACCAAGGATTACGCCAGTGTGGTCGGTGGTTCCGTACTGATCGTGTTGTTCGCGCTCGTGGTGCAGATCGTGTTCATGCTCGTACAGCGGGCAACGGTCTCGCCTGGGGTGAGCCAACGCCTGATAACCCCCAAGAAGGGAAGATTGTGATGAGACGCACTTTCGGCGCCGCGGCGCTGCTCCTGTCCGCGGCGCTCACGTTGACCGCCTGCGGGAGTGGCGGCAGCGGCGGCAACCCGCTCGACACCACGAGCGCGGCCCCCAGCGGTTCGGCCTCCGCCGGCGGCGGCGGCAAGGCCGTCATCGGCTCGTTCGACTTCGACGAGAGCGTGCTGCTGGGCTCGATCTACGCCCAGGCGCTGGAGGCCAAGGGCGTCGAGGTCGAGGAGAAGCCCCGCATCGGCAGTCGTGAGGTGGTCTACGACCAGGTCAAGAGCGGCGGGCTGACCATCGTCCCCGAATACAACGGCAACCTGCTCGCCTTCATCGACCTGCAGAACACCGCGGCGACCACCGACGAGGTCAACACCGCGCTGAAGGAGAAGCTCCCGGCCGAGCTCCAGGCCCTCGACTCCTCGCCCGCCGAGGACAAGGACACCCTGTCGATCACCAAGGACACCCAGGCCAAGCAGTCGCTCACCACGATGGAGGACCTGGCCAAGGTGTCGAAGGACATGATCGTCGGTGGTCCGCCCGAGTTCAAGAAGCGCTGGGAGGCCCGCTTCAAGGACGTGTACGGGCTGGAGTTCAAGCAGTGGAAGGCGACCGGCCCGACCACGGCCGACGCCATCAAGGACGGCTCGATCCAGGTCGGCAACGTCTTCTCCACCGACCCCAAGATGACGGCCAACGACCTCGTCCCGCTGCAGGACCCGAAGAACATCTTCCCGGCCCAGAACGTCACCCCGCTGGTCAACAAGGCCGCGGCCAACGACACCATCACGAGCACGCTCAACAGCGTCTCGGCCAAGCTCACGACCGAGTCGCTGCTTGAGATGATGCAGAAGATCAGCGTCAACAAGGACGAACCCGCCACGGTGGCCAAGGAATGGCTGAGCACGAACGGCCTCGGCTGACCCGCCCGGCCAGGGTCCCCTTCCGCGGGGGGCCCTGGCCGTGAGCGAGTTCACCGAGGCGATGGCCCAGCTCGCGGCGGGCGTGGCCGTGATCACCGTGCGCGACGGCCGCGACGACCTGGGGGCGACGGTGTCGGCGCTGATGTCGGTCTCGCTGGAGCCCCCGCTCGTCCTGGTGAGCCTGGGCACCCACGGCTACCTCGCCGAGGTGCTGCTGCGCCAGGACCGCTGGGCGGCGTCCCTGCTGTCGGCCGGGCAGGCCGCGATCGCCAGCCGCTTCGCCGCCTCCGGCCGTCCCAGCGCCCGCCACCTCGTGGCCGGTGTGCCGCACCATCGCGGGCCGCACTCCGACGCGCTGGTGGTCGAGGGCGGCGTCGCCGCCCTGGAGGCCGAGACCAGCCAGGTGGTGCCCGCGGGCGACCACGCCCTCTTCATCGCCCGCCTGCTCGCGGTCGACTACGTCACGCCCACGCTCCAGCCCCTGGTACGGCTACGCGCCCGCTACCGCCCGATGGGCCCCTGAGCATCCAGTAGCAGCAAGGCGCGACTTCACGGGGCTGGAGAGTCCACGGCCGTGGAGAAGGTGACGCATCCCCACCGCCGCTGAGCGGTTCAGCGGATCGCGTACCAACCCGGAAGGGCGAGCGGGCCGGCGGCGGGGAGGCCCAACTCGGCCGACAGGCGGGCCAGCGGACCCCAGGCGTCGATCCGGACGCGAGCCAGCGCCGCCGCCTTGTCCTCGCTCGACTCGGGGCCGCGCAGGCGCTCCAGCGGGTTGAGCCGGGGGTAGAGGCGCACGGGCGCGTCGTCGGCCAGGCGGGCGCGTTCGCGGGCCAGCCGCAGCGCGTCCTCCAGGCCGCCCAGCTCGTCGACCAGCCCCCGCTCCTGGGCGTCGGCGCCGGTCCAGACCCGGCCCCGGGCCAGCTCGTGGGTCCGCTCCCGGCTGAGGTCGCGGCACTCGGCGACCTTGCCCACGAAGTCGTCGTAGATCCGGTCGAGCCAGGCGTTGACCCGTTCCCACTGCTCCGGCGAGAAGCCGCGCGAGGTGGAGAACATCCCGGCGTTGGCCCCCTCGGCGACCAGTTCGGAGTTGACGCCGATCTTCTCCAGCAGCTCCGTCAGCACCGGCTTGCCGCCGAACACGCCGATCGAGCCGGTCAGGGTGCCGGGCTGGGCGATGATCACGTCGGCGGCCATCGAGACGAAGTAGCCGCCGGAGGCCGCCAGGTCGCCCATCGACACGATCACGGGCTTGACCCTGCGGGTCAGCACCACCTCGCGCCAGACGGTGTCGGAGGCGACGTAGGAGCCGCCGGGGCTGTCGACCCGGAACACCACGGCCTTGACGTGCTCGTCGCGCCGGGCGGACCGCAGGGCGGCGCTGACCGTGTCGGAGCCCATCGCGCCGCCGCCGCCGAGCGGGCTGCGCCCGGAGCGCCCGGAGCGGATCTGGCCGTTGCCGTGGACCAGCGCGATGCCGGCGGCCGTGGGATGCGGCAGCTTGCGGACGGCGGCGTTCCTGGCGTAGCGGGAGACGAACTGCAGGTGGGCGTCGGCTCCGGCGGCCTGCTTGACCTCGTCGTAGACCTCGTCCCGGTAGGCCAGCCGGTCGACCAGCCCGGCCTCCAGGGCCTCGGTTCCGATGAACGGCCCGCGGTCGACGAGCTCGCGCACCTTGGCCGGGTCGAGCCGGCGTCCCTCGGCGATGCCCGCGACGAGCTGGTCCAGGACCGACTCGACGATGCGGCCCATCGACTCGCGGTGGGGCTCGGTCATGTGGTCCTGGGTGAAGGTGTTGGCCCCGGTCTTGTACTCGTGGCGCTGCCCCATCTCGTAGTCGACGCCCAGCTTGGCCAGGGCGCCCTTGACGAAGCGCTGCTCCATGGCCACCCCGGTCAGCCCCACGTCCCCGCTCGGCTGGAGGTAGACCCGTTCGAAGGCGCTGGCCAGGTAGTAGGGAACGGTGCCGCCGCCGAACTCGCCGAACGTCTCGCCGAAGGCGACCGTGAGCTTGCCCGAGGACCGGAACCGGGTCACGGCCTCGCGCAGCTCCTGCACCATGGCCAGGCCCAGCGGGTTGCCGCCGATCTTCACGATCAGCGCCTTGACCCGCGAGTCGTCGCGGGCCCGCTTCAGCCCCGACAGCACGTCGGCCAGGCGGGGCTTGCGCATGGACAGCAGGGCGGCGACCGGATCGGTCGGCGGCCCCTCCGTGAGCCCCTCGGTGAGGTCCAGCTCGAGCACCAGCGGGGCGGTGCGCCGCTGGCGAAGCCTGTCAACAGTGTCGAAGATCGCTCTTCCTGCGTCCATGAAGCCACCCTAAACGACACATCTCGGACTGCAGTGCGGTCTCTTGCGAAGCCCGCCCCGGACCTCGCCGACGGGCGACAGGATGTTCACCTGGTCGGCCTCACGGACCTTCCCGGCCGAGCGAGGCCGGTCGTGGAAAGGGGCCGGCCCCTTTCCAGGACCGGCCCCTCCAGGTGATGGGGTTACTTGTTCACGTGCTTGTAGAGGTAGACGGCCGTCTTCTTGAGCTGCGCGGCCGTGCCTCCCTTGACGCGGTACTTCTCGGCGACGCCGATCGCCTTCTTCAGCGTGGTGTTGCCGTGCACCTTCGCCGAGGCGTTGTAGACGCCGTGAGAGTAGTTGAGCCAGGCGGCCAGCAGCTCACGGTCGAGCATGGCCTTGGCGCTCTTGCTCTTGGGGTTGAGCACCTTGTACGCCTTGCCCAGCGTCGCGGCGTTGCTGACCTCGGGGAAGACCGAGCTGCCGTTCTGCGTGATCGACAGGTAGCACAGCAGGGTCCGGTCGGACAGGCTGCCCTGGGTCTTCAGCATCTCCCGCGCCCACGCCTTCGAGCTCAGCGGCTTGGTGCCACGGCCGCGCGTGCACGTGTCGGGCACGGGCTCCGGGTCGGGATCCATGCTGATGATCCGGGGGTCGGGGTCGCTGGTCGGCGCCGGCGTGTGCGTGGGGGTCACCGTCGGGGTCGGCTTCACGGTCGGCCTGACCGTCGGCTTGTTCGTCGGAGTGGCCGTCGGCGTGGTGGTGGGCTTGCCGGTCGGGGTCACCGTGGGCGTCGGGGTCGGCGTGGGGGTGGGCGTCGGGGTCGCCTTCGGCGGGGTCGCCTTGGCCAGGTCGATCCGCTTGGTGGTCACCTGGCCGTACGTGATGGGCTTGCCGGTGCTCTGCAGCTTGGCCAGGATCTGGCGGATGCTCAGGTTCGGGTGGGCCTGCTTCATCACCGCGAACGCGCCGGCCACGTGCGGGGCGGCCATCGACGTGCCGCCGATGACGCCGTAGGTGTTGTTCGGCACCGAAGAGTTGATCTGCACGCCGGGCGCGAACAGGTCGAGCAGCCTGCCCCGGTTGGTGAAGGTCGCGAGCGCGTCGTGGTCGTCGGTGGCCCCGACGGTGACGGCGCTGGAGATGCAGGCGGGGGAGGAGACGCCGTTGGCGAACCCGTTGTTGCCGGCGGCGACGACCGGCGCGACACCGAGCGCGATGAGGGCGTCGAACTGCGCCTTTCGGACGGCCATGGAGCCGGTGTCACAGTGGTTGGAGTACGGGCCGCCGCCGCCCAGGCTCATGTTGGCCGCGACGACGTTGCGCGCCTTGGCGACCAGCGTGACGTAGGCGAGGGCGAACATCTGGTCGGAGGTGTAGCTCAGCAGGCAGGGGCTCTTGCCGGCGCCGCACAGGTCGTCGCTGTCGAACCGGCTGAAGACCTGGATCGGCAGGACGCCCGCCTCGGGGGCGACACCGTTGGACGGGGCGCCCGTCGTCTTCTTGCCCGTGGCGATGCCCGCCACGTGGGTGCCGTGGTAGCACATGTTGGCGCCCTGGACGACGCACTTGGCGATCTCGGCGTCGGCCGCGCCCGCGCCCTTCTGCGTCGCCTGCCCGTTCGGGCAGAGCGAGGTGGCCTTGTCGCCCGCGAAGTTGGTCGAGAAGCAGGCCTCGTCCACGATCCGGCCGGCGAAGAACGGGTGGTCGCGGTCGATACCGGTGTCGAGGACCGCGACCGTGAAGCCCTTGCCGGTCCAGCCCGCCTCGTTGGCCTTGTCGGAGCCGATCAGCTTGGTGCTTACGTCGAGGGACGGGGCGCTCAGCTCGTCCTTGTAGATCGCCTCGATGCGGTCGTCCTTCTTGAGCTCGTTCAGGGCCTTCTCGTCGAGCTCGGCGACGAAGAAGTCGGCCGCCTTCCGCTCCTCGATCACGTCGGCCTTGCGGGACGCCTCGTCGGCGGCCTTGGCGACCGTGCTGACGCTGGCCCCCGGCTTTAGCTCGATGATCGAACGGACCGTTCCACCCTGCTTGACCTCGGCCGTCAATCGAGAGCTGACGGCAGGGTCGTCAAGGGTGGCCGCGTGGGCCGGGGCAGCGACGAGCGCGGCCGAGGCCGTGGCCAGTGCTAAGGCGCTGACCAGCAGAGACCGTAGTCTCACTCTTCCTCCGGGGGGTCGACCGTCCGTCTCTCGGACGGACTGGAGGGGGACACCCGAACGGCGGGACGCGTCGAGGGCGAGCTGCGGAATCGTGATGGCGAAACCCCCGTGAAGCTCGCTCGTCTCGGCCACTGGCCGGAAAAATCCCCACTTGATGGTGCGTACGGGGCCAGAGTGTACTGAGAGGCCAGGCGCCAGCACCGCGACGAAACACGTCCGTTATCCGGATATGCGGGATTCCTCTTTGGACGGTTCCAAGGAAGGGATCGCGGGGGCGGCTCGGGGGCCGCCCCGGGACGGTGCCTCAGGCGGACTTGCGCAGGCTCTTGGCCGCCTTCGTCAGCTTGGCGCTGGTCGCCTTGGCCGACAGGCGCACGGTCTCCGCGCTCTTCAGGGCCTTGGTGTTGTTCGTGCCGTGCGCCCAGTTCAGCCAGCCGACCAGCAGCGCGCCGTCCAGCCGCTGCCTGGCGGTCTTGCCGGCCTTGACCACCTTGTACGCCGTGCCCAGCGTCGAGGCCCTGGTCAGCTCGGGGAAGACCTTGCTGGCCTTCTGCACCAGCTTCAGGTAGCAGGTCAGCGTGGCGTCGGGGATGCTCCCGCTGCCGCGGTGGATCTCGACGGCCCACTGCTTGGCCGTCAGCCGCTTGCCGGTCGTGCTCCTGGTGCAGACGGCGGCCGGAGGCGAGGCGGTGACGGTCACCGTCACGGTGACGGTCGGCAGCGGGATGGGCGTGGTCTGGCCGTCGCCGGGGTCGGTCGCGGTCGGCTCGGGTTCGGGGGCCGGCTCCGGTGACGGGCTGTCGGCGGAGGGCTCGGGCTGCGGCTGGGGGTCGGGTCGCGGGGCGGCCGTCTGGCTGACCGTCGGCGCCGGCGTCGCGCCGGTCAGGGCCGCCAGCACGTCGAGGCGCGGCGTGACCACGTCCACGCCGTTCGCCTGGTAGGCGTACGGCCTGCCGGTCGTCTTGAGCCGTTCGATCAGGTCGGACATGGGGGTCTGCGGCGACTGGGCCTTCAGCAGCGCGAGGGCGCCCGCCACGTGCGGGGTCGCCATCGAGGTGCCGCTGTAGACCGCCATCTGGTCGTCGGGCACCGACGACTCGATGTCCACGCCCGGCGCGAACAGGTCGAGTAACGCGCCCCGGTTGGAGAAGTCGGCGATCTGGTCGCCGTCGTCGCCCGCGCCGACCGCCACGGCCGAGGAGATGCACGCGGGGAAGGAGGCGCCCTCGAAGTACTCGTTGCCGGCGGCCACCACGGTCGCGATGCCCTTGGCCAGCAGCGAGTCGATGGCCGGCTTGAACGCCTGGGCCTCCTCGCCGTCGTCGCAGGACGTCTCGGCGGGCATGCCGCCGAGGCTCAGGTTCACCGCGGCGATGGGCTGCGACAGGCCGGCCACGTGCTCCATGGCCAGCCGGAGCGACGACTCGTAGGCCAGCAGGCAGGACGGCTCGCCGCAGATGCTCTCGTCGTCGACCCGGCTGAACACCTGGACGGCGACGATGCCCGCGCCCGGCGCCACCCCGCCGGTGCCCGCCGCGATGCCCGCCACGTGGGTGCCGTGCTCGCACAGGTTGACCGCCCCCGCCAGGCAGTTGGCGGTGGCCGCGTCGGCCGCGCCGGCCCCGATCTGCGATGTCTGCCCGTTGGGGCAGAGCGACGTCACGCCCGTCTCGACGGCCGAGAAGCACGCCTCGGCCACGATCCGGCCGGAGAAGAACGGGTGGTCGCGGTCGATCCCGGTGTCGAGGACGGCGACCGCCTGGCCGGCGCCGGTGAACCCCTGGGCGTGCGCCTGGTCGGCGCCGATCAGCTTGAGGCTGGAGGCCAGCGTCGGGGGATAGGCGCGGTCGCGGTGGATCGAGGTGACCCGGGGGTCCTCGGCCAGCGCGGCCAGCTCCTCGGCGGTGCCCTCGACGACCATGAACGGCTGCGTCTCCGGCCGGAGCACGACGTCCACGTTCGCCTCGGCGGCCTGGGCGGCGACCGGCGCGCGTTCGGCCGGGCCGGTCAGCTCGACGATGGCCCGGACGCTGCCCTCGCCGACCGCCAGGCTCTCCTCCAGCTTCTCGTGGTACGGGGGCGGCGCCGGTGTCGGATCATCGGCGAACGCCGGGGCGGCCGGGACCAGAGCCAGCAGGATCGAGCAGACGATCAGAGAGCGAAATCGCACGCGTCCTCCGAGAAGGGGGTGATCTCGGAGTTTAAGGCGATTTATTGGTCAAGCCCAGAGTTGAGGCGCCTTTCCCAGCGAACTCTTATGACTCTCCCAGCTCATCCTCGCGGCGATCCTGGTGCTGATCCCGGTGCTGATCCTGGTAGAGCCACACCGCCCCGAGCGGCGGCACCCGCAGCGTCGTGGAGTAGGGCAGACCATGACACCCCTGCTCGACCGCCTCGACCCCGCCCAGGTTGCCGACGCCGCTGCCCCAGTAGTCGTAGGCGTCGGTGTTGACGACCTCACGCCAGTGCCCGCCGTACGGCAGGCCGAGCCGGTAGTCCTCGTGCGGCGCGCCGCTGAAGTTGGCCACGCACGCCAGCGCGGACCCGTCGGCCGCGTAGCGGACGAAGGAGAACGTGTTGCCCGAGGCGTCGTCGGCGTCGATCCACCGGAAGCCCTCGGGGACGGTGTCCTGCTCCCAGAGCGCCGGCGTCTCGCGGTAGAACCGGTTGAGGTCGCGGACGAGCCGCTGGACCCCCTGGTGGCCGTCGAACTCCAGCACCCACCAGTCGAGCCCGCGCTCCTCCGACCATTCGGAGCCCTGGCCGAACTCCCCGCCCATGAACAGCACCTGCTTGCCCGGATGCGCCCACATGAACGCGAACAGCGCCCTGAGCTGGGCGAAGCGCTGCCACTCGTCGCCCGGCATCTTGCCCAGCAGCGAGCCCTTGCCGTGCACCACCTCGTCATGGGAGAGCGGCAGCACGTAGTTCTCGGAGTAGGCGTAGATGAGCGAGAACGTCATCTGGTGGTGGTGGTACTGGCGGAACACCGGCTCGTGCCGCAGGTAGGCGAGGGTGTCGTGCATCCAGCCCATGTTCCACTTGAAGCCGAACCCGAGCCCGCCGAGGTGCACCGGCCGCGAAACCCCCGGCCAGGCCGTCGACTCCTCGGCCACGGTCGAGATGCCCGGCGCCTCCCGGTAGACGACGGAGTTCATCTCCTTGAGGAACTCGACCGCGTCGAGGTTCTCCCGGCCGCCGTAGACGTTGGGGGTCCACTCGCCCTCGCGCCGCGAGTAGTCGAGGTAGAGCATCGAGGCCACCGCGTCGACCCGCAGGCCGTCGATGTGGAACTCCTTCAGCCAGTAGAGGGCGTTGGCCACCAGGAAGTTGCGCACCTCCCTGCGGCCGAAGTCGAAGACGTACGTGCCCCAGTCGGGGTGCTCGCCCCGGGCCGGGTCGGCGTGCTCGTACAGCGGGGTGCCGTCGAACCGGGCCAGCGCCCAGTCGTCCATCGGGAAGTGCGCGGGCACCCAGTCGAGCAGCACGCCGATGCCGGCCTCGTGCAGCCGGTCGACCAGGTGGCGGAACTCGTCGGGCGTGCCGAACCTGGCGGTGGGCGCGTAGTAGGAGGTGACCTGGTAGCCCCACGACCCGCCGAACGGGTGCTCGGCCACCGGAAGCAGCTCGACGTGCGTGAACCCGAGGTCACGGACGTACTCGACGAGCTGGTCGGCCAGCTCCAGATAGGACAGTCCGGGCCGCCACGACCCGAGATGCACCTCGTAGACGCTCATCGGGGCCCGCTGCGGGGTCTGCTCCCGGCGTTCGGCCAGCCAGCTCTCGTCGTTCCAGGTGTAGGACGACTGCTCGATCACCGAGGCGGTCTGCGGCGGCACCTCGGTGCGCCGGGCCATCGGGTCGGCCTTGTCGCGCCACACGCCGTCGGCGCCGAGGATCTGGAACTTGTAGCGCTCTCCGGCCCTCAGGTCGGGGATGAACAGCTCCCAGACGCCGGAACGCCCGAGCGAGCGCATCGGGTAGGCGGTGCCGTCCCAGTGGTTGAAGTCGCCGACGACCCTGATGCCCCGCGCGTTGGGCGCCCAGACGGCGAAGGCCGTGCCCTGGACGTCCTGGTGTCGCATTACCCGCGCGCCGAGCACCTCCCACAGCCGCTCGTGCCGCCCCTCGCCGATCAGGTGCAGGTCGACCTCGCCCAGGGTGGGCCAGTGCCGGTAGGGGTCACGGACCTGGACCGGCTCGCCCCCGGTGTACTGGACGCTCAGCGTGTAGCCGGGCGCCTTGTCGAGCCCGGGAACGGTCACCTCGAACACGCCGTGAGCCTGGTGTTTCAGGTCATGGGAGGTGCCGTCGTCGAGCACCACCCGGACACGCTCGGCCATCGGGCGCAACGTACGGAACGTCACGCCGCCCGCGACGGGATGAGCGCCCAGGATCGAATGCGGATCGTGGTGCGCCCCGCCCGCGAGGCGGTCGAGCTCTGTTCTCATCGAATCTCCTCAAGGCTGAAGGCCCCGTCCTTCAGGGCGGGGAGGAAAGCCGGAACAATGCCATCAAATCGAACACGTGTACGAAATTTGGCGGATCTTGCGGGACGGTGTGCGGCGTGGCGCAGATCGTCAAGCGGGCCTACCGGTATCGCTGCTACCCGACCCCCGAGCAGGCTTCCGAGCTTGCCCGGACGTTCGGCTGTGTGCGCCTGGTCTACAACAAGGCCTTGGCGGAGCGCACCCGGGCTTATCGGCTGGAGGGCCGTGGTGTCTCCTGCGAGGAGTCGTCGGCTGCTCTGACAGCCTGGAAACGCAGTGAGGAGTTGCGGTTTCTCGCCGAGGTGCCGCTGAACGTCCGGACCTGGGTATGCGCCTGCGGCGCCTCCCATGACCGGGATGTCAACGCGGCCAAGAACATCCTCGCCGCCGGGCTGGCAGAGAGCTGAAACGCCTGCCGAGCCGATGTAAGACCTCAAAGGAAGTTTTCCTTTCCTGGCGGGCGACCGGCGATGAAACAGGAACCCTCACGGGCGACCGTGGGGTATTCCCCTCGTTCACGAGGGGGAGGAGGTCAACGGCATGCTCCCAACCCTGCCCTACCTTGACCGTCCAACCCAGCCACTGCCCGCTTTCACGGCCGCAATCACCGAAAGTGGGGATTCCTGGGTTTATCTGGGGCAGACCCGGCCCCAGGACAAGGGGCCGGCCGAGTGAGGGAAACCCCGCGGCGGGTGACCGTCAGAACGCGTCCTGCCGGAACGCGGCCAGCGGGATGCCGATCCACGAGGGGCGGTTACGGGCCTCGTAGACGACCTCGTACACCGCCTTGGACAGCTCGAACGCGCGCAACAGGGCCTGGCCGTCCGCCGAGATCACGCCGCCCGCCTCGGCGTAGCCCTCCAGGAAGGCGGCGCGGTTGCGCCGCGACCACTCGTCGGCCCGCGGCTCCAGCGTCGCCGCGTCGGCATGGCCGGCCAGCAGGTGCCGGGCGGCGTAGTCGAACGAACGCAGCATGCCCGCCACGTCGCGCAGCGGCGACGACAGCGCCCGTCTCTCGGCCAGCGGCTGCCCCGGCTCGCCCTCGAAGTCGAGCACCACCCAGTCGGTGGGCGTGCGCATCACCTGGCCCAGGTGGTAGTCGCCGTGCACCCGCTGTACGGGCACCTCGACGGTCAGGTCCTCCACGAGGTGGTAGGCGGCCTCCAGCGCCCCGACGTACTCGCGCAGCTCCGGCACCTCGGCCACGGCCCGGCCGAGCCTGCGCCGGAAGCCCTCGGCCATCCGCTTGACCTCGTGCGTCTCGATGACGTCCGTGGGAAAGGCCTCGGCCAGCTCATGGTGCACCCGGGCGGTGGCCGCGCCGAGCCGGCGGGACTCGGCGGCGAAGTCGCCGCCCGCCTCGGCGGCGCCGATGCCGGGGGCCGAGTTGTACAGGTCGCGGACGCTGGTGAGCGCGAGGTCCCAGCCGTCGTTGGCGTTGGGCAGGAACCGCTGCATGAACGCCAGCGTGGTGGGGGTCCCGTCGAGGTCGCACTCGATCCATCCGTACGGCTGCGCGATGTGCGGGGCGTTCCGCGCGGCCAGGGCGGCGACGACCTCCAACTCGGGATTGATCCCGGGGATGAGGCGGCGGAACAGCTTGCAGATGTAGGCGTCGCCGTACACCAGGGAGGTGTTGGACTGTTCGGCGCCGAGCACGAGGCTGCGCTGGGAGGTGTCGATGGTGACGCCGGGCGTGTGGCGCATCCGCAGGTCGCCGCGGTCCTCGTCGGCGGCCATGCCGTCGAGCAGCCAGCCGGTGAGCTCGTAGTCGTGGGCGGCGTCGTACAGGAGCCAGTCGTGGAACTGGCCGATCACCGCGTGCTCGAGGCGGTCCGGCAGGTCGTAGCGCTGGCCGAGCAGGATCTGGTAGCGGTCTCGCGAGCCCTCCTGCCACACGGCCACGATCAGGTGCCGGAGCCCGGAGGTCAGCTCGACATCCGATTCGACCGACAATCGGTCGATCGGGCGCCCCTTGCCGCCGAACCAGCGTTGATGACCGATCCATGCGACAAGGAGCTCGTCAAGCACGTCTTACTCCTCCTGGGTGATCGCCGGCGGGAGGGTGAACCAGTAGAACCCATGCCCTGGGAGCGTCAAAAGATACGGAAGTTCGCCAATTGCCGGAAATGGGACGCCGCCCATCGTCTCGACAGGCGAGACGCCGACGAATCGGCGCAGGTCAAGCTCCACCGGCTGCGGGAACCGCGAGAGATTGTTGACGCACAGCATCCGGTCGTCTCCCAGCTCTCGGACGAACGCCAGCACGCTCGGGTTGGAGGAGTTGAGTTCGGCGAACTCACCCAGCCCGAACACCGGGTGCCGCTTGCGGATCTCGATCATGCGACGTGTCCAGTGCAGCAGCGAGCCGTTGTTCCGCTGCTGGGCCTCGACGTTGAGCCCCTGGTAGCCGTAGATCGGGTCCATGATCACCGGCAGGTAGAGGCGGCCGGGGTCGCAGTCGGAGAACCCGGCGTTGCGGTCGGGGTCCCACTGCATGGGGGTGCGCACGCCGTCGCGGTCGCCGAGCCAGATGTTGTCGCCCATGCCGATCTCGTCGCCGTAGTAGAGCACCGGCGAGCCGGGCAGCGACAGGAGCAGCGCGGTGAACAGCTCGATCTGGTTGCGGTCGTTCTCCAGCAGTGGCGCGAGCCGGCGCCGGATGCCGACGTTGGCCCGCATGCGCGGGTCCTTGGCGTACTCGGTGTACATGTAGTCGCGTTCCTCGTCGGTCACCATTTCGAGCGTCAGCTCGTCGTGGTTGCGCAGGAAGATGCCCCACTGGCAGTGCTCCGGGATCTTGGGGGTCTGGGCCAGGATCTCGGAGATGGGGTAGCGCGACTCCCTGCGTACGGCCATGAAGATGCGCGGCATCAGCGGGAAGTGGAAGGCCATGTGGCACTCGTCGCCCCCGCCCACCGGGTCGCCGAAGTACTCCACCACGTCGGAGGGCCACTGGTTGGCCTCGGCGAGCAGCACGCGGTCGGGGTAGATCCGGTCGACCTCCTTGCGCACCCGCTTGAGGTACTCGTGGGTGCGGGGGAGGTTCTCGCAGTTGGTGCCCTCCTCCTCGAACAGGTAGGGCACCGCGTCCAGCCGGAACCCGTCGATGCCGAGGTCCAGCCAGAAGCGCAGCACCTCCAGCATGGCGTCCTGGACGTCCGGGTTCTCGTAGTTGAGGTCGGGCTGGTGGTGGAAGAACCGGTGCCAGTAGTGCTGACCGCGCACCGGGTCGTAGGTCCAGTTGGACGTCTCGGTGTCGATGAAGATGACGCGGGCGTCGGAGTAGCCCGTGTCGGTGTCGGCCCAGACGTAGAAGTCGCCGAACGGTCCCTCCGGGTCGTGCCGGGAGGCCTGGAACCAGGGGTGGGCGTCGCTGGTGTGGTTCATGACGAGGTCGGCGATGACCCGCATGCCGCGTTTGTGGGCCTCGTCGACCAGCTTCACGAAGTCCCCCAGATCGCCGAACTCCGGCAGGATCTTCATGAAGTCGGCGATGTCGTAGCCGCCGTCACGCAGCGGCGACTCGTACAGGGGCAGCAGCCACAGGCAGTCGACGCCGAGCCACTGGAGGTAGTCGAGCTTGTTGATCAGGCCCTTGATGTCGCCGGTGCCGTCGCTGTTGGAGTCGGCGAAACCCCTGATCAGCACTTCGTAGAAGACCGCGCGTTTGTACCAGTAGGGATCGCGAGGCTTCTCTTCGTCGAAGGCGTTGGGAATGGGTGCGGAGCTCATGAACCCCTCCTTGCGAGGTTCATGAGGGAGGCGCTGACACACACGTTGAAGACTCCCCGCTGAATTCTGGTCTACCGTGGCGCGGCTCGTACGGTTAGGACGTGGGCTGGCTGGACATGGGGGTCGAGGCGCACATAGTTGCTCTGCCGCCAACGATACGACTCGCCGGACAGCTCATCGTCGACGACGAACTCCGCGTTCCAGTCGAGACCGAGCGCCGGCAGATCGAGCTCGACCGTCGCCTCGTGGGTGTGGTGGGGGTCGAGATTGATGACCGCCAGAACGACGTCGCCCATCCCGTGCCTTCGTGTGGCCGGGTCATAGGCGCCCGGGAGTCGCTTGGAAATGCAGACGATGTCCGGTTGGTCGACCCTGTGGAACCGTAGATTACGCAATTCCTGTAGTGCCGGGTGGGCTCTTCGAAACAAATTCAGGTGCGTGATGAATGGCGCCAGACTGCGGCCTTCACGCTCGGCCGTGGCCCAATCGCGAGGTCTGTACTGATATTTCTCGCTATCTAGATATTCCTCACTTCCCGGGCGAACGGGAATGTTCTCCGAAAGCTCGTACCCTGAATAGACCCCCCAGGTCGGCGAGGCCACCGCCGCCAGCACCGCCCGGATCTTGAACGCCGGAAGCCCGCCGTGCTGGAGATACTCGTGCAGGATGTCCGGCGTGTTGACGAACAGGTTGGGCCGCAGGTAGGCCGACGTCTCGTGCGCCAGCTCCGACAGGTAGGTCTCGACGTCGTACTTGGTGTTCTTCCAGGTGAAGTACGTGTAGGACTGGTGAAATCCGACCTTGGCCAGGGTGCGCATCATCGGCGGCCGGGTGAACGCCTCGGCCAGGAAGATCACGTCGGGATCGGTCGAATGAACGTCGGCCAGCAGCCGCTCCCAGAACGCCACCGGCTTGGTGTGTGGATTGTCCACCCGGAAGATCCGCACGCCGTGATCCATCCAGTGCCGCACCACCCGCTTGACCTCGGCGTAGATCCCTTCGGGATCTTTGTCGAAGTTGATCGGGTAAATGTCCTGATACTTCTTCGGCGGATTCTCGGCGTACGCGATGGTCCCGTCGGCGCGGATGGTGAACCACTCGGGGTGCTCCTTGACCCACGGATGGTCGGGAGAGCACTGCAGGGCCAGGTCGAGCGCGACCTCCATGCCCAGCTCACGGGTGCGGCCGACGAACAGGTCGAAGTCCTCGATCGTCCCCAGGTCGGGATGGATCGCGTCGTGCCCGCCGTCCTCGCCGCCGATCGCCCACGGCGAGCCGGGCTCGTCGGGCTCGGGGCTCAGCGTGTTGTTGCGGCCCTTGCGGAACGTCTCGCCGATCGGGTGGATCGGCGGAAGGTAGACGACGTCGAAGCCCATCCTGGCGATGGCCGGCAGCCGCTTGGCCGCCGTCTGCAGGGTGCCGGACTTGGAGACGCCCGACTCGCTGACGATCGCCCCCTCCGACCTGGGGAAGAACTCGTACCACGAGCCGTACAGGGCCCGGCGCCGGTCGACCCTGATCTTCCGCGGTCGTGACCTGGTGACCAGGTCGCGGAGCGGGTGGGCGTCCAGCAGGCTCGCGGTCTCGGGCAGTTGCGCGATGGACAGCCGGGCGCGCGGGTCGAGATCCTCGTCGCGCAGGGTGGCCGCGATCGTCAGCAGCGCGGCCCGGTGCCCGCAGGCGCTCTCGCCGTCACCCGCCCTGACCTGCTCGGACGTCCGGGCGGTGCCGGGCCTGACCGGGGTGTGCCCGTTGCGCGCCCGTGGCGTGGTGCCCCCGATCGGGGCCGGGCAGTCGGCCTGCCGGACGGCCTTGGCGGCGCGTTCGAACAGCCGGGCGCCCTCCTCGCACATGAGGTCGACGTCCATGCCGCGCGGAATCTTGATCTCGGCGTCGTGCAGCCAGGTGGCGATCGGGTCGCTCCACGCCTCGACCCGGAACAGCCAGTCGCCCTCGGTGGGCAGGCACACGTCGACGCACCACCGGTCGGTGCCGGGCGCCTGCTCGCGCATCCGTCTCAGCCGGCCACGCCGCCCATCGGGCGCGGTGAGCACCACACCCGCGGCCACGGCGTCGTGACCCTCTCTGAACACGGTCGCCGCGACCTCGAAGGTCTCGCCGGCGACCGCCTTGGCGGGCCATTGCCCGCAATCGACGACGGGGTGCACGTCCGTGATGGGAATTCTTCCGATCATCGCATTTCAAGGTTGCGGCGGGACACTCGGTACCGCCGGAGGCTTCCGTGGCAGGAACGATCCTTGCATGTAAATTATGGGCAGCAGCGGATAGACCTCCCGTGTCCCCGGGAGAACCGACAATGGTGGAAGTTGCCCCAATAGTCGCTCTTCATGCTTCATCTGGGGAAGGGGTTTGAACGTCCTTGCTGAGGGTGAGGGTCTGTGAGGTCCCTCCTAGCCCATAGGGTGCACAAACGTGAGAGCAATCCGCCGGTTTACCGTCCGCACCGTCCTGCCAGCAGAACTGGCCGCACTCGGCGAGCTGGTGCACAATTTGCGCTGGTCCTGGCATCCCGAGACCACAGACCTGTTCGCCGAGGTCGATCCGCGGCTGTGGGAGCAGGTCGGGCACGACCCGGTCGCCCTGCTGGGCGCCGTCGACCCACGCCGCCTGGCCGAGCTGGCCGCCGACCGCCGCTTCCTGCGACGGCTGGCCGACGCCGCCGATGACCTGCGCGACTACATGAGCTCCCCGAAGTGGTACCAAACGCTGCCCGACGCGGCACGGGCCATCGCCTACTTCTCCCCCGAGTACGGCATCGCCGCCCCGCTCCCGCAGTATTCGGGCGGTCTCGGCATCCTGGCCGGAGACCACCTCAAGGCCGCCAGCGACCTCGGCGTGCCGATCCTCGCCGTCGGCCTGCTCTACCGCCACGGCTACTTCACCCAGTCGCTCTCGCCCGAGGGCTGGCAACTGGAGCACTACCCGTCGCTCGACGCGGGAGGGCTGCCCCTGGCCCTGCTCAAGGAGGACGACGGCACCCCGGTCAAGATCCGCGTCGGTCTGCCCGGCGACCGCGTGCTGCACGCGCAGCTCTGGGTGGCCCAGGTGGGCCGGGTCCCGCTGCTGCTGCTCGACTCCGACGTGGCCGACAACGACACCGCGGCACGCGACGTGACCGACCGGCTCTACGGCGGCGGCACCGACCACCGGCTCATGCAGGAGCTCCTGCTCGGTGTGGGCGGCGTACGCGCGATCCGCGCCTACTGCCGCGTCACCGGGCACGCCGAGCCCGAGGTCTTCCACACCAACGAGGGACACGCCGGCTTCCTCGGCCTCGAACGCATCCGCGAGCTGACCGAGGCCCGCCTGTCCTTCGACGAGGCGCTCGAGGTCGTCCGGGCCGGCACGGTGTTCACCACCCACACACCGGTGCCCGCCGGCATCGACAGGTTTCCGGTCGACATGATCGAGCGGCAGTTCGGCGGCGACAACGCCTGGCCGACCGTGCCGGTGGAGCGCATCCTCGCCCTCGGCGCCGAGGCCGACCCGGGCCGGTTCAACATGGCCGTCATGGGCATGCGCCTGGCCCAGCGCGTCAACGGCGTGTCCGAGCTGCACGGCGAGGTCAGCCGCGAGATGTTCAAGGACCTCTGGCCGGGGTTCGACCTGGACGAGGTGCCGATCGGCTCGATCACCAACGGCGTCCACGCGCCCACCTGGGTCGGCCGCGAGCTGATGGAGCTGGCCGGGCGCGAGCTGCCGTCGCTGATCGAGCGGGCGCGCGGCTGGGAGGGCATCCAGAAGGTCTCCGACGCCGACATCTGGGACATCAGGCGCACGTTCCGTCACCGGCTGGTCGAAGCGGCCAGGGCCCGGCTGCGCGCCTCCTGGCGCGCCCGCGGCGCCTCCGACGCCGAGCTCGGCTGGATCGACGACGTGCTCGATCCCGGCGTGCTGACCATCGGGTTCGCCCGGCGGGTGCCGTCCTACAAGCGGCTCACGCTGATGCTGAGCGACGCCGACCGGTTGCGGAGCCTGCTGCTCGACGCCGACAAGCCCGTCCAGATCGTGATCGCGGGCAAGGCGCACCCCGCCGACGAGGGCGGCAAGAAGCTGATCCAGCAGATCGTCACGTTCACCGACCAGGCCGACGTGCGCCACCGCATCGTCTTCCTGCCCGACTACGACATGGCCCTCGCCCAGTTCATGGTCCAGGGGTGCGACGTCTGGCTCAACAACCCGCTCCGCCCGCTGGAGGCGTCCGGCACCTCGGGCATGAAGTCGGCGCTCAACGGCGGCCTCAACCTGTCCATCCGCGACGGCTGGTGGGACGAGTGGTACGACGGCACCAACGGCTGGGCCATCCCCACCGCCGACGGGGTCGTCGATCCCGACCGGCGTGACGAGCTGGAGGCGGCCGGGCTCTACGACCTGATCGAGCACGAGGTGGCCGACAGGTTCTACGACCGGGCCGCCGACGGGCTGCCGCGCCGGTGGCTGGAGATGGTCAAGCACACGCTGACCTCCCTCGGGCCCAAGGTGCTGGCCACCCGGATGCTCCGCGACTACGTCGTCGACCTCTACACTCCGGCCGCCAAGGCGGCCCGCCTGCTGTCGGCCGACTCCTACGCCGCCGCCAAGGCGTTCGCCGCGTGGCGGCTGCGCGTCACCAAGGCGTGGCCGGGCGTGCGGGTGGAGCACGTGGAGACCTCGGGCGTCGGCGACGCCCCCGAGGTGGGCGCCGACCTGGAGCTGCGCGCCACCATCGCGCTCGGCGACCTGGAGCCCGGCGACGTGCTGGTCCAGGTGGCCTACGGCAGGGTCGGGCCGCACGACGAGCTGCTGTGTCCGGGTTACCTCACGCTGGCGGCCGACGACGTCGACGACGACGGCCGGGCCCACTACTCGGGGACGGTCCCGCTCGACCGCACGGGAGCGTTCGGCTACACGGTGCGCGCGGTGCCGTTCCACGAGATCGCGGCCTCGCCCGCCGAGCTGGGGCTGATCGTCGTGCCCGAGGAGCCGGCCGGGATGACCAACGGCACGTTGAGGTGATCATGCCGGACGATCTCGCCCTGCGTGACCGAGCTTGACGGAACGGCATAATCGAAAGCGTGGACGACAGCGGCAACGGCCTGCGGGCCGACAATCTGGTGGCCACGGTCCGAGGTGTGCTGCCGTCATTGACGCCCGCCGCGCAGACCGTCGCCCGCCTGATCCTCGAAGATCCCGCGACGGTGGCGCGGAGCACCATCACCGAGCTGTCCGCCGCGTCCGGCACCAGCGAGGCCACGATCGTGCGGACGGCCAGGCTGCTCGGCTTCGCCGGCTATCCGCAGCTCCGGCTGGCGCTGGCCGCGGCGGCGGCCCAGCCCGACCGGCTGGTGCCGGGCGACCTGGCCCCCGACGACCCGCTGTCCGAGGTCATCCAGAAGGTCGCCAGGGCCGAGTCCGAGGCCATCAACGACACGGTCGCCCAGCTCACCTCCGAGCGGCTCGGCCTGGTCGTCGACGCCATCACCGCGGCCAGGCGGATCGACGCCTACGGGGTGGGCGCCTCCGGCCTGGTAGCCGAGGACGTCGCCCAGAAGCTGCTGCGCATCGGGCTGTCCAGCCACGCCTTCCAGGACGCCCACCTGGCGCTGACCAGCGCCGTGCTGCTCAGGTCCGGCGACGTGGCGATCGGCATCAGCACGTCGGGCGAGACGCCCGACGTGATCGAGCCGCTGACGAGGGCGGGGGAGGCGGGCGCGACCACGGTCGCGATCACCAACAACCCCCGCTCGTCCATCGCGGAGCTGGCCGAGCACGTGCTGATCTCGGCCGGGCGCGAGACGGAGTTCCGTCCCGGCGCCCTGGCCAGCCGCATCAGCCAGCTCCTCGTGGTCGACTGCGTGTTCGTCGGCGTCGCCCAGCGCACGTTCGACTCCTCCCAGGAGGCGCTGCAGAGCACCAGGCGCGCCGTCAAGGAGTTCACCCGGCGAGCGTCACCCGCACGTCGTCAGCCTTGACGAACATGATCCGGTGCCCGAACTGGATCTGCAGATACCTCGTCTGGCCCCGGACCACGGTGTGGCCGGCCGGGTCGAAGGTGACGGCCCGGTAGTACTCCGCCGCCGCGGGTCCGGACAGCGTGTACTTCTCGCCCGCCGCGAACGTGTACTGCAGCGGGGTGACCGCCTGGTAGGGGATGCCCTCGGGATAGGCCTCCTCCTCCGGGTAGGCCCTGCCGTAGACCGGGACCGTCTCCAGGCCGGGCTTGGGCGTTACCACGAGCCCCATCGACGGGATGGCGGTCGGCGCGGCGGCCGGGTTGTGGAACCACGCCTTCTGGCCGAGATACCAGATCGCCGTCCAGTCGCCCTGGCGGTCGGCCACCGCGAAGCGCTGCCCGGTGCTGGCCCGCGCGCTGTGGTCGTACACGCTGTAGAGGGACTCGCCCGTGGGGTGCTTGCCGATGTCCTTGACCAGCGGCGCGTCGGCGCGCGGCTCGGTGCGCAGCCACACGGTGTGCGCGGGGAGCGGCGGGCAGGCGGCCTCCGGGTTCTGCCGGTCGCAGCCGTAGAAGTACGGCTTGTTGGTGGCGAAGTCGGGCCTGATCATGACGCTGCCGGAGTTCGGGCCGCCGAACGGGTGCAGCGGCGCGCCGAGCAGCTTCATGTAGTGCGCCCAGTCCCAGAACGGGCCCGGGTCCTCGTGCATGCCGCGGACCGTGCTGGGGAGGGTGCCCGGCACGTTGTCGTGGCCGATGATGTGCGCCCGGTCGAGCGGCACGCCGTGGCGCAGCGCGAGGTAGCGCACGAGCTTGGCCGACGTGCGGTACATCGCCTCGGTGTACCAGGTGTGACCCTCGGCCAGGAATCCCTCGTGCTCCAGGCCGACGGACTTGGCGTTGATGTACCAGTTGCCGGCCTGCCAGCCCACGTGCCTGGTCTTGATGTGCTGGGCGATGTGCCCGTCGGTGGAGCGCAGCGAGTAGTGCCAGCTGGCCCGGTAGGCGGGGTTGCGCACCAGGCCGATCGACGGGCCGAAGTAGCCCTCCATGTCGTGGATCACGATGTAGTCGATCTTCTGGGACTTCGGCCGGTCGGCCAGGTCGTGGTTGCCGTAGCCGCCGCCCGGCAGCTCCGCGTAGCCCGCCGGGATCCACTCGCAGGAGATCGTCGGGGGGCACTCCACGCCGTCCCGGCGGGTGTGACGCAGGCCCAGCCTCTCCAGCCACTTCTCGACCCTGCCGAGGCCGGGGACGGGAGCCAGCCTGACCCGCTGCCCGTCGTCGGTGACCCGCTCCTCGCCGGCCTCGATCGTGGCGTAGACCTCGTCGGCGAACGCCTTGGCCGCCTCGGCCTCCTCGGCGCCCGAGTATCGGGCGACGGCGCCGTACCACTCACCCGGATCGTCGCTCAGCGGCGCGCCGAGCGCCTTCTGGTGGTCGGCGAGCAGCGCCGCGCCGCCCCTGATGTTGGCGGCGGCGTCCGAGCGCAGCCTCTCGCGCGTCTCGCCGGTGAGCTCGGCGGCCTTCTCCATGGTCCGCAGCGAGGCGGGGAGCTCCGCCGGGGCGGGGATCGCGGCGGGCCCGGCGGCCGGGCGGCCGTCGTCGCCGCGCGGATCCTCCTCGTCCGGGCCGTGGTGGTTGGACCCGGTGTAGGCCGCCGCGTCGGTCAGGTGCATGGGGCCGAAGCCGGCGTTGTTGCTCGGCTGCCCGGCGTGCGCGTCCCAGCGTGACTCCAGGTAGGAGACGCCGAGCAGCACGCTCTCCGGCACCTTGAACTCCTCGGCCGCGGCCGCGAACGCCTGCTGCCGGTCGCCGGGCTCGGCGGCCCGCGCCGCGGAGGTCACGGCGGTGAGGCTGACTAAGGGGAGGCAGGCGACAACCGCGATCGTCAACGCTCTGCGCATGTACCGCTCCTTGACTGCTGGGGGGCGTGACAGCAGTCAGCGTCTCAACATTTTCCTTCCTCGACGAGACCTTTACGAAGGTTTTTTTCAGCAGTTGACGCCCCGTGGCGGACACCTGACCTCGCTCGTGTCCGGCCGCCGGCGCGCGCCGGTCCGAGGGGTCCGGCACGCCGCGGGCCCGGCGTCGAGGCGCTCTTGTAATGTTCCGACCATGGGTGAGTTCGTACGCGTAGAGACAGTTGACCAGATCGCCACCATCAGGCTCGATCGTCCGAAGATGAACGCTCTCAACGCTCAGGTCCAGCGGGAGATCGGAGAGGCGGCGCGCGAGGTCGACGCCGATCCCGGCGTGCGCGCGGTGGTCGTCTACGGCGGCGAGCGCGTCTTCGCGGCGGGGGCGGACATCAAGGAGATGGCCGGCATGTCCTACGCCGACATGTCGCTCCACTCCCGCACCCTCCAGGACTGCTTCACCGCCGTGGCCCGCATCGGCAAGCCGGTCATCGCCGCCATCACCGGCTACGCGCTGGGCGGCGGCTGCGAGCTCGCCCTGTGCGCCGACTTCCGCCTGGCCGGCGAGTCGGCCAAGCTCGGCCAGCCGGAGATCCAGCTCGGCATCATCCCCGGCGCGGGCGGCACCCAGCGGCTGCCCCGGCTGATCGGCCCGGCCCGGGCCAAGGACCTCATCTTCAGCGGCCGCCACGTCGCCGCGGCCGAGGCGCTCGCCATCGGACTGGTCGACCGCGTGGTGCCCGACGCCGAGGTCCACAAGGCCGCCCTGGAGTGGGCGGCCACCTTCGCCGGCGGGCCCGCGGTGGCCCTGCGCGCGGCCAAGCAGGCGGTGGACCGGGGCCTGGAGGCCGACCTCGACACCGGGCTGGAGATCGAGCGCCTCCAGTTCTCCGGCCTCTTCGCCACCGACGACGCCAAGATCGGCATGACCGCCTTCGCGGAGAAGACCAAGCCCACGTTCACCGGCCGCTGACGGCCGGGCCGGACGGCTCGCGATCCCCGGGCGGAAGGTGCATAACGACGGTGCATAACAGCGTGAGATGACGGGATTTATAGCGCTTGGTTGCCGTTCGGGGACTGCGTCATTACAAAGCGGAGTTTGCCACTATCGTGGCGTCTCATGATGAGCGTCCTGGTCCCCGCTCGGCTGCGCAAGGCCGTCCGTACGTGGTTCGATTCTCGCTACATTTCCATCGCTGATCATCGCCAGGACATCAGGGACGCTCTCTGGGAGGTCCAGACCCTCCGCCGCGAAATGGTGACCCTGCAGGCCGAGGTCGAACGCCTGCGCAACGCCAAGGCGCGCCCCGCCGGCCCCGTCGCCGACAAGGCCAGAATCGACGACACGCACCGCCTCGCCCAGGAGACCGCCAAGGCCCTGGACGGCGTCCTGCAGAACGAGGTCCTCGTCTGGCAGGCCATCGACGACCTCCGGTCCCGCCTCACGCCCGCGGGCCCGGCCGAGCAGGGCACCCGCCTGTCGCAGGAGCGGCCGTGCGTGTGACGTGGGCGGGCGGCGAGCTGACGTTCCGGCTCGGCGCCGAGGACGAGATCACCGGCCACGCCTCCGACGGACACCCCGTCAAGCTGGCGACCAACTCGTGCGTCATCTCCGGCGCCCCGGACGACGCGCACCCCGACCTGTTCGCCGTCGCCGCGTGGACCGTCGTGGCCCCCTGGACCCGCAGGCGGATCACCTTCGACCGGGCCGTCTCGGCCGAGGTGGCCGCCGCCCTGCACGACGGCTGGGGGATCGAGGCCGGTCCCGTGGGCGCCGAGCCCCGGCCAGACGGAGCCAGGCTGGCCATCTCCTACAGCGGCGGGGCCGACTCGGTGGCCGCCGCGAGCGTCTATCCCGAGGCGCCGTTCGTGCACTTCCGGCGGGTGCCGCACCGCCGGGTGCCCAACCGGTGGCCGCACTACCGCTCCGACGTGCTCGCCAAGCTGGCCCGGCGGACCGGCCGGGAGCTCACGATCGTCGAGTCCGACCTGGAGTACACCCTGGCCGAGCCCCGGCCCGGCTACCCCGAGCACCACGCCGTGGCGGCCGGCGCGCTGCTCCTGGCCGACCGGCTCGACCTGGGCGGGCTCGGATTCGGCTACGAGATGGGGTCGCGCTGGCTCGGCGGTGGCCGCTACCTGCACCGCTACACGCCCGACAACGACCTGTGGGCGCCGCACGGGAAGTGGGGGCGGCTGTTCGCGGCCGCCGGGCTGCACATCGTGCTGCCGGTCGGCGGGGTGAGCGAGGCCGTCACCATGCGGCTGGCGCTCGGCTCCGACCTCAAGGAGCACGTCCGATGGTGCCTGCGCGGCACCGACGGCCCGTGCCGCGACTGCGGCAAGTGCCTGTACAAGGAGCTGATCCAGGCCGCCGTCGAGCGCCGCCCGCTCGACACGCCCATCACCGCCGACCGCGCGCTGGCCCGCAAGTGGTTCAAGCCGCCGCCCTACGGCGGCCAGGAGATGATCGAGTACGGCCTCGCGCGGGTGCCCGGCATCGAGGGCACCCTGTTCGCCAAGACGCTCGAGTACTTCGACGTCAGCGAGGAGTCCACCCGTTGGCTCGACCACTGCTACCCGCCCGCGATCGACGAGATCCCGGCCGCGTGGCGCGACCAGGCGGCGGCGTTCATGGCGGCGAACGTCGGTTTCATGACGGACGACGAGAGGCGCCGGGTGGAGACGTGGGGCTCGTGACGGGGGAGCGTTGGCGATGGGAGCGGCGACGGTGAAGGTCTACCTGTCGGTCGACATGGAGGGCGTGACCGGGCTCACCGACCCCGAGGAGATGCACGCCGGCAAGCGCGGCTACGACCGGGGCTGCGAGCTCATGACCGCCGACGCCAACGCCGCCGTCGAGGGCGCGTTCCTCGCCGGGGCGGGCACGGTGCTGGTCAACGACGCGCACGGCTCGACCAAGAACCTGCGGATCGACCTGCTCGACCCGCGCGCCACCCTGATCCGCGGCCCCGGCAAGGCCCAGCGGATGGCCCAGGGCGTCGACGGCTCGTTCCAGGCGGCGGGCTTCGTGGGCTACCACGCCCGCGCGGGCGTGCCGCACGGCGTGCTCAACCACACCTGGATGGGCAAGGAGATCCAGAACGTCTACCTGAACGGCGAGGTGTGCGGCGAGACCCGGCTGGTCGCGGCCTGCGCCGGCTTCCACGGGGTACCGGTCGTGCTGGTGACCGGGGACGAGGCCGTCGGCGAGGAGGCGCGCGAGCTGCTCGGCGACGTCGAGACCGTGGCGGTCAAGAAGGGGATCGACAAGTTCTCGGCCGAGCTGCTGCCGCCGAGCGTCGCCCAGGGCCGCATCCGTGAGGGCATGGTCAGGGCGCTCAATCGGTTGACCGACTTCACGCCCTACCGGTTGGCTCCGCCGTACACGCTGGGGGTGGAGTGGAACTCGACCGCCATCGCGGCCGCCGTGGCGCTCGTCCCCGGCGTGCAGGCGGTCGGAGCCCGGCACATCGAGTTCACCACCGACGAGTTCACCCAGATCATGGCGCTGTTCGGGATCTTCGCCACGATCGGCGGCCAGGTCGCCTGTGGCAGCGGTCCCTACGGCTGACGGGCGACAGGAGATGCGGTGATGGAAGGGGCTGTGCTGACCCGGCGCGGGCTGCTCGTCGGGATCGGGGCGGTCGGCGGCGCGGGCGCGATGTACGCCGCCATGGGCGCCCTCGGCCTGGCGCCGGCCGAGCAGGACAAGACGTTCGACCCGCCCAGGCCGGGTGACTTCTCGCTGCGCGGCAGGGGAGCGGCCACGGTCGTGGTCCTCGGCGCCGGCGTGGCCGGGCTGACCGCGGCCTACGAGCTGGGCAAGGCCGGCTACGACTGCACGCTGCTGGAGGCGAGGGCCAAGGCCGGAGGCCGCAACCTGACGCTGCGCGGCGGCGACCGGCTGACCGAGCTGAACGGCCCGGCGCAGGAGGTCACGTTCGGGGAGGGCGTGTACTTCAACGCCGGCCCGGCGCGGCTCGCGCCGTGGATGCTCGCCATGGACTACTGCCGAGAGCTGGGCATCCCGATCGAGACGTTCGTCAACAACAACGCGCAGGCGTACGTGCACACGAACGGCCGGACCGTGCGGGCCCGTACCGCCCGAGCCGACATGTACGGATATGTCGCCGAATTGCTCGCCAAAGCGACAGATATCGGCGCGCTGGACCGGAAGCTGACCAAGGACGACCAGGAACGGCTCCTCGACTTCCTGCGCAGGTTCGGCGACCTCGGCCCCAAGCACGACTACGAAGGCTCGCCCCGGCGCGGTTTCGTGAAATATCCGGCGCTCGACACCGGCACCCCCATCGCCCTGCCCGGCTCCCTGCGGGAGGTCCTCGCCGCCGGCACCGGCCGCGCGATCACCAACGACTTCGGCCACGAGCAGGCCACCCCGATGTTCCAGCCGGTCGGTGGCATGGACGCGATCGTCACCAGGCTGGCCGAGGCGGTGGGCCAGGACCGGATCAGGACCGGCGCCCGCGTCACCGGCATCACCACGCTGGACGATGGCGTCGAGGTCACCTGGGACGGCGGCCGGATCAAGGCCGACTACTGCGTCGCCACCCTCCCGCCCCATCTGCTCGCCCGGATCCCGCACAACCTGGGCACCCAGATCACCGCCGCGCTCAAGACGCCCGTGCCGGCCGCCACCGGCAAGATCGGCCTGGAGTACGGCACCCGCTGGTGGGAGCTCGAGGACCGGATCTACGGTGGCGTCACCGAGACCGATCTCGACATCACGCACATCTGGTATCCGTCCCACGACTACCACGCCGAGCGCGGCCTGCTGGTCGGCTACTACAACACCGCCGAGCACGCCGAGCTGTACGGCGCGCTCACCCCGGAGGACCGCAGGCACCGCGCCCTCACCCAGGGCAAGAAGATCCACGGCGAGAAGTACCGCACCGGCCTGCTGTCGAGCGTCTCGATCGCCTGGGATCGCCAGGAGCACATCCAGGGGGGCTGGGTGCGCTGGCCGGCCGTTGATTCGTCCTTCACTCTTCTGCAACGTCCCAGCGGCAGGGTCTACTTCGCGGGCGACTGGCTCACCCACCTGATCGCCTGGCAGGCGGGATCCATGGAGTCGGCTCGCAGTGCCGTCACCCAGCTGCACGAACGGGTGATGCGCTCGTCGTGACGTCGTGCCCGCCGCTCCCGTGACCGGCGTAGGGTCCTGGGAGAGCGATCGAGGAGATGGGATGACGTTGCACTGGGGGCCCGCGACCGAGCGGGCCGACCTGCTGGCCGAGCCGGTGGCACAGGCCATCGGCCTGCTCGACGACACCGTGGAGGTGGCCGAGATCGACCCCGGGCTGGCCGACACGGCGGCGTTCTGCGAACGCTACGGCGTCGGCCTCGACGAGTCGGCCAACTGCGTGGTCGTCGCGGCCAGGCGGGGCGGCGAGACGCGCTACGCCGCCTGCATGGTGCTGGCCACGATGCGGGTCGACGTCAACGGCGTGGTGCGCCGGCATCTCGACGCGCGCAAGACGAGCTTCGCCCCGATGGAGCGGGCCGTGGAGCTCACCGGCATGGAATACGGCGGCATCACCCCGATCGGCCTGCCCGGCGACTGGCCGATCCTCGTCGACACCAACGTCGCCGAGCACGCCAGGGTGGTCATCGGCAGCGGCCTGCGGCGATCCAAGCTCGCCGTCTCCGGCGCCGCGCTGGCGCGGCTGAAGGGCGCGGAGGTGCTGACCCTCGCGACCTGAGCGCCGGAGCTCGGAGTCGTGGCCAATTTGAGACCGTGGATCGGGAAACCGTTGAACCCGATCCGAACGTTGTACGAGTGGGAATGTGGCCTCATGGTTCATCTCGTGGGCGGGGATTAAGCCGATATGGTGCTTCATGCCATGAACGATGACCGACTCGGCCCTTACCGGCTGCTCAGGCGGCTCGGCGAAGGCGGCATGGGTGTCGTCCACCTGGCCGTCGACCCCCAGGGCCGGCAGGTGGCGGTCAAGGTCCTGCGCGCGGAGGTCGCCGGTGACGAGGTCGCCAGGCGGCGGCTCTCGCGCGAGGTTGAGACCATGCGCCGGGTCCGCAGCAAATACATCGCCGAGGTGCTCGACGCCGACGTGACGGGTCACCGCCCGTACATCGTCACGCGTTACGTCCCCGGACGTCCGCTCGACGAGATCATCAAGGACGACGGCCCGCTCGACCTGCCGGCGCTGGTCAAGATCGCGCACGGCGTGGCGACGGCGCTGGCCGCCGTCCACTCCGTCGGCGTCATCCACCGCGACCTCAAGCCCGGCAACGTGCTCATCCTCGACGGTGATCCCGTTCTCATCGACTTCGGCATCGCCCAGGCGGTCGACGCGACCCGGCTGACCCAGACCGGCATGTTCATCGGCACCCCCGGCTACCTCGCGCCCGAGATCATCGAGGGGCAGGAGGCCGGGCCCGAGGTCGACATCCACGCCTGGGCGGGCACCCTGCTCTACGCCGGCACCGGCCAGCCGCCCTTCGGCAAGGGCACGCTGGAGATGATCTTCTACAACATCACGGCGGGCAAGGCCGACGTCAGCGCGGCTCCCCTGGCCCTGCAGCCGCTGCTCAAGGCCGCCTTCCAGCGCAACCCGGCCAAGCGTCCCAAGGCGGCGGAGCTGGCCGAGCAGACCGCCCGGATGCTGCCCCAGCCGCAGAGCGGCGTGCCCGACGAGATCTCCACCGTGCCACGCCCCGACCGGCCCGAGCCGCCGGCGCCGCAGTCGCTCGTGGACAAGCCGGCCTACGACATCTCGACGCCGCCGATGACGCCGAGGCAGCTCGTCGACGGCCACGACGGGCGCTTCACGCCGCCGCCGCCCAGCCTGACCCCTCCGCAGAGCCTGCTCAACCAGGGCCCGCCCGTCTCCGACCAGCAGCGCCCGGCCCAGCCGGGTCCCGGCCAGGGGCCGCCGGACCAGCCGTACATCTCGCTGTTGCACGAGCAGAGCGGCGGCGATCCGTGGCCGACCCGCCGGGTCACGCCCGAGGAGCTGCGGCAGGTGCAGCGCGAGAGCGGCCCGTCGCAGCCGTGGCAGGTCCCGTCGCAGGTCAACAGCCACGGGCATCAGCCGCTCCCGCCGGAGGCCGACGTGCCCACCCGTCGGGTTCGACCTGACACGCCTGACTCGCCCGACGTGCCCACCCGTCGGGTACGACCCGACGCGCCCGACCCGCTCGACCTGCCCACCCGGCGCGTCCGGCCCGACCTGCCCGACTACGGCCGGGGCAACCCCGTGTCGCAGCAGCCCGCGCAGCGTCCGCTCCAGCAGCCGCCGCCTCCCTACATCCCGGCGCAGCCGCAGTATCCACCCGACCCGCGGACCAAGCGCGAGCCGTTCATCCCGGGCGTGCGCCCCGGGCAGACTCTGCAGCGGTCCAGGGCCTACGGGGTGGCGGGCGCGATGCTGCTGATCATCATGCTCGTGGCCGCGGTCATGGCGCCGATCCTGGTGGCCGTGCTGGCGATCCCCGTCGCGGTGCTGCTGCGCGCCGCCGACCTGGCCCAGACCGGCCTCAACGCGAGTCGCCCGACCGGCGCCGCGGCCCTCGACGTGGTGCGGGTGTTCGCCCATCCGCGGGCGCTGGCCAAGTCGGCCGGCATCACGCTCGCCCTGGTCCTCTACGCGCTCATCCTCGGCCTGCCGGTGACGCTGCTGCTCACCGTGGTCCTCGGCACCGACCCGTACAATGCTCTGGCCTGGGGGGCCGCGGTGGCGCTGTGGACCATCTGCGCGGGCCCGGGAGTGGAGGGGCCGGGCAGGCAGATGCGCAGAACGTTGTCATCGCTCGTACCCTCGAGAACAGGTGCGATGGTGCTCGCGGGAGTTCTGGCGGCGGTGGCCGCCCTCTCGCTGGTCTTCGCCTACGGCACGTTCGGGGACAACGCGAGGAGGGCCGTATGGACTCCGCTGGACGTCGGGCCTGTGGTGCAGCAACTCAACGGACTGAAGGGGGACACCGGGGGATGACGCGGGGAAGGTGGCGATGAGCACCGGCAACACCCAGGCGCCAGAGCGGCTCGGCCCCTATCGCCTGGTCCGCAAGATCGGCGAGGGCGGCATGGGAGTCGTCCACCTCGGCCTCGACTCCGAGGGCCGCGAGGTCGCCGTCAAGGTGCTGCACCCACACGTCGCCGCCGACCTCAAGGCTCGCGACCGGCTGACGCGCGAGGTCGAGACCATGCGCCGGGTGCGCAGCCCGCACGTGGCCGAGGTGCTCGACGCCGAGCTCGTCGGCGGCCAGCCCTACGTCGTGACCCGCTTCGCCCCCGGCCGCACGCTCGAGGAGACCGTGCTGACCGACGGCACGCTGCAGGCGCGCGAGATCATCAGGCTGGCCCAGGGGCTGTGCCAGGCACTGGTCGCGATCCACGCCGCGGAGGTGATCCACCGCGACTTCAAGCCGTCCAACGTCATGCTGGTCGACGGCGAGCCGCTGGTCATCGACTTCGGCATCGCCCACCTGGTCAACGCCACCCGGCTGACTCAGACGGGGATGTTCGTCGGCACGCCCGGCTACCTGGCGCCCGAGATCATCCGCGACTCGGAGATCACCCAGGCGGCCGACGTGCACGCGCTGGCCTCGACGGTGTTCTTCGCCGCGACGGGCGCGCCGCCGTTCGGCACCGGCACGTTCGAGGCGGTCTGCTTCAACATCATGGAAGGCCGCGCCCAGCTCGACAAGGCGCCGGCCTGGCTGCGCGGGTGGCTCTCCCGCGCGCTCGACGTTGAGCCGGCCGCCCGGCCCAGCGCCCAGGAGCTGCTGCGGATGGCCAGGGCGCTCGACCCGTCGGTCACCTCGTTCCACGAGACCCCGTCCGACGGCACCAAGAAGCTGCCGTCGCGGACCCGCGCCATGGAGACGTTCTCCGACCTGCTGCCGCCCGTCGAGTACGACCGGCCGAGGCCGCGGGAGGAGCGGCCGCCGCCCTACGTCCCGGCGCCGATGCCGGCCCGGCCGCCCGCGCCACGCCCTGACCAGCGGGTCGCGGGCTACCCGGCGCCGCAGCCCGGCTACCGCCCGCCGCCCGCGCCGGCGCCGCAGGCCCGGCACCAGCCGGACGCCCGGCCACGCCCCTACTCACCGCCGGCCGAGCGCAGGCGCTATCCGGCGGGCAGCCAGCTCATCGGGGCGCTGCTGCTGGTCACGCTGATCGCGCTGACGGTCATGCTGCCCGTCGCGGTCGGCGCGGTGGCCGTCGCGCTGGCGCTGGTGCTGCGGGTGGGCGAATACCTCTTCGGCGATCTGGTCGAGCGCCGCAAGGTGCGCGGCAGCAGCGCGGCCGACCCGCTGCTCGCCCTGGTCGGCACCCCATGGGCGCTGGTCAAGGCGTCGCTGGTGATGCTGGTGCACGTGCCGCTGGCGATCCTGTTCGGCGTCTGCGTGTGGGGTGTGCTGCGCTGGGGCGGAGGCATGAGCGTCAACGACGCCGCCGCCTGGGCCGCGGGCGCCTTCACCGCGGGGCTGTTCGTCCTGCCGGGCGGCGGCGCGCCGCGCAAGGCGGTGACCCGCACGCTGACGGGGGTCCTGCGCAGTCCCGGCGCCGCCACGGTCGCGTTGCTGAGCGTGGGCACCATCGCGCTGCTCGCGGTGATGTTCGCGATGGGCCAGGAGACGTCGTGGGTGCCCTGGCGGGCTCCCGAGTCCGCGATCAAGGAGTTGACCAGGACCGCCCAGGACAGCACGGTCGGGTTGATCACCGGCCTGATCGACGACCTGCTGCAGAGGGTGGGGCTGGGCTTCCTGTCACCCTGGTCCTGAGTGTCCGAGCGAGCTCCTGAGGGGAAACTAAGGGGTATGAGCGAGCGTCTCGGGCCCTATCAGTTGCTCTCCCGGCTGGGCGCGGGCGGTTTCGGCGAGGTGCACCTGGCGCTCGACCCCGAGGGGCGCACGGTCGCGGTCAAGGTGCTGCACCCGCACGTGGCGGCCGACGCCGGCGCGCTGGCCCGGCTGGCCCGCGAGGTGGAGACCATGCGCCGGGTCGAGGGGCCGCACGTGGCCGAGGTGCTCGACGCCTCGCTCGACGGGGCCAGCCCCTACCTGGTCACCCGCTACATCCAGGGCCGGCCGCTCAGCGTGGTCCCGGTGCCCGTGGCCGACCTGCGGCTGCTGGCCGCGGGGCTGGCCGACGCGCTGCTCGCCGTGCACGAGGCGGGCGTCGTGCACCGCGACCTCAAACCGGCCAACGTGATGATGACCGAGGGCGAGCCCGTGGTCATCGACTTCGGCATCGCCAGCGCGCTCGACTCGCTCTCCGTCACCGCCTCGGGAGCGGTGGTCGGCACCCCCGGCTACCTGGCGCCCGAGGTGCTGGAGGGCAGGGCGGCGGGCGCCGAGGCCGATGTGTTCTCCTTCGGCGCCACGCTGGCCTACGCGGCGACGGGGCGTCAGCCGTACGGGCTGGGGCCGGTGTCGGCGGTCGCCTACCGGGTCGTGCACCACGAGCCCGACCTGGAGGGCGCGCCGGAGTGGCTGGCGCCGCTGCTGCGCGAGTGCCTGGCCACCGAGCCGGCCGCGCGGCCGACGGCCGCGCAGATCTGCGCCCGGCTGGGCGTCGCGCCGGCGCCGCGCGCCGGCCGCGCCTTACCTTCGCTCGCCGTCGCGCCGCCGCGCCGCCGGCGCGAGGACGTGCACCACCTGTCGACCCGCGAATGGCGGCCGGGTGACCAGCATCGCCGTTCGGTGGAGGAGTCGAGGGCGCGGCACCGCGAGAAGGTGCGCAGGCGCTGGGTGATCGGCTCGGGGCTGTTCGTCTCCCTGCTGGCCGCGGCCGCCTGGCAGCCGCTGCCCGAGGTGGCCCTCTTCCTGCTCGCGGGCTACGCGCTGGCGGTGGTGTGCGACGCGGGGGTGGCGCTCTTCTCCCACCGCCCGCACCGCACCGCCAGGGTGGTCGTCGACTTCGCGGGCATCGCCGGGGCGGCCGGGATCTGCCTCGGGCTCAGCGCGGTCTTCAGCACGTTCACGCTGGCGCTGTTCGCCGGCACGGCGCTGGTGGTGAGCGTGGTCTTCCTGCTGTCGGCCTGATCACGCGCGGCGAGGGGGGCGCTGGACGGGTGGCGGAATAAAGCTCGGTATGGTGTAAGCGGTGTCGCTCTGGCGCGGCCCGCGCAGCGTGTTCGCGCCTAAGCTACTCGTGAGTAATATGTTGGTGGGAGGCCCGTTGAGCTTTGACGCCACCCGCTGTCACTGACCTCACGGGGCACCTGGCACTCTGGACAGCATGCATCCGGCGTCCACCGAACGTGGTGGCGCACGCGAACACGGGAGGTCGGCCACCGGCCATGAACATCGTCGTCTGCGTGAAGCAGGTCCCCGATACGGCGACCGAGCGTAAGCTGCGGTCCGATGACAAGACGCTCGACCGCGACGCCGTGGACGGCGTGGTCAACGAGCTTGACGAGTACGCGGTCGAGGAGGCCCTGAAGCTCAAGGAGGCCCACGGTGGTGAGGTGACCGTCCTCTCCATGGGGCCGGGCCGGGCCACCGAGACCATCCGCAAGGCCCTGGCCATGGGCGCCGACAAGGCGGTGCACCTCAGCGACGAGGCTCTACACGGCTCCGACGCGCTGTCCACCTCCTACGCGATGGCCCAGGTGCTGAAGAAGATCGGGTTCGACCTGGTCATCCTCGGTTCTGAGTCCACCGACGCCCGCACCGGCGTGCTGCCGGCGATGCTGGCCGAGCGGCTCGGCGCCCCGCAGCTCACGCTGGTCAACAAGGTCGACGTCGACGGCTCCTCGATCAGCGTCCAGCGCCTGACCGACTACGGGTTCGACAAGGTCGAGGCCACGCTGCCCGCGATCGTCTCCGTGGTGGAGAAGATCAACGAGCCGCGCTACCCGTCCTTCAAGGGCATCATGGCGGCCAAGAAGAAGCCGGTCGAGACGCTGGCCATCGCCGACGCCGAGATCGCGGCCGACCAGGTGGGCCTCGGCGCCGCCTGGTCCGAGGTCGTCGACTTCGCCGCGGCCCCGCCGCGTGCCGCCGGCACGATCGTCAAGGACGAGGGCGACGGTGGCGCCAAGGCCGCCGACTTCCTCGCCGCCAAGAAGTTCATCTGAGAACGGGGGTTTTGCTGATATGTCGGAGATTCTCGTTCTCGTCGAGCATGTCGACGGCGAGGTCAAGAAAGTCACTCTCGAACTGCTGACCCTGGCGCGCTCGCTCGGCACGCCGGCCGCGGTCTGGGCCGGTCCCGGCATCACCGGTGACGCCAAGGCCAGGCTGGCCGAGTACGGCGCCGAGAAGATCTACGTGGCCGGCTCCGAGGAGATCGTCGGCTACGTGGTCGCGCCCAAGGCCGAGCTGCTGGCTCAGCTCGTGGCGGCCAAGTCGCCCGCCGCGGTGCTCGTGGCGGCCACGGCCGAGGGCAAGGAGATCGCCGGCCGCCTCGCGGTCAAGACCGACTCCGGCGTCATCACCGACGCCGTGGGCCTCGGCGAGGGCTTCGTCGCCGACCAGTCCATCTTCGGCGGCGGCGTCAACGTCCAGTCCAAGGTGCGCAAGGGCACGCCCATCGTCGCCGTCCGTCCCAACTCCACGGCTCCCGAGGCCGCCGCGGGTGCGGGCGCCGAGGAGGAGGTGTCCGTCTCGCTGAGCGACGGCGCCAAGGCGGCGAAGATCGTCGAGCGCGTCAAGCAGGAGAAGGGCGCCCGCCCCGAGCTGACCGAGGCCGCCATCGTGGTCTCCGGCGGGCGCGGCGTCGGCTCGGCCGAGAACTTCTCGGTCATCGAGGGCCTGGCCGACTCGCTCGGCGCGGCCGTGGGCGCCTCCCGGGCCGCCACCGACGCCGGCTGGTACCCCCACCAGTTCCAGGTGGGCCAGACGGGCAAGACGGTGTCGCCGCAGCTCTACATCGCCGCGGGCATCTCGGGCGCCATCCAGCACCGGGCCGGCATGCAGACCGCGAAGACCATCGTCGCGATCAACAAGGACCCCGAGGCGCCGATCTTCGAGCTCGCCGACTACGGCGTCGTGGGCGACCTGCACCAGGTCGTGCCGCAGCTCACCGAAGAGGTCGACAAGCGCAAGTAGTTCCACGCGGTTCATCCTGTGACGGCGTCGCACCCCTTGGGTGCGGCGCCGTTCGCGCTTGCGGGCTCCCGGTGCCTTCCGTGCGGCCTCCGCGTCCGCGCGTCCGTCCGCGCGTCCGTCCGCGCGTGCGCCCGGGTGTCCGCCGTCAGGCGGCGATCTCGGCGGGTTCCCGGTCCCGTGGCGGCAGTACGGTGATCGTCGCGGGCTCCGTACGCGGCAGGAAGCGAGCCGCGACCGTGATCAGCAGACCCAGGACGACCGTGATGCCGAGCGCGGTGCGCAGCGAGGTGACGTCCGACAGGAAGCCGATCACCACCGGGCCCAGCAGCAGGCCCGCGTAGCCCATCGCGCCCGCCTGGGCGATCGCCGGGCCGGGGTTGTCAGTGGCGGTGCCCGCGAGCGACAGCGTCATCGGCGAGATCGTCGCGACGCCCAGACCGACGAAGAACATCGCGAACACCGCCACCAGCGGCGCGGGCGCGGCCAGCACGACCAGGAAGAACCCGGCTGTGGCCAGCCCGGAGACGGTCAGCATCCCGCGCACCCCGAACCTCGACCGCAGCCGGTCACCGGTGACCCGGGCGACGAGCATGCCGGCCTCGAAGACCGGGTAGCCGAGCGCCGCCAGCGCCTCCGGCGCGCCCAGCTCGTCGCGCATGAACAGGCCGTTCCAGTCGGCGACCGTGCCCTCGACCATGAAGGCGAAGAACATCAGCGCGCCGAGCAGGTACACGATCGGCGGCATGCGCCGGCGGGCGGCCGTCGCGGCCCGCGGCGCCGGGGCCTCGGGCAGGTACGCGCGGCCGATGAGGACCATCGCGGGCAGGGAGACCAGCCCGATCAGCGCCACGTTCGCGGTGAACGACAGGCCCAGGGCGATCGACACGCTGCCCAGCGCGCCGGCGGCGATGGCGCCGACGCACCAGCCCGCGTGCATGCCGTTCATCAGCGGGCGCCCGTAGGCCCGCTCGACGGTGGAGCCCTGGGCGTTCATCGCGATGTCCACCACGCCGAACGCCATGCCGAAGAACGCCGCGGCGACCAGCAGCAGCGGCAGGTTCGGCGCGAACGCCACGCCCACCAGGCCCAGCGCGGTCAGCGGGCCGCCGACCCGCAGGACGGCCTTGCTGCCCGCACGGGCCATGATCCGCCGCATGGACTGCATGGTCACCAGCGCGCCGAGGCCCCACGCCAGCAGGATGATCCCGATGGATGATTCGGACAGGCCCAGCTTGTCGCTCAACGCCGGGATGCGCACCGTCATCGTGCCCACCATCAGGCCGGACATCACGAAGGTAAGAATCGCCCCGTAACGGGCAATTCGCAGGTCGCGCGCCATCAGTCGTACCTTTCACGTTCAGAGTCTTCAGAGAGATCACGCGCCCGGGGGCGCGGCAAGTCGGCTCGCCGCCCGGCCCGCGCGCGGCGGCGGGCCATGCGTGTCCGGTGGGAGGTGGGTCGGGCGCTGCCTTCAGGAACTTCCGGGGCGTCACGGCGGGGCCGGGCTCGCGGAAGCGCCTCGGCGCGCGTTCGCCCGGCCGGGGGTGTCGGCGGCTCAGGCGGCTCAGGCGGGACGCCGGCGGCGTTCGCCTGGCGGGACGCGTGCCGGAGTGATGTCGGTCACCTGGAACGGCTGCGCTAGGGCATGGCCTCGGGTTTGAGGAGGCTTCTCAGCCGTGCCTCCAGGGCCACGAGATCGTCCTCGGTGTTGAGGTCGGGGTCGTGGCTGGACACGTCCCAGAGCCCCTCGCAGGCCAGCCGGACGACCTGCGACGCCAGCCGGTCGGGCTCCTCGTCGAGGCCCTCGCGATGCCAGCGGGCCATCGCCTCGCGCAGCGGGGCGAGCAGGTAGATGTTGCCCGACGCGCCGGTGACGACGGCCCATCTGCGGAGCCGGCCGGAGCGCACGGCGGCCAGGGTGGCGCCGAGGTAGCGCTCGGTGTAGGTGTCGTCGGGCTGCGCGGCCATGAGCTGGTCGAAGTCGTCGATGAGCCGCTCGACCATGGTCTTGATCAGGGCTTCTTTGCTGTTGAAGTGGTAGAGAAGGCCGCCCTTGCTCACGCCGGCCCGGTCGGCCACGGCCGCCAGGGTGAGCGCCGCCGAGCCCTGGTCGCAGAGGATCTCCTCGGCGGCGTCCAGCAGCTCGTCCCTTCTCATGCCTCAACTGTACCGTCCGGACGGTACAGTCGCAAACGAGATACCCTGACCACGTGAGCAGACCGTCGGCCTATCTTGATCACGCGGCGACCACGCCCATGCTTCCCGAGGCGATCGAGGCCATGACGGAGCAACTCGGACGGGTCGGCAACGCGTCCTCGCTGCACGCGGCGGGGCGGCAGGTGCGCAGAGTCGTCGAAGAGGCTCGCGAGACCATCGCCGACGCGCTCGGCGCCCGGCCCAGCGAGGTGGTGTTCACCTCGGGCGGCACCGAGGCCGACAACCTCGCTGTCAAGGGCCTCTACTGGGCGCGCGCGCCCCGCGCGCGCCTGCTGATCAGCTCCATCGAGCACCACGCCACGCTCGACCCCGCCCACTGGCTGGCCGACGGTCAGGGCGCGCGGGTCGAGCTGCTGGAGGTCGACGAGCTCGGCCGGGTGCATCCCGACACGCTGCGCGCGGCCATCGAGGCCGACCCCGGCGGCGTCGCCATGGTCAGCGTCATGTGGGCCAACAACGAGGTCGGCACCGTCCAGCCGGTGCACGCCCTGGCGGCGGTCGCGCACGAGCACGGCATCCCGTTCCACTCCGACGCGGTGCAGGCGGTCGGCCAGCTCCCGGTGTCGTTCGCCGACTCGGGCGCCGACGCGCTCACCGTGACCGGCCACAAGATCGGCGGCCCGATGGGGGTGGGGGCGCTGCTGCTGGCCAGGGGCCTGACCCCGGTCTCCGTGCAGCACGGCGGCGGTCAGGAGCGCGACGTGCGCTCCGGCACGCTCGACGCGCCCGCCATCGCCGGGCTGGCCGCCGCGGTGCGCGTCGCCGTCAAGGAGCAGGAGGAGCAGGGCCGCCGCCTGGCGACCCTGCGCGACGAGCTCATCCAACGCGTACGCCAGGCCGTGCCCGGCGTGGTGCTCAACGGCGACCCGGTCGACCGGCTGCCCGGCAACGCCCACTTCTCCTTCCCCGGCTGCGAGGGCGACGCACTGCTCATGCTGCTCGACGCCAAGGGCGTGGAGTGCTCGACCGGCTCCGCCTGCTCCGCCGGGGTGGCGCAGCCGTCACACGTGCTGCTGGCCATGGGCGCCGAGGCGGCCGCGGCCAGGGGCTCGCTCAGGTTCACGCTCGGCCACACCTCGACCCGCGACGACGTCGACCGCCTCATCGAGGTGCTGCCGGCGGTCGTCGAGCGGGCCCGCCGGGCCGGGCTCAGCTGACGAACGGCACCACCGCGGTCCAGGCGGGGTCGGCCGCCACGTCCACGCGTGGCTCGCCCTCCTCCCAGCTCACGATCAGCTCCTTGGCGTGCAGGGCGGCGTCTCCGGTCGGATCGGCGTACACGTGGATGATCCGATGGCCCTCGGCGCTCAGGTGGGCGGCCAGCACGGCGTCGTCACGCAGCTTGAGCAGCCGGGTGGCGAGCCGTTCCTCGAAGTCGCGGAGCGCGGTCAGCGACTCGCCGACGGGCAGGCCGTTCTCGTCGCGGTGGGAGTAGGGCAGCGTGATCGCGATGTGCTGGTCGAACAACGGGTAGTCGACCGGACGCAGCGGATAGCGGGTGGTGGCGATGAGCGGCGCGCCGCCGGCCGTCTGGCCCTCCAGCAACGCCCACTGCTCCTCGCCGTAGCCCGAGGCCAGGTCGGCGACCACCGCCGGCAGGTGCGTCGCGGCGACGGAGTCGATCGGCTCGAACGTGGCCGGGGTGATCTCCCCGACCCAGCGGGCCACGTCGTCCTCGCCGAGCAGCCAGTCGAGCGCGAGCAGCGTGGCCTCCATCCGGTCGTCGGCGCCGAGCTCGCCGAAGATCGGATGGTAGGCGGCCACGTCGACCCGAGGTGTGCTCCTCGGCACCCGCAGGCCCAGTACGAGCCCGTCCAGACCGAACGAGTGACCCCCCACGTCGAGCGTGAGCTCCAGCGCTCTCGCGTTGGCCTGCCGCGACGGGTGGAACTCCCACAGCAGGTCGGCGGGCGGCGCCGCCCTGGCCCAGCGGTGGGCCAGGGAACGCAGCTCGGCGTCGCCGGCGGCGGTCACCACCAGCGCGTGCGCCGCGTTCCTGCCGGGAGCCACCTCCCAGACGAGGTCCGGATGGACCGCGCTCACCGCCGGAGCGAGCCACTCCGCCAACCCGTCGGTGTCGCCGGCGGCCACCATCGAGTCGAGCCGCGGTCTGGCCTCCTGCCACCAGGTCCAGAAGCCCGCGATGCCGTTGTCCGGCTCTCCGGCCGGTGTGTTTTCTGCCTTGCGCCCGAACAGTCGCATAACCAGGAATCCTTCCAGATCCGGAGCCCCCACGTGCCCCGGCGGGCCGCCGCGCGAAGCGCACCCGAACGGGACAGTACTCTGGAATGGTCATGGGAATGCGTGTGCTTGCCGCCATGTCGGGCGGCGTCGACTCAGCCGTGGCCGCTGCCCGCGTCGCCGAGGCCGGCCACGACGTCACCGGCGTGCATCTGGCCCTGTCGGCCAACCCCCAATCCCACCGCACCGGGGCCCGGGGCTGCTGCACCGTCGAAGACTCGCGAGACGCGCGGCGCGCCGCGGACGTGATCGGCATCCCCTTCTACATCTGGGACATGGCCGAGCGCTTCCAGCGCGACGTGATCGAGGACTTCGTCGCCGAATACGCCGCCGGCCGCACGCCCAACCCGTGCCTGCGGTGCAACGAGAAGATCAAGTTCGCGGCGGTGCTCGACCGCGCCCTGGCGCTCGGGTTCGACGCCGTGGCGACCGGCCACCACGCCAGGCTGCTCGACGGCGCCCTGTCCAGGAGCGTCGACCCGGGCAAGGACCAGTCCTACGTGCTGGGCGTGCTCACCCGCGAGCAGCTCAGCCACGCGCTCTTCCCGCTGGGCGACTCGACCAAGGCCGAGGTGCGCGAGGAGGCCGCCCGTCGTGGCCTGACCGTGGCCGACAAGCCCGACAGCCACGACATCTGCTTCATCGCCGACGGCGACACACGCGGCTTCCTGGCCGGACGGCTCGGCTCGGCCGAGGGGCGCATCCTCGACGAGTCCGGCGAGGTCGTCGGCAGCCACCAGGGAGCCCACGGGTTCACCGTCGGCCAGCGCAAGGGCCTGCGCATCGACCGGCCCGCCGCCGACGGCCGGCCGCGCTACGTGCTGTCGATCGAGCCGGTGTCCAACACGGTCACCGTCGGGCCCCGCTCGGCGCTGGAGGTCACCTCCATCACCTGCCTGCGTCCGGTGTGGAACGGGCCGTCCGTCCTCGACGACCTCACCGTGCAGTTGCGCGCCCACGGCGAGGTCTACGGGTGCCGGTTCGAGGAGGCGGGCGGGGAGCTGCGCATCGAGCTCGACCGGCCCGCCACCGGGGTGGCCGCGGGGCAGGCGGCGGTGCTCTACTCGGGCTCGACCGTCATCGGCTCCGCCACGATCGCCCACGCCGCCTGACCGGCGTCAGGTCAGGGTGATCGAGTCGCCGACGGCCAGCCTGCGCATGTCGGCGCGCTGGTGGTCGGACTCGAGCTTGAGCCAGGTGTCGACGAGCGACAGCCCGATGTCGTTCAGCAGCCCGTCATGAGTGGAGAAGGCCCTGCCCGGGCGGATCGTACGGAGATAGTCGACCATCTCCAGCAGCTTCAGCCATGGCGCGTTGGTGGGCACCAGGAGCGTCGGCACTCTCCGGTCGGGCACCGTGAGCGCGTCGCCAGGGTAGAAGACCTCGTCGTCGAACATGAACCCGATGTTCTGCACGATGGACATGTCGGGGTGGTTCTTGGCGTGCCACTCGCCGTAGACCCGGACCGCGAACCCGGCCGCCTCGAACTCGTCGCCGTGCTCCACCACCTGGATCTTGGCCGGAACACCGGCCAGCTGGGCGGCGACCGCCTCGCAGGTCCACACCTCCAGGCCGGCCGGAGCCGACCTCAGGCGCTCGACGTCGACGTGGTCGAAGTGCTCGTGGGTGATGAGCACCGCGTCGGCGCCGTCGAGCACGGGGCCGTCACTGAACGCCCCGGGGTCGAGCACCAGGACCTTGTCATCCTTCTCCAGCCGCACGCACGCGTGGCCGTACTTCGTGAGCTTCATCTTGGAGAGCCTACGCTTGACCCATGTTGACGTGGGAGGCCACCGGGGTCGGTTCGCACCCGGGGCAGGATCATCTCGAGGCCGCTCGGCTGGTGTTCGGCGAGGTGCCGGGGCTGCCGTACCTTCCGGAGCTGCCTGGGAGGGGCGTCGGGGCCGACCTGGTGGGCAGGACGGCGGCGCTGCTCGTGGATCTGTACGCGGAGGTGCAGCCGTCCGGCTGGCGGCTGGCCGACCGGCCCGGTCGCGATCACCAGCGGGCCGCCGACCACCTCCGGCGCGACCTCGACGGGCTTGAGGAGGCCGGCCACGCCTACACCGGCCCGCTCAAGCTGCAGGTGTGCGGCCCGTGGACGCTGGCGGCCGGCATCGAGCTGCGCCACGGCGACAAGATGCTCTCCGACCAGGGAGCGGTCCGCGATCTGATCGCCTCGCTGGAGCAGGGGGTGCGCGAGCACGTCGACGAGGTGCGCAGGCGGCTGCCCGGCGTCACCGAGATCGTGCTGCAGCTCGACGAGCCCGGCCTGCCGGGCGTGCTGGCCGGGACCGTGCCGACCGCGTCGGGCTTCGGCCGGCTGGCCGCCGTCGAGGAGTGGCGGGTGGCGGAGTCGCTGCGCCTGTTCCCCGACCCGATCGTGCACTGCTGCGCGCCGTCGGTGCCCTACGACCTGCTCCGTACGAGCGGGGTGCGTGGTGTCTCGGTGGACGCCTCGCTGCTGCGGCGCAGGGACGAGGACGCCGTGGGCGAGGCTCTGGAGGCGGGGCTGCTGCTGTTCCTGGGCGTGGTGCCGGGCACCGACACCCGCCTGCCGGACGTGGGCGTCGTCGCCAAGCCGGCGCTGGAGCTGTGGCGGCGGCTCGGGTTCGCGCCCGAACGCCTCACCGAGCAGGTCGTGCTCACCCCGGCCTGCGGGCTGGCCGGAGCCTCGCCGCGCTACGCCAGGGCCGCCCTGGCCGCCTGCCGGAAGGCCGCCCACGTGCTCAGAGACGACCCTGCCGAAGGGCGAGTCGCGGGCGAGCGGCAGGCCGGATGAGTAGCCTCCTCACATGAGTCTTCGCACTTCAGGGGCGGTCGTCACCCTGCTCGTCGGGTCCGTGTCGGTCGCCGCTCCCGCCGAGGCCCGCGCCTCGGCTCCCGTTCCGGCCGTGGCCGCGGCCAACCCCGTGGTCTGGAGCTGGGGCTCGATCCGCTCCGCCGACCGGGCCGGTCTGGCGAGGGGCAAGGTCGTCCAGGACCGGCCGGGGTTCGTCGTCAACGGCAAGCTGTACGACCTGCCGGGGCGGGCGGGCTGCTCGTGGCTGCAGTTGCGCTGGGTCAAGGACGACGGGAGCAAGGGGGCCAAGACCTACGGCAACTGCTCCGAAAGCAAGCCGGCGGCGTTCTCCGTCGGGGTGGGATACGTGGTCTCGATCGAGGGCAGGGTGTGCCGCGGCACCTCCGACCAGATCACCGGCGCCTGCTCGTCCTGGGAGGGGGTCTGGGCCCGGGGCGGCTGACCGAAACTCCTTCTTCCGTACGCCGCCACCAGGGGTGTTCTTGTCGGTGCTCGGCGATAGCGTTCTCTCAGGGTGTGCGAAGGAAGGAGACCCGGGTGAGCGAGCCAAGCGTCGAGGGCGTCCCGGTGACCGCGCTGAAGCGGCATGCCGAGTTGAGCGAGCTGGTCGAGGACGCTCGCTGGCGCTACTACGTGCTCGACCAGCCGACGGTCAGCGACGCGCAGTTCGACGCCTGGTTCCACGAGTTGCTGGCGCTGGAGGAGGCGCATCCGTCGCTCCAGACGCCCGACTCGCCGACGCAGAAGGTGGGGGCGCCGGTCGCGGGCGAGTTCGCCAAGGTCGACCACCTGGCCCGGATGGAGAGCCTCGACAACGCGTTCAACGAGGCCGACATGGCCGGCTGGCAGGTCCGGGCCGAGCGGCTCGCCGAGGGCGATCCCGGCCCCTACCTGGTCGAGCTCAAGATCGACGGCCTGGCGATCGCGATCGTCTATCGCGGCGGCCGGCTGGAGCGCGCCGCGACCAGGGGCGACGGCCGCACGGGTGACGACGTGACGCCCAACGTCCGCACCATCAAGGGCGTGCCCCACCGGTTGCGCGGTGACGACATCCCGAGCCTGGTCGAGGTGCGCGGCGAGGTCTACATCCCGGTCGAGGACTTCAAGAAGCTCAACGAGCAGCTGGTCGAGCAGGGCAAGGCGCCCTTCGCCAACCCGCGCAACTCCGCCGCCGGCACCCTGCGGCAGAAGGATCCGCGCATCACCGCTCAGCGCCCGCTGCGCATGATCGTGCACGGCGTCGGCGTCTGGGAGGGCGCGACCGAGCCACGCGCGCAGTCGGAGGTCTACGAGCGGCTGCGCGAGTTCGGTCTGCCGGTCAGCGACCTCTACCGGGTGGTCGGCGACCTGACCGAGGTCAAGGACTTCATCGAGCACTACCGGGTGCACCGCCACGATCCGCCTTACGAGATCGACGGCGTGGTGGTCAAGGTCGACGACTTCCGCACGCAGCGCGAGCTCGGCTCCACCTCGCGGGCTCCGCGCTGGGCGATCGCCTACAAATATCCGCCCGAAGAGGTCAACACCAAGCTGCTCGACATCCAGGTGGGCGTCGGCCGCACCGGCCGGGTCACGCCGTACGCGGTGCTGGAGGCCGTGTCCGTCGCCGGCTCGACGGTCGAGCGGGCCACCCTGCACAACGCCGCCGTCGTGGTCAAGAAGGGCGTGCTGATCGGCGACACGGTCGTGCTGCGCAAGGCGGGCGACGTCATCCCGGAGATCGTCGGGCCCGTCACGCCGCTGCGCGACGGCTCCGAGCGCGAGTTCGTCATGCCGACCCACTGTCCCGAGTGCGGCACGGAGCTGGCCTACGAGAAGGAGGGCGACGCCGACCTGCGCTGCCCCAACGCCCGCGGCTGCCCGGCGCAGATCCGCGAGCGTCTCTACTTCGCGGCCGGGCGCTACGCGCTCGACATCGCCGGCCTCGGCTACGTCGCGGCCACCGCGCTCACCCAGCCGCTCCCGCCGCAGGAGCCCGTCGTGCGCACCGAGGCCGACCTGTTCGACCTGACCCTCGACCAGCTCATCCCGATCAGGTCGGTGGTCCGCGACATGGACACCGGCCTGCCCAAGATCGACCCGAAGACGGGCGAGCAGAAGGTCGTCTCCTTCTTCTCTAACCTCAACGGCCAGCCCTCGCAGAACGCCCTCGGCCTCATGCAGGAGCTGCGCGAGGCCAGGGAGGTGCCGCTCTGGCGCGTCCTGGTGGCCCTGTCCATCCGGCACATCGGCCCGCCGACGGCCCGAGCCCTGGCCGACGCCATGCGCTCGATCGACACGATCATGAACGCCTCCGAGGAGGAGCTGGCGGCCGTCGAGGGCATCGGGCCCCGGGTGGCCGCGACGATCCGCGAGTGGTTCGCCGTCGACTGGCACCGCGAGATCATCGCCCGCTGGCGGGCGGCCGGCGTGCGGATGGAGGACGAGCCCGCCCCGGCCAAGGGGCCCCAGACCCTTGAGGGCCTCACGTTCGTGGTGACGGGCACGCTGTCCGGCTACACCCGCGACCAGGCGGCCGAGGCGCTGACCGGCCGGGGCGGCAAGGTCGCCTCCTCGGTCTCGAAGAAGACCTCGTTCGTGGTGGCGGGAGAGAACGCCGGCTCCAAGTACGACAAGGCCGTGACCCTGGGAGTGCCGATCCTCGACGAGGCCGGGTTCGAGGTGCTCCTCAACGAGGGGCCCGAGGCCGCCTCGCAGGCGGCCGCCCCGCCCGAAGCCTGAGCCGGGCTCCGGTCCTGTTCCGGCCGTCCGGTCTGGTGTCGGTTCCGCGCTCGGTCCCGGTTCCGGGGGCGCGGTCGCCGGTCGCCGCACCGGTCATCGCCACGGTCGCCGCCGCGGTCATCGCCGCCGTTGTCGCCCGTTGTCCGTCGTCCCGTTCGGCCGGGTCGCCCGTGCTGTGCGGGGTCTTGGGGCGCTTCGCAGCGAATGCGAGGAAAGTCACCCGTCCACGTACAGAGCGTCGATATGCTGTCTACAGAGGGTTGTTTCTGGGCATATGTCCGAAAGGAGAAGTGACGGAACGTACGCGCTTGGTTTCGCGAAGTGGGCTGAAGGTCGTACCCTCCCATAGTGACCCAATGGGGGTTCTGTTACCGATGACTGACCCAACCGACACCCGCGACACAGGACCACGCGTCGGCACGCCCCTGTGGGCGTTCCTCGCGGGCATCACGGTGATCGGCTTCACCGCCCTGGTCGTGGCCATGCTGAGACTGGATCCGGCCAGCCTGATGGACCTCGCGCGTGCCCCCTTGTTCTGGGTGCTCGCCGTCCTGGTCGCTCTGGGCGAGCTCAGGCCCGTCATGGTGTCCTCCGCGGCGCTCGTGGGCGGCACCTACCCTTCGGCGTTGTTCACCTTCGCCGTGCTCCTGCACTTCGGCCTGCCGGTGGCGGTGCTGATGCAGGCGGTGGCCGTCGTGATGAACGGCGTTCTCACCCGCAAGTCGTGGCACCGGGTGATGTTCAACGTCGCCCAGTCGACGCTCGCGCTGACCGCCGCCGCGGTCGTGCTGGGGCTGTTCGGCATCGCGCCCAGCCCCGTCCAGCCCTGGGTGCCCACCGGGGCCGACCTGCCGGCGATGGCGCTGGCCGGTGTCGCCTACTTCGCCGTCCGCGCGTCGCTGGTGAGCGGGGCCGTCGCGCTGCACGAACGCCGCTCGATCACCCGGGTGCTCAGGTCCACCGCCGGGCCGCAGAGCCTGGTCTACGCCGCGCTGCTCGGCCTGGCGCCGCTGGTCGTGGTGGTGATGAGCGACTCTCCGGAGCTGGTGCCGCTGTTCGTGGCGCCGCTGGCCGCCGTCTACTTCACGGCGACGCTGTCCATGCGCCGCGACCATCAGGCGCTGCACGACGAGCTGACCGGCCTGCCCAACCGCAAGATGCTCATCGTGAGCACCGAGGAGGCGCTGGCCGAGGCCCGCCATGACGAGCGCGTCGGGCTGTTCCTGCTCGACCTCGACCGGTTCAAGGAGGTCAACGACACGATGGGCCATCCGGTCGGTGACCGGCTGCTGCAGATGGTGGCCCACCGGCTCACCCATTCCGTACGGCCGGGCGACGTCGTGGCCCGGCTGGGCGGCGACGAGTTCGCGGTGCTCCTGCCCTCGATCAGAGACGCCCACGCGGCCCGCGAGGTGGCGGCGAGGCTGCGCGCTGCGCTGACCGAGCCGGTGCGCCTGGAGGGCATGACCTTCGACCTCGACGGCTCGGTCGGCATCGCGCTCTACCCCGACCACGCCCCCGACTTCGAGTTGCTGCTGCAACGCGCCGACGTGGCCATGTACCTCGCCAAGGAGAGCCGCACCGGGGTGGAGCTCTACCAGCAGGACAAGGACCGCAACTCACCCGAGCGGCTCAACCTTCTCGGTGACCTGCGCCGCGCCGTCGACGGCGGCGACCTCCAGCTGCACTACCAGCCCAAGGTGGGCCTGACCAGCGGTGTGGTCCACGGGGTTGAGGGGCTGCTGCGCTGGTGCCACCCGGTCCGGGGCCCGATCGCGCCGTCGGAGTTCATCCCGCTGGCCGAGCAGTCCTACCTGATGCGCCAGATCACCGCCTACGTGATCGAGATGGCGCTGGAGCAGGCCGCCCGCTGGTGGCACACGGGGCTGCGGGTGCAGATCTCGGTCAACATCTCGGCCCGCGACCTGCTCGACTCGAAGCTGCCCGAGCAGCTGGAGGTGGGCCTGGCCAAGTTCAGGCTGCCGCCGACGGCCATCCAGCTGGAGGTCACCGAGCGCATCCTGATGGGCGACCAGGCCTACACCCACGAGACGATCAAGGCGCTGGCCGCGCTCGGCGTGCCTCTCGCCCTCGACGACTTCGGCACCGGCTACTCCTCGCTGATCAGGCTCCAGCGGCTGGCCGTCTCCGAGGTGAAGATCGACTCGTCGTTCGTCCGCCGCATCACCGAGTCCGAGGACGACGACCGGATCGTCCGTTCCATCGTCGACCTGGTCCGTTCGCTCGGCCTGCGCTCGGTCGCCGAGGGCGTCGAGTCCGACGAGGCCGCCATCCGGCTCGCCGAGATGGGCTGCGACGTGGGCCAGGGCTGGCTGTTCGGCCGGCCGATGCCGTCCGCCGAGGCCACCTCGTGGCTGCGCGAGCGCTTCGAGACCACGCCGGAGATCGAGCTGAGCTACCGGCCGGAGGTCACGACCGCCTAGCGAAGATAGGAGTACACTTCGTCGAAGTATACTTCTATCTCCCGGCAGGCCTACGTGATCGCCAAGCCCGAGCGCATCTTCGCCCGAGACTTCGAATGGCGCCATCTGGCCAGGTTCGCCGCCGGCGTGGCCCGGCGCCCGCAGCTGGGGGTCGTGAGCGGGCGACGCAGGCAGGGCAAGACCTTTCTGATCGAGGCTCTCGCGAGGCAGACCGGAGGTCTCTACTTCGGAGCGACGGAGGCCACCGAAACCGAGTCGCTGAGGCTGTTCTCCGACGCTCTCACCGAGCACGCCGGCCCTGCGGCGCCTTACCGGTTCGGCAGCTGGGACGAGGCGGTGCGGCAGCTCTTCGCGACCAGTGCCGAACGGCGCGACCTCGTGGTGATCGACGAGTTTCCCTACCTGACCAAGGCGTCGCCGGCCCTGCCTTCGATCATCCAGCGAGAGATCGACCGGGCGGTCGCCACGGATTCACCCGTCTCCCTGCTGTTGTGCGGCTCGGCGATGTCCGTCATGGGTGGCCTGCTGGCAGGCAGCGCGCCCCTGCGCGGGCGGGCGTCGATGGAGCTCGTGGTGTGCCCGTTCGACTATCGCCTGGCGGCCGACTACTGGCGGATAGCCGATCCGCTCCTTGCCGTGCAGACACATGCCGTGGTCGGTGGCACTCCGGCCTACCGCCGGTTCGTCGGCGACGACACACCGCAGGGGCTGGACGACTTCGATGACTGGGTGCGGCGGACCGTGCTCGACCCCGGCACGCCCCTGTTCCGTGAGGCCCGCTATCTGCTGGAGGAAGAGACGGAGGTGCGCGACTCTTCCCTCTACCATTCCGTGCTGGCCGCCGTCGCGACCGGCAACGGCACGCGGAGCGGGATAGCCGGCTACATCGGACGTAAGGCCGCCGACATCGGCCATCACCTCAACGTGCTGGAGGACAGCCGCCTGCTGCGCCGGGAGCCGGACGTTTTCCGGCCCTCACGCTCGGTTTATCACGTGTGCGAACCATTGATCACTTTTCACCAGGTGGTGATGCGTCCACGTTGGGGGCTGCTGGAGAGCGGCAGGGCCGCCGCGGTGTGGAAGGACGCCCGCGGCCGGTTCAGAGACCAGGTGCTGGGCCCGCATTTCGAGGAGCTGTGCCGTCGGTTCGCCCAGGCCGAGGACGTCTTCGGCGAACTTCCCGGCGAGGTGGGCGCGGGCGTGATCACCGATCCCGAGCGCCGCGAGCAGATCGAGGTGGACGTCGTGGTGTTCGCGCCCGCCATGCCCGGTGAGCCCCGGCGCGTCATCTCGCTGGGCGAGGCGAAGTGGGGCAGGGTCATGGGCCAAGGCCACAGCGCGCGGCTCAGGCGGGCCAGGGACCTGCTCGCCGCCAAGGGGTACGACGTCCGCGACACGGTGCTCGCGTGTTACAGCGGGGCGGGCTTCGACGACGCGTTGCGGTCGGAGAAGGACGTGCGGGGCATCGGGCTAGACGAGCTCTACGGGTGACCGCGGGCGGGCCGGACGACCATCACCGGTGGGCACGGCAGGTGTTTCCAGGTGGTTAAAGGGTTCGGAGGCGCTCCGGGGAGCCCCCTAGGATGACAGTGTCCCAACTCCATTCACGAAAACGGGTTCAACGACTCATGTCCGCCATAACCCGCGACGAGGTCGCACACCTGGCCCGGTTGTCCAGGCTGGCGCTCACCGACGACGAGCTTGACCACTACGCCACGCAACTCGGTGCCATCATCGAGTCGGTCGCGAAGGTCGCCGAGGTCGCCGCCGAGGACGTGCCGCCTTCGTCGCACGCGCTTCCGCTGACCAATGTCTTCCGCGCCGACGAGGTGCGACCGTCCCTGACGCCCGAGCAGGCGCTGTCCGGCGCTCCGGCCGTCGAGGACGATCGCTTCCGGGTGCCGCGCATCCTGGGGGAGGAGGCATGAGCTTGATTCACAAGACCGCCGCCGAGTTGGGCGCGCTGATCGCCGCCGGCGAGGTGTCGTCCGTCGAGGTCGCCGAGGCCCACCTCGACCGCATGGCCGAGGCCGAGCCCAAGATCAACGCGTTCCTGCACGTCGACCGCGAGACCACGCTCGCCCAGGCCAGGGTCGTCGACGACCGGCTGAGGTCGGGCGAGCGGCTCGGCCCGCTGGCCGGCGTGCCGGTCGCGCACAAGGACATCTTCGCCACCCGCGACATGCCGACCACGGCCGCGTCCAAGATCCTCGAAGGCTGGCGGCCGCCCTACGACGCCACCGTCACGGGCCGCCTGCGCGAGGCCGGGCTGGTCATCCTCGGCAAGACCAACCTCGACGAGTTCGCGATGGGCTCGTCCACCGAAAACTCCGCCTACGGCGTGACCCGCAACCCGTGGGACCTGACCCGGGTGCCCGGCGGCTCCTCGGGCGGTTCGAGCGCCGCCGTCGCCGCGTACGAGGCGCCGCTGTCCACCGGCACCGACACGGGCGGCTCGATCCGGCAGCCCGCCTCGGTCACCGGCATCGTGGGCATGAAGCCGACCTACGGAGGCTCGTCCCGCTACGGCCTGATCGCGTTCGCCAGCTCGCTCGACACGCCCGGGCCGTTCGCCCGCAACGTGCTCGACGCGGCGCTGCTGCAGGAGGCCTTCTCCGGGCACGACCCGCTCGACTCCACCTCGATCGACGCGCCGGTGCCCTCGGTGGTCGAGGCGGCCCGCACGGCCGACGTCGCGGGCATGCGGATCGGCGTGGTCAAGGAGTTCGCCGGCGAGGGCTACCAGCCGGGCGTGCTGGCCCGCTTCCACGAGGTCGTGCAGCTGCTCGAGTCGCTGGGCGCCAAGGTCGTCGAGGTGTCCTGCCCGTCGTTCGCGACCGCGCTGCCCGCCTACTACCTGATCGCGCCGTCGGAGTGCTCCTCCAACCTGGCGCGCTTCGACGCCATGCGCTACGGCCTGCGCGTCGGCGACGACGGCACCCGCAGCGCCGAGGAGGTCATGGCGCTGACCAGGGCGGCCGGGTTCGGTCCCGAGGTCAAGCGGCGCATCATGCTCGGCACCTACGCCCTGTCCAGCGGCTACTACGACGCCTACTACGGCCAGGCCCAGAAGGTGCGCACGGTCATCTCCCGTGAGTTCGAGGCCGCCTTCCACCAGGTCGACGCGCTGGTGTCGCCGACGACGCCGACCACGGCGTTCCCGATCGGCGAGCGGGCCGACGACCCGATCGCGATGTACCTCGCCGACCTGTGCACGATCCCGTCCAACCTGGCCGGCAACGCCGCCATCTCGGTGCCCTGCGGCCTGGCCGACGAGGACGGCCTGCCGGTCGGCCTGCAGATCATGGCCCCGGTCCTGGGCGACGACCGCTGCTACCGGGTCGGCGCCGCCGTCGAGAAGGCCCTGGAGAGCCGCTGGGGCGGTGGCCTGCTGTCCAAGGCCCCGGCGCTCTAGGCGAGGCGCTCTGGGCGAGGAAGGAACGGCGGGGCCGACGCGAGCGGGAGGCCGAGCCTTCCGGACGCGCCGGCCTTCGCGCGGGCGGCGATATTTTCGAATGCGACGATCTGAACTAAGGACCTCATCATGAATGTCGAGACGGCCATGCCGTACGACGAAGCGCTTGATCGGTACGAGCCGGTGCTCGGCCTGGAGACGCACGTCGAGCTGGGCACCGAGTCCAAGATGTTCTGCGGCTGCAAGACGACGTTCGGCGCGCCGCCCAACACCCAGGTCTGCCCGACGTGCCTGGCGCTGCCCGGCTCGCTGCCGACGGCCAACGCCGTCGCGATCGAGTCGACGATCCGCATCGGCCTGGCGCTCAACTGCTCCATCGCCGAGTGGTGCCGCTTCGCCCGGAAGAACTACTTCTATCCGGACATGCCGAAGAACTACCAGATCTCGCAGTACGACGAGCCGCTGTGCTTCGACGGCTACCTCGACATCGAGGTCGACGGCAAGCCCGTCCGGATCGAGATCGAGCGGGTCCACCTGGAGGAGGACACCGGCAAGTCCACGCACGTGGGCGGCGCGACCGGCCGCATCCACGGCGCCGACTACTCGATCGTCGACTACAACCGCGCCGGCATCCCGCTGGTGGAGATCGTCACCAAGCCGATCCCCGGCACCGACCGGCTGGCGCCCGAGGTGGCCAAGGCGTACGTCACGGAGCTACGCGAGATCATGCGCTCGCTGGGCGTCTCCGACGTGCGCATGGAGGAGGGGTCACTGCGCTGCGACGTCAACGTCTCGCTGATGCCGCGCGGCTCGTCCGAGTGGGGCACCCGCACCGAGACGAAGAACGTCAACTCGCTGCGCAGCGTCGAGCGGGCGGTCCGCAGCGAGATCGAGCGGCAGGCCGCGGTTCTGGCCGGCGGCGGCCGGATCGTGCAGGAGACCAGGCACTTCCACGAGGACACCGGCAGCACCACGTCCGGCAGGTCCAAGGAGGAGGCGCAGGACTACCGCTACTTCCCCGAGCCCGACCTGGTGCCGATCGCGCCCGATCGCGCCTGGGTGGCCGAGCTGAAGGCGGCTCTGCCCGAGCTGCCGTCGGTCAAGCGCAAGCGGCTGCGGGCCGAGTGGGGCCTGTCCGAGCTCGACATGGAGGCGATGCACAACGCCGACGCGATCGACCTGGTCGAGGCCACGGTCGCGGCGGGCGCGCCGGCCGCCGACGCGCGCAAGTGGTGGATGGGTGAGCTGGCCCGCCGCGCCAACGAGTCCGGCTCGGCGCTCGCCGAGCTGCCGATCACGCCGGCGCAGATCGCCCGGGTCACCGAGCTGGTGGCCTCGGGGGCGCTCAACGACAAGCTGGCCCGCGAGGTGCTCGAAGGCGTGCTCGCCGGAGAGGGCGCCCCGGACGAGGTGGTCGAGAAGCGCGGGCTCAAGATCGTCAACGACGAGGGCGAGCTGTCCGCGATCGTCGACCAGGTCATCGCGGGCAACGCCGACGCTGCCGACAAGGTTCGCTCCGGCAAGGTCGCCGCGGCGGGCGCGCTGGTCGGCGGCGTGATGAAGGCCAGCCGCGGCAAGGCCGACGCCGCCCGGGCCCGCGAGCTGATCCTGGAGAAGCTGGGCGTCTCCGAGTAGCCACGGAGGTCGCGCTGGGGGCCCTGTCACTTCCGTGGCAGGGCCCCTGCGCGTGCCCGCCGGCGCTCGCCGCGAGGTGGCCCGGACCGGCGGCGGTGCCCGCCGGGTCGGGGGCATCGCCGTCGTGAGGTCCTAGGACGATCTTCTGAGCTGGGCTTAGGACCAGGGCGGGAGGCGCCGGGGTACGGCCGGTCCCTAGCGTCGGCTGCATGAATCGGAAGGCGTTGACGGCGGGACTGGTGGCCTTGGTGTCACTGGTGGCCTTGGAGTACATGGCGGTGGCGGTCGCGATGCCGGTCGTGGCGGCGGAGCTCGGCGGGATGGAGCTCTACGGGCTGGCGTTCAGCGGCGCGATGGCCGCCGGGGTGGTGGGGACCGTGCTGGGCGGCCGGTGGGCGGACCTGCGCGGCCCGAGCGCCCCCCTGTGGACGGGAGTGGCGGGCTTCTCCGGTGGCCTGCTCCTGGCCGGGCTGGCGACCAGCATGGAGATGCTGATCGCCGGACGGCTGGTGCAGGGGTTCGGCGGGGCGCTGGTCAATGTGGCGTTGTACGTGGTGGTGGCCCGGGTCTATCCCGAGGAGCTGCATCCGAGGGTGTTCTCCCTGTTCGCGACGGCCTGGGTGGTGCCGTCGATGGTGGGGCCGGCGATCGTGGGCGTGGTGCTGCACACCCTCGGGTGGCGCTGGGTGTTCCTGCTGGTGCCGATCCTGACCCTGATCGCGGTGCTGATGCTGCTGCGCGGCCTGGCCGGACGGCCCGTCAAGGGCGGCCGGAGCGCGCCCGCTCCGGGGCTGATGGCCAAGGTCGCGTGGGGAGCGGTCACCGCCGCCGGCGCGGCCCTCATGCAGTACGGCAGCGGCGGGAGGTTCGTCCTCCTGATCGCCGGGTTCGCCATGCTGGCGGTGGCCCTGCCCAGGCTGCTTCCGAAGGGCACGCTGCGGGCGGTCAGGGGCCTGCCCGCGGTCGTCGGGCTGCGCGGGCTGACCGCCGGTGCGTTCTTCGCCGCCGAGGTGATGGTCCCGCTCATGCTCATCGAGCACCGGGGGCTGTCGCCGCTGGTGGCCGGCCTGGCGCTCACCGGAGGCGGCGTCAGCTGGTCGTTCGCGTCCTGGCTGCAGGGGCGCGAGGTGTGGAGCCGGAGGACGAACCTCTGGCTCGGCTCGGCCACCATCGCGCTGGGCATCCTGCTCATGGGCGGCCTGGCGTTCGCCGTCGTGCCCGTCGCCCTGGCCTACCCGGCGTGGATCGTGACGGGCTTCGGGATGGGGCTGGTGTATCCGACGCTGTCGGTCCTCACCCTCGAACTGTCCGCTCCCGGGGAGGAGGGCGTGAACAGCTCCGCGCTGCAGGTGGGGGAGGCGGTGTTCTCGGTGGTGGCCGTCGCGGTCACGGCCGCGCTGTTCACCGCGGCCGGCTCCGGCTACTGGGCGGTCTTCGCGACCGCGCTCGTCATCACGCTGGTGGGGGTGGCGATCGCGCCCCGCGCGGTCGGGAGCTCCGCACGGGGCGTTCCCGCCGGCGAGAAGGTGGCGGCGGTCTGAGGCGACCGGTCCGTACGGCCCCGGCGGGACGCTAGTCCCGGCCGGTCCGTACGGCCCCGGCAGGAAGCTAGTCCTCCTCCCGGGGCACGTGGGCGACGGCCGCCGGGGCGCGCCGGGCCAGCAGCCTCCTGAAGACCGGCGTCAGCAGCGCGAGGAGCGACAGCGCCAGCAGCACCACGGCCACCGGGCTCCGCACCAGTACGCCCACGTCCCCCGCCCCGATGGCCAGGGCCCGGCGCAGCTGGATCTCGGCCATCGGCCCCAGGATCATGCCGATCACCGCCGGGGCGATGGGCAGCCCGAACCGGCGCATCGCGAACCCCAGCAGCCCGAGCAGGTACAGCACCACCAGGTCCACCACGGTCGCGTTCAGGGCATAGACCCCGAGCGCGGCGAACAGCACGATCCCGGCGTACAGGTAGGGGCGTGGGATCCGCAGCACCCGGGCCCACAGCGGGGCCAGGGGCAGGTTGAGCACCAGCAGCATCGTGTTGCCGACGAACAGCGACGCGATCATGCCCCACACCAGGGCCGGGTTGTGGTCGAACAACTGCGGGCCGGGCTGCAGGCCGTACTGCTGGAAGGCGGCGAGCAGGATCGCGGCCGTCGCCGAGGTGGGGAGCCCCAGCGTGAGCAGCGGCACCAGGGTCCCGGCGGCCGAGGCGTTGTTGGCGGCCTCCGGCCCGGCGACGCCCTCGATCGCGCCCTTGCCGTACTCCTCGCGGGCGACGCCGCGCGCCAGCCGCTTCTCGGCCGCGTACGACAGGAAGGTGGGGATCTCGGCGCCGCCGCCGGGCAGCGCGCCGAACGGGAAGCCGAGGGCGGTGCCGCGCAGCCACGGCCGCCACGACCGCCGCCAGTCGGAGCGGCCCATCCAGGCCCGTCCGACGGGCACCACCTCGGGGACCGCGTGGCGCAGCCGCGAGGCCACGTACATCGCCTCGCCCATCGCGAACAGCCCGACCGCGACGATCACCACGTCGATGCCGTCGAGCAGTTGGGGGATGCCGAGCGTGAGCCGGGCCTGTCCCGTCTGCTGGTCGATGCCGATCAGCCCGATGGCCAGGCCCAGCACCAGCGAGGCCAGGCCGCGCACGACCGAGCGGGACAGCACCGACGACACGGCGGTGAACGCCAGGACCGCCAGCGCGAAGTAGTCCTCGGGGCCGAACGCGATGGCGAAGCTCACCACCGCGGGCGCCGCCACGACCAGCAGCGCGGTCGCGATGGTGCCCGCGACGAACGAGCCGATGGCGGCCGTGGCCAGCGCCTGCGCCGCCCGGCCGCGCCTGGCCATCTTGTTGCCCTCCAACGCGGTGATCATGGAGGAGGACTCGCCGGGCGTGTTGAGCAGGATCGACGTGGTGGAGCCGCCGTACATGCCGCCGTAGTAGATGCCGGCGAACATGATGAACGCGCTGGCCGGCGGCACGGTGAAGGTGATGGGCAGCAGCAGGGCCACGGTCATGGCGGGGCCGATGCCGGGCAGCACGCCGACGAGGGTGCCGAGCGTGACGCCGATCAGCGCGTACAGCAGGTTGACCGGCGTCAGCGCCTCGGCGAACCCGCCGAGCAGGAGCTCGAACGACTCCACCTAGATCACCCCTCGCAGCACGCCGCCGGGCAGCGTGACGCCCAGCCCCTTGACGAACAGCAGGTACGTGCTGATCCCCAGCAGCACCCCGATCCCCGCCGCGCGCAGCCGGTGCTCGGCCCCGAGCGCCACCGACAGCCCGAAGAACAGCAGGCTCGCGGCGATGATCCAGCCGAGCGCGTCGAGCACCGCGGTGAAGCCCAGGAAGACCCCGCTGACCAGGCCGACGCTCCGCCAGTCGGCCGGGACGTCGAGATCGACGTCCTCGCTCTCCTCGGGATCGCCGCGCCCGCCGCGCAGCACGTCGGCCACGTAACACAGGCCGACGAGGATCATCGCGCCGCCGACCAGCATGGGGAAGAAGCGCGGCCCGACGCCGAGCCGCGAGGCCGCCGCCGACACCTCCAGGGTCCCCGCTATGACGAACCCGCCGAGGGCGAGCACCACGAGGGCCAGCCCCAGTTCGGGCCGCCACCACCGGGCCCGCTTCTCAGCGGGTCCGGTCGTGGGGTTGCCGGACTCGGACATCAGGAGACGAGCCCCATCTCGGCGATGATGCCCTTGACCCGAGTCTGCTCGGCGGCCAGGTAGTCGGCGAACTGCTGCCCGGTCTGGAACGAGTCGATCCAGCCGTTCTTGGCCACGGCGTCCTTCCAGGCCTGCGAGTCGTGCATCTTGGTCACCAGGTCGGTGAGCGCCTGCCTGTCGGCGTCGCTGAGCCCGCCGGGGGCGACGAAGCCGCGCCAGTTGGCCAGCTCCACGTCCAGGCCGCCCTCCTTGAGGGTGGGCGCGTCGAGGTCGGGCAGCCGCTCGCCCGAGGTCACGCCGAGAGCGCGCAGCTTGCCGGACTTGACGTGCTCGGCGAACTCGCCGACGCCCGAGATGCCGAGGGTGACCTTGTTGCCGAGCAGCGCGTTGAGCGCCTCGCCGCCGCCCGAGTGGGCGATGTAGTTGACCTGCTTGGGGTCCACGCCCGCGGCCTTGGCCATCAGCCCAGCCACGATGTGGTCGGTGCCGCCGGCCGAGCCGCCCGCCACGGAGACCTTCGCCGGGTCCGCCTTCCAGGCCGCGACCAGGTCGGACAGCTGCTTGAGCGGGGATTCGGCCGGGACCACGATGATCTCGTACTCCTCGGTCAGCTTGGCGATCGGCGTCGTCTCGGCCAGGGTGACCGTGGACTTGTTCTGCTCGATCGCGCCCACCATGACCAGGCCCATGGTCATCAGCAGGCTGCCGTTGCCCTTCTCGCCCGCCAGCTGGGCCAGGCCGATCGTGCCGCCCGCGCCGGGCACGTTGTAGACCTCGACCTTGCGGCCCGGGTCGGCGGACTTGAGCGCCTGCTCGGCCGTACGGGAGGTCTGGTCCCAGCCGCCGCCCGGCGCGGCGGGGGCCATGATGCGCAGCGCGCCGGCGTTGGCGCCGCTGCCGCCTGTCTCGCCGCAGCCGCTCAGCGCGGCGACGGAGATCGCCGCGAGGGCGGCGAGTATGCGCAGACGCATGATCACTCCAAGGGGGGATTTCACGTTATGGAATTCGGATCGTGAAGTGTGCTCGGGGTGGCGTCGAGGTTTCCGCGATAGGAGTCGTTTAGGTCGTTCTGGTCGCGACCGGGCCGTGACCTCCGGCTGTTTGCATGAGCCTCGTGAGACGGGTACGAGGCGCCTCTCTCGGGACCCAGCTGTTCGTGCTCCAGATGGTGATCGTGCTGCTGGCCGTCGGGGGCACCGCGAGCGTGTGGGCCGACCACACCCGCGACCAGCTGGACTCGCTGTACGAGCAGCGCGCGCTGGCGATCGCCCAGTCGGTGGCGGCGCTCCCGCAGGTGCGTGACGCCTTCGACCTGCGCGACCCGGAGAAGGTGCTGCAGCCGCTCGCGCTGAGCGTGCAGGAGTCCACCGGGGCCGACTACGTGGTGATCGCCAACCGCGAGCAGACCCGCTACGCCCACCCCAACGCCGCGCTGATCGGCGAGCGCCTGTCCACCGACGGCACCAGCGTGCTCACGACCGGCAGGAGCTGGGTCGGCACCGAGACGGGCACGATCGGCACCACGGTCCGCGGCAAGGCGCCCATCTTCGACGAGTACGGCGACGTCATCGGCCTGGTCTCGGTCGGCATCCTGCGGACCACCGTCAGCGGCAGGCTGGCCGCTGCGCTGCCCCCGCTGCTCTGGACCGCGCTGGCCGTGCTGGTCTGCGGTCTCGCCGCCGCCGCGCTGATCACCGCCCGGGTCCGGCGGCAGACCTTCGGGCTGGAGCCTAGCGAGATCGCCGCGCTGCTGGAGCAGCGCGAGGGCGTGCTGCACGGCGTCAAGGAGGGCGTGCTCGCGCTCGACCTCGCGGGCCGGGTGACGCTGGTCAACGACGCGGCCCGCGAGCTGCTCGGCGACGTGGGCGAGGACCTGACGCGGATGCCGGTCTCCGACCGGCTGCGCGACGTGCTGGCCGGCGACGACCCGGGGGAGGACCGGGTGGTGCTGCACGGCGACCGGGTGCTGGTGCTCAACCGCACTCCCGTCTCCGTACGCGGCCAGCACCGGGGCTGGGTGGTCACCCTTCGCGACCGTACCGAGCTGGTCCGGCTGTCCCGCGAGCTCAACGACAGCAGCAGCGCGACCGAGGCGCTGCGCGCCCAGGCTCATGAGTTCGCCAACCGGATGCACACGGTCGTCGGCCTGCTGGAGCTGGGCGAGCACGAGGAGGCCATCGGCTTCATCACCCGGCTCACCCGTGGCGCGTATGCCACCGACCTGCGCGAGCGGGTCCAGGATCCGACGCTGGCGGCGTTGCTGGTGGCCAAGTCGGCCGAGGCGGCCGAGCGCGGCGCCCGGCTGGTGCTGGCCGAGGACACGTCCGTGCCGGAAGGCGCGATCGGCGATCCGCAGGACGCGGTGCTGGTGGTCGGCAACCTGGTCGCCAACGCGATCGACGCGCTCGACGGCGCGCCGGGCACGATCGAGGTGTCCCTGCTGGCCGACGCCGGCGGCCTGCGCGTACGCGTGTGCGACTCGGGGCCCGGCATCGCGCCCGAGCTGGTCGGAGAGGTGTTCAGGGAGGGCTTCACCACCAAGGCGGCCCGTTCGGGGCCGCGCGGCCTCGGCCTGGCGCTGACCCGGCAGGCGTGCCTGCGCAGGGGCGGCTGGGTGAAGGCGCGCAACGCGGACGGCGCGGTCTTCACGGCGCTGCTGCCTCCGGCGCCGCCGGTTGTCCCGAAGGCGCTTCCGGTGGGCGCCGCCGGCGACAGATGAGCTTCGGCGAGATGAGTTCAGGGAGATGGGTTTCGACGAGATGAGCGACGTGCGCGTGGTGGTCGTGGACGACGACTTCATGGTGGCGCGCATCCACGGCGGCTACGTCGCCCGGGTGCCCGGCTTCGAGGTGGTCGCGACCGCGCACAGCGGGGCCGGCGCGCTCGCCGCCGTGGCCGAGCACCGGCCCGACCTCCTGCTGCTCGACATCTACCTGCCCGACATGTCCGGGCTGGAGGTGCTCAAGTCGCTGCACGACGTGGACGTCCTCGTGGTCAGCGCGGCCCGCGACGTCCCCACGGTCAGAGAGGCGATGCGCGGCGGCGCGGTCAACTACCTGATCAAGCCGTTCACGTCGGCGGCGCTGGCCGAGCGGCTCCGGCACTACGCCGGCACGCGCAGGCGGCTCACCGCCCTCGGTCCCGAGGCCCGCCAGGACGACGTGGACCGGCTCTTCGGCACCCCCGGCTCGGCCGCCGCGCTGCCCAAAGGGCTGTCGCCCGCGACGTGCGCGCTGGTGGCCGGCACGTTACGCGACGCGGGCGGCGACCTGTCGGCCGCCGAGACGGCCGTGCTCGCCGGTCTGTCGAGGGTCAGCGCCCGCCGTTACCTGGAGCACCTGTGCGCGGCGGGCCGGGCCGAGCTGCGTCCAAGGTACGGCACGGCCGGTCGTCCGGAACATCGCTACCGGTGGATAGGTTGACACACTTCCGTAGTCATTTCCCGTGACATATCAGGATGCGCGTGCCTTACTGTTGCCTGAGGATGTGGCTGCGGAGCGGGAGGAGATTGAGGCGTGCGTAACGCCGGACCGATCGAATCACCGACGGACCCGTTCGCCTCGGTGCCGTTACCCACGTCGGCCACCAGCAGAAAGCCACGCATCGAAGGTCTGCCGCCCGGCGTCTCCCGCGACATCTTCGGCGGCGTCAAGGACGCCCCGCAGGCCACCGCGAAAGGCCAGGACGGCGGATCCCTGCCACCCGTCGCCACCCCCGCCCAACCCTGGCCGGTGAACGAGGGCAAGGTCGATCCGCCCATCCCGCCCGCCCCCGTCTTCGGTCTGCCGGGGCAGCAGGACCGGCCGCCCGCCCTGCTCGACCCCGACCCGCCCCGACGGGGCCGGCTGCTGCCCGCCATCCTCGTGCTCGTCGTCATGGCGGCCGTGCTGGCGTACCTGGTGCCCGCGGTGATGATGTCGGGCTCGGTGCTGCGCGGCACCCGCGTCGGCGGCGTCGACATCGGCGGCCTCACCATGACCCAGGCGGCCGACAAACTCCGCGCCGAGCTGGCCGCCAGGCTGAGCAAGCCGGTCGCCGTCGACATCGCCGGCAAGCGGGAGACCATCCAGCCGGACGAGGCCGGGCTCGAACTCGACGTGGTCGGCACGATCAACCAGGCGCCCAGCGGCTTTCCCAGCCCCGTAGAGGTATGGCGGGGGCTGACCGGCACGACCGAGCTCGAACCGAAGGTCACGGTCGACGCCTCCCAGCTCACCAGGACGGTGGAAGGGCTGGCCGAGGCGTACGACAAGGCTCCGCGCGAGGGCCGCGTCGCGTTCAGGGAGCTGCGGCCGGTGGCCGCCGAGCCGCAGGACGGCGCGCTGCTCGACCGCGAGGACGCCGTGCGCGTCATCACCGACGCGTTCCTCCACGCGCGTGGCTCCGCCGCGCTCACGATCAGGCCGGCCAAGCCCCAGACCACGGTCGCCGACGTCACCGCGGCCAAGGCGGAGGCCCTCCAGGCCATCGCCGCCCCGCTCACGCTGGCCATCGACGGCAAGCGGGCCGAGCTTTCGCCGTCGGCCATCGCCGCCCACCTGACCTACGCCTCCGACGGCAAGGGCGGCCTGGCCCCGCAGTTCGACGCCAAGGCGGCGCTCGCCGGCGTCGAGAGCAGCCTGATCGACGAGAGCCAGGCGCCGCGCGACGCCACGTACGAGATCGTGAACGGCAAGCCGGAGCTGGTCCCCGCGCGTGCGGGCAGGGGAGTGGACGACCGGCAGCTCGCCCGGGACGTGGCCAGGGTGATCACCGGCGACGGTCCCCGGGTCATCCCGGTCAAGCTCGACACCGTCCGCCCCGAGGTCGCCACCTCCGAGGTCAAGGATCTCGGCATCACGGCCAACGTGGGTGAGTTCACCACCACGTTCGACTGCTGCCAGCCGCGCGCCATCAACATCCAGCGGATGGCCGCCCAGCTCGACGGTCGCCTGGTGAAGCCAGGCGAGACCTTCTCGCTGAACGCGGCGGTGGGCGAGCGCACCCGTGAGAAGGGGTACGTCGAGGCCGGGCAGATCGTCGGCGGCCGGATGGTCAACATCGTCGGCGGCGGTGTCTCGCAGTTCGCGACCACGATGTACAACGCGGTCTTCTTCGCCGGCTTCGACGACGTCGAGCACGTCCCGATGGACTACTACGCGGCCCGCTACCCCGCCGGGCGCGACGTCGCCCTGCTCTACCCCGATCTCGACCTGAAGTGGCGCAACGACTCCGACCACGGGGTGCTGATCAAGGCGACCACCACCGGGACCTCGGTCACGGTCGCGCTCTGGGGCACGAAGCGCTACGACAGGATCCAGGCGCTGGAGTCGCCGAAGCGGGCCTTCACCCCGTTCCGCCGCGAGACCAGCAGCGCCCCCGGCTGCCTGCCCGTGACCGGTCAGCAGGGCTTCACGATCGACGTCACCCGCGTCTTCTTCAAGGGCGGCGAGGAGGTCAGGCGGGACCGCAAGCTGACCACGAAGTACCGGCCGCAGGCCCAGGTCACCTGCACGGTCTCCACCGGCACGAACTGACCTCCGGTCAGGGGCGGCGCGGCGCGAACCGGCCCGTGCTCACAGGCCGCGGCGCGAACTGCCCCTGGTCACGGGCGGCGCGGCGTGACCGACAGGATCCGGTCGTCCCCGTCGCGGACCGTGCCCCTGCCGTCCTTGTTGCTGGTCGACACCCAGAGCGTGCCGTCGGGCGAGGCCGCCACCGCGCGCAGCCTGCCGTACCCGTCGGTGAAGTGGGCGACCGGCGTGCCCGGCGCGCCGTCCTGGCCGAGCGGGATCTGCCACAGGCGCTCGCCGCGCAGCGCGCCCATCCAGAGCGATCCCTCGGCGTACGCCAGGCCCGACGGCGAGGCGTCGGAGGTGGGCCAGGTGACGATCGGGTCGGTGAACTCGGGGTCGTCGCCCCGGCCCTCGACCCGCGGCCAGCCGTAGTTGGCGCCCGGCTTGATCTGGTTGATCTCGTCGTAGGCGCTGGCGCCGAACTCCGAGGCGTACATCCGGCCGGCGGTGTCCCAGGCCATGCCCTGCACGTTGCGGTGGCCGAGGCTGTAGACGAGCGTGCCGAAGGGGTTGCCGGGGGCGGGCGCGCCGTCGGTGGTCATCCTCAGGATCTTGCCGCCGAGCGAGTCGCGCCGCTGGGCCAGCTCACGGTCACCGGTCTCGCCGGTGCTCGCGTACAGGTGGCCGTCGGGGCCGAACTCCAGCCGGCCGCCGTTGTGGATGCCGCCCTTGGGGATGCCCTTGACGATCACCCGGGGGTCGCTCACCCCGGTGCCGCCGAGGCGGTAGCGGACGATCCGGTTGTCCTCGGCGGCCGTGTAGTAGACGAACACCTGGTCGTCCCGGGCCGCCACGCCCATCAGGCCGCCCTCGCCGTCGGGGGTGACCCCCTCGATCGTGCCCAGCTCGGTCACCTGACCCGCCGGGCTCACCCGGAGCAGCCGGGCCGAGTCGCGCTCGGTCACCAACGCGTCCCCGCCCGGCAGAAACTCGATGGCCCACGGCACCGCCAGATCGCTCGCCACGGTCTTCGGGGCGCCCGGCGGCGTGGGGGGCGACACGGCGGCCGTCGGTGTCACCCCGCTCGCGTTCGAACAGGCCGTCAGGGCCAGCGCGAGGAGCAAAGCCATAAGGACTCTCATGTGTTCCATACTTACCCGGTCGCCGTAAGGTTCTGGGCATGAAGATCTGGGTCCCTTCCGACGCGGTCGCCGACGTCCTGTCCGATCTGCCCGGCGTGCAGTGTGACGTCTACTCCGGCGGCCGGGCTCCGGACGGCATTGAGCGGGTCGAGGTCTGGATCCCGCCGCTCGTCACGGTGCCCGACGTGCCGAGGACCCTGGCCAGGATGACCTCGCTACGCCTCCTGCAGACCGTCACGGCGGGCGTGGAGCCGTACCGGCCGCATATGCCGGAGGGCGCGGTGCTGTGCAACGCGCGCGGGGTGCACGACGCGGGCACCGCGGAGTGGGCGGTCGGCGCGATGATCGCGGTGCTGCGGGAGTTCCCCGGGTTCGTCGACGCGCAGCGCAGGGGCGAGTGGACCTACCACCACACCGGTGTGCTGGCCGACTCGACCGTGCTGATCGTCGGCTACGGCTCCATCGGCGCCGCGCTCGAACGCCGCCTCGACGGCTTCGAGGTCGAGGTCGTCCGGGTGGCCCGCGGCGCCCGTGACGGGGTCCATCCCATGCAGGCGCTGCCCGCGCTGCTGCCCGCCGCCGACGTGGTGGTGCTGCTGGTGCCCGCCACTCCGGCCACGGCCGGCATGGTCGACGCCGCCTTCCTGGCCCGGATGAAGGACGGCGCCGTGCTGGTCAACGCCGCGAGAGGCGGGGTGGTCGACACCGACGCGCTGCTCGCCGAGCTCAAGACCGGCAGGCTGCGCGCCGCGCTCGACGTCACCGCGCCCGAGCCGCTGCCCGAGGGCCACCCGCTGTGGACCGCTCCCGGTGTGCTGATCACCCCGCACGTCGCGGGCAGCACCCCCGCCTCCGACCGGCGGGTGCTCCGGCTGGTGCGCTCGCAGCTGCTGCGCCACCTCGCCGGCGAGCAGCTCAACAACATCATCACGGACGCATACTGAGAGTAATCCGGAACGTGGCTGGTCCGTGACCTCCAGTGCGTACCGTTGCATCTACCAAACATTCCTGACTCACTGTCAAGTATGTTCTCGGATCTATCGGTCTGTGTGGTTATCAGATCGGTGACGACATCGGCGTTGTCACCACCCGAGCACCCGCGACCGCACACACTTGCGGTGTGGTCGGCCGGGCATCGGCGATCATCGGGCAACGAGACGGGATGGCAACGACTGTGATCCGCTGGCGTGATCCACGGGCACCGCTGATCGCCGCTGCGGCGACGGGTGCGGCGGGGTTCGCGGCTGCGCTCCTCGCGGGCGGCCCGGCCCTGGTCACCGGTGCCGTCGCCGGGCTCCTCGCGGCGATGTTCGCCGGGGCGTCCCTGCTGCTCGCCTCCGTCCAGCTGGCGGAGCACCGCCCGGCGGCCGTGGGCGCGCGCTGGATGGGCGGTGGCGCCCTGGCCTGGGCCGCCGGCTCGGGCGTGCAGGCGCTCGCCACGAGTTCGAGCATCGTGGTCAGCTTCGGCGACCTGCTCCTGATGCTGGGCACCGTGCTGATGGCGGGCGGCGCGCTGACCGCCGCCGGCCGCACGCTCCCCGGCGGCGTCATCCTGCGGCTGGTCACCGACTCCTACCTGTGCGCCGCCTCGCTCTTCCTGATCGCCTGGGTGATCGGGCTGCGTCACGTCTACGGCCAGGTCGACCCGGCGACGTTCACCTTCGCCATGCTGCCGCCGATGATCTCGCTGCTGGTGACCTACGCCGCCGTCCCGCCGGTGGTCAAGGGCCGGTCCACGTCCTGGTCGCTCGCCCTGACCGGCACCGGCGTGCTCGCCACCACCACGATCGACGGGCTGGCGGCCGCCGTCGCGCGGCTGTCCGACACCGCCCCGCCGACCTGGAGCGTGATGCTCGCCCCGGTGGCGTTCCTGCTGCTGGCCGCCGCCCCGTGGGCGCTGCGCCCGGTGGAGAGCGACTCGGCCCCGGCCGGGGCGACGCCCGGCAACCTGGTCGCGATGGTGCCGCTGGCACTGGTCGCCGTGGCCACCTGCACGCTGCTCGTCCACCTGGCCGGCGGTGGGCGCGAGGAGCCGGTCACCGGCGTCGTGGCGCTCGCCGGCTCCGCGGTGCTGCTCCTGCTGGTGCGCCTGTCCGTGCTGGCCGCGATCAACATCCGGCTGCGCCGGCTGGTCTCGCTCGGCGACCGGCAGCTGCGCGAGCTGGCCGAGAGCACCGGCGACGTGGTGCTGCTCTGCGACTACGAGGGAGTGGTGCGCGAGATCGGCGCCGGTGTCGAGGTCACCTACGGCTACCGTCCCGATCAGCTGCTGAACGGCACGATCTTCGACTACATCCATCCCGAGGACGTGCCCGGCATCCAGCGGTCGCTGCGCGCGATGGTCGACGACGAGGGCGCCGATCCCGGCACCTGCCTGATCGCCTGCCGCGTACGCGCCTCCGACGGCACCTGGCGCCCCACCGAGTCGGTCGCCACCCGCCACGTCAGCGGCGACGACCTCGTCCTCGTCACCACCAGAGACGTGAGTGACGAGGAGGCGCTGCGCAACCAGGTCGCCCACCTGACCTTCCACGACGGCATCACCGGGCTGCCCAACCGCGCCTACTTCGAGGAGCGCACCCGCGAGGTGCTGTCCGGCCGCACCGGCCACGTCGCGGTCATCTTCCTCGATCTCGACGGGTTCACCTCGGTCAACGACTCGGTCGGGCACGCCAGCGGTGACCACCTGCTCGGGCAGGCCGCGCGCCGGCTGCGCGGAGCCGTGCGCCCCGACGACACGCTCGCCCGGTGGGGTGGTGACGAGTTCGCGGTGCTCGTGGAGACGGGCGGCGAGGCACAGCTGGCCGTCGACCTGGCCGAGCGGCTGCTGGGGGCGGTTTCACAGGAGCCGTTCCGGGTGGCCGACCGCGACGTGGCGCTGACCGCCAGCGTGGGCGTGGCCTTCGCCGAGGACGACATGCCCGCGGGCGACCTGATCCGCAACGCCGACGTCGCCATGGCCAGGGCCAAGGAGCTCGGCGGGCGCCGGGTCGAGGTGTTCGCCGCGCAGATGCACGCCGACGTGGTCCGGCGGCTGGAGCTGGCCGCCGACCTGCAGCGGGCGCTGATCGAGCAGCAGTTCGCGATCGAGTACCAACCGGTGGTCGACCTCGCGACCTCGCGGGTGACCGCGGTCGAGGCGCTCGTACGGTGGTGGCGCGGGTCGGTGTTCGTGCCGCCCGACCAGTTCCTCGGCCCGGCCGAGGACACCGGTCTGATCGTGCCGCTGAGCGAGTGGATCCTGCGCGAGTCCTGCCGTGAGGTGGCCGCCTGGCGGGCGTCGTCGTGGGACATCGGGCTGTCGCTCAACCTGTCGGCCCGCCAGATCACCGCGCCCCGGTTCGTCGAGACCGTCGAGGAGGCGCTCGCCGAGAGCGGCCTGCCCGCCTCCGCGCTCACCCTTGAGGTGATCGAGGAGATGCTGGTCGAGGACGCCGAGGAGACGATCAGGCGGCTGTCCGAGCTGCGCGCGCTCGGTGTGCGGCTGGCGATCGACGACTTCGGCACCGGCTACGCCTCGCTGGCGTTCCTCCGGCAGCTGCCGGTCGACATGATCAAGATCGACCCGTCGTTCGTGTCGGGCCTGGGCCGCGACGACACGCTGACCCTGCTCACGCGCACGATCGTGCGCCTCGGCAACGACCTCGGCCTGGTCGTGGTGGCCGAGGGCATCGAGCGTCCCGAGCAGCTCGAGTTGCTGCGCGAGATGGGCTGCACCCGAGGTCAGGGCTTCCTGGTCGCCAGGCCGATGGCGGCGCGCGGCGTCGACTCCCTGATGAGGACGAGTCTCACGGTTTGAGACGTGTATCCCACCAATTTGACATTGGGGGCCACGGAGGGGCTAAGGTGTGCCCATGCTTCGTAGTGGGATTCTCGTAGTACTTCGCCGGCGCGCGGGCCGATAGCGAAGCACTACGACCTGCGCGCCGCCCCAGCCCCGCCCTCTCGGCCGGGAAGGGGCATTTTTTATGTCCTGAGCGAGTAGCCACACAAGGAACGAGCCGATGACCGAACGGATGACAGGTGCACAAGCCCTGGTCAGGGCGCTGGAGCACGTGGGAGTCGACACCGTGTTCGGGATCCCGGGAGGCGCCATCCTCCCCGCGTACGATCCCCTCTACGACTCGACCAAGGTCCGGCACGTGCTCGTACGGCATGAGCAGGGCGCCGGGCACGCGGCCGAGGGCTACGCCCAGGCGACCGGCAAGGTCGGGGTGTGCATGGCGACCAGCGGACCCGGCGCGACCAACCTGGTCACGCCGATCGCCGACGCCTACATGGACTCCGTGCCGATCGTGGCGATCACCGGCCAGGTGGCCAGCGGGGCGATCGGCACCGACGCCTTCCAGGAGGCCGACATCTCCGGCATCACCATGCCGATCACCAAGCACAACTTCCTGGTCACCGACCCGCTCGACATCCCGCGCACGATCGTCGAGGCCTTCCACATCGCCTCCACCGGCCGGCCGGGGCCGGTGCTGGTCGACATCTCCAAGGACGCGCTGCAGGCCGACACCACCTTCTCCTGGCCGCCGGTCATGCACCTGCCCGGCTACCGGCCGGTGACCAGGCCGCACTCCAAGCAGATCCGCGAGGCCGCCAAGCTGATCGCCGAGTCCCGTCGACCCGTCCTGTACGTGGGCGGCGGCGTGCACAAGGCGGGCGCCTCGGCCGAGCTGATCCGGCTGGCCGAGCTGACCAACATCCCGGTGGTCACCACGCTGATGGCGCGCGGCACGTTCCCCGACAGCCACCCGCAGCACATGGGCATGCCGGGCATGCACGGCAGTGTCTCCGCCGTCGGCGCCCTGCAGCAGGCCGACCTGCTCATCGGCCTCGGAGTGCGCTTCGACGACCGGGTGACCGGGCAACTGTCGACCTTCGCCCCCTACGCCAAGATCGTGCACGCCGACATCGACCCGGCCGAGATCTCCAAGAACCGCCACGCGGACGTGCCGATCGTGGGCGACTGCAAGGAGGTCATCGCCGACCTCATCGCCACCGTCGAGGCGTCCGACCGGCAGGGCGACTACACCGACTGGTGGACCCTGCTCAACGGCTACAAGCAGACCTACCCGCTCGGCTACGACGAGTTCGAGGACGGCTCGCTGGCCCCGCAGTACGTCATGCAGCGCCTGAGCGCGATCGCCGGGCCCGACGCCTACTACGTCGCAGGCGTCGGCCAGCACCAGATGTGGGCCGCGCAGTTCATCGGCTACGAGAACCCCGGGACGTTCATCAACTCCGGCGGCCTCGGCACGATGGGCTTCGCCGTGCCGGCGGCGATGGGCGCCAAGATGGGCCGGCCCGACGCCACCGTGTGGGCCATCGACGGCGACGGCTGCTTCCAGATGACCAACCAGGAGCTGGCCACCTGCGCCCTGGAGGGTGTGCCGATCAAGATCGCGGTCATCAACAACGGTAACCTCGGTATGGTCCGCCAATGGCAGACGCTCTTCTACGAGCAGCGCTATTCCAACACCGACCTGCAGACCGCCCGCCGCATCCCGGATTTCGTCAAGCTGGCGGAGGCCTATGGTTGTGTGGGCCTGCGCTGCGAGCGTCCCGAGGACGTGGATGCCACCATCATGAAGGCCATGGAGATCACCGACGTGCCCGTCGTGGTCGACTTCGTCGTCCACCAGGACGCCATGGTCTGGCCGATGGTCGCGGCGGGCACCAGCAACGACGACATCAAGATCGCGCGGGACATGGCGCCGACGTGGGAGAGCGAAGATGAGTAGGCACACGCTTTCTGTGCTGGTCGAGAACCGGCCGGGTGTCCTGGCCCGGGTCTCCTCGCTGTTCAGCAGGCGGGGCTTCAACATCGACTCGCTGGCCGTCGGGCCCACGGAGCACGACGACATCTCCCGCATGACCATCGTGGTCAGCGTCGAGAAGCTGCCGTTGGAGCAGGTCACCAAGCAGCTCAACAAGCTGGTGAACGTCCTCAAGATCGTGGAGCTCGATTCGGCGCAGTCGGTGCAGCGCGAGCTGATGCTGATCAAGGTCAAGGCCGACGCCGACAGCCGGTCCCACGTGCTGGAGCTCGTCCAGCTCTTCCGCGCCCGGTGCGTCGACGTGGCCTCCGACGCCGTGACCATCGAGGTCACCGGCACTCCCGACAAGCTCGAGGCGTTCGTCAAGGTCCTCGAGCCCTTCGGGATCAAGGAGCTAGTCCAATCGGGCATGGTGGCCATCGGCCGCGGCGCCCGTTCCATTACCGACCGGTCCCTCAGGGCACTGGACCGTACCGCCTGAAAGGTTCTACAGAAGTGACCGAGATTTTCTACGACGACCAGGCCGATCTGTCGATCATCCAGGGACGTCACGTGGCCGTGCTGGGGTACGGCAGCCAGGGCCACGCCCATGCGCTCTCCCTGCGTGACTCCGGTGTCGACGTGCGCGTCGGCCTGCCGGAGGGCTCCAAGAGCCGCGAGCGGGCCGAGAACGACGGCCTGCGCGTGCTCACCCCGTCGGAGGCGGTGGAGGAGTCCAACCTCACGATGATCCTGGCGCCCGACCACATCCAGCGCCATCTCTACGCCGAGCACGTCGCCCCCAACCTCGTCGAGGGCGACGCGCTGTTCTTCGGCCACGGCCTCAACATCCGCTACGGCCTCATCGAGGCGCCCGAGGGCGTCGACGTGTGCATGGTGGCCCCGAAGGGCCCCGGCCACCTCGTCCGCCGTCAGTTCGAGGCGGGCCGCGGTGTGCCGTGTCTCGTCGCCGTCGAGAAGGACGCCTCGGGCAAGGCCCTCGACCTGGCCCTGTCCTACGCCAAGGGCATCGGCGGCACCCGCGCCGGCGCGCTGAAGACGACCTTCACCGAGGAGACCGAGACCGACCTGTTCGGTGAGCAGGCCGTCCTCTGCGGTGGCGTGTCCGAGCTCATCAAGGCGGGCTTCGAGACCCTGATCGAGGCCGGCTACCAGCCCGAGGTCGCCTACTTCGAGTGCCTGCACGAGATGAAGCTCATCGTCGACCTCATGTACGAGGGCGGCGTGTCGAAGATGTACTGGTCGGTGTCCGACACCGCCGAGTACGGCGGCTACACCCGCGGCCCGCGCATCATCACCGACGAGACCCGTCAGGAGATGCGCCGCATCCTCGGCGAGATCCAGGACGGCACCTTCGCCCGCCAGCTGGTCGAGGAGTTCGACGGCGGCCAGAAGGAGTTCACGCGTCACCGCCAGGAGCTGGCGGACAACCCGATCGAGAAGACCGGCGCCAAGCTCCGCCCGATGATGAGCTGGCTCAAGGCCTGACTCACCCGTGGGGGGCCGGGGCCGAGCACGGCCGTCGTCGCTCGGTCCAGCGCTCCCCACGTCCCGGGCTCGCGCGCCCGGGAGGGTTACCCGGTCGCGATCTGCCGGAAGACGATGGTCGCCCGGAAGCTTCCGTCCTGGTCCGGCTCGGCCCGGGCGCTGATGACGTCGGTCTCGGCGCTCCCGCCGAAGAAGCGCTCCGCTTCGCGGTACGCGGCTTCCCTGAGTTCGGCAGGCGAGGAGCCGGTGACCGTCACCAGCAGTTCGAAGGGCATCGGCTTCATGTCCACATCCGTCCGATTTGGCGCGCGTAGCTCCTGCCCTGAGAACGGCGGATCATGCGCGCCCACCTCCGGCTCTCCGGTGCGAGTGATGACCCGCCGCTGACCTTCCGCTGACCCGTGCCGATGCCGGTGCGGAGGTGAGCGGGCCCGGCCGCGGTCCATGTGCGGGGGGAGGCGCGGCCGGGCCCGCCGGATGGGAGCGCCGTGGCGGGCGGTGGGAACCGGCGCGGTGGCGCGCTCGGTGGGGGCCAGACGCTCCCTAGCCGGGGGTGGTCAGTGGGCGGCGAAGACCTGGGTCCAGTGCGGCCCGTTGGTCGCGTGGCCGACGCCGATGTGGGTGAAGGCGCAGTTCATGATGTTGGCGCGGTGTCCCGGGCTGTTCAGCCAGCCCTCGACGACCTGCGCGGCGGTGCGCTGGCCCTTGGCGATGTTCTCGCCCCAGGTGCTGATCGGGGCGAATCCCGCCGTCCTGACGCGGTCGCCGGGTGAGCGTCCGTCGGGGGAGGTGTGGTCGAAGAAGCCCCTGGCGGCCATGTCCGCCGAGTGGCGTTCGGCGGCGGTGCGCAGCTTGGAGTCGTGGACGAGGGCGCGGCAGCCGCCGGCGGCACGGGCCGCGTTGGTCAGTTTGACGACCGCGGTCTCGACGGCCGACGCGCCGCCGCCGGTCGGCGGGGTCTGCCTCTTGCAGGACAGGGTCACGGTCCGGGATCTGGCGAGCCCGCCCTTGTAGTCGAGGGCGACGACGTAGAAGCGGGCGGGGGTCCTGACGCAGCGTACGCCGGCCACGATCCTGCCGTTGGTGAGCACTTTGGAGCCGCTCTTCACCGTACGGTCGGGGCCGGGCACGACCCGCTTGATCCGCACCCGGAGCCGGGTCCGCTCATCGCAGCCGCTCCTGACCGCCGCGCCCCTGATCATGCCCTTGGCGTCGATCCGCGGCTGTACGGCCACGACCTGGCACGCCTGCTGGAGCGGGGCCTGTTCGGTGGTCGCCGCCTGGGCGGCCGGGACGGGGAAGCTCAATGCCGTCAGACTTCCGAGGCAGGCCAGTGCCTGGAGCTGTCTGCGCACGATGTCCTCCGTTGGGGGGTTAGACACTGCGTCGAACCCGCATTCTGGTGGGTGCACATCGGCCATGTCAGGAAAAGTGGGCCTATACCTGGAGCCCCAAGTGTCCGAATCGTAATCACATCTCCGTCGACCTGGGTAAACCTCCCCATTCCCTCGCGCGTCTTCTTCTCTTCTCGGTCGCCGAGGAGGAAGGCGCTCCCCGCGGGACCGTGGGGCGGTCCCGCGGAGAGCCGGGGGAGGATCAGCAGTGGGCCGGCTTGAGCCAGGAGCACTCGAGGTCGGCGGAGGCCGGAGCGGTGTCGGTGCGGAGCCGCGCCGGAGCGTCGGCCGGGGCGGTGCGGGAGAACTGCGCGAGCCGGACGGCGATCTTGTCCTCGATGTCCTTCGGCGAGCCCGACAGATACTGGTTGAGCATGATGGAGAAGACCAGCGGCTCACCGTCGGCGCTGGTGACGTAGCCCGACAGGGCGGTGACGCCGGTCAGCGAGCCGGTCTTGGCGCGCACGTTGTTCGCGGCGGGGGTGCCCCGCATCCGGCTGCGCAGCGTGCCGCCGACGAACCGGTCGGCGTTGCCCGCGATGGGCAGCGAGTCGTACCAGGTCTGATACCAGGGCTTGCCGCGCACGGCGGTCAGGAGCTGGACGATCGAGGTGGGCGTGAACCCGTCGCGGCGCGACAGCCCGGAGCCGTCGCGCAGGTTGAGCACCTCGACGCCGTTCGCCTTGGCGAAGTCGGTGGTCACCTTCAGCCCGGCGGCCCAGGTGCCCTGACCGGCGACCTTGCGGCCCATGGCCTTGGTGAGGATCTCGGCGTGGATGTTGTTGCTGAGCTTCATGAACGGCACCAGCAGCTCGCTCAGCGGCATCGACTCGTGCTGGGCGAGCTCCTGCGCGCCGGACGGGGCCGCCGCGGTGACCGTCGGGCCGAGGACGCGGACGCCGTGCTTGGTCAGCGCCTTGCGGAACAGCGAGGAGACGTACGCGGTGGGGTCGTCGACAGCGACCCACTCGTTGTACGTGCCGGCCACGGTGCCGGTGATGACGACCGTACGCGTGCCGTGCTGCCGTTCGATGAGCACGTCGGTCGAGGCGCCGACGGTGGCCTTGTTGACGATCTTGAAGTAGTCGGTCTCCGGTGTGGTCGAGACCTTGACCTCGCCACCCGAGGGAGCCACCGAGACGACCACCGAGCCGGCGTCGTAGTCGGTGTCGGGCGAGGCGGTCAGCGCGGAGATGGGCGCCGCGTAGTAGGCCGTCTCGTCGTCCCAGGTCCAGTCGTTGCCGAGTCGTACGGAGTCGAACCAGGTGTCGTCGGCGACGAGCCTGCCCGTGACCACCTTGATGCCCGCCCCGGCGACCTTGGCGGCCAGCGCGTCGTAGTCAGCGGCCAGCATCGTCGGGTCGCCGGTGCCACGCAGCACCAGGTCGCCGCCCAGGACCGAGCCGGCCTTGCGCCCGCCGGTGAGGACGCTGGTGGGGAAGCGGTAGTCGAGGCCGAGCGTCTCGGCGGCGGCCGCGGAGGTGAAGAGCTTGGTGTTGGACGCCGGGATCAGCAGCTTGCCGGCGTCGGTGGCGTAGAGCTCGTCGCCGTTGGCGGCGCTCTTGACGACCACGCCGGCTCTGGCGATGGTCAGCCGCGAGTCGCTGAGGATCTGGTTGAGGTCCTGGGTCAGGTCGGCCACGCCGGGTGACGGTTCGAGCGCGACCGCTGTGGAGGTGGGGCTGGACGCCCACGCGAGGGTCGCGACGAGCGCGCCCGCGATGAGCGAGGCTGAGGTGCGCCGCATGGGATCTCCAAAGGGCTGGGGGTCTCGCCTGGGATCATGGGTCAGCACACGGAGCCTGTAATCCGCAAATATCCGTATTTTTGGGCGCTGCCTGCGCCCGCTCCGCGAGTCAGACGGAGGGCAGGCCGGCGCTCACCAGGAAGCCGCAGTCGCCGAAGGAGACCTCGTCACCCGACCGGACCCGGGCGGGACCGACCAGCCGCCACCCGTTCAGCCGGGTCCCGTTGAGCGAGCCCAGGTCGACCAGCATCCATCCGCCGTCGGGATCGCGCCGCAGCTCGGCGTGGACGCGCGACACGGTCAGGTCGGCCAGGACGAGATCGCACGCGGACCCGCGGCCCACCACGTAGCGGGCCCGGTCGTCGTCGGGCAGCGCCAGCCGGGGCAGGCGGGGCCGCCGCCAGGCCGACCGCAGGCCGGTGCTGAAGTCGGAGGCGGACGACACCAGGTCGGTGAGCCGCCGGCGGAACGACCGGCGCCGAGGCAGATCGGCCACCAGTCTGTCGAGCTCGTCCTGGTTGCGGGCCCGGAGCGCCTGATCCACCCGGCCGACGAACGTGTCGTGCGAGATCCGCCCCTCGACGGCCCGGTCGCGCAGCTCATCGATCGCACGATCGCGTTCCCCGTCGGAGGCGCGGAACGGTGGATGCGTCGAGCTCATGCCCCGAGTATCGGCCTACACGGCGTGCCCTGTCCAGAAAGTACGGATCTCCGTGGAGTGATCCCTCCGCCCTTGTCCCGTCGCCCCCGGACGCCCTCCCTCACCCTCCTGGCTCAGGGAGTCGTGGCCGGAGTGGCGGCCTTCGTGGGATCGGTCAGGCGGTACTTCAGCGTCATCAGCACCGACGCGAAGATGATCAGAGCGGGGACCGCGGTCTGGCCGATGAGCACGCTCGTCACCGCGCTGTCCGGTTGCTGAACCGGAGTGCTCGGCTCCGAGGGGATGAAGCCGCCCAGGGAGATGATGACGCCGAAGATCAGCGCTCCGAACGCGCTGACCCCGCTCTCGATCGCCGTCCACAGCCCGGTGAACACGCCGGCCCGCCGCTGGCCCGTGGTCGCGGCGTCCGTCGCGATCACGTCGGCCAGCATGGAGAACTGCAGCAGCGTCACCCCGGCGATCCCGGTGCCGACCAGCAGCAGCACGGCGTGCGCGTAGACGGCGCCGAAGACCGGCGTGGCCAGGGCCGACGCGGTGCCGACGCCGTACAGGAGCCCGGCCAGGATCATGGCGCCGCGCTTGTCGAACCGCTTGGCCAGCCGCACCCACAGCGGCATCGTCAGCAGCATCGGCCCGACCAGCACGGCGAAGAGCGTCGTGGTCGCCTTCGAATCGCCGAGCGTGTAGGCGGCGAAGTACGGCGCGGCGGCCAGCATCGTGGCGACCGCGAGCTGCTGTGTGCAGCTCAGCGCCAGGAGCCAGACGAACGCCGGGTTGCTCCGGGCCGCCGCGAACTGCCGCAGCAGCCCGCCCGTGTCCGCCTGCGGCGCGGCGGTCATGGGGGCGCGCGCCGTGCCGAAGAAGGAGCCGAGCATCGCGGCGAACATGATGAGGGCGATCGTCACGGCCATCAGCCGGTAGCTGCCGAGGGTGCCGTTCTCGCCCTGACTGTTGACGATGGTCGGAGCCAGGACTCCGCTGATCATGGTCGCCAGGCCGACGAAGATGATCCGCCACTGCAGCAGCGAGGTCCGCTCGTGGTAGTCCTCGGTCATCTCGGCGGGCATCGCCTTGTACGGCACCTCGAACAGCGCGTACGCGGTGGCGGCGGCCATGAAGCACACGCCCACGTAGATGGCGGCCGGGGTGCCGGTCAGCGGAGGACCGGCGAACACCAGGTAGAACATGATGGGCAGCGTGCACGCCCCCGCCAGCAGCCACGGCCGCCGCGGACCGAGCCGTGACCTGGTGCGGTCGGACCAGCGGCCGACCAGCGGGTTGATCACCAGGTCCCAGACCTTGGGGGCGGCGACCACGATCCCGGCCAGCCACCCGGGCACGGCCAGGAAGTTGGTCATGTAGTAGAGGAGCAACAGGCCCGGCACGGCGCCGAACGTCGCCGTGCAGAACGACCCCACGCCGTAGCCGAGGCGTACACCCCGGGAAACGGTGGGTACGCCCACGGCCGGTGCGATCATCCCCTCATCTAAACCGAGCGGGCCCTTGTTTGGTAGAGCCCAGTTCTAGTCGCGTACGTCGGCGCAGACGACGTGCGCGCCGATCTCGATCATGCGGCGCTCGCTGCGCGCGTCGGCCACCCGGGCCATCAGGATCGGCGCCTCGCTCGCCGCGAACTGCGGCAACCGGGCCCGGACCCCGCGATGCAGGTCGCGGACCACGTCCTCGGCGGCGGACATGTGCACTTTGACGTGCAGCATGATGCCGGGAGCCCCGGAGGCGGTGCGGGCCTCGGAGATCCAGACGTGGTGCACCAGCGGGAAGTCCGCGAGCAGGGTGGCGATCGCGCGCCGGAGCGCGGGCAGGATCGGATGCGCGCAGCGCCGGTAGCCGGGGTCGACCTGTTGCATCGGCCCCGACAGGTGCGGCCGCGGCGCCGGGATCCACGGCATCGGGGGCGACTCGGTCGAGGGGGCCGCGACCTGCGCGAGGGTCGTGCCCCGCGAGACTGTGGCCATCGCGCCCGTCGCGTAGGCGGCGGGCGCGGCGCCGGACAGGACCGGTGTCGGTCCCGTACGGGTCGAGGTGAGGAAGCGCTGGAGGTCGTCGATCGGCACGGCCGCCGCGGCGGGTCCGGCCGCGTCGATCACGATCTCCCGTACGCCGGTGACACGCTGGATGTCCAGGATCGTGTCCGCGTCGCAGGCCGACAGCGAGTGGCTGCCGCGGTGTCTCGCGTAGGTCGCCGCTCCGGTGTATCCGAGCAGCACGCGATCACCTGCCTGGGTGGTGCCCAGGACGACGGATCGGTCTGGTCGCACGGCCACCAGGACTCCACCGTCCGAGAGGGCTGCCAGCAGGCGGTGGGGGGCGCCATGCTGTGCGAGCACGTCGGCGAGCGCAGGGTTCCCGATGCTCATATGACGAACCATAGGTAGTCGGCCATGGCTTATCAGGCTAATAGCCAATAAATCTCCCGATCAAGACAAAGACGGCTCCCATGTGGATGACTTTGCCCATCGAGGGGTACGCCGGGCAGGCGCCGTCTCAGTATGCGGGTCCCTCGTGAATGCGTTCACAAGCGCGGATAGACTCAGGAGCGATCCCGAGGGACCCGTCACGGTGTCCTTCACGCCCGCCGCCTGCATCTAAGGATCCATCAGTGAACAAGCCCGTCGTTCTGGTCGCAGAGGAGCTGTCCGAGGCAGGCCTCGCCGTGCTCGGCGCCGATTTCGAGGTTCGCCACACCGACGGCGCCGATCGTTCCCAGCTGCTGCCCGCGCTCGCCGGGGTCGACGCCCTGATCGTCCGCTCGGCCACCCAGGTCGACGCCGAGGCCATCGCCGCCGCCCCCAAGCTTCGCGTGGTCGCGCGTGCCGGTGTCGGCCTCGACAACGTCGACGTCGAGGCGGCCACCAAGGCCGGCGTGATGGTCGTCAACGCGCCGACCTCCAACATCACCAGCGCCGCCGAGCAGACCATCGCGCTCATCCTGGCCAGCGCCCGCAACACGGCCCAGGCCCACGCCGCCCTCAAGAACGGCGAGTGGAAGCGGTCCAAGTACACCGGTGTCGAGCTGGACGAGAAGGTCGTCGGCATCCTCGGTCTCGGCAAGATCGGCCAGCTCGTGGCCCAGCGCCTGCAGCCGTTCGGGGTCGAGCTGATCGCCTACGACCCCTACCTGCCGCCGGCCCGCGCCGCGCAGATGGGCGTCAAGCTGCTGAGCCTCGACGAGGTCATCAGGCAGGCCGACTTCATCACCGTGCACCTGCCCAAGTCCAAGGAGACGGTCGGGCTCATCGGTGACAAGGAGCTGCACGAGGTCAAGCCCTCGGTGCGCATCATCAACGTGGCCCGCGGCGGCATCGTCGACGAGAGCGCCCTCTACGCCGCGATCAAGGAAGGCCGGGTCGCGGGCGCCGGCATCGACGTGTTCTCCAAGGAGCCCTGCACCGACAGCCCGCTGTTCGAGCTGGACCAGGTCGTGGTCACGCCGCACCTCGGCGCCTCCACGCACGAGGCCCAGGAGAAGGCCGGCACCCAGGTCGCGCGCAGCGTGAAGCTGGCACTGGCCGGCGAGTTCGTGCCCGACGCGGTCAACGTCCAGGGCGGCGCGGTAGCCGAGGACGTCAAGCCGGGCCTGCCGCTGGCCGAGAAGCTGGGCCGGGTGTTCACCGCGCTGGCCGGCGAGGTCGCCACCAAGCTCGACATCGAGGTGCGCGGCGAGATCGCCTCCCAGGACGTGCGGGTGCTGGAGCTCGCCGCTCTCAAGGGCGTCTTCAGCGACGTCGTCGAGGACTCCGTCACGTACGTCAACGCCCCGCTGATCGCCAAGGACCGCGGCCTCATCGTCGACCTGGTCACCAGCACCGACAGCCCTGACTGGCGCAACGTGGTGACCGTGCGCGGCGTGCTCGCCGACGGCCGCCAGGTCTCGGTCTCCGGCACGTTGTCCGGGCCGCGCCAGATCACGAAGATCGTCGAGGTCAACGGCTACGAGATGGAGATCGAGCCGACCGAGCACCTGTCGTTCTTCACCTACACCGACCGTCCGGGCGTCGTCGGCGTGGTCGGCCGCCTCCTCGGCGAGCACGGCATCAACATCGCCTCCATGCAGGTGGCCCGTGACGTCAAGGGCGGCAAGGCGCTCATCGCGCTGACCGTCGACACGGCCATCCCGGCCGAGGTGGTCGAGCAGATCGGCGGCGAGATCGGCGCCGACAGCGGTCGTTCGGTCGACCTCGAGGACTGACCTCGCGCAGGGCTCAGGGGGGTGCGGCCGTCGCCGGGATCGTCCGGCGGCGGCCGCTTCGTCGTTCCATGGGTTGTCTCACGATCCGAGATGCTAGGACATCCAACGAGACAGCTGGAGTGGCGCCGGGTAGCCTGAACAAGACATGCGCCAGGTTCTCGTACTTATTACCTGCCGCGGCGGGGCCTGTTAGGGCAGGTCGGCGACCCGCCGCGGAGTGCGGCGTTCCCGTCGGCCGTCAGTCCCCTTCGCCGGTCCGTGACCCGGGCCCGCGAGCTTCAGGCCCGGTCGGCTCGCGACCTGAGCCCGACCTCCCGATACGACGCCCCGCGAAACGAGATGAGTCCCATGTACGAGATGTATGCCTGGAACGGTGCCGAGGAGCACGAGGACAAGGCCGCCGAGGCCGTGCAGACCGCGCTGGACCGTCGCGACAACGGCGGCCAGCCGCAGGACCCGAGCCAGTAGAAGACCGGCGGTCCCTGTCGTGCGGACAGGTCCGCTCGGCGGGGGCCCGCTTGCCGGTGAAGTGCGCTTTCTCCTCTGACATGCTGATTGCGCTACTCCGCGAGGAGTAGAATGGAATGTCCAGAAAATGAGACGGTGTGTTCGTCAGTCGAGACGAGCCGGTAAGGTGCCATCCATGGAGTCGCGCAACATTCGCCTGGCAGTCATCCCCGGAGACGGCATCGGCACCGAGGTCGTGGCCGAGGGGCTCAAGGTCCTCGAAGCGGTCGGCACGAAGATCGAGGCCACCCATTACGACCTGGGTGCCGCCCGCTATCACCGCACCGGCGAGACGTTGCCCGACAGCGTGCTCGACGAGCTGCGCGGCTACGACGCCATCCTGCTCGGAGCGGTCGGCGACCCCAGCGTCCCGCCGGGCATCCTGGAGCGCGACCTGCTGCTCAAGATCCGCTTCGCCTTCGACCACTACGTCAACCTGCGACCGGTCAAGCTCTTCCCGGGCATCGAGACCCCGCTGGCCGACACCCGGCCCGAGGACATCGACATGATCGTCATCCGCGAGGGCACCGAGGGCCTCTACGCGGGCACCGGGGGCACCATGCGCCGCGGCACCCCGCACGAGATCGCCACGCAGGAGTCGCTCAACACCGCCCACGGTGTGGAGCGCGTGGTCCGCTACGCGTTCGAGAAGGCGCGGTCGCGGCCGCGCAAGAAGCTGACGCTCGTCCACAAGACCAACGTGCTGACCTTCGCCGGCGACCTCTGGCAGCGCACGGTCGACCAGGTGGCCGCCGACTACCCCGACGTCACCACCGACTACAGCCACATCGACGCGGCCTCGATGTTCTTCGTCACCCACCCCGAGCGGTTCGACGTGGTCGTCACCGACAACCTGTTCGGCGACATCATCACCGACCTCGGCGCGGCGATCGCCGGCGGCATCGGCCTGGCGGCCAGCGGCAACATCAACCCCGAGCGCACCGCGCCCAGCATGTTCGAGCCGGTGCACGGCAGCGCCCCCGACATCGCCGGGCAGGGCAAGGCCGACCCGACCGCCACGATCCTGTCGGTCGCCATGCTCCTCGACCACCTCGGCCTGCACACCGAGGCGGCCCAGGTCGAGCAGGCGGTCGCCGACGACATCGTCGAGCGGCTGGCCGGGTGGGCGAGCCGCACCACGCACGAGATCGGTGACGACATCACCGCGCGAGTATCGAGCTAGGGCCCGCCCAGCTCCACCGGCGCCTGGCGGTCCCGAACAGGACCCGCTAGGCGCTTTTTCGCGTCTAAAAGGCCAAACACCCCATCGGCCTCTTGCCATCCCAAATAGCGAGACAATAGGAAGTACCCACGGGCCGTGTCGATCAGATCCGTGGATTCGTTAGAGAGTTCGTAGAGAGAAGGAACCTCCGTCATGACCATCGCTCAGAAGCTCAGCTTCGACGTGCAGCATTCCGACCACGCTCGCACCGCGGCCGAGCGGGAGCAGGTACTGGCGAATCCCGGCTTCGGCCAGGTCTTCACCGACCACATGATCTCGATCGACTACACCGACGGCGAGGGCTGGCACGACGCGCGGCTCGAACCGTACGGGCCGCTCTCGCTCGACCCGGCCACGGCGGTCCTCCACTACGCGCAGGAGCTGTTCGAGGGGCTCAAGGCCTACCGCCAGTCCAACGGCTCCATCGTGGCCTTCCGCCCCTACGCCAACGCCGCCCGGTTCAACCTCTCGGCCCAGCGGATGGCCATGCCGGAGCTGCCCGAGGAGACGTTCGTCGAGTCGCTGGAGCTGCTCGTCCAGACCGACCGCGACTGGGTGCCCACCACCGAGGGGCACAGCCTCTACCTGCGGCCGTTCATCTTCGCGACCCAGGTCGGACTCGGCGTCAACTACCCGTCCCGCACCTACCGCTACATGGTCATCGCCTCGCCGGCCGCCTCCTACTTCAGCGGCGGCATCAAGCCGGTCTCGGTGTGGCTGTCGACCGAGTACACCCGCGCCGCCCCCGGCGGCACCGGCTTCGCCAAGTGCGGCGGCAACTACGCCGCCGCCTTCGTCGCCCAGCGTCAGGCCGTCGAGAACGGCTGCGACCAGGTCGTCTGGCTCGACTCCCACGAGCACCGCTACGTCGAGGAGATGGGCGGGATGAACCTGTTCTTCGTCTTCGGCGACCGGCTCGTCACCCCGGCACTGACCGGCACCCTGCTGCCGGGCATCACCCGCGACTCGATCCTCACGCTGGCCGCCGGCCTGGGGCTGAAGCCGGAGGAGCGGCTGATCACCACCGACGAGTGGCAGGCCGGATGCGAGTCAGGAGAGCTGACGGAGGTCTTCGCCTGCGGCACCGCCGCGGTCGTCACGCCGGTGGGCTTCGTCAAGGGCGCCGACCGCTCCTGGAGCATCGGCGACGGCACGCCCGGCCCGGTCACGATGCGGGTGCGCGAGGAGCTCGTCGGCATCCAGTACGGCTCGCGGCCGGACCCGCACAACTGGATCCACAAGATCAGCTGACCCGGCTCAGCCGTTCTTCCGCACCATGGTCAACCCGTCGGCGATGGGCAGTATGACGACCGTCACCCGTGGATCCTCGGCCACCAGGTCGTTGAACTCCCGCATCAGCACCGTCATCTCGTCATCGCGCGACGGGTCGGCCACGTGACCCGTCCACAGGGTGTTGTCCACCATGAGCAGCCCGCCCGGCCGCAGCCGGTCCATGAGCAGCTCGTAGTAGGCCGGGTAGCCCGCCTTGTCGGCGTCAAGGAAGGCGAGGTCGACGGGCTGGTCGAAGGCGGCCAGGGTCTCCAGCGCGGGGCCGAGCGTGAGCGTGACGCGGTCGGACACCCCGGCCCTCTCCCAGTATTGCCGCGCGATCGAGGTCCACTCCTCGCTCACGTCGAAGCAGTGCAGCCTGCCGCCGGACAGCCCGCGGGCGATGCACAGTGATGAGTAGCCGGTGAACGTCCCGATCTCGACCGCCACGGCCGGCGCCACCAGCTGGGTGATCATGGTCAGGAACCGTCCCTGGTCGGCGGAGATCTGCATTCCGGCGTGGTCGCCCGTCCGCGCCTCGGTCTCCGCCGCCAGCTCCCGCAGCAACGGGTCGGGCTGGGTGGTGTGGTCGAGGATGTACCGGGCGAGCGCGGTGTCCATCGCGAAGGCCTTCATGGGGTCCATTGTCGCGCCGAGTCGGCGGCCGGCGGTGGCGCGGTACGCCTGACCCGCCCCGATCAGTCACATTTCACCTTCTTCAGGTAGGGTCTGCGCGATCGATGAGCTGAGGGCGGGCGGATGATGAAGAGGGTGGCGGCCGTGCTGGTCGCTTTCGCGATGCTGGCCCTGGTCGCGATCGTCGGGTACGACGGCGGCCAGGCGGAGCAGGGCGTGCGGCTGACCCGGCAGGTCGACGGCACCATGGTGCTGGCCGACAGGGGCGGCAACGCCCCCGTGCTCGACATCTACGAGGACTACGACTGCCCGGTCTGCAAGGACCTGCACTCCCGGGTCGACGCGACGATCCAGCGGCTGGCCAGGGAGGGCCTGGTCAAGGTGGTCTTCCACCCCGTCACGATCTTCCGCGACGAGCCCATGCGATCCAACTCCGTCCGGGCCGCGGCCGCCGCCCGGTGCGTGCCCGAGGGCAACTGGCTGGCCTTCCGCGACGAGTTGTACGCCATGCAGCCGGCCCCGCACGGGGTGGCCTCCGGGTTCACCGTGAAGGAGCTGGCCGCGGCGGCGACGAAGGTGGGCGCGTCGGTGGAAGAGTGCGTCATCTCACAGTCCTTCGCCGAGGATCACCTGGCCGAGAGCGCCAAGATTCGGATCGACGGCACGCCGACCGTCTTGCTGGACGGGCGAATGCTGGGCGACGCGGCCTTCGACCCGGCCGTGCTCGAGGAGATCATCACGGGCGGTCCGGGCGTCACCGTGTGATCGCTCCGGTCCCACATGGCGAGATCGATGTGCCGACCGGTGAAATCGTGTGGCAGACTCACAGGCATCATGTTCTACCGTCTGCTCATTATTGACAGGCGCGCTGGCTGACACAGGGACACCGCCAGCGCGCAGACCTCTCACGTCCGTGAGGGGTCTTTTTGTTTTCCCAGGGAGACGACAAACCATGGCCGACGACCGCTTCCACGTGTACGACACGACGCTGCGTGACGGCGCGCAACAGGAAGGGCTCAACCTCACCGTCGCCGACAAGCTCTCCGTCGCGCGCCACCTGGACGGGCTGGGCGTCGGTTTCATCGAAGGGGGCTGGCCGGGTGCCAACCCCAAGGACACAGAGTTCTTCAGGAGGGCTCGAACAGAGCTCGACCTGAAGCACGCGCAGCTCGCCGCGTTCGGTGCGACCCGCCGGGCCGGGGTGCGGGCAGCCGACGACCCTTTGGTTGCCGCCCTGCGCGAATCCGGCGCGCCGGTCGTGACCCTTGTCGCCAAGAGTCACGACCGGCACGTGGAGCTGGCCCTTCGTACGACTCTCCAGGAGAACCTCGCGATGATCCGCGACACGGTCTCCCACCTTCGTGCGGAGGGACAGCGAGTCTTCCTCGACGCCGAGCACTTCTTCGACGGCTACAGGTCCAACCCAGCCTACGCGCTGGAGGTCATCCGCACCGCGGCCGAGGCGGGAGCCGACGTGATCGCCCTGTGCGACACCAACGGCGGCATGCTCCCCGACGAACTGGCCGAGATCGTGCAGGCCGCGGCCGGCACCAGCGCCCGGGTGGGCATCCACTGCCACGACGACACCGGCTGCGCGGTGGCCAACACCCTCGCCGCCGTCCAGGCGGGCGCGACCCACGTGCAGGGCTGCGCCAACGGCTACGGCGAGCGGTCCGGCAACGCCAACCTCTTCACCGTGGTCGCCAACCTGCAGCTCAAGCGGGGGTTCGACCTCGTGCCGCCGCAGGCCCTGGCCGACATGACCCGCATCGCGCACGCGATCACCGAGGTCACCAACGTCACCCCCAACTCCCACGCCCCCTACGTCGGCACGTCGGCGTTCGCCCACAAGGCGGGCCTGCACGCCAGCGCGATCAAGGTCGACCCCAACCTCTACCAGCACATCGACCCCGCCCAGGTGGGCAACGACATGCGGATGCTGGTCTCCGACATGGCCGGCCGCGCCTCGGTCGAGCTCAAGGGCCGCGAGCTGGGCTACGAGCTCAGCGCCGGCAACACCAAGGAGCTGGTCGACCGGGTCAAGGAGCTGGAGTCGAAGGGCTACACGTTCGAGGCCGCCGACGCCTCGTTCGAGCTGCTGCTGCGCGACACCGTCCACGGCGAGCGGCGGCGTCACTTCGAGGTCGAGTCGTGGCGGGTGATCGTCGAGCGCACCAAGGGCGGCGAGCTGGTCAGCGAGGCGACCGTCAAGCTGCACGCCAAGGGCGAGCGCATCGTCGCCACCGGCGAGGGCAACGGCCCCGTCAACGCCCTCGACCGCGCGGTGCGCCTGGCCCTGGAGAAGCTCTACCCCGAGCTGGCCAGGGTGGAGCTGGTCGACTACAAGGTGCGCATCCTGGAGGGCAGCCACGGCACCGGCGCCGTCACCCGCGTGCTCATCACCTCCAGCGACGAGACCTCCGAGTGGGCCACGGTGGGCGTCGCCGAGAACATCATCGACGCCTCCTGGCAGGCGCTGGAGCAGGCCGTGACCTACGGGCTGCTGCGCGCGGGCCGCGAGGCCGCCTAGAGGAGACCTGCCGGGAAGGTCACGCCCTGGACGGTGACCTTCCCGCCGGAGCACGACACCTTCGGCGCGTCCGTGCCGGGCACGATGACGGTCAGCAGCGAGGTGGCGGCCGGCGAGACCACGACGTTGGTCCGCTCCTTCGACAGGTAGGTCGGCGACATCCAGCCGAGCTTCCCGCCGCGCTCCACCTTCTGCCCGCCGACCGGCGTGCAGCCGGACAGCTGGAGCAGCGTCACGTCGAACTTGCCGTCGCTCAGCACCACCCGGCCGCCGCTGTTGGAGACGACCTTGTACGACGGCGCGAACCGCCACTGGTTGCGCACCTTCTTGCCGCCCGAGGCCGTGTCCAGCACCGCCATCAGGTCCTCGCCGTGGTCGACGAGCACCGAGCGGGTGCGGGCCGTGCCGTAGGCCTTGTCCGTGAGGCGGAACGCCTGCCGGTCCTCGCCCTGGCTCGACTTGGTGAGCTTGCTGGCCGTACGGGGCCGGAACCTCTCGCCCACCACGGCCGGGACGTTGTGCGCCTCGGGGGAGAGCGTCCAGTAGCGGTAGGCGCTCTTCTCGTAGGAGTGGAACCCGGCGTCGACCAGGATGTCGCGGCCGTGCGCGTAGTAGGTCACGCCCAGGTGGTCCTCGTGGCCGTGGAACTTGGTGCCGGGGCCGAACCTGATCGAGTAGTAGGCGGAGTCGGCCTTGCCCCACTCTGTCCGGCCGTACACGTAGCCGGCCCGGTAGACCTTGACCTTCTCCTTGGGGGTGCCGGTCTCCATCTTCGGCTCCGTCTCGGCGCTGCCGTCGCCGATGGGCACCATGTAGCCGTTGGGCATCGTGGAGTGGGCGACGAAGTCCTTCAGCGCGTCGGCCCGCCTGGAGATCTCGCCCGGCACCTTGCGGCCGCAGTCCTTCATGCCGGCCATCGCGACCTGGAGCCTGCCGTACACGTAGACGGCGTAGCGCGGCGCCTGCTCCATGAGCGCGCCCTGCGCGTCGACGTCGAGCTTGACCGTGCCGGTGAGCCGCCTGGAGGCCAGGCCGGCCCAGTCCTTGCGGCCGTAGCGGCAGCCGATGCTCATGAGCGCGATGTCCTGGTCGATCCCGTGGTTGTGGCCCTTCTTGTAGAGCCTCGGGTCGGCCAGCAGCTTGGCGTGGACGGCCAGGCTGTCCTTGAGCCAGCCGTCCTTGACGTGCATGCTCAGGCACACCAGCGCCTGGGTGCGCAGCGAGACGGGGTGGTCGTTCCAGACGTAGGGCTTGGTGCCGCGCGCGCCCCGCTTGTTGCTCGCCACCCAGTCCTTGGTGATCTCCTCGGCGCGGTCGAGATAGGCGCGCTCGCCGGTGTTCTCGTACGCCACCACCAGCGTGCCCATCCAGCGCAGCGACTGGAAGACGTACTCCCACGAGCGGTTCCGGTACGGGCTCATGCCCCAGTCGATCTTCTTGCCGATCTTGACCGCGGGCAGGCTCACCAGGGAGATCTCGCCCTTCATGACCTCGTCGGCCGTCGGCGAACCGGGCAGCCAGTCACCCTGGCACTGCGCGGTGCGCTTCACCGGCGCCTCGGCCCGTGCGGTGCTCGTGAGTCCCGCGACGGCGAGGATGAGGGCGAGGGGGATCGCGAGGCGGCGCACGCCAGTTCCTTCCGGACAAAAGAAGCAAGGAGGGGACGAGGTGGAACATGCTGGCCGGGCTCGATCACGGGGTCAAGTCGGGTTCCGGATCGTTAACGCGCCGATGTTCATTCGTACTTTATAGGGTGGTTTGCTCAAAGGGACTGAGGAGGCGGATGGTGCCCACGCTACGCAAGCACTGGATCTTTCTCCTCGCCCTGCTCGCCGGAGCGGCGCTGCGCGGCGCGGCGATCCTCGGCTACCGCCCGGCCATCTGGTTCTGGGCCGACTCCTTCGCCTACCTCAACGCCGGGCTCGACCCGCGACCGCTGGAGTCGCGCACCTCGGGCTACTCGCTGTTCCTGTGGGCGCTGCGGCCCCTGAGCAGCATCGAGCTGGTCGTCGTGGTGCAGCACCTGCTCGGGCTGGGCATCGGCGTGCTCGTCTACCTGCTCCTGCGCCGCCGGCTGCCCGGCTGGGCGGCCACGCTGTTCGCGCTGCCCGTCCTGCTCGACGCGTTCCAGATCCAGCTGGAGCACCTGATCATGGCGGACCTGCTGTTCGTGTTCCTCGTCATGGCGGCGGTCGCGCTGCTCATGCGGCGGCCGGCCCTCACGCCCATGACGGCCGCGGGCGCCGGGCTTCTGCTGGCGGCGGCCACCGTGACCCGGACCATCGGCCTGCCGCTGATCGCCGTCGTGCTGGTCGCGGTGCTGCTGCGCCGTACGGGCTGGCGGCCGGGCCTCACGCTCGCCGCGGCCGCCGTGATCCCGCTGGCCTGCTACGCCCTGTGGTTCGAGTCGGAGCACGGCACGCTCGCGCTGAGCCGTGGCAACACCTTCCTGTGGGCCCGGACCATGACGTTCGCCGACTGCGCGAAGATCAGATCGGACGTGCCGCTCTGCCCGGCCGAGCCGCTGGGCGAACGCCTGGCGCCGCCCGAGTACATCTGGTCGGCCGACTCCCCGATCAACGACGTCAAGGGCGGGGCGGTCCGGCGCGACGAGGTCGCCGGGGCCTTCGCCAAGCAGGCCATCCTCGCCCAGCCGCTCGACTTCCTGCGCGCCGGCCTGGTCGACGTGGCCCACATCTTCTCCTGGGAACGCCGGGTCTATCCGGTCGAGGGCGACCAGAGCGCCTACGTCTTCCCCGAGCAGACCGCGCCGTTCAAGGACTCGATCGCGTCCAGGGACCGCACCGCCGAGGAGATCACCACCGCCTACCAGGGCGAATCCGGCGAGACGGTCATGGTGGAGCCGTACGCGGGCTGGATCCGCGGCTACCAGACCTACGGCTACCTGCGTGGACCGTTCCTGGCCGCGCTCCTGGTGGCCGGGGCGGCCGGGGTGGCGCTCCGATGGCGCCGGCTGGGCGGGGAGGTGCTGCTGCCGTGGGCGAGCGCCGTGACGCTGCTCACGCTGCCGGTCTTCATCGCGGCCTTCGACCACAGGTACGTGCTGCCGGCCGTGCCGCTCGCCTGCCTGGCGGCGGGACTGGCGTTCGCCCGGCGCCGCGACGCGGACGGTGAACCGGCCCCGAGCGGCGCGCCCCGGAACGAGGCCGCCGAGCCGCCCGGCCAGGTGTCCCGCCCGTGAGGCCGGGGCGGGGGAGGGTTGGCCGGATCCTGTCGACAGGTGGCCACAGGGCCACTCGCCCCGGCCGGATCCGAGGCTCGAAGATGAGCACATGAACCTCAACGACCTGGTGCTGCCCGACACCCCCGCCTGCGGCGGCGCCCTGGAGGTGGCGGCCCGCTACCACACGCCCTCGCTCCTCAACCACTCGATCAGGGCCTACCTGTGGGCCGCGGCCTACGCCCAGGCGCACGACATCGCCTTCGACGCCGAGCTGCTCTACGTGTCGGCCATGCTGCACGACATCGGGCTGGCCGCCGAGTTCGACAGCCACACGGTGGGATACGAGGAGGCCGGCGGGCACGTGGCCTGGGCCTTCTGCGCGGGAGCCGGCTGGCCCGAGGACCGCAGGCGCCGCGCCTCAGAGGTGATCATCCGTCACATGTGGGACGAGGTGCCGGTGGAGGAGGACCCGGAGGGACACCTGCTGGAGCTTTCGACCGCCATGGACATCTCCGGCCGCGGCACCGACGAGCTCCCGGCCGGGCTCCGCGACGAGGTGCTCGCCCGGCATCCCCGCCTGGAGATCGCCAAGGAGTTCGCCGCCTGCGTCACCGACCAGGGCGCCCGCAAGCCGGCGAGCCTGGCCGCCGGCTTCGTCAGGTCGGGCATCGCCGAGCGCATCGCCCGCAACCCGCTGGACGCCTAAGCCTTCGGCCCGGCGCTGTCCACGACCTCGAACGACCACAGCGTCGCCCCCGACGCGGCCGGCCCCTGCCCGTGGCCGTGCCCCTGGCCGGAGCCGGCCGCCTCGGCGTGGCCGCGCTGGAACTCCTGGCTCTCCTGCCACCTGAGGAAGTCGTCCTCGCTGCGCCACCGCGTGTACACGAGGTACTGGTCGGTGCCCTCGACCGGCCTGAGCAGCTCGAACCACTCGAACCCGTCGGCCGACTCGACCATCCCGGCCCGGTTGGAGAACCGGTGCTCGAGCTGCTCGCGCATCTCGGCGGGAACCGTCAACGCATTGATCTTGACGACGGACAACACGACCCCTCTCGCGGCGACCTCACCGCACCGTCCGGTGCGGGCTCCAGGCTAACGCGAGGGCGGGCGTGTCGCCGTGAACCGACTCCCCGGGCGGCGGCGATAGCCTTGTCAGGTGCGTATAGCGAGGTTCTCCACAGGCGAAGGCGTGTCGTTCGGCGTGGTCGAGGGCGGTCCGGGCGAGGAGTTCGTGTCCGCGATCTCCGGGCACCCCTTCGGTGACGTGCAGTTCACCGGCGAGCGGTTCCCGCTGGCGCAGGTGCGGCTGCTCGCGCCCATGCTGCCGAGCAAGGTGATCGCCATCGGCCGCAACTACGCCGCGCACGCGCGCGAGATGGGCAACGAGGTGCCCGAGGAGCCGCTCATCTTCCTGAAGCCGTCGACCTCGGTGATCGGCCACGGCGAGCCGATCGTCTACCCGACGTCGCTGTCCGACCGGGTCGACTTCGAGGGCGAGCTGGCCGTGGTGATCGGCCGGCTGTGCCGCGAGGTGCCGATCGAACGGGTCAGGGACGTCATCTTCGGCTACACCTGCGCCAACGACGTCACCGCGCGCGACCTGCAGAAGAAGGACGTCCAGTTCACCCGGGCCAAGAGCTTCGACACCTTCTGCCCGCTCGGCCCGTGGATCCGCACCGACCTCGACGCGAGCGACCTGGCGCTCACCACGACGGTCAACGGCGAGGTCCGCCAGAGCGGCCGCACCAGCCAGCTCATCCACGACATTCCCGCGCTGGTCGCCTACGTCAGCGCGGTCATGACGCTGATCCCCGGCGACGTGATCCTGACCGGCACCCCGGAGGGCGTCGGTCCGATCGACGTCGGCGACGAGGTCAGCGTCGGCATCGAAGGCATCGGCACTCTGACGAACAAGGTGGTCGCTCGTGACTGATCTGAGGGTGCGGTTCGCCCCTTCCCCAACCGGCATGTTCCACGTCGGCGGCGCCCGTACGGCGCTGTTCAACTGGGCGCTGGCCGTGCGGTCCGGTGGCCGTTTCGTGCTGCGCATCGAGGATACCGACGCCACCCGCAACCGGCCTGAGTGGACCGAGGGCATCATCTCGGCGCTCGACTGGATCGGCATCAACGGCGGCGCTCCGGCGTTCGAGGGCCCCTACTTCCAGTCGGCCTACGAGCCGCAGCACCGCGAGGCCGTGGCCAAGCTGCTCGCCGACGGCAAGGCCTACCACTGCGACTGCACCCGCGAGCTGCTCGTCGCCCGCACCGGCTCCGAGCACAAGGGCTACGACGGCCACTGCCGTGACCGGGGCCTGACCGAGGGCGCGGTGCGCTTCCGCACCCCCGACGAGGGCGTCACCGTCGTCGACGACGTCATCAGGGGCCGGGTGGAGTTCCCCAACGACGCCCAGGAGGACTTCGTCATCGCCCGCACCGACGGCTCGCCCCTCTACGTGCTGGCCAACGCCGTCGACGACATCACGCAGGGCATCACCCACGTGGTGCGCGGCGAGGAGCACCTGGGCAACGCCGCCAAGCAGCAGCTGCTCTGGCCCGCGCTCGGCGCCACCCCGCCCGTCTGGGCCCACCTGCCGGTCATCGTCAACGAGCAGCGCAAGAAGCTGTCCAAGCGGCGCGACAAGGTGGCCCTGGAGGACTACCGGGCCGAGGGCTACCTCGCCGAGGCCATGGTCAACTACCTCATGCTGCTCGGCTGGGGTCCCGGCGACGACCGCGAGATCATGCCGTGGTCGGAGATGGTGCCGCTGTTCCGGCTCGACGCCGTCAACAGCTCCAGCGCGTACTTCGACGAGAAGAAGCTGCGCGCGTTCAACGGCGAGTACATCCGCGCGCTGCCGTTGGAGACCTTCGAGGAGCGCTGCGCCCCCTACCTCGAAGCCGACTGGGACCGCGAGATGTTCAGCAAGGTCGCCGCCCTGGCCCAGACCCGCATCGCGGTGTTGTCGGAGATCAGGCAGAACGTCGACTTCCTGTTCCTCGACGAGCCGGTGTTCGACCAGGCCTCCTGGGACAAGGCGATGAAGAACTCCCCGGTCGAGATCCTGACCGGCTACCTGGAGCGGCTCGACACGGTCAGCTGGGACCCCGAGTCGCTCAAGGAGGCGCTGGAGGCGGTCGGCACCGCCAACGGTCTCAAGCTGGGCAAGGCCCAGGCTCCCGTACGCGTCGCGGTCACCGGCAGGACCGTGGGCCTGCCGCTGTTCGAGTCGATCGAGGTGCTCGGCCGCGAGCGGGCCCAGGACCGGATCCGGGCCGCCCTGGCCCGCCTGCGCGGCTGAGCGCAGCCCTGACCGCCTCGTCACGGGGCGACGACCACGGTGTCGCCGCCCCGGACACGCGGATCAGACCAGGCCGCGGCGCTCCAGCAGCGGCTGGATGGACGGCTCGCGGCCGCGGAAGTCGCGGAACGCGGTCAGCGGGTCGAGGCTGCCGCCCTTCGACAGCAGCGCGCGGCGGAAGTGATCTCCGTTGGCACGCTCCAGCCCGCCGTTCTCCTTGAACCACTCGACGCTCTCGGCGTCGAGCACCTCGCTCCAGATGTAGGAGTAGTAGCCGGCGCTGTAGCCGCCGGAGAAGACGTGGGCGAAGTAGTTGGTCCGGTAGCGCGGCCGGACCAGCGGGAAGGCGATCTGAGCCGCTTCCAGGGCCGCCTGCTCGAACGCCTCGGGGTCCTCGACGGTCTCGCCAGGGCTCAGCCGGTGCCAGGCCCAGTCGAGCAGCGTCGCGGCGAGATACTCGACGGTCATGAAGCCCTGGTTGAACTGCTCCGCGGCCTTCATCTTCGCCACCAGCTCCGCGGGCATCGGCTCGCCCGTCTCGTGGTGCTTGGCGTAGTGGGCCAGGACCTCGGGCCAGGTCGCCCACATCTCGTTGACCTGCGACGGATACTCGACGAAGTCACGCGGCACGTTGGTGCCCGAGACGCGGGGATAACGCACCTCGGAGAAGAGCCCGTGCAGCGCGTGCCCGAACTCGTGGAACGCCGTGGTGACCTCGTCGTAGGTCAGCAGCGTCGGCCCGGTCGCGGGCTTGGTGATGTTCAGGTTGTTGATCACCACCGGCTTCTCGCCGAACAGGAACGACTGGTTGACCAGGTTGTTCATCCACGCGCCGCCGCGCTTGGTCGGCCTGGCGAACGGGTCGAGCGCGAACAGGCCGAGCGCGCCGCCGTCCTCGTTGAACACCTCGAAGATCCGCACGTCCGGGTGGTAGCCGGCCAGGTCGGTCCGCTCGCTGAACGTGACGCCGTAGAGCCTGGTCGCGGCGTAGAAGACGCCGTCGAGGTAGACGCGGTCGAGCTCGAAGTAGGGCCGCATGGCGCCGGCGTCGAAGTCGTAGCGGGCCTGGCGCACCTTCTCCGCGTAGAACGACCAGTCCCACGGCTCGATCGCGAATCCGGCCTGCTCGGTGAGCGCCTCCGCCTCCTTGCGGGCGTTGCGTACGGCCGGCCCGACGAGCTGCCCCAGCATGTCCTCGACCGCCTCGACGCTCTTGGCCGTCTGGTCGGCGACCTTGTAGGCGGCGTGGTCGGGGTAGCCCAGCAGCCGGGCGCGCTCGGCCCGCAGCGTGGCGAGCCGTACGGCCAGCCCGAAGTTCCGCGGCGCCCGCTCCACGCTCAGCGTGTAGAGCCGGCGGCGGACGTCGCGGTCGGTGAGCTGGGCCAGCCCGGGCTGGTTGGTGAAGTTGAGCAGCGGCAGCACGTAGCGGCCGTCGCTCTCCAGTGACGCGATCCTGGCCTCGTCGAACCCGTCGAGCTCCTTGGGGTCGTCGACCACCAGCGCGGACTCGGTCGAGGCCTTCAGCAGGTTCTGGGCGAACTCGGTCGACAGCCTCGACTGCTCCTCGTTGAGCTCCTTGAGCCGCTCCTGCTCGGCCTCCGACAGGTCGGCGCCGGCCCGGATGAAGTCCTCGCGGTACTTCTCCAGCAGCCACGCCTCCTCGGCGTCCTCCGTCGTCACCTGCTTGATCCGGCCCCAGAGCGCCCGGTTGAGCCGGATCGCGTCGCTGTGCTTGGTCAGCTCGGGGGAGATCCGCTTCTCGATCTCCAGGACGGCGTCGGTGGAGTCGGAGGCGGCGACGCTGAAGAAGGCCGTAGCTGTGCGCTCGAGGATCCGCCCGGACCGTTCGAGCGCGGCGATCGTGTTGTCGAACGTCGGCGGGGCGGTGTCGCGCGCGATCACGTCGACCTCCGCCAGCTGCTCGGCCATCCCGCGCGCGAAGGCGGGCAGGTAGTGCTCCTCGCGGATCTCGGCGAAGGGCGGCAGCTGGTAGGGCAGGCTGCTGGGGGCGAACAACGGATTCTCAGCCAACGTCGGGGCTCCTCCACGTGGTGTTTTGTCCCCATCAGCTTGGCACGACAGGGGCCCGGTCGCGGCCGCTCGGACAATCGTTTTGGTCTTGTCCCCCAAGCTGGGCTATTCTTTCGGAGGTCGCCACACGGGCCCTAAGGGGTCCGTAACGGTGGGGTATGGTGTAATTGGCAGCACGACTGATTCTGGTTCAGTTAGTCTAGGTTCGAGTCCTGGTACCCCAGCATTGGACGGATGTCTCGTTAAGAGACATCCGTTTTTCGTTTTTCCGGACAAGATTCGCTCCCGACTGCCGGGTGCCCTCCGCGCCGTCGACCGGCCAGTGGCGAGCCGGAGTCCTCCTCCCGGTCTCCGGGCGCGGCCCGGAGGCCCCGATCCGCTGGGCTGATAGTGGTTTGGTGTGCTCCTTGGGGTGCGGTAGAGTTACGTCCGTTGCCGGGGAGGCCCGGCACAATCGCTTGTTGACAGGGTCCCGTCGTCTAGTGGCCCAGGACGCCGCCCTCTCAAGGCGGTAGCGCCGGTTCGAATCCGGTCGGGACTACCACTGTCAGGCAAGTGAAGAAGGTCCCGTCGTCTAGTGGCCCAGGACGCCGCCCTCTCAAGGCGGTAGCGCCGGTTCGAATCCGGTCGGGACTACCTCTACGAAAGGCCCGATCGTTGATCGGGCCTTTCGTGCTTTCCGGTGCTCGGCGGTTTTTCGCGTTCGCCGAGGGCGACGCGTCGGCTCATCGTTCCTCTCCGGCGTGATAGCCCAGCAGGTCGCCCGGCTGGCAGCCGAGGACTTCGCAGAGCCTGGTCAACGTGGTGAACCGGATGGCCTTGGCCCGGCCGTTCTTCAAGATGGACAGGTTGACCACCGTCACCCCGACCCGGTCGGCCAGCTCGGTGAGCGTCATGTCCCGCTCGGCCAGCAGCCGGTCGAGATGGACGGTGATGGCATGGGACTCCGGCTCCGCGGGCGACATCAGACGGTTCCTTCCAGGTCCTCACGCATCCGTACGCCGTCGCGCAGAATGCTCGCCAGAGCCAGCCAAAAACGATATGGCAAGCGGCGAGGTGCCCTGAAGGCGGAAGAAGGGCCCCGGCGGGCGGTGAGCATCGTCGCCCGCCCGGGGGCGCGTGGCCAGGAGGTCGCTAGGAGCTGGTCGAACGGGCCCGGAAGAGCGCCCGGCGAGCCGCCTTGGCGACCTGCTTGTCGGGATGGACCTGGGAGATCAGGTCCAGCAACTCCTCCACGTGGGCGTGCGGGATCTTCCAGACCACTTCGAGCAGGCCGTCGAGCAGGTCGGGGCCGATGTCGCGGACGCTGCTGACGAACTCGGACCGGCCCAGGCCCGCCGAGATGGTCCACATGTCGAGGATCAGCCAGTGGGTGTCGTCCTGGGTGGGCTCGGGTGCGTCGGGCACCTGCAGGTGGCTCAGGTGCGTCGCGGCGTAGGGACGCAGGGACGGCTGCTTGAGCGCCTCCTGCCAGGCCGGGATGGCCGCCTCGCCGAGAGTGCCCACCACGCTGGCGGCCTGCACCCGGATGAGCGCGTCGCTCTCGTCCTCGGCGGCGGCCTCCAGCAGCTCCTCGGCCGCCCGGCCGGGCTCGCGCAGCCGCATCCAGGCGGCGAACTCGGCGTCGGCCTCCTCCTCGGGCAGCTCGGCGCTGAGCGCGAGCAGCTCGTGCGCGCTCATCGACTCGATCGCGGGCCGCGCGTCGACCTCGATGTCGGAGTCGTCCACCAGGTGGACGACTCCCTCGGTGCCGAGCGGAGTCAGGCTGACCGTGCCGTCGGCGACCGTGACCATGCCGTAGCCGGCCAGCCAGTCGACCGCCGGGATCAGCGGGTCGTCGGCCGCCTCCCAGGCGTCGGCGCCCAGCTCGTCGAGGTCGGCGGCCGCCTCGGCCAGCTCGCGCCGCAGACCGTCGAGGTCACGCGAGCCGCCGGCCAGCAGCAGCCTGACCAGCACGCCGCGGGTGAGCCCCGCCAGCGCCATGGTCAGGTCGTCGTCGGCCAGCTCGGGGTCGCCGTAGTCGACCGAGTGAAGGCCGAGCATCCAGGCGTCGAGCACGTCCTCGTCGTCGTCGAACGGCCACTCGGAGGTGTCGTCCTGGACGGCCACCGTGTTGGCGTCGCCGGGCTCCAGGAACTCGAGGTCGACGGCGAGATTCCAGATGTTCCACAGCTGGGGGACGGCCTCGGCGAGCGAGCCCTCGGTCTCGGGCCTGGGCAGCCCGACGACCGCCAGCGCCTGCTCGACCTCGTCGTCGGACAGCAGGGTGTCCTCGCCCACCCGGCGGCCGGAGCCCACCCACAGGGCCAGGTCGCGGGCCTGGGCGATCAGCGGCGCCTCGCGGGCGGCGGCGGCCAGCTCGGTGTCGGGCCGCAGCCTGATGGTGTCGAGCTCGGCCAGCTCGTCGGCGAACAGCTCGAAGTCGCCGAGGTCGCCGCCTTCGTCATCGTCGTCGCCCGACTCCTCGGAGTCGTCGAGCAGCTCCTCCATCAGCTCGACGAACTGGTCCTCGACGTCGTCGAGCTCGGCCCGCAGATCGTCGAGGGAGTCGGACCCCTTGGTCAGCCTGCCGGTCTGCGACAGGAACGTCAGGTAGGCGTCGACCGCCGGCAGCATGCCGTCGGCGGCGGTGTCGGGATCCTCCACCACCTTGGGCATCCGATCGAGCAGCAGGTTTCGCAGGTCGGCACGCTTCCACGTGCCGGAATCCTGGGAGAAGGCGAGACGGTGCCACAGCACTGCCGGCCCCACGAGCTCGGGGTCGCTGTCGGGCGCGTTGGTGCTCGCCCACAAGATGAACTCTTCGAGCAGGGGTCGCAGCTCAGTGGCGGCTACCTCGATGCGATCTGTCACGCACTCAGGCTAGTGCGCCCGTGAGGCACTCGGCTCCCCAAATAGGCGCTTTGGCTGATCATGACGTACGTCGCATGGATTCCGTGACGCGTTCGGCGGCCGCCATGACGGCCACCGCGTGTAGTCGTCCGGGGGCTCTGGTCAGTCGCTCGATGGGCCCGGAGACCGACACGGCGGCGATCACCTTGCCGCCGCTTCCCCTGATGGGGGCGGACACGCTGGCCACTCCCTGCTCGCGCTCTCCCACACTGTGAGCCCAGCCCCGGCGGCGTACCGACGCCAGCGTGGACGCGTTGAACTTGGCGCCGCGCAGGCCGCGGTGCAGCCGGTCGGGCTCCTCCCAGGCCAGCAGGATCTGCGCCGCCGAGCCCGCCGTCATGGGCAGCGCCGATCCGACGGGCACCGTGTCGCGCAGCCCGCTGGACCGCTCGGCCGCCGCCACGCAGACCCGCTCGTCGCCCTGACGGCGATACAGTTGCGCACTCTCGCCGGTCAGGTCCCTGAGCTGCAGCAACACGGGCGCGGCCACCGCGAGCAGCCGGTCCTCACCGGCGGCCGTGGACAACTCCGAAAGGCGCGGCCCGAGCACGAACCTGCCCTGTGTGTCACGAGTCACGATGCGGTGGTGCTCAAGCGCGACGGCGAGCCGATGGGCCGTGGGGCGGGCCAGACCGGTGGCCTGAACAAGCTGCGCGAGCGAAGCCGGGCCGGCTTCCAGCGCGTTGAGTACCAGAACGGCCTTGTCGAGTACTCCGACTCCGCTAGAGTTGTCCATAAGCCGATACTGCCGTCTCGACATATGAGAAGGCAAGCTGAAAGGCTTTTCCCGCGAGGGAGATCGGGTCTGAACGACCGGCGATGCGGGGCATCGCGACAAGCAGGAGGAGATCATGGGCCGCACACTGGCGGAGAAGGTCTGGGAGCAGCACGTCGTGCGCCGCGCCGACGGCGAACCCGACCTGCTCTATATCGACCTGCACCTCATCCACGAGGTGACCAGCCCGCAGGCGTTCGACGGGCTCCGGCTCGCCGGCCGGCCCGTGCGCCGGCCCGAGCTCACCATCGCCACCGAGGACCACAACGTCCCGACCGTGCTCGGCCCCATCTCCGACCCCGTGTCCAAGACGCAGGTCGAGACGCTGCGCAAGAACGCCGCGGAGTTCGGCATCCGGCTCCACCCGATGGGCGACGCCGGCCAGGGCGTGGTGCACATCATCGGCCCGCAGTTCGGCCTGACCCAGCCGGGCATGACGATCGTCTGCGGCGATTCCCACACCTCCACCCACGGCGCGTTCGGCGGCATCGCGTTCGGCATCGGCACCTCCGAGGTCGAGCACGTGCTGGCCACGCAGACGCTGCCGGCCTACCGGCCGAAGACCATGGCCATCGAGGTCTCGGGCGAGCTGCCCCCCGGTGTCACGGCCAAGGACCTGATCCTGGCCATCATCGCCAAGATCGGCACCGGCGGCGGGCAGGGCTACATCATCGAGTACCGCGGTGAGGCCGTACGGAAGCTCTCCATGGAGGGCCGGATGACGGTCTGCAACATGTCGATCGAGGCCGGCGCGCGAGCGGGCATGATCGCCCCCGACGAGACCACGTTCGCCTACCTCAAGGACCGCCCGCACGCGCCGCGGGGCGAGGCGTGGGACCAGGCCGTCGCCTACTGGACGTCGCTGCGCACCGACGACGACGCCGTGTTCGACCAGGTCGTCGAGATCGACGCCACGACGCTGACGCCGTACGTCACGTGGGGCACCAACCCCGGCCAGGGCCTGCCGCTGGGCGAGACCGTGCCCGCCCCCGAGAGCTTCGCCGACCCGGTCGCCAGGCAGTCGGCCGAGCGGGCGCTGGAGTACATGGGCCTGACCGCGGGCACGCCGCTGCGCGAGATCGAGGTCGACACGGTCTTCGTCGGCTCGTGCACCAACGGCCGCCTGGAGGACCTGCGCGCCGCCGCCGAGATCCTGCGCGGCCGCCAGGTGAAGACGCGCACGCTGATCGTCCCCGGCTCGATGCTGGTCAAGCTCCAGGCCGAGCAGGAGGGGCTGGACGAGGTGTTCAAGGCGGCCGGCGCCGAGTGGCGGGAGGCCGGGTGCTCGATGTGCCTGGGCATGAACCCCGACACGCTCCAGCCGGGCGAGCGCAGCGCCTCCACCTCCAACCGCAACTTCGAGGGCCGTCAGGGCAAGGGTGGCCGCACCCATCTGGTCTCACCGCAGGTCGCCGCCGCGACCGCCGTGACCGGCCGCCTGACCGCCCCCGCCGACCTCTAGGAGATCAAGACCATGGAAGCCTTCACCACCCACACCGGCAAGGCGGTGCCGCTGCGCCGCAGCAACGTCGACACCGACCAGATCATCCCGGCCGTCTGGCTCAAGCAGGTGAGCAGGACCGGCTTCGAGAAGGGCCTGTTCGCCGCGTGGCGCGAGGACCCGGCGTTCGTCCTGAACGACCCCTCCTACGAGGGTGCCTCGATCCTCGTCTCCGGCCCCGACTTCGGCACCGGCTCCTCGCGTGAGCACGCCGTCTGGGCTCTGCAGCAGTACGGCTTCCGCGTGGTGATCGCGGCCAGGTTCGGCGACATCTTCCGCAACAACTCCACCAAGATGGGGCTGCTGCCGGTCGTCCTGCCCGCCGAGAAGGTCGAGGCCCTGCAGGCCGCGGTCGAGGCCGACCCCACCCTGGCGGTGACCGTCGACCTGGCCGAACGCCAGGTGCGCTGGGCCGGCGAGGTCGTCGCGTTCGAGATCGACGACTACACCCGCTGGCGCCTGATGGAGGGCCTCGACGACATCGGACTGACCCTGCGTCACGCCGACGAGGTGACGGCGTACGAGAATGGTCGGCAGCCATGGCTGCCGACGACCGTCTAGAGGACGACGAACTGGCGCGGCGGTTGCGCGAGGCGCACCGCCGCGTCCGCCTGCTCCCCGCCGCCGAGAAGGAGCGGATGGGACGCCGATATCTGGCGATCTGCGACCTCGCCAAACGCGACCGCGAACGGGCCGCGACCAGGCTCGACGCCTTCCTGGCCGCCCTTGACGGCGCCTCCGACACGCCACGCGCACCCGAAAATCCGCTCGGTATTTGAGTTCCCCGGCGATCCCGCCTACTTTCGAGCGCGTAAGGGGTTTCTACGTCGAGCTTCGTGAGCTGGAACCCCGAGCCGTAACTGGGGGAGCGGAACGAACATGAACAAGCGAGAACTCGTTGACGCCATCGTAGATCGCGTGGGGGACAGGAGGACGGCCACGGAGGCCGTCAACGCGATCATCGATGCCGTTCAGAAGGCAGTCGCGAGCGGCGACAAGGTCTCGATCACGGGCTTCGGCGCGTTCGAGATGGTGCACAAGCCGGCGCGCACGGCCAGGAACCCGTCGACCGGAGCGGAGATCAAGGTCGACGAGAGCTGGGGGCCGAAGTTCCGACCGGGCTCAGACTTCAAGGAACTGGTCAACGTGGCCGGCAAGAAGGCCGCGAAGAAGAAGTAACGACCTCGCGTACGCCCGGTCCTCGCTCCGAGGGCCGGGCGTTTCGCTGCCCGGGATCAGCCGGGCACGGGGAACGTCGACAGCGTGATGTAGGTGATCTCGCCGTCGGTCACCACCAGCCGGACCCGCTGCCCCGAGCGCAGCAGCCGCAGCGGCCCCGCGTCGAAGGCCTGGGCGCCGAAGGGCAACACGGTCCCGTCGTCGAGGAAGACCGTGCCCGAGCGGGTCACCTCATCGAAGCCGCGCACCGTTGCCTGCACGCAGCCCAGCGTAAACGCTCGGCCGCCGGTGCGCATGCGGCGCCCGCCCGGCTCAGCCGGACGGCCACAGATCGGCGACCACGGCCGCGGTGTGCCCGCCGAGACCGAGCGCCATGGCCGCCCGCAGATCGTCCGGGGTGTCCACGTCGCGCCTGACCGACTCGATGCCCTCCACGCACAGCTCCTTGGCGCCGCCCGCCAGGTGCCTGGCCCGCGACTCGCCGCCGAACCGGGGCGTGAACGGCAGCCCGGCCCGTACGCCGTAGAAGGTGGTGCCGACGTCGAGCGCGTCGGGGACGAACGCCTGGTCGAACTCCGCCGCCGCGGTCAGGGCGGTGGCCAGCTCCGCAGGCCGCAGGGCGGGCAGATCGGCCTGCAACGCGCCCACCGGATCGCCGGGCGCGACACGTACGGCATGGGCGGCGCCGGTGCGGAGCGCGGTGTTGAGGCCCTGATCGGGATCGGGCACCACGTCGGCGCCCAAGGCGGACAGCGGCCCGGCGGCGGCCGGGTCGGCGGTCACCACGATGACCCGCGCGACCAGCGGACAGGCCAGTGCCGCCGAGACGGTGTCGCAGGCGACCGCGACGGCCAGCCGGGTCCGGTGCGGGCCTGTCGCGGCGGCCAACCGGGTCTTCGCCGCGACCAGCGTCTTCACCGGAATCACCAGTGACCAGCGGTTGCTCATAGGGTTAAGCATCGCGCCTCGACATCCCGGGCGGCCAACCGGGAGACTTGGGGCGCCTATCGTCCGGGTTGGAGGGAACCATGAGCCGCCCCACACGCCCGTCGCGTTTCTGGGAGACTCTGGCCGTCGTCATCGTCAAGCCGCTGTCGAAGCTCCTGGTCAAGCGTGACTGGCGCCACGGCGAGCGCGTGCCGCGCACCGGCGGCGTGATCATCGCGGCCAACCACCTCTCCTGGTCGGATCCGATCCTGCTGTCGCACTTCCTCTACAACAACGGCCGCTGGCCGGTCATTCTCGCCAAGGCCGCGCTGTTCAGGGTGCCGTTGCTGGGTCACGCGGTGCGCTCGCTGTGCGTCATCCCCGTCGAGCGGGGCAGCAACGAAGCGGCCAAGTCGCTGCACACGGCGGAGGAGCGGCTGCGAGACGGTTGCGCGATCTTCTTCTATCCCGAGGGCACCTGCACCCGTGATCCTGGTCTGTGGCCGATGGTGGGCAAGACGGGCGTCGCCCGGCTGGCGCTGCAGAGCGGCGCCCCGGTGATCCCGGTGGCACACTGGGGGGCCCAGGAGCTGCTGCCCTACGGAGAGAAGCGGCCGAGGCTGTTCCCGCGCAAGACGTTCCGCGTGTCGGTGGGGCCGCCGGTCGACCTGTCGCGTCACATCGGCCGCCCGCCGCACGCCGAGGTGCTGCGCGAGGCGACCGCCGACATCATGGCGGCGATCACCGCGCAGCTCGCCGAGCTGCGCGGCGAGAAGGCGCCCGAGACTCCTTACGATCCCGCGGGACGGTGAGCGCATGACGAAGGCCGCGGTGTTCGGCACCGGTTCGTGGGGCACCACGTTCGCCATGATCCTGGCCGAGGCGGGCAACCGGACCATCCTGTGGGGGCGCAGACCGGAGCTGGTCGAGAGCATCCAGCGGGCCCACACCAACCTCGACTACCTGCCGGGTGTGGCGTTGCCCACGTCGCTGGGGGCCACGACCGATCCGGCCGAGGCGCTCGACGGCGCCGACTTCGTGGTGCTGGCCGTGCCCTCGCAGTCGCTGCGGCTCAACCTGGCCGCCTGGCGCGAGCACATCCCCCGCGACGCGGTGCTGGTCAGCCTGATGAAGGGCGTCGAGCTCGGCACGACCAAACGGATGAGCGAGGTCATCCGCGAGGTGGCCGGGGTGCCCGAGGAGCGGGTCGCCGTCGTCTCCGGACCCAACCTGGCCAAGGAGATCGCCCAGCGCCAGCCCGCCGCCACCGTGGTCGCCTGCGTCGACGAGGAGGTCGCGGCCCGCCTGCAGGCGGCCTGCCACCTGCCGCCGTGGTTTCGCCCCTACACCAACCCCGACGTGGTGGGGGTCGAGCTCGGCGGCGCCGTCAAGAACGTCATCGCGCTGGCCGTGGGCGTCGCCGTCGGCATGGGGATGGGCGACAACGTCGCCGCCATGCTCATGACCAGGGGGCTGGCCGAGATCTCCCGGCTGGGGGCCGCCCTGGGAGCCGACCCCCACACCTTCGCCGGGCTGGCCGGGATGGGCGACCTGGTGGCCACCTGCACCTCGCCGCTGTCACGCAACCGTACGTTCGGCGAGCGCCTGGGCCGCGGGATGACGCTGGCCGAGGTGATCGCGGCCACCAAGCAGACCGCCGAGGGCGTCAAGTCCTGCGAGTCCGTGCTGGCGCTGGCCAGAAAGCACGACATCGAGATGCCCATCACCGAGGTCGTCGTCGGAGTCGTGCACGACGGCATGTCGCCGAGCGAGGCGGGCATGCTGCTCATGTCCCGGTCGCCCAAACCAGAGCGTTACGGGCTCTGACCACCACCCATCCGCGCGGGTTGACTCGCTGCAAGTAGGAACACGCCGGTAGATTCGGACGTCATGAGCAAGCCACGCGTCGCCGTCGTTTTCGGAGGTCGCAATTCCGAGCATGCCGTGTCCATCATGGGCGCGGGCAGCGTGCTGGGCGCGATCGACAGGACCAAGTACGAAGTGATCCCCATCGGGATCGCGCAGGACGGCAGGTGGGTGCTCGCCGCTACCGACCAGCGGTTCGCCATCGAGGACGGAGAGCTGCCCGCCGTCGACACCTCGGGCGCGGCGCTCGCGCTGCCCTCCTCCGGCGAGGGCTCGCTCGTGGCCTACGACCCGGGCAGCATCCCGGTCGAGCTGGGCACGGTCGACGTGGTCTTCCCGGTGATGCACGGGCCCTTCGCCGAGGACGGCACGATCCAGGGCCTGCTGGAGATGGCCGGGGTGCGCTACGTCGGCTCCGGAGTGCTGGCCAGCGCGGTCGGCATGGACAAGGCCCACATGAAGACGGTCATGGCGGCCGCCGGGCTGCCCATCGGGCGCTACGTGGTCGTGCGCGAGCGCGACTGGCGGCTCGATCGCGACCGGGTGCTCAAGGAGGCCGAGGACCTCGGCTGGCCGGTGTTCGTCAAGCCGGCCAGGGCCGGGTCCTCGCAGGGCATCTCCAAGGCCCACGACCGGGCGTCGCTGGAGGCGGCCGTCGAGTTCGCCCGGCGGCACGATCCCAAGGTGCTCATCGAGGCGGCGGTCGCGGGGCGTGAGATCGAGTGCGCGGTGCTCGAGTCGCCCGGCGACGAGCCGCCCGCCGCGTCGCGGCCCGGCGAGGTCAAGGTCGAGGGCGGCCAGGAGTTCTTCGACTTCGAGGCCAAGTACTACCCCGACCAGATGTCGCTGACCGTGCCCGCCGACCTGCCCGAGGAGATCGCCGAGGAGCTGCGGGCGATGGCCGTGCGCGCGTTCGAGGCGCTCGAGTGCGAGGGGCTGTCACGGGTCGACTTCTTCTACACGCCCGAGGGCGAGCTCATCTTCAACGAGATCAACACGATGCCCGGCTTCACCTCGCTGTCGGTGGCGCCGCAGCTCTGGGCCGCCTCCGGCCTGTCCTATCCGGAGCTGGTCGACCGGTTGCTCCAGCTCGCGCTGCACCGCTCAGCGGGGCTGCGCTGACACCTCGCCGACCGGGCCCGACAGGTCGGCGAGCACACTCGCCGCGACGTGGGTGCCGGCGATCGTGACCTCCACGTAGGCCGGGTCGGCGACGGCGGTGAAGAGCGTCGGCCGTTCCGGGTCGGCGAACCAGCCCACCCCGTTGATCTCCTGCAGCTGGTCGGTCGGCGCCATCCTGGCCGGCCGCGGCACCCCGCAGCGCACGGCGATCTCCCCCTCGCCCCAGACGGTGACATAGGGGGATTCGGGGGTGGACGTGCCACGGTCCACGCCGTCGAGCCGCTGGGGCAGCAGTCCGCGCAGCCGCTCGCACGCGGCCGCCGCCTCGCCCTGTGGAGCCGGCGGCTCGACCTGTACGGCACCGCATCCGGCGAGCGCGAACAGGACCAGCAGGACGACAACGGCACGCATGGGGAATGTCTACCTTAGAAACGCTAAATGTGGACAATCGGGCATGTAAGGGTACGTGTGATCCCTTCCACGGCCTGGATCTGGGCCACGACCAGTTTGCCGAGCTCGTCGACGTTGCGAGCCTCCGCGCGCACGATCACGTCGTACGGGCCCGTCACGTCCTCGGCCTGGGTGACCCCCGGAATCCCGGAGATCTCGCGGGCCACGCTCGCGGCCTTGCCGACCTCGGTCTGAATAAGGATGTAGGCCTGCACCATTACGTCCTCCCGGGCGATTCGATCACGCCGAAGGGCCACCGTACCCTGTGTGCGTCAGGAGGTGCGTCATCACAGTCGGAGATCTCGGCGAATTCGGAGCAGTAACTCGTATTTCAGGACGTCTGCCCCAAGGAGAGACAGTGCTCCTCGGTCCCGGCGACGACGCCGCGATGGTCAGCGCGCCGGACGGGCGCGTGGTGGTGTCAACGGACCTCCTAGTCGAGGGTAGGCACTTTCGCCGGGATTGGTCCAGCGGCTACGACGTCGGCCGGAAGGCGGCGGCCCAGAACCTCGCCGACATCGCCGCCATGGGCGCGGTGCCCACGGCCATCGTGGTCGGGCTCGGGATGCCGGCCGAGCTGCCGGTCGACTGGCTCGACGCGCTGGCCGACGGGTTCCGTGACGAGTGCGCCGTCGTCGGCGCGAGCGTGGCCGGGGGCGACACCACCCGAGGCGACCTGGTGGTGCTCGGCGTGACCGCGCTGGGCGACCTGGGTGGGCGGGCGCCCGTGACCAGGTCGGGAGCGCGTCCCGGACAGGTGGTGGCCGTAGCCGGCCGCCTCGGCCACGCGGCGGCCGGGCTGGCCCTGCTGGAAGCCGGCTGGACCGACCCCGCGAGGAGGGATCGGCCGTCCGGTGAGGGGGGCCCGACCGGCCTTCCGGCGGGGGATCGGCCGTCCGGTGAGGGGGGCCCGACGGGTCTTCCGGCGGATGGTCGGACGCTAGGTGAGGCGGGTCGGGCGGGCGGTGATGACGTGGAGTCGTTGCTGGGCGAGGCCGTGACGGCGCATCGGCGGCCGTGCCCGCCCTACCCGTGCGGGCCGGAGGCGGCGCGGCTCGGGGCGAGCGCGATGCTGGACGTCAGCGACGGGTTGCTGCAGGACCTCGGGCACGTCGCGACGGCCAGCGGGGTGCGCGTGGAGCTGGACTCCGCCGCGTTCGCGGTGGACGCGCCGGTCGCCGCCGCGGCCGCGGTGCTCGGGACCGATCCGCTCGACTGGGTCCTCACCGGCGGTGATGACCACGCCCTCGCCGCCGTCTTCCCGGCAGAGGTACGCCTCGGGCCGTCGTGGCGGGTCGTCGGCCGTGTGGTCGCGGGCCGGGGGGTGTCCGTCGAGGGGCGCGAGACGGACCGCGGCGGGTGGGATCACTTTAGGTGAGGACTTGTCCTGATATGCGGAAATTCTTCGGGTGTGACGGGGAACTCCCGTGATTGCTGTGACAAAGGCGTAGCAAAGGTGTTATGAAGATTGGCGGCCATGTACCCGGCAGAAAGGGCAGCCATGGGCCGCCACGGCACAGGTGGATCCGAAGACGCGGACGAATGGGGGGACGGCAGGTCCGACGACTCACAGGAGGACCTGAGGTTCACCGATCACGCCGCGAAGTGGGCTGCCGCGCCGGACCCGACCGCCAAGAGCTCCTTCTGGGACACCGATGAGCGGCCCGCCGAACCGCCTGGCTGGCCGTCGCTTCCCGATCAGGTCGAGGTGACGGGCCAGTGGGCGCCGATGCCCAGGCGGGAGCCCGGACAGACGCCGCCCCCACCGCCGTCCAGTCCGCCCGAGACGACGGGGGCCTTCGCGCCGCCGCCCCAACGTCATCCGGGCGGGTCCATGCCGGGGCCGGACCAGCCGTTCGAGACCACCGGGGCCTTCACCCGGCCGGCGCATTGGGACACCCCGGGGGAGAACACCCAGACCTTCTCGGTCGTCGACGAGTTCGGTCCGCCGAGCCGTCCCGGCTCTCGCGCGAACACAGGTCCTCATGGCGCCCAGGATCCATTGGGTCCAGGAGCGCCGGGTCCTCGTGGTGCCCAGGATCCGTTCGGTCCGGGTCCGTCCGGTTCCCGCGACGGGCAGGATCCGTTCGGTGCCCATCCGGGGGCGCCGGACCCGCGCGCGTTCGGGAGTGCGGATCCGTTCGCGACGGCCGCGGGACAAACCGATCCGCGGGCCCACGGGTCGTCCACCGGACCGTTCGGGGCCGCGTCGGGAGAGTCGGACCCGCGGGCGCACGGGCCCGCGAGCGATCCGTTCGGAGCCGCCCGGGGGGATTCCGATCCGCGGGCGTACGGGCCTGGAAGCGATCCGTTCAGGGCCCCTCAGGCAGACTCGGACCCGCGCGCCTTCGAGTACGGCGCAGACGCCACGCAGGCGTTCGGCCAGGAGGCGGACCGCACTCAGGCGCTCCAGCCGCCCGAGCCCGGGGACGTGCGGGTGGCCGGCAACCCGACCACGCCCGGCAACCCGACCATGGCCGACACGTCCGCCCCGGCCTGGGCGGACGGCGGCGACGGCTTCCTGGACTCCGGCTGGTCGTCGGACGACTCCGGGCCCCGCCGCCGTCGCGGTCGCCGCAAGCCGCCTCCGGTCGACGCGGTGGTGGACGAGGCGCCGGGCGGTGGCAGGGCCAGGGTCGCCCTGCTCTCCGTCGCCGCCGTGGCCGTCGTGCTCGGTGGCACCGTCGCGGGCGTCAAGCTGATGAGCGGCCCCGGAGACACCGCGTGCCCTGGGGACAGATGCACCGCCGTACAGACCTCCAACCAGCCGGCGCCGGTGGTGTCCGAGCCGGTCGAGGAGGAGGAGTCCCCGATCGATGAGCCGACGGAGGACGAGCAGTCCGACGCGGCCGACACCCCGACTCCGCAGAACACGACGAGCGCGCGGGCGCCGCGCCGCACCTCCTCTCCCGAGCCGACGCCCACGAAGACCAAGGAGAGGACGCCGGCGAAGCAGACCGACGAGCCGCTCCCGACGGACTTCGAGGAGACCGCGACGGAGGAGCCGACGGAGGAGCCGATAACGATCAACGATCCCGGCGGCACCACGACCGACACGCCGTCCGCCAACCCTCAGCCGACCGCGTCGGCCACCGTCCAGTCGGCGCTCAGCGGCGGCTCGGTGAACGTCAGGTTCGACGTCGTCAGGCAGGGGGTGACCGGCTACACCGCGCATCTGGACGTGGTCAACGCCTCCCCGAAGGCGCTGAAGTTGCTCACGGTGTCGCTGCCCGTCGCCGGCCGGGTCGTGAGCATGACGGGCGGGGAATGGACGCAGGACGGCAACCTGCTGATCATCGATCTGTCCGGCTCCCTGGTGAAGGGCGGGTCCACCGAGGTGAAGTTCTCCGCCACGGGCCGGGCGGGTCGGCCCGGCAACTGCGGGCTGGTCGGCGGGGAGTGCGCAGTCAACTAAATGGTTGGATGGGGGACATGACCGTTACGACCCCTCCGTGTGTGCTGACCATCGCCGGATCCGACTCCGGCGGTGGAGCGGGCATCCAGGCCGATCTCAAGACCATGCTGGCCCTGGGCGTGCACGGGATGAGCGTCATCGCCGCGGTGACGGCGCAGAACTCACTGGGTGTCCAGGGCTACTGGGAGCTGCCCGCCGAGGCCGTACGGGCCCAGCTCGACTCCGTGCTCGGCGACATCGGCGCGCAGGCGATCAAGACGGGCATGCTGGCCTCCCCCGAACTGGTCGAGACCGTGGCCGTGGCGCTCGGCTCGTACGGCGCCCCCGTGGTGGTCGATCCCGTCGGGGTGTCGAAGCACGGAGACCCGCTGCTCGTGCCCGAGGCCGTGGAGACGGTGCGGACCCAGCTGCTGCCGGTCGCCACGATCGTCACCCCCAACCTGTGGGAGGTCGAGCAGCTCACCTCGGTCAAGGTGGAGGACGAGCGCGACCTGCGCCGCGCCGCCGACGCCGTGCTGGCCCTCGGCCCCACCTGGGCGCTGATCAAGGGCGGCCACCTGCCGGACGAGCCGGTCGACCTGCTGACCGACGGCACGAGCGAATACCGGTTCAGCGCCGAACGCCTCGACAACCGTCACACCCACGGCACGGGCTGCACGCTCGCCTCGGCCATCGCCTCCCACCTCGCGCGGGGCGAGGACGTCCCTTCGGCCGTCGAGCGGGCCAAGGCGTACGTCACGGGCGCCATCGCCCGGGGCTTCCCGCTGGGCACCGGCATCGGCCCCGTGGACCACGCCTGGCAGTGGCGCTGACAGGCCCCGGGCATGACGAAAGCCCGCCGCTCGTTGCCGGGCCGGCGGGCTCTCGTGGAAGTCGGAACTAGCGGGTGACCTTGCCCGCCTTGATGCACGAGGTGCACACGTTCAGCTTCTTCGGCGTGCCGCCCACGACCGCGCGGACCGTCTGGATGTTGGGGTTCCAGCGACGGCGGGTGCGGCGGTGAGAGTGGGACACGTTGTTGCCGAAGGTCGGACCCTTGCGGCAGACATCGCAGACGGAAGCCACGGTATCGCTCCTTAAAACAGTCGATGTAGCCCGGTCCGCTGATGTTCGTCGGAGCGGAGGGCATGCCGGGACAACCGGCCAGCCAGACGAGGATATCCGATCCACACCCCTCGGTGCGAACCCGAGCAGATGGCCCGGCGATATCCTCCTCGTTCAACGTAGCGCACTCGGGGAGGGCGGAGCGTCGCACATGGAGGTCCTCGACCCACCTCGCGTACGCCGATGGGCGCGCCTGGCGGCCGACGCCCTGGGCAAGGCGCGGGCGGAGATCGACGCGCTCAACGTGTTCCCCGTCGCCGACGGGGACACCGGCACCAACCTGCACCTGACCATGCTGTCGGCGGCCGAGGCGGTCGAGGCGCTGCCCGACGACGTGGACGCCGCGGTGGTGTGGCAGACGCTCGCCTACGGCGCGCTCGTCGGCGCGCGGGGCAACTCCGGCGTCATCGTCAGCCAGGCGCTGCGGGGTCTCGCCGAGGTGCTGAAGGACCAGGCCGACCTGCGCGCCGGGCTCGGCCGGGCCGCCTTCCTGGCCAGGGAGGCCGTGGCGCGGCCGGTCGAGGGCACGGTGCTGAGCGTGCTGGCCGCGGTGGCGCGAGCCGTACAGGACGAGCGAGGAGGGCCTGCCGAGGTGGCGCGCCGGGCGGCGGTGGCGGCCCGCGCGGCGCTGCGGCACACTCCCGAGCAGCTCGACGTGCTGGCCCGCAGCGGTGTCGTCGACGCGGGCGGGGCCGGGCTGGCGATCATCCTCGACGCGCTGGTCGCGGCCGTCACCGACTCCTACAGCGTGCGCTACGACGTTCCCGCGCCGACGTCACGGGTCTCGCCGATGACCGAGGTGGGCGCGGGCTACGAGGTGATGTACCTGCTCGACGCCGACGACTCGGCGGTGGCCGGGCTGCGCGCGGAGCTCGACGCGATGGGCGACTCACTGGTCGTGGTCGGTGGCGAGGGGCTGTGGAACGTGCATGTCCACGTGGACGAGGCGGGGCCCGCGGTCGAGGCCGGGCTCCGGGCGGGGCGGCCGCACCGGATCAGGATCACCTACCTGGCCGAGCGGACCCATCGCGGCGACGCGGGCAGGGGAGTGGTGGCCGTCGCGGCCGGCGAGGGCATCGCGGCGCTGTTCGAGCAGTGCGGCGCGGTCGTGGTGCGCCGGACGCCCGGCACGCGGCCCGCTCTGCCCGAGCTGCTGGCCGCGATCCGGCGGGCGGGCGGAGAGGTGGCCGTGCTGCCCAACGACGAGGGCTGCCGGTCGGTGGCGGCCGCGGCGGCGCAGATCGCCCGCGAGGACGGTGTCGTGGTCAGCGTGCTGCCGACCAGGGCGACCGTTCAGGGGCTGGCGGCTCTGGCCGTACACGATCCGCTGCGCCGCTTCGACGACGACGTCGTCGCGATGACCGACGCGGCCGGGCACACCCGGCACGGGCACCTGGCGATCGCCGACAGGGAGGCGGTCACCAGCGCGGGCGTGTGCCGTCCCGGCGACGTGCTGGGGCTGATCGACGGCGACGTCTCCGTGATCGGCCGCGCGCTCGACGACGTGGCCGCGCTGGTCGTGGACCGGATGGTGGCGGGCGGCGGCGAGCTCGTGACGCTGGTCACGGGCGCGGACGCCCCCGAAGGGCTGGCCGACCGGCTGGCCGGTCACCTGCGCGGCGCGAGACCCGACCTCGACCTGGTGGTGTACGACGGCGAGCAGGGTGGCTACCCCCTGCTCATCGGCGTCGAATGAGGCCACGACCGGCGCCACGACCGGCGCCCCGGCCCCGGGACTCGCCGTGGGGCAGCGTGGACGGTTCGTTCTGTCGGTCGGAGACGGTAGAACATAGTCCGGTGAGCCGTTTCGATGAGCCCCTGACCAAGGCGCTCGACCCCAAGACCGCCAAGCTGCTGCACGGCGTGCTCGGCCTGGAGACGGTCGGTGACCTGCTGCGCCACTATCCGCGCCGCTACGCCGAGCGCGGCGAGCTCACCTCGCTCGACGCGCTCGAGGTCGACGAGCACGTCACCGTGGTGGGCGAGGTCACCAGGCTCATGCGCAAGCCCATGCGCAACCGCGGCGGCACCTGGCTCGAGGTCGAGGTCGTCGACGGCACGGGCAAGAAGATCTATCTGTCGTTCTTCGGCAAGGGCTCCCACGTGGCCGAGTCGCGGCTCAAGCCGGGTCGGCGCGGCATGTTCGCCGGCAAGGTCGGCCTGTTCGGGTCGCACACCAACCCGCGCTGGCAGCTGTCGCATCCGGAGTTCGAGTTGTTCGAGGAGACCGAGGCCAGCGCCGCCGAGTTCTCCGCCGCGCCGGTGCCGATCTACCCGGCGGGCAAGGACCTGACACCGTGGGTGATCAGGCGGGCGGTCGGCCTGGTGCTCGACACGCTGGGTCCGCTGACCGACTCGCTGCCCGAGGAGCTGCGCGCCCGCCACGGGCTGCAGGATCTGGGCGAGGCGCTGGAGGCCATCCACCGGCCGAAGGACTTCGCCGAGGTGCGGCGGGCCCGGGAGCGGCTCAAGTTCGACGAGGCCTTCGTGCTGCAGGCGGTGCTGCTCCAGCGCAGGCAGGCCGCGACGGCCTGGCCGGCCCGGCCGCGACCGCGTCGGGACGACGGGATCCTGGCCGACTTCGACGCCCGGCTGCCGTTCACGCTCACCGAGGGGCAGGCGCTCGTGGGCGAGGAGCTCGCCGCCGACCTGGCGCTGGAGCACCCCATGCACCGGCTGCTTCAGGGCGAGGTGGGGGCGGGCAAGACCGTGGTGGCGCTGCGCGCCATGCTGCAGGTGGTCGACGCGGGTGGGCAGGCCGTCCTGCTGGCGCCCACCGAGGTGCTCGCCCAGCAGCACCACCGCTCGATCAGCGCCATGCTGGGCGACCTGGCGCAGGGCGGCATGTTCGGCGGCACGGCGGTCACCCTGCTGACCGGTTCCATGGGCGCCGCCGCCCGCCGCTCGGCCCTGCTCGACGCCGCCTCGGGCACGGCCGGCATCGTCGTGGGCACGCACGCGCTGCTGCAGGAGCACGTCCAGTTCGCCGACCTGGGCCTGGTCGTGGTGGACGAGCAGCACCGGTTCGGCGTGGAGCAGCGCGACGCCCTGCGCGAGAAGGCCGGCGACGGGCGGCCGCACGTGCTGGTGATGACCGCCACCCCGATCCCGCGCACGGTCGCCATGACCGTCTTCGGCGACCTGGAGGTCTCGACGCTGGCGCAGCTTCCGTCGGGCCGCGCCCCGATCACCACGCACGTGGTGCCCGCCGCCGACAAGCCCCACTTCCTGGAGCGCACCTGGGAGCGGGTGCGCGAGGAGGTGGCGCTGGGCCGGCAGGCCTACATCGTCTGTCCCCGCATCGGCGACCTGGAGGGCGACGAGGGCGACCTGGCGCCGCCCGCCGACGACGAGCGCCGGCCGCCTCTGGCCGTCCTGGAGGTCGCCGACCTGCTGTCCGAGGGGCCCTTCCATGATCTGCGGCTGGGTGTGCTGCACGGCAAGCTCCCGCCCGAGGAGAAGGACGCGGTCATGCGCGCGTTCACGCGGGGCGAGCTCGACGTCCTGGTCGCCACCACGGTCATCGAGGTGGGGGTCGACGTGCGCAACGCCTCGGTCATGATCATCATGGACGCCGACCGGTTCGGCGTCTCCCAGCTCCACCAGCTTCGCGGCCGGGTCGGCCGCGGCGGCCTGCCGGGGCTCTGCCTGCTGGTCTCCGACTTCCCCGAGGGCACTCCGGCCCGGGCCCGCCTCGACGCCGTGGCCGCCACCCTCGACGGGTTCGAGCTGTCCCGGGTCGACCTGGAGCAACGCCGTGAGGGCGATGTCCTGGGCGCCGCCCAGTCGGGCAAGCGGTCATCGCTCAAGATGCTCCAGCTCCTGCGCGACGAGGACGTGATCGAGGCGGCTCGTGAGGAGGCGGCGGCCCTGCTGGCCAGAGATCCCTCCCTGACCTCCCACGACGGTCTCCGCGCCGAGATCGACCGGCTGCTGGCCGACGAACGCGCCGAATACCTGGAGAAGACGTGATCTACGGCGGGGCGCTCGGCAGGACGTGACCGGAGAGCGGATTCCTGGCGAGCGTCTTCCGCGGCGGCCGGCGCCGGCGTGATCTCGGCCCCAGCCGCGGGGACGGCCTCCCCCCGAATGCCGTCCCCGGCTGGGCCCACCCCTCGGGTCAGGTGCCGAGGGAACCGGTGTGCGGAAGGGCTCACGATCACACCGGTCGGCCTCCAGCTGGGTCACCTCGGAGGCCGCAGGACTCATCATGCGTGGCCGGTCAGACGATGTGAATCACCCTTGCGCTCTCAAGGCCGACACCTGTGCACTCTTGACCTGCGTTGACATGCGGAACAATGGCTCTTATGACTCGGATCATCGCGGGGACCGCGGGTGGGCGGCGGCTGGTCGTGCCGCCGGGGCGCGGGACGAGGCCGACCAGCGACAGGGCGCGAGAGGGGATCTTCTTGACCCTCGACTCGCTCCAGGGGCTGGCGGGTGCCCGGGTGATGGATCTGTACGCCGGTTCGGGGGCGGTCGGGCTGGAGGCGCTGTCCCGGGGGGCGGCGCACGCGCTGCTGGTGGAGTCGGACCCGAAGGCTGTCCGGACGATCAGGGCCAATGTCAAGGCGCTGGCGCTCGACGGGGTCCAGGTGGTCGCCGACCGGGTGGAGCGGCTGCTGGGCAGGCCTCCCGGAGAGCCGGAGGGCGCGGGCGGTGACCGATCGTCCGGCCAGGGCGGGGAGGCGTACGACATCGTCTTCGCCGATCCGCCCTACGCGGTCTCGGGCGAGGAGGTGACTCGGGTGCTGGAGTCGCTGCGCGACCACGGGTGGCTGGCCGAGGGGGCTTTGGTGGCATTCGAGCGGGAAACCAGGGGAAAGCCCCTCATATGGCCTAAAGGGTACGTTGAGGAGAGGGTCCGTCGTTATGGTGAAGCGTCCGTTTGGTACGGTCGCGCCGCCGGGAACCCGTAGACCTGGGAGGCGTTTTGCGGCGCGTTGTCTGCCCGGGGTCGTTCGACCCCATCACCAATGGTCACCTCGACATCATCGGCCGGTCCGCCCGGCTCTATGACGAGGTGACCGTCGCCGTCCTCATCAACGTCGAGAAGAGCAGCCTGTTCACGGTCGACGAGCGGATCGACATGCTGCAGACCGTCACCAAGGAATACCCCAACGTCAAGGTCGAGAAGTTCCACGGGCTCCTCGTCGACTTCTGCAGGCACAACGACATCCCCGCGATCGTCAAGGGGATCAGGGTGGTCAGCGACTTCGACTACGAGCTGCAGATGGCACAGCTCAACTACCGGCTGTCCGGCGTCGAGACGCTGTTCATGCCGACCAACCCCGAATACTCGTTCCTGTCCTCCAGCAGGGTGAAGGAGATCGCCCGCTATGGTGGCGACGTGTCCGGCCTGGTGCCGGATCTGGTGCACACACTGCTCGTCGAGCGGCTCAGGAGCTGACAGCGGCCTGGTATCCTTTCATTTCAGCCTTGTACGACGGCGACGGTTTCGCCATGCCTAGCGAGAGCAGGATGACTCAGCACCTCGACCCCCGCTCCCCATGGGTGATCTCCACCCACGACCTGGGAAAGCGGCCGGGCACGATGAGGCGGGTGACCCTGACCCTTCCGGCACCGGCAGATCTCGGCGTCGACATGATCGGTGTCCCCAAGGACGCCGAAGTCGAGCTGGATCTCCGGTTCGAAGCAGTGATGGAAGGCGTGCTCGTCTCGGGCACGGCGCAGGCCCCGCTCGCCGGGGAGTGCGCGCGGTGCCTTGACCCGTTGACCTCGGAGATCGAGGTCGACCTGCAGGAGCTGTTCTTCTACTCCGACGAGGACGCCTCCGAGGACGACTCACTGCTCGACGGGGCGCTGCTCGACCTCGAGCCGACGTTCCGCGACGCGGTGGTGCTCGCGCTGCCGCTGAGTCCCGTCTGTCGCGACGACTGCACGGGGCTTTGCGTGGAGTGCGGGGTCAAGCTGGCCGAGGCCGGCGACGATCACCGGCACGAGAAGATCGACGCTCGCTGGGCGTCGTTGCAAGGTCTGGTTACCGAGAACGATAACGATCAGGAGAAGTGACGTGGCCGTCCCGAAGCGAAAGATGTCGCGGAGCAACACCCGCGCCCGTCGCTCCCAGTGGAAGACGACTGCTGTCGCCCTGGTGAGCTGCCCGCAGTGCCGTTCGCCCAAGCAGCCGCACATCGCGTGCCCCACCTGTGGCACCTACAACCGTCGTCAGGTCATCGAGCCGTCCGCCTGATCTCGCAGTTGACGTGATGCCGACCGGGTGCCATTGTGCCCCGGTCGGCGTTAACGTCTCAGATGCGTGCGGTAGCGGTTCGCCCGCGGTCGTGGTGGACGCCGGGGCTCTGTCCTCCCCGACGCCCACCACGTTTTCGGGCATCCTCCGCAGCCGTCGCGCCGTGTGAAGGTGTCCGAGGAGGAACACGTGGGCGCAGGTCCTAAGCCGGTGGCCGTGGAGGTCGCCGGAGCAGAGCTGGAGAGAGTGCTGGCCGTCAGCCTCGACTCCGACATTCTCGAGCGGGCGTTGACGCACCGCTCCTACGCGTACGAGAACGGCGGCCTGCCCACCAACGAGCGCCTGGAGTTCCTCGGCGACTCGGTACTGGGCCTGGTGGTCACCGACACCCTCTACCGCAACCACCCCGACCTGCCCGAGGGGCAGCTGGCCAAGCTGCGGGCCGCGGTGGTCAACATGCGTGCCCTGGCCGACGTGGCCCGCGACCTGGGATTGGGCCGGTTCCTGCGGCTCGGCAGGGGCGAGGAGGGCACGGGCGGGCGCGACAAGTCGTCGATCCTGGCCGACACCCTGGAGGCGCTGATCGGCGCCGTCTACGTCGACAAGGGGCTGGACGAGGCGTTCCGCGTGGTCCACCTGTTGTTCGACCCGCTGATCGTCCGCTCGGCCTCGCTCGGCGCGGGGCTCGACTGGAAGACGTCCCTGCAGGAGCTCACCGCCTCCGAGGCGCTCGGCGTGCCCGAATACCACGTCGAGGAGAGCGGCCCCGACCACGCCAAGTCCTTCACCGCCGAGGTGCTGGTGGGCGGCGAGGCCTACGGCTCGGGCACGGGGCGCAGCAAGAAGGAGGCCGAGCAGCAGGCGGCCGAGGCGGCGTGGACCCGCATCCGGGCCCGCCGCGAGCAGCGCGAGAGCCAGCCGGCGGGCTAGGGTGCCCGAGCTGCCAGAGGTCGAGGTCGTCCGGCGGGGACTCGCCCAGTGGGTGGCCGGCCGCGAGATCGCCACGGCGGAGGTGCTGCACCCGCGTGCCATCAGGCGTCACGTTCCGGGCGCCACGGAGTTCGCCGCGCGGCTGAAGGGCCGCACGGTCATCTCCGCCGAACGTCGCGGCAAATACCTGTGGCTGCCCCTGTCGGGCGCCGAGGAGGCGCTCATGGCCCACCTCGGGATGAGTGGCCAACTGCTCGTGGTGGACCCGCACGCGCCGCTGGAGAAGCACCTGCGGGTACGTCTCGGCTTCACGGACGGCGGTCCCGACCTCCGGTTCGTCGATCAGCGGACGTTCGGCCATGTCATGCTCACGGCCCTGGTCGACGGCGTCCCCGAGCCGATCTCGCACATCGCGCCCGACCCGTTCGAAGAGGCGTTCGACGACGAGGCGTTCGCGGCCGGCCTGCGGCGCAAGCGGACCGAGATCAAGCGGGCCCTGCTCGACCAGTCGCTGATCAGCGGGGTCGGCAACATCTACGCCGACGAGGCGCTCTGGCTGGCCCGGCTGCACTGGGCCCGTCCCACGCAGACCCTCACCCGGCCCAAGATCGCCGAGCTGCTGGCCGCCGTACGCGAGGTGATGGGCGCCGCGCTGGCCCAGGGCGGCACCTCGTTCGACAGCCTCTACGTGAACGTCAACGGTGAGAGCGGCTACTTCGACCGCTCCCTGGAGGTCTACGGCAGGCGCGACCAGCCCTGCTCGCGCTGCGGCACCCCGATCCGGCGTGAGGCGTTCATGAACCGCTCGTCCTACTCCTGTCCGACCTGCCAGCGACGGCCGCGCTGACCACCCACCTGAGACGCGACGGAGACAGTGGAATGCCGGAGAACACCGAGATCGTCCGGGTGACCGCCTGGGTGCGCGGGCGGGTGCAGGGGGTCGGGTTCCGGTGGTGGACCAGGGCCCGGGCGCTGGAGCTGGGGCTCGTCGGCTGGGCACGCAACACCGAGGACGGCCGGGTGGAGGTCGTCGCCGAGGGATCCCGGGAGGCCTGCGTCAAGCTCCTGGACCTGCTCAGAGGTTGCGACACGCCGGGCCGGGTGGATGGAGTAGTGGAACGCTGGAGTGAAGTGCGAGGTGGTTTGGGGGGATTCCTCGAGCGGTAAGGGCTTTCGTTAAACACCCCAAATGGGGTATAGTTATATGGCAAGAGTGCCCACTGGGGGGTAACAGCGGTTCGTTCGACTTGACCGCCCACACTGCCGGTGCGACTCTTGTTAGGTACCACGCGCACCCCTCCCGCGGAATAAGAAGTGCGCGAACCAGTCTGGTCACTCAGCGTGGAGGACCCTTTACCATGGCGAAGGCTCTACTCGGCCACGTCGGCGGTCCTGACCCTCGAATGGTCTCGGAGATGCGCCGTCTGCAGCAGCGAATCCGTGATCTGGAGGCAGAACTCATCCGACTTCAGGCCCAGAATGACGCTCTTGCGGCGCAAACCCGCGATGAGGCAATCAGTCGCATGCAGGAGCGCGAGCCGGCACTCACCTGACGAGTGATCGGATCGCATGATCCAGGGACGTCTCCATGAGGCGTCCCTCGTTATTTGCCCTCTTCATCGCCCGATCCGGAATATCTTGGTAGCTCTTTTGCCTGGGCCGCCGCGGACTCGACTGCGGCGGCCAGCATGGGGCAGGCAGGACCAGTAGGCTTTTCCGGAGTCCGTTCAGGGAGAAGGGGGCCGACGCTTGTATTTGAAGACCCTCACCCTGCGCGGCTTCAAGTCCTTCGCCTCCGCGACCGCTCTGCGTTTCGAGCCCGGCATCACCTGCGTCGTGGGCCCCAACGGCTCCGGCAAGTCCAACGTCGTCGACGCCCTGGCCTGGGTCATGGGTGAGCACAGCGCCAAGTCGCTGCGCGGCGGCAAGATGGAAGACGTGATCTTCGCCGGCACCTCGTCCAGGCCGCCGCTGGGCCGGGCCGAGGTGACGCTGACCATCGACAACTCCGACGGCGCGTTGCCGATCGACTACAGCGAGGTCACGATCAGCCGGCTGATGTTCCGGTCGGGCCAGAGCGAATACGCGATCAACGGCGACACCTGCCGTCTCCTCGACATCCAGGAGCTGCTGTCCGACTCGGGCATCGGCCGCGAGATGCACGTCATCGTCGGCCAGGGCCAGCTCGACGCGGTGCTCCACGCCGGCCCCGAGGACCGGCGGGCGTTCATCGAGGAGGCCGCGGGCGTTCTGAAGCACCGCAAGCGCAAGGAGAAGGCGCTGCGCAAGCTCGACGCGATGCAGGCCAACCTGACCCGCGTCCAGGACCTCGCCACCGAGCTGCGCCGCCAGCTCAAGCCGCTCGGCCGTCAGGCCGAGATCGCCCGCAAGGCCGCCGTGATCCAGGCCGACCTGCGTGACGCGCGGCTGCGGTTGCTTGCCGACGACGTCGGCATCCTGCGCTCGACGCTGGAGCGCGAGGCCGCCGACGAGGCCGCCGTTCTGAGCAGACGCACCCAGGTGGAGGCCGAGCTGGCCGAGGGCCAGCAGCGGGAGGCCGCCCTGGAGAGCGCCGAGGCCGAGGCTCAGCCCCGGCTGAGCGCCGCGCAGGAGACCTACTTCCGGCTGTCCAGCCTGCGTGAACGCATCACCGGCCTCGAACAACTGGCCGCCGAGCGCCACCGGCACGCCGTCGACGCCGCCTCCATCGAGCGGCGCGGGCGCGACCCCGAAGATCTCGAACGCGAGGCCGCCGAGGTGCGTGAGCAGGAGCTCATCCTCCAGGCCGAGCTGGAGCACGCCCAGGAGCTGCTGGAGGAGGCGGTCCAGCGGCGGGCCGACTCCGAGGCCGCGCTGAGCGCCGAGGAGCGCCGCCTCGCCATGGCCGCCAGGGCCGCCGCCGACCGGCGCGAGGGCCTGGCCAAACTCCGGGGCCAGGTCGACTCCGTGCGCAGCAGGTCACGCGCCGCCGAGGAGGAGATCGGCCGCCTCAACCGGGCCGTCGCCGAGGCGGCCGAGCGCGAGCGGCGCGCCCGCGACGACCTGGAGGAGCGGCGGCGCGAGGAGCCCGCCGTCGATCCGGCGCTCGCCGAGGAGCTCGCCACCGCGCAGGCACTGGTGGAGGAGGCCAAGTCCGTCGCCGACGAGGCCCGCGCCGCGGCCTCGTCGGCCAAGGCCGCCCTCGACGCGCCGCGTTCGGCCGCCCAGGCCGCCAAGGCGGCAGTCGTCGCGGCGCGCGCCGCCGACCAGGAGGCCCAGCGGGCGGTGGCCGCGCTGCGGGCCCGCTGCGAGGCGCTGGAGCTCGGGCTGGCCAAGGGCGACGGCGGCGCCGCCCTCCTGGAGGCCGATCTGGCCGGGGTGCTGGGCCCGCTCGCGGCCTCACTCCAGGTCACGCCGGGCGCCGAGCCGGCGGTCGCCGCCGTGCTCGGCCCGGTCGCCGAGGCCATCGCCGTCAGGTCCGTCGACACGGCGATCGAGGCCATCGAGCTGTTGCGGGTCAAGGAGGCAGGTCAGGCCACCCTCCTCGTCGCCTCCCCGGCCGACGGGCCGGGACGCGGGTCCGCGTCCCCAGGTGACGGGCCGAAGGACCCGTCCCCGGCAGCCGCGGCAGGCCGGATGGGGGAGACCGGGGTCCGTGCGGCCGCGCCGGGAGGCGGCGAGGTCCGTACGGCCGCGCCCGGAGGTGCGGAGTGGGCGGCCGAGCTGGTGACCGTGCCAGGCCACCTGAGGTCGGCGGTCGACCGCCTGCTGTCCGGTGTCGTCGTCGTGGACGATCTCGGCGTCGCCCGCCGGGTGGTCGAGGAGCACTCCGGGCTGCGCGCCGTGACCAGGGACGGCGACCTCGTCGGCGCCCATCTGGCCAGCGGCGGGTTCGAGGGCGGCACCTCGGTCCTGCAGGTGCGGGCGGCGCTCGACGACGCCGTCGCCGACCTCGGTGACGCGGAGGCCACCGCCGAGCGCACCGCCGAGGCGCTCGACGAGGCGGCCGCCACCGAGCAGGCGGCCCAGGCGGCCGTGGAGGAGGCGCAGGCCCGGGTCAATGAGGCGCAGACCGCCGTCGGCACCGCCCAGGCCGGGGTGAGCGCCGCCCAGGGCGCGCTCGACCAGGTCAGGGCCCGGCAGCGAGAGGCCGACCAGCGCGACGCCGCCGCCGCCAAGCGGCTGGCCCAGCTGGAGGCGGCTGCCGACGCCGCCCACGACGAGGCCGAGCGGCTGCGTCACGGCGTCACCGCGGCCGAGGAGTCCCGGGCCGAGGGCCTGGCGGAGCTGGCCGAGCTGGAGATCAGGCTGGCCGAGGCCGAATACTCCCAGGAGCTGGAGGCGGAGCCCACCACCGAGGCCCGCGACGAGCTGGCCGTCACCTGCCAGACCGACAGGCAGCGCGAGATGGAGACCCGGCTCCAGGTCCGCACCGCCGAGGAGCGCGTCAAGGGCATCGAGGGCCGGGCCGACGGCCTCGTCCGCGCCGCCCAGCGCGAGCGGCACGAGCGCGCCCAGGCCGCCGCCCGGCGCGCCAGGCGCAGGCGCCAGGCGGAGGTGGCCGAGGCGGTCAGCGGGGGCGCCAGGCGGGTGCTCACCGCGCTCGCCTCGTCCGTCCAGCTCGCGGCCCGGGAGCGTGACGAGGCCGACCTGGCGCGGGTGGCGATCGACGCCGAGCTCAAGCAGGTACGCGTGCGCGTCCGCGAGCTCAGCCAGGAGCTCGACAAGCTGGTCAACCGCGTGCACGGCAGCGAGGTCGCCCGCACCGAGCAGCGGCTGCGCCTGGAGCAGCTGGAGCAGCGGGCCCTGGACGAGTTCGGCGTCGAGCCCGAGACCCTGATCTCCGAGTACGGCCCGCAGGCCCCGGTGCCCGGCGACCCGCCGATCCCCTACGTACGCGAGGAGCAGGAGAAACGGGCCCGTGCCGCCGAGCGGCAGATGAACCAACTGGGCAAGGTCAATCCGCTCGCCCTGGAGGAGTTCGCCGCCCTGGAGGAGCGCCACGCCTTCCTCACCTCGCAGCTCGAAGACCTCAAGAAGACCAGGCGCGACCTCATGACCGTGGTCAAGGAGGTCGACGACCGGGTGGAGCAGATGTTCTCCTCGGCCTACGAGGACGTGGCCCGCGAGTTCGAGCAGATCTTCACCCGGGTCTTCCCCGGCGGCGAGGGCCGGCTGGTCCTCACCGAGCCCACCGACATGCTGACCACCGGCATCGAGGTCGAGGCCCGGCCACCGGGCAAGAAGGTCAAGCGGCTGTCGCTGCTGTCCGGCGGTGAGCGGTCGCTGACGGCGGTGGCGTTCCTGATCTCCATCTTCAAGGCCCGGCCCTCGCCGTTCTACGTCATGGACGAGGTCGAGGCGGCGCTCGACGACACCAACACGCAGCGCCTGCTGAGGCTCTTCGAGGAGCTGCGGCAGAGCTCGCAGCTGATCGTGATCACCCACAACAAGCGCACGATGGAGATCGCCGACGCCCTCTACGGCGTGTCGATGCGGGGCGACGGCGTCACCCAGGTCGTCAGCCAGCGGCTGCGGGAGCGCGAGCCGGCCTGATCCGCGTGGCCCTGGGCATGACCATGCCGGTCGATCTGGAAAACTGACGTCTTGTGGATGGTTATCTCGGCGTCATCGTGATCGTGGTCCTCGTCGCCCTCGTGGCGGCGGGCGGCCTGTTCCTGCTCTTCAGACCGGGAGGCAAGGCCGCGCCACCGGCCGAGCCGCCGCAGACGCTTGTGCCTCCGGAGGAGAAGGAGAAGCGAGCGGCTCCAGGTGGCGAGGAAGGTGAGGGGGCCACCACCACGCTCCCGCCTCCGGTCAAACCGGCCGAGCCGGTCGTGGTGCCGCCCGAGGTGGAGGTGCCGCCGCCGTCCGCCGGTCGGATGGTGCGGCTGCGGTCCAGGCTGGCCCGCTCGCAGAGCGCGCTCGGCCGGGGGCTGCTGGAGCTGCTCTCCCGTGACCGCCTCGACGACGAGGTCTGGGACGAGATCGAGGAGGCGCTGATCACCGCCGACGTCGGTGTGGCGCCCACCCGCGCCATCGTCGAGGAGCTGCAGACCAAGGTCAAGGTGCTCGGCACCCGCACGCCCGACCAGGTGCGCGCCCTGCTCCGCGAGCAGTTGCTGGCCCAGGTCAATCCCGATCTCGACCGCACCCTGCACGTCCAGAGGCATGGTGAGCGGCCCGCGGTGGTGCTCGTCGTGGGCGTCAACGGCACCGGCAAGACCACCACGACCGGCAAGCTCGCCCGCTCGCTCATCGGTGACGGCAAGACGGTCGTGCTCGGCGCGGCCGACACGTTCCGCGCGGCGGCGGCCGACCAGCTGCAGACCTGGGGTGACCGGGTCGGGGCCGAGGTGGTGCGCGGGCCGGAGGCCGGCGACCCGGCCTCCGTGGCCTTCGACGCCACCGCCAAGGGCATCCTGGACAAGGTCGACGTGGTCATCGTCGACACGGCGGGCCGGCTGCACACCAAGACCGGCCTGATGGACGAGCTGGGCAAGGTCAAGCGGGTCATCGAGAAGAAGGCCACCGTCGACGAGGTGCTGCTGGTCCTCGACGCCACCACCGGCCAGAACGGCATGCGGCAGGCGCAGGTCTTCGCCGAGGTGGTCAACATCACCGGCATCGCGCTGACCAAGCTCGACGGCACGGCCAAGGGCGGCATCGTCATCTCGGTGCAGCGCGAGCTGGGGGTGCCGGTCAAACTGGCCGGGCTGGGCGAGGGGCCCGACGATCTGGCTCCGTTCGACCCCGAGGTGTTCGTGGACGCGATCCTTGGGGACTGACACATAATCAATTCGGATATGTCACTTACCGGTTGATGCCTTGTCGTTTGACCGGTGCCGTGTTGACATTGAGCGGTCCTCGGAAACTGATCGGAAAGGGCGCTCAATGAAGAGAGTCGTCGTCCACAAACCCGGCACCGTCAAGCTGTCCGGAGCCGCGAGTCCGAAGCACTCGGCCTGACCTGTCCTGAACGCACGGATGAGGCCGGCGTCTGCGGTGGTGACGCCGGTTTCCGTCTTCTCCGGGAGTGACTCTGCGAGAGATCACGGTTGACGCCGACCGCAGGCTGCGCGGCCCTTACACGCTGGCGTCTGGGCTGCTCACGGCGCTGCTCCCCGAGGCTGCGCCGGATCTGGTGGCCGCGCACGACATCGAGATCAGAGCCGCCGCGCCCGGTCTGCGCGACCTGGTCCCCGCCCGGAGGACCTCGCTGGCCGACCGGCTGCCGCAGGACGAACGCATCCTGGTGCCCGCACCCCTGCGGACGCTCCGCCTGGCGAACGGGCTGGCGGAGTTCGTCCGGGATCATGTGGCGCGGAGTGTGCCGCTGACTTTACGGGTGAATAATGCCGAAGAATCGGACCCGACCGATACTGAATTCCTGGCGGTCCTGAGGCGTCGCGTGCCCGCCGCGTCCGTCACGGTGGTGATCTCTCCGCCCGGGCCGCCACGCCCGCGGCCTGTCGTCCCGCCCGCGGCCGAGCTCGACCGCTACCGCAACGAGGGCTTCCACCACGCCATGGCCGAGGCCGGCCTGGCGCTACTGCCCACGCTGGACGAGGACGGCGAGGAGTGGTGGACGCTGCTGCACCGTACGGCCACCGCGCTGGCCGCCCTCGACCGGGAGGGCGAGGCCCGCGACCTGCTCGACCGCGCCCGCCGGGTCAGCACCCGGCCCAAGGAGCTCGCCACAGCCGCCTACGCCACCGCGATGCTGCTCGTCCGCCACCACGACCCCGGCGAGCGCGACCCCGAGGAGGCGATGGCCTGGATCAACCAGGCGGTCGCGCTCACCTCGCTGCTGCCCGATCGCGGCGAGCGGGCCTTCCACCTGAGCTTCGACCTCAACGGCAAGGCGCTGGTCGAGGTGCGCAGAGGGCGTTTTGCGCAGGCCGAGCGGCTTGTCCAGGAGGCCGTCGAGCTGGCCGAGCGCGACCTAGAGCCCGGCCGGCACCCCATCCACAAGCTCGTGCTGCGGGCGAACCGGGCCCAGCTGGCGGCCCAGCGGGGCGACCTCGCCGGCGCGCTGCGCGATCTCGACGCGGTCGTCGCGGCCGATCCCGGTTATCCCGACTACTACCTCGACCGGGGCAACCTGCTGCACCGCCTGGGCCGTCCGGCCGAGGCGACGGCCGACTACGAGACGGCCATGCGGGTCGGCCCGCCCTTCCCCGAGCCCTACTACAACCGCTCCGAGATCCGTTTCGCCGCCGGCGACCTCGCGGGCGCGCTCGCGGACCTCGATCACGCGATCGAGCTGGATCCCGGTTTCACCGACGCCTACGTCAACCGGGCCGGGCTGCTCGTGGCGCTGAACGAGCCGGCCAGGGCCAGGGCCGACGCCGAGCGCGATGCCGGCAACCCGTACCTGCTCTGCGTGCTGGGGCAGATCGAGGCGGCGGAGGGGCACGCGCTGGAGGCCCGCAAGGCGTTCGACTCGGCGCTGGAACGCGAGCCGCGGCTGGCGGCGGCCTGGGCGGGGCGCGGCGCGGTCGCGTTCGGCGAGGGCGAGTACGAGAGCGCCGTCGCCGACCTGAGCCGGGCGATCGAGCTGGAGGAGGGGGCGGAGGTCAGGTTCAACCGGGCGCTCGCGCTCCGGAGGTGCGGGCAGCCCGCGCTGGCCCGAGCCGATTTGTTGCGAGCCCAGGAGCTGGCGCCCGACGACGAGGAGATCCGGCGGGCGCTCGCCGAGCGACCATGAGCGGGGCGCCGGTCGCTAGCGGTGCGGCCCGATCGGGATGACCAGCGGCGTGCCCGCCACCGGGTCGGTGATCACCTTGGCGTCCAGCTCGAACACCTCGCGCAACAGCTCCTCGGTCAGCACCTCGTGCGGGGCGCCGGCGATGATCACCTGGCCCTCGCGCATGGCCACCAGCCGGTCGGCGTAACGGGCCGCCAGGTTGAGGTCGTGCAACACCATCACGATGGTCCGGTCGGCCGCCTGGTGCAGGTGGCGGACCAGCTCCAGGACCTCCACCTGGTGAGCCAGGTCGAGGAAGGTGGTCGGTTCGTCCAGCAGCAGCAGGTCGGTGCCCTGGGCCAGGGCCATGGAGATCCAGGCCCGCTGCCGCTGCCCGCCGGACAGCTCGTCCAGCGGGCGCTCGGCCAGGTCGGCCAGCCCGGTCATGGCCAGCGCCTCGCTCACGGCCGCCTCGTCGTCCGACGACCACTGCCGATACCAGGTCTGGTGCGGGTGGCGGCCCCTGACGACCAGGTCGGCGACGGTCAGGCCCTCCGGCGCGGTGGGCGCCTGGGGGAGCAGGCCGAGCACCTTGGCCACCTCGCGGGTGGGGATGCGGTCGATGCGCTTGCCGTCGAGCAGCACCTCGCCGCCTCGCGGCTTGAGCAGGCGGCCGAGGGCGCGCAGCAGCGTGGACTTGCCGCAGCCGTTGGGGCCGATGATCGCGGTGACCGTGCCCGGCTCGATGACGAGGTCGAGCCCGTCCACGACGGTTCGTTCGCCGTAGCCGAGCTTGACGGCGGCGGCCTGGAGCCTCAAGTGCGTGCCCTCCAGATCAGATGAATCAGGTACGGCGCGCCGAGCACCGCGGTCACGATGCCCACGGGCAGCTCGACAGGGGAGAAGGCGGTGCGCGCGATCAGGTCGGCGCCGGTGGTGAGCAGGGCGCCCACGACGGCCGACGACAGCAGCGGTGGCTGCGCGCAGCGGGCCAGCCGGAGCGCGATCTGCGGCGCGGCCAGCGCGACGAACGCGATCGGCCCGGCCGAGGCGGTGGCGACGGCGGCGAGCAGCACGGCCGCGAGGATCAGCAGGGCCCGCGAGAGGTTCATCCGCACGCCCAGCCCGGTGATGGTGTCGTCGCCGAAGCGCAGCGCGTCGAGCGAGCGGGCGCCGAGCAGCGCCAGCGGGATGAGCACGGCGAGGGCCACGCCGACGGGCCGGACATGCTCCCAGCCGCGGCCGTTGAGCGAGCCGCTGATCCAGACCATGGCCCGGCTGGTGTCGTTGACGTCGCCGATGGTCAGCAGCCAGAACTTGACGTTGGTGAACACGGCCGCCACGCCGATGCCGACGAGGACCAGCCGGTAGCCGTCGAGCCCGCGCCGCCAGGCCAGCGTGTAGACGATCACGGCGCCGATGAGCCCGCCGGCCAGGGCAAGCGCCGGGATGCCGAGGGTGGAGAGCAGCCCGCTGGCGCCGCCGTACGCGCTGCCGCTGACCACGACGCCGGCCACGACGGCGACCGAGGCGCCGGTGGTGACCCCGAGGATCTCGGGGCTGGCCAGCGGGTTGCGGGCGATGGACTGGATGATCGCGCCGGACAGCGCCAGCGCGGCGCCCACCAGCGCGCCGGTCAGGGTGCGGGGCAGGCGGAGATCCATGATGACGAAGTGGCCGGCGCTCGCGGTGTCGAACGTGGCCCGCGCCACCTCGGCCAGGCTCATCTGGATGTCGCCGATGCGCATGTTCAGTGCCATGAGCACGCCGAGCAGCAGGAGGCCGCCCAGCGTGACGGCGGCGGCGCGGGGGCGTACCCGCCAGGACAGGCCCGCGACGCGGAGCGCGAGGACGGTCGTCACAGCCGCACCGGCTTCCTGCGGCGGACCAGCGCGACGAAGAAGGGGGCGCCGAGCAGGGCGAGCACCACGCCGACCTCCAGCTCGCCGGGAGGGGCGACGACGCGGCCGATCACGTCGGCGAGCAGCAGCAGCGCGACGCCGATCAGGCCGGAGTAGGGCAGCAGCCAACGGTGATCGGTGCCGGACAGCGAGCGGGCCAGATGCGGCACGATCAGGCCGACGAAGGCCAGGGACCCGCAGGCGGCCACCGCGGCGCCGGTGAGCAGCGTGACGGCGGCGACGCCGACGCCCCGGGTGAGGCCGATGCGCTGCCCGAGGCCGCGCGCGACGTCCTCGCCGAGGGAGAGCGCGTTCAGGCCGGGGGCGTTGACCATGGCCAGCACCAGGCCGGCCACGACGAACGGCAGCACCTGCCAGACCACGTCAGGGCCGCGCGCGGCGATCGAACCCGCCTGCCAGAACCTGAACACGTCCATGGCCTGCTCGTCGAGGAGCACGATGGCCGAGGTCAGCGCGTAGAGGAAGGCGCTGACGGCGGTGCCCGCGAGGGCGAGCGTGACGGGCGTGGGGCCGCCCCGGCCGCCGACCATGCCGAGCGCGAACACGCCCACGCTGGCGATCAGAGCTCCGGCCAGGCCGAACCAGATGTAGGCGAGCAGGCTCTGGGCGCCGAGCAGGATGATCGAGGCCACCATGGCGAAGGCGGCGCCCTGGGTGACGCCGAGCAGACCGGGGTCGGCGAGCGGGTTGCGGGTGTGGCCCTGCATGAGCGCGCCCGCCACGCCGAGCGCGAGGCCGGCCAGCACGCCGAGCACGGTCCTCGGGACGCGCAGCGAGCGGATGATGATGTGGCTCTCGGTGCCGGTGGGGGCGGTGAGCGCCTGCCAGGCGTCGGCCGGCGGCACGGGCCTGGACCCGACCGTGACGCTCAGCACCACGGTCACGCAGACGGCTCCCAGCAGCACGGTGAGCAGAAGGAGACGCCGGTGGCGGAGGGTGTGCGAGCGTGGCGCGACAGCGGTTGCTCCCACTCGTCCCTCCAGCATTTGCCCGATCCCGGAGAAGTATGCCAGGTTAGGCACGGCTAACTTAATTAAGGGTTGCCTAAGCTAAGAAGGGTTCTCGATGAAATCGTTGCGTGCGCTGGTAGGGGCCGTTCTGGTGGCGGGTCTGGCCGCTTGCGGCTCGACCGAGACCGCCGAGTCCGCCGCTCCGGAGAGCTCGGCCGGGCCGTTCCGCACCGTCAAGCACGCGATGGGCGAGACCGTGATCCCCAGTCGGCCCAAGCGGGTGGTGGCGCTGGACCAGAGCTTCGTGGACGCGGTGCTGACACTGGAGACGCCGGTGGTCGGATACACCACCTACCGGTCGATCGACACGGCGCTGCCCGACTACCTCGGCACCGTCGCCGAGGAGTACGGCAAGGAGGCCACGGCCGTCGGCACGCTGGAGGAGCCGAGCCTGGAGAAGATCATCGCGCTCAAGCCCGACCTGATCGTCTCGGCCAAGGTCCGTCACGAGGCGCTCTACGACAAGCTCGCCAAGATCGCTCCTACCGTCTTCAGCGAGACGACCGGCGCCATCTGGAAGGAGAACCTCCGCCTGGTGGGCCAGGCGCTCGGCAAGGAGGACGTGGCGGAGGCGAGGCTCAAGGCGTTCGAGGAGCGGGCCGGGAAGATCGGCTCCGCGATCAAGGAGAAGGAGGGCGAGCTGCCGACCATCTCCATCGTCCGTTTCGCGGGCGAGCCGACGACCCGCCTGTACGTCGAGGAGTCCTACTCCGGCCTGGTCATGAAGGACATCGGCTTCCCCCGGCCGGAGGGCCAGCCCACCGTGAGCGACTCGATCGTGGTCAACGTCAGTCAGGAGCGCATCGCCGATCTGGACGCCGACCACATCTTCGTGGCGACCTACGCGGACCCCGCCGCCGACGGGCCCAAGGAGAAGTTCGTGAACAACCCGCTGTGGGGCAAGCTCAAGGGCGAGAAGCACGAGGTGAACGACCTCACCTGGATGACCGCCGTCGGCATCCAGGGCGCCCACGCGATCCTCGACGACGTGGCCAAGCTGTTCGAGGTCGACCCGGCCAAGGCGGCCTAGCCGATCAGTCGGGCAGGAACGCCCGGAACTCGTCGAGGTGCGGGTGGATGTCGAGGCCCTGGGCGGCGAGCCAGCCGGGGTCGCAGTAGGTGCCCCGGTAGCGTTCGCCGCCGTCGCAGATGAGGGTGACGACGCTGCCCTGCTCGCCGGCCTCGCGCATCTCCCTGATCAGGTCCACGCAGGCGGCCACGTTGGTGCCGGTGGAGCCGCCGACGTCCCGGCCGGTGACCTCGCGCACCCAGTGCATGGCGGCGATCGACCGGGCATCGGGCACGGCCACCATGCGGTCGATCACCGTGGGCTGGAAGGACGGCTCCACCCGGGGACGGCCGATGCCCTCGATCCGCGAGCCCGGCGCGGTGACCGAGGGGTCGCCCGACACCCAGCTCGGGTAGAAGGCCGAGCCCTCGGGGTCGGCGACGGCCAGGCGGGTGTCGTGGCGGCGGTAGCGGATGTAGCGGCCGATCGTGGACGAGGTGCCGCCGGTGCCCGCGCCGACCACGATCCAGGCCGGCACCGGGTGCGGCTCCAGCGACATCTGCGCGTAGATCGACTCGGCGATGTTGTTGTTGCCGCGCCAGTCGGTCGCCCGCTCGGCGTAGGTGAACTGGTCCATGAAGTGGCCGCCCGTCTCGGCGGCCAGGCGGTGAGACTCGTCATAGATCGTGGTCGGGTCGTCGACCAAATGACATTTGCCGCCGTAGAACTCGATCAGGTGACACTTCTCCGGTGAGGTGGAGGCGGGCATCACCGCGATGAACGGCAGGCCGAGCAGGCGGGCGAAGTAGGCCTCGCTCACGGCCGTGGAGCCGCTGGACGCCTCGACGATCGTGGTCGAGGGGCCGATCCAGCCGTTGGCCAGGCCGTACAGGAAAAGTGATCGGGCAAGTCGGTGTTTCAGTGAACCGGTCGGGTGTACCGACTCGTCTTTCAAGTAGAGGTTTACCCCCCACCGCGGGGGCAGCGGGAAGACATGCAGGTGTGTGTCACAGCTCCGGTTGGCGTCGGCCTCCACCTTGCGGATGGCCTCCGCCACCCAGTGACGTGCCTCCATGTCGTGACGGTCCACGAAATCCATGTCCATACGCTATCTCATGTGACTCCGCCCACTTTTTCTAGGAAATTGGATGGATAGTGTTATGATAATGAGACTAGTCCGGCCGTGGACGTGATGACGCATGCCGCGAGCAATGGGACTTTTTTACCTCTCTGACCAGGCGCAACCGTTAACGCGGCCCTTACGGGGGTTTTGCGAACATGGTTTCGCTGCCTGCGCCGAGACGGGGACAGTGCAAGGGGGAATGAATTGATCACGATGACCGATGAGCAGCGTCAGGACTGGTTCGAGCGCGACGTCGTGCCGGTGACGTCGCAGCTGTTCGCCTCCGCCATGCGCCTGACCCGCAACGCCGCCGACGCCGAGGACCTGGTCCAGGAGACGGTGGCCAAGGCTTACACCTCCTACCACCAGTTCCGCGAGGGCACCAACCTCAAGGCCTGGCTGCACCGCATCCTCACCAACAACTTCATCAACGACTACCGCAAGAAGCAGCGTTCGCCGAAGCTCTCCGCAGCCGAGGACATCGAGGACTGGCAGCTGCACGCCGCCGAGTCGCACAGCTCGACCGGGCTCAGGTCCGCCGAGACCGAGGCGCTCGACCGGCTGCCCGACAACGTGGTGATGAACGCGCTGCGGGCGCTGCCCGAGGACTTCCGCGTGGCCGTCTACCTGGCCGACGTCGAGGGCTTCGCGTACAAGGAGATCGCCGAGCGCATGGGCACTCCCATCGGGACCGTCATGTCCCGGCTGCACCGCGGCCGCCGCCAGCTGCGCGACACGCTGGAGCCGTACGCCCGCGCCGAGGGCGCCGTGCGCGTGCCCGCGCAGAGCGCGGCCTAGTCACCGAGACGCATGTGCAGGCGCACCCGGAGCGTTCCGCGCTCCGTCCGCAGCTCGACGAGATCACAGAGCTGACGACTGATCCAGAGCCCGTATCCCCGAGAGGATTCGGGCTCCGGTGGTATATAGCCCGGTAACGGGTCGGTCAGAGCGCCGCCCGGCTCGGCGATCTCGCAGACCAGCTCCCTCCCGTTCACCCACATCCTGACCAGGCCGTGCCCGGCGCCGTGCTCGACGCTGTTGGCGGCTATCTCCGAGACGCCGAGCACCAGCGAGGCGACGTCGCTCCGGGACATCCCGGCCGCCCTGGCGTAGTCGGTGACCGCCTGGCGCAGGTCCTTCAGCTCGCGGGCGGTGAACCGCAGCGACTCCACCCGCCCGTGCGGGTCGGGCAGCGGCGCGAGGTCGCCGCTCAGCACCAGCTCGTGCGGCTCCACGAACCGCGCGTTGGCCACCTCCCCGTCGGCGCGCAGCGTGAGCGGGTGCGTGACGGGGCCGTGGCTGTACACCTCCTCAGGTGTCCGTCCCGGGTCGTACGGGCACAGCACGGTGGTCGCGGCGCCGCCCAGGGCCGCGTTGAGCACCGACTCGTAGCGGATCCACTCGCGGATCTCCCGGTCGCTCCGGCCCGTCCAGGTGGGCTCGCCGATGATCAGGGTCCGCCGGCCCGTCGCGTACTCGTGGTAGGCGGCCAGGGTCCGGTGCGGGTGGGCGTACCACGAGCCGGACAGGCGGGTGTCGATCCGGTCGGCGTCGGCTCCGAGCGCCTCGGACAGCAGCCCGAGCTTCGCCGCGCAGGTGACCGCGAGCACCCGCCTGCCGTCAGCCAGCGCGTCGCGCACGCGCGGCACCACCAGTCGGAGGAACGCCTCAGGCGAGTCGTACGGCACCAGCAGGTGTCTCAACGACTCACTGTGGGCCCGTGCCCGGTCGGGACGCACGGGCGAAACGTAGCAAGCGCTTGTCGCCTACGCAACGGCTATGAGCGCGACCGCCCCCAGCGCGCAGGCGACCCCGGTCAGCTGGATCGGGTGCAGCCGCTCACCGAGCACCTGCCTGGCCAGCAGCAGCGTGCTCGCCGGGTAGAGCGAGACCAGCACCGCCACCAGGCTGAGCAGGCCCTCGGCCTTGGCCAGCAGGTAGAGGACGTTGGCCAGCATGTCGAGCAGGCCGGCGGCGACGATGACGCGCAACCCCCCGGCGGCCGGCTTCAGCGTGCGCCCGGCGACGACGGCCAGCAGCACGACCATGGTCACCGACGAGAGCCGGGCGCCGACCAGCGGCCACAGCGCGGCGTCGTCCGGGGCCAGCGCGAGCAGGATGAAGAAGCCGCCGAACCCGGCGCCCGCCGCCAGCGCGACCAGCACCGAACCCACGGAGCCGCCCTTCGCGGCCGACGGGTCCTGGCTGACCAGCAGCACCGAGCCGAGCGCGAGCACCACCCCGGTCAGCGCCACGGGATGCGGCCGCTCGCCGCTGGCGAGCCCGAACAGCACCGGCAGCACGGCGGAGGTCACCGCCGTGGTGGGCGCGACCACCGACATCACCCCGGTGGCCAGCGCCCGGTAGAACAGCACGAGCCCGGCCGCGCCCGCCAGACCGGCGGCCAGCCCCCAGAGCAACGCCCTGGTGCCGAACAGGCCGGGCAGCAGCGGGAGCAGGGCCAGGATCAGCGCCAGGCCGGCCAGTTGCGACAGGGCCACGACCGCGAACACCCGGGAACGCCGGGTCGCCAGCCCGCCGAAGAAGTCGGCCGTGCCGTAGACCAACGCACAGGCGGTCGCCAGGATCACCGCAGTCACGTCTCTCCCATCTGGTGCAGTGGAGTGCACTCTTAGTGCAACACAATAGGTGCAATATACTGCAAGCGGGGTTCACTAGACTGCACTCATGCAGGATCCGGAGACGATCACCCAGGCCATCGCCAGCAACGTCAGGGCACAGCGCTCACACCGCGGCTTCACCCTCGACGCCCTGGCCGCACGCTCGGGGGTGAGCAAAGGCATGCTCGTCCAGGTCGAGCAGGCCAGGACCAACCCCAGCGTCTCCACCCTCACCCGCATCGCCTCCGCGCTCGGCGTGACCGTGGCCCGGCTGGTCGAGGTCGCCGACGTGCCGGTGGTCCGGATCGTGGAGAAGGCCGACGTGGTCACCTTCGACCAGGGCGAGGTGCACGCTCGGGTGCTCGTCGGCGCCGACACTCCGACGATCCTGGAGCTGTGGGACTGGCGGCTCGGCCCCGGCGGGCACCACGACGGCGATCCGCACCCGCCCGGCACCAGGGAGATGCTCACTGTCCTCGCGGGTGAGCTCACCCTCACCGTGTACGGCAGAAGCCACCTGATCAGGACCGACGCCGCGGTGGTCTTCACCGCCGATCGGCCCCATCGCTACGCCAACAACGGGCCTGACGAACTCCGCCTCATCATGGTCGTCGCCGAGCCCCGCGAAGCGCCCGACCAGTGAAACATCGGCATCTAGGTACGGATCCGGTCGGATGTGCCCTAAGAGTGGCGCGTCGCCTTACCGCTCCGCAGGCCGATATCCCACCATGGTGGGAGGACCTGGCCAAGGACTTGCGGGGGGATCCGGCACAGGACTATCCATAGCCTGCCCCCCTGTGCCTTCAGGGGGAAGCGTGCACATATGGGGACTGGCTCTGGCGCTGCTGGTGATGGCGGTCACGGCCTGCGGCACGCGGCCCCAGACACGTCAGCAGGCCGCCCGTCCGCCGGCGGTGGTCGACCCCCGGGTCCTGGCCAAGCGGCTGGCGCGGGCGCAGCCCGACTGGCCCGCCAGCCGCCCGGTCAACTGCCGGCGTGACAAGTGCGTCGCGCTCACCTTCGACGACGGGCCCGGTGAATACACCGGCAAGCTGCTCGACCTGCTGCGTGGCCGCGAGGCCAAGGCCACCTTCTTCGTGCTGGGCCAGATGGTGGCCGCCGACCCACACGGCCTCGCGCGCCGCATCGTCGACGAGGGCCACGAGATCGGCAACCACTCCTGGAGCCATCCGCCGCTGACGGCCCTCCCCGAGGAGCAGATCAGGGCCGAGCTCGTCCAGACCGACAATCTCGTGCGCAGGCTGACCGGGGTGCGGATGCGGATGATGCGGCCGCCGTACGGGGCCACGGACGCCAGGGTGGCCGCCGAGACCCGCCGTGAGGGGCTGGCGCAGATCCTGTGGAGCCTCGACACCCTCGACTGGCGCGACCGCGCCTCCTCGGTCGTGGCCCGGCGAGCGGGCGCCGCCAAACCCGGAGAGATCGTGCTCATGCATGACATCCACCGCACGACCATCGAGGCCGTGCCCCAGCTGCTCGACACGCTCGCCAAGAAGGGCTTCAAGTTCGTCACCGTCTCGGAGCTGTACGGTGCCACGCCGGTGCCCGGCCGGGAGTACACGGATCGGTGGACGAAGCACGAGTGAGGCGTGGCACGCTTGTCGGCATGGGTTTCACCGGCTTTCCCGACGAGGCCTTCGTCTTCTACGAGGGCCTTGAGGCGGACAACTCCAAGACGTACTTCACCCGTCACCGGCACTTCTACGACGACGCGGTGCGCGCGCCCATGCTGGCCCTCACCGAGGAGCTGGCGCAGGAGTTCGGCCAGGCCCAGTTGTTCCGCCCCTATCGCGACGTTCGTTACGCCAAGGACAAGTCGCCGTACAAGACCCATCAGGGGGCTTTCGTCGACCTGGTGCCCGGCATCGGGCTCTACGTCCAGATCTCCGCCGACGGCCTCTACACCGCGGGCGGCTGCTACACCCAGGCTTCCGACCAGGTCGCCCGCTACCGCGCGGCCGTGGACGACGACCTGACCGGCAAGTCGCTGGCCGCCCTGGTCGCGGCTCTCCAGGCGGCGGGCCACACCCTGGAGGGCGATCGGCTCAAGACGAAACCGCGTGGGTTCTCCGACGACCATCCGCGCATCGACCTGCTGCGCCACAGGTCCCTGCACGCCGGACACCGGTTCCCGCCCGAGCCCTGGATCCACACCGCCGAGGCGGCCGACCGGGTCCGCGAGACCTGGCGCGCCTTCGAGCCGCTGGTGGGGTGGCTCGGCACCCACGTACGCGCCAGCGATCTGCCCCGGCGCTGAAGTGACGGCGAGCAGCCACGACACGGACGTCCGGCGACCGGAGAGCGGCACCCGAGCCGGGTTCGACCGGCACCGGATCATTCTGGGGGCGATCACCGGGGTGGCCGCCCTGGCCTACGCCGTGCTGTCGCTGACCCGGTTCGCGGGGTTCCGGGCCGGGGCCTACGACCTGGTCATCTTCGACCAGGCGGTCCGCTCCTACTCCCGTTTCCAGCTTCCGGTCGCCATCGTCAAGGGCGTCCACAACGACTTCGGCCCCGGCTTCGCCGTCCTCGGCGACCACTGGTCGCCGATCCTCGCCCTGCTGGCGCCGCTCTACTGGATCTTCGACGGTCCCCAGACCCTGCTCGTCGCCCAGGCGGTGCTGATGGCCGCGGCGGCGGTGCCGCTGTGGGTCTTCACCAGGCGGGCCCTGGGCAGCCCGGCCGTGGCGCACCTGGTCGCGGTCGCCTACACCCTGTCGTGGCCGGTGGTCGAGGCCGTCGCCTTCGATTTCCACGAGGCCGCCTTCGCGCCCCTGCTGACCGCCCTGCTCCTCGAACGGTGGCAGGCGGGCCGGCGCGGCCACGTGGTGCTCGCCGTCCTCGCGCTGCTCTGCGTCAAGGAGGACATGGGCCTACTGGTCGCGGGCTTCGGGCTGGTCCTGCTCTTCCAGCGGGGCTGGCGGGTGCTGGGCGGTGCGTTCGTGGCCGGCGGGCTCGGGTTCGCCGCGCTGGCGTCCCAGGTGCTGATCCCGCTGTTCGGCGGCAGGTCCACCTACTACTGGGCGTACGGCGCGCTGGGCCCCGATCTGCCCGCCGTCGCCCGCACCGCGCTGACCGACCCGCTCACGGTGATCGCCCAGCTCGGCGCCCCGCCCGTCAAGCTCGTCACGCTGGCCCTGCTGCTCGGTGTCAGCCTGCTGGCCGCGCTCGGCTCGCCGTTGTTCGCGATGGCGGTGCCGCTGATCGCCGAGCGGATGCTGGCCGGCTCGTTCCCCAACTGGTGGGTGGCCGAATACCACTACAACGCGTTCGTCGTGGTGGTCGTCTTCGCCGGTGGGGTGGACGCCGTCCGGCGGGTCCGGGGGAGAGTTCCCTGGCTACCCCGGGCGTGGGCGGCGGGCGCGCTCGCGTTCGCGGTCGCCACGGTGCCCTTCTTCTCGCTGGCCGCCCTCGCCGACCCCGACTCCTACCGCCTCGACGGGCGTGAGCGGGCGGCGGCGGCCGCGGTCGCCGTGGTGCCCGACGGCGTGCTGGTCGAGGCGGCCAACAACCTGGCGCCCGCCCTGTCGGGCAGGACCACCGTGCTGCTCTGGGACCGCACGCCCCGCTGGGCGCCATGGGTGGTGGCCGAGACGGGGCGCCGCACGTTCCCCTTCGCCGACCTGCCCGAGCAGCGCGAGCGGGTGCGGCTGCTGGTCGCGAACGGCTACGAGGTGAGGTTCGCCCGGGACGGGTACGTGGTCCTCACCTCGGCGCGGAGCTGACCTGGAGCTGACCTGGTCGTCGCCCGAGGAGACCGAGGACGGCGGCCGAGCCGGGCGCCGCCGTCCCGGTGGGACGCGCGGACCCGGCCGTGCGGAAGGACGTCAGGCGCGCTTGGCCCGCGCCGCGCTCCGGCCGCGGGTGGAGGCGTTGAGCTCGACCTTGCGGATGCGTACGGCCTCGGGTGTGATCTCCACGCACTCGTCCTCGCGGATGAACTCGAGCGCCTGCTCCAGCGACAGCACGCGCGGCGGGATCACCTTCTCGGTCTCCTCGGAGGTGGAGGAGCGCATGTTGGTGAGCTTCTTCTCCTTGGTGATGTTGACGTCCATGTCGTCGGACCGGGAGTTCTCGCCGATGATCATGCCTTCGTAGACCTCGGTCGTCGGCGAGACGAACAGGGTGCCGCGCTCCTGCAGGTTGAGCATGGCGAAGGCGGTCACCGGACCCGAGCGGTCGGCCACCAGCGACCCGTTGTTGCGGGTGCGCAGCTCGCCGAACCACGGCTCGTAGGAGTCGAACACGTGGTGCACCAGCCCGGTGCCGCGCGTCTCGGTGAGGAACTCGGTGCGGAACCCGATCAGGCCGCGCGCGGGCACCACGAACTCCATCCGGATCCAGCCGGTGCCGTGGTTGGTCATGTGCTCCATGCGGCCCTTGCGGACGGCCAGCAGCTGCGTGACCGCGCCCAGGTACTCCTCGGGGCAGTCGACCGTCAGGCGCTCGACCGGCTCGTGCACCTTGCCGTCGACGAGCTTGGTGACGACCTGCGGCTTGCCGACGGTCAGCTCGTAGCCCTCGCGGCGCATCTGCTCGACCAGGATGGCCAGCGCCAGCTCGCCACGGCCCTGCACCTCCCAGGTGTCGGGACGCTCGGTGGGCAGCACGCGCAGCGAGACGTTGCCGACGAGCTCCCGCTCCAGGCGGTCCTTGACCATGCGGGCGGTGACCTTGGTGCCCTTGGCCTTGCCGACCAGCGGCGAGGTGTTGGTGCCGATGGTCATCGAGATGGCCGGCTCGTCGACGGTGATCAGCGGCAGCGGGCGCGGGTCCTCGGGATCGGCCAGCGTCTCACCGATCATGATGTCGGGAATGCCGGCGATGGCGATGATGTCGCCCGGCCCGGCCTCCTCGGCGGGCTTGCGCTCCAGCGCCTCGGTCATCAGCAGCTCGGTGATCTTCACCTTCTGCACCGAGCCGTCGGTGCGGCACCAGGCCACCTGCTGGCCCTTGCGCAGCACGCCCTGGTGGATCCGGCAGAGCGCGATGCGGCCGAGGTAGGAGGACGCGTCGAGGTTGGTGACGTGGGCCTGCAGCGGCGCGTTGGGGTCGTAGGTGGGAGCCGGGATCGTCGACTTGATGATCTCGAACAGCGGCTCGAGGTCCTCGGAGTCGGGCATGGTGCCGTCGTCGGGGCGGGCGAGCGCGGCCCGGCCGGCCTTGCCCGAGGCGTAGACGATCGGGAAGTCGATCTGCTCCTCCGTCGCGTCGAGGTCCATGAACAGCTCATAGACCTCGTCGACGACCTCCTTGATGCGGGCGTCGGGCCGGTCGACCTTGTTGATGCACAGGATGACCGGCATCTTCGCGCTCAGCGCCTTGCGCAGCACGAACCGGGTCTGCGGCAGCGGTCCCTCGGAGGCGTCGACCAGCAGCACGACACCGTCGACCATGGACAGGCCGCGCTCGACCTCGCCGCCGAAGTCGGCGTGGCCGGGAGTGTCGATGATGTTGATGGTCATGCCGCCGTGCTCGACCGCGGTGTTCTTGGCGAGAATGGTGATGCCCTTCTCGCGCTCGAGGTCGTTGGAGTCCATGACGCGGTCGTCGACATCCTGGTTGGCGCGGAAGGCCCCGGACTGCCAGAGCATGGCGTCGACCAGCGTGGTCTTGCCATGGTCGACGTGCGCGATGATCGCGATGTTCCGCAGGTCGTCGCGGCTGTTCAAAGGCATGATGAGTCTCGATCTGTTTGTCGTGGGGTCGGCCGCGCGATGTCGCGACCTACCAAGTCTAGTTGATCCCCTCTGATGGCAGGAGCGGGACGAGGTGCCTGCGGGCGTAGGCGCGGGCCTGCTCGTCAGTGCCGAGCGGCACGACGCTGTCCGGCGTGAGCACGAACGACAGCGCCACGCGGATGAACATCTCGGCGACCGCCCGCGCGTCCGGCGTGTTCAGATGCGCCGCCAGATACTCCCTGGCCACCGCGAGGTACGGCCCCGCCTCCAGCGTGAGGTGCGGCAGGATCGTCTCCGGCTCGGTGGCCAGCAGCCCGCTCAGCAGCGGATGCCCGCGAACGAGGCGCAGGGTGACGGCGAACCCCTCGACCACCCGCTCCGGCATGTCCGGCAGGGGCGCCACCGCCTGCTCGAACGAACGCAGAAATCTCCGCAGCTCGCGCAGGATGACCTCCTGCACCAGATCGCTCTTGCGCGCGAAGCGGCGATAGACGGTGATCCGTGACAGGCCCGCCTCCTTGGCGACCTCGTCGACCGTCAACCGCCGCAGGCCACCGGCCAGCATCCGCGCGTAGGCGGCGTCGAGGATGCGCTCGACGGACTCGTCCCGCATGGAGCAAGACTAGGGCGCTTGTCCCGGTTCAGCGGGGCGAGGTACATACCGGGTTGCACAATTGTGTGCATGCCGGGGAAGGCCTGGGGTCCCTACATTGACGGCATGACCTGGACAGAGCTGGTGATGGGCGCGGCGCCGACGCGGGGCGACCGACCGGCGGTGACCGACGTCAGGACCGGCGAGGTGCTGTCCTACGCCGCCTTCGCGCGGCGGGTCACGCACGTGGCGGCCGGGCTGCGCCGCCACGGGCTCCGCTACGGCGACCGCGTGCTCGTCGACCTGCCCCTCGGCGCCGGACTGGCGGTCGCCGTGCACTCCGTCGCCTGGTCCGGCGGCGTCGTCGTGCTCGGCGCCTCCGGCACCGCCCGGATGATGATCGTCCATCGCGGCTTCGACGCCGACGCGGTCGACGTGCAGCACGTCTTCAGCATGGAGCCCGTCTCCGGGGCCAAGCCGTTCGCCGACCTGATCGGCGAGCGCACGGTCGAGTTCGGGCCGCTGGCCGGTCCCGCCCTGAGCGTCGACGGTGAGCGGATCCTGCACCACGACGAGCTGGCCGGAGACCTGCGGAAGCTGGCCACCCGGCTGCTGGTCGGCCCCGACGACGTCGTGCTCGCGGCGGTGAGCGACGCGTTCAAGGGCCTGCGGGTGCTCGACCTGGCCATGATGGCCGGCGCGCACGTCGTGATCGCGCACGAGCCCAGCCTGATCGGCTGCCGGGTGCTGGCCCACGAGCGCGCCGCCACGCTCGTCGTCGCCCCGTACGACCTGGCCAGACGCCTGCTCGGCGACCCCACGCTGCGCGTCGTCGACGAAAGGGCGGTCGTCAGCTCCCTCGCCCTGTGAAAAGTGCGACACTGTGGAAGAGTGTGATCCTTCCGCGACGCAGGGTGACCACATGCCTGACTCCCCCCGGCACAACCTCCCAGCCGAGCCCAACCGGTTCGTCGGACGCGAGCGTGATCTCGACGACCTGTGCGGGATGTTCGGCGACACGCGTGTGGTCACCCTGTGCGGCGTCGGCGGCATCGGCAAGACCCGGCTGGCCCTGCGCGTCGCGGCCCGGCTGGTGCCCTCCTACTCCGGTGGCGTGTGGCTGGTCGAGCTGGCCAGGATCAACCGGCCCGAGCTGGTGGTGCGCGAGATCGCCAGGGTGCTGGGCGTGCCCGAGGAGCACACCCGGCCGCTGCTCGACACCGTGGCCGCGCGGCTGGGCGGCACGCGCTGCCTGCTGCTGCTCGACAACTGCGAGCACCTGGTCGACAGCTGCGCCGAGGTGAGCGCCAGGCTCGTCGCCTCGTGCCGGCGGCTGAGCATCCTGGCCACCAGCAGGGAGCCGTTGCGCATCGCCAGCGAGCTGGTCTGGCGGGTGCCGCCGCTCGACCTGCCCGAGCCCGGGGCGCCCGACGCCGAGGCGGTGCGGCTCTTCCGCGACCGGGCGGCCGCCGTGGGCACCCGGCTGGGTCCCGAGAGCCAGGCCGACGTGGCGCGCCTGTGCCGGGCCCTCGACGGGCTGCCGCTCGCGCTGGAGCTGGCCGCCGCCCGCACCAGCCTGCTCAACCCCGGGCAGATCGCCGACCGGATCGACGACCGCTTCTCGCTGCTCACCACCGGTGAGCGCACCGCCCCGGCCAGGCAGCGCACCCTGCGGGCCGCCGTCGAGTGGAGCCACGACCTGCTGTCGGCCAAGGAGCAGGTGCTGCTGCGCAGGCTCTCGGTCTTCGCCGGGTCCTTCGACCTCGACCTCGCCGAGCAGGTGTGCGCCGAGCTGCCCATCTCCGGGGCGGAGATCGTCGACCTGCTGGGCGGGCTGGTCGACAAGTCCCTGGTGTTGTGTGACGAATCTCGCAGGCGCTACCGCCTGCTGGAGACCATCAAGCGTTTCGCCGCCGAGCGGCTGGCGGCGGCGGGTGAGCACGAGGTCGTCCGCGACCGTCACCTGCACGTGCTCTGCGAGCTGATGCAGCGGCACTTCACGGCCGAGCTGACCGAGCGCCGGCTGCCGTGGGCGCGGCGGCTGGCCGCCCTGACCGCGAGCCGCACGCTGCTCGACGACCAGCGGGCGGCGCTCGACTGGGCCATCGAGTCGGGCAGCGCGTCGCAGGGCCTGCGGCTGTGCTTCCGCAGCACGGGCCTGCTGCCGGTGAGCGGCCTGACGGAGATCGTCGGCTGGGTGGAGCGGCTGCTCGCCCTCGATCTGAGCCAGGTGCCCGTCCATCAGATCGCCCTGGCCAAGGCCTACCTCGCCTACGGCCTGGAGGCTCGCGACGAGCTGCCCCGTTCCCTTGAGCTGGCCACGGAGAGTCTGCCGGGCCTCGCCGACGACCGGTTCCGGGCCTGCGTCGTGCACAACCTGCTGGTCATGGTGTGGTTGCGCCTGGGGCGGGCCGAGGAGGCGCTGCACCACGCCGAGCGGTGCCTGGCCGTGGCCACGGCCGCCGGCGACCAGTGGAACCAGGCGGCGGGGCTGGCCGGGCTCTCGGCCGTGGCCCTGGTGCGCGGCCGGTTGCGCGAGGCCCAGCGGTACGGCGAGGAGGCGCTGGAGCGGGCGCGCGAGCACGGCCACCGGTGGATCCTGGCCCGGGTGGCGACCCAGCTCGGCGCGGTCGCCGAGGCGCGTGGCGACCTGGTGACGGCCATGGCCCACTACGAGGCGGCCGTCACCTGGCTGCGGGAGCTCGGCACCGGAGTCGAGCTGGCCCGCTGCCTGGCGCGCGCCGGGCGGGTCGCGGCCCTGCTGCACGAGTTCGCCACGGCCAGAGAACGGCTGGGCGCGAGCCTGTCACTGAGCCGGCACACCGGGCAGCGCCAGGGCGTGGCCCGCTGCCTCGTGGGGCTGTCGGTGCTCGCCGAGGCCGAGGGTGACCTGGAGGCGGCGGTCCTCGCCGCGGCCGCGGCGGCCACGCTCCGGGAGTCGATCGGCCAGCACTCCGCCGCGACCCGCATCGAGGAGCTGCTCGCCCGCGCCCGGGCCAAGCTCGGTGAGGGCCGCGCCTCCTTGCTCTGGTCGCGGGGCCGGACGATGAGCCCCGCCGACGCCGCCCAGCGTGTCCTCGACGGGGAGCGGCCGGCGCCGGCCGACCGGGCGCCCCGGCCGCGTTCCGCCCGGGTCCCGCACTCGGTGCTGACCCCGCGCGAGCGGGAGATCGCCGCGCTGCTGACCCGGGGGCTGTCCAACCGGGCCATCGCCGAGGAGCTCGTGATCAGCCCGGCCACCGTGGCCAGGCACATCGCCAACATCATGGAGAAGCTCGGCTATACCTCGCGCGCGCAGATCGCGGTGTGGGCCGCCGAACATCCTGAGGCTTCTGCATAGCGAAGTGCATATTCCGCCCCATGTACGCCCGAGATGCCCCTCCCTACCGTGGTCGGCATGGATGAGCGCATCGTCATGGTGGACTCGGCGACGGGTCTGCGGCTCACCGAGGGGGAGTTGGACGAGTGGTCGGCGGCGGCGACCGTCCAGCTCCGCCGCAGGGGAGTGCGGCTGGGCGACTCGGTGCTCATCTGCCTGCCCGTCGGGCCCCATCTGCTGGTGGCGACCGACGCGGTGATCGCCGTCGGCGCGGTCGCCTGGCCGCTGCCCGCCGAGCTCGACGCCTGCGACCTGCGCCGGCGCATCCTGGCCAGCCACGCGCGCGTGATGATCTCCGATCTGCCCCAGGCGCTCGACGCGGCCGACGGCTCGCGGGTGCGGACCGTGGTGAGCGTGGCTGACCTGCGTGTTCTGGCGCCCTCTCGGCGCGATGCGGACCGGCGGTGACCCTACGCTTGAGGTCATGCCGCTCGCGCCACACTTCCCGGTCATGCTCAGGACCGACGACGGCGTCCGGATCGACGCCGCGCACACCCCGTCGGCCCGGTCCGACCTCGGCATCGTGGTGGCCCACGGGTTCACCGGCTCGTGGCGGGTGGGCGCGGCCCGCCGCATCGTCCACGCGCTCAGCGGCCACGGCGGCGTGATCGCGTTCGACTTCCGCGGCCACGGCCGCTCGGGCGGCGAGACCACGGTCGGCGACCTGGAGATCCTCGATCTGGCCGCGGCCGTGCGCCACGCGCGGGTGATCGGCTACTCCCGGATCGCGGTGGTGGGCTTCTCGATGGGCGCGGCGGTGGCCGTGCGCCACGCGGCGCTGCTGGGCGGCGTCGAGGCGGTCGTGGCGGTCAGCGGGCCGGCCCGCTGGCACTACCGGGGCACCCGGCCGATGCGGCAGGTCCACTGGGCCATCGAGCAGCCCGTCGGGCGGTGGGCGGCCCGGATGGCCAAGCGCACCCGGATCGCGCGGGGCGCCTGGGACCCGATCCCGATGCCGCCCCACGAGGCCGCCGGGCTGGTCTCACCCACGCCGCTGCTGATCGTGCACGGCGACGCCGACGCGTTCTTCCCGCTGGAGCACGCCTGGCAGGTCTACGCGGGAGCGCGCGAGCCCAAGGAGCTCTGGATCGAGCCCGGGTTCGGCCACGCGGAGGCGGCGGCGACCCCCGAACTGGTCCGTCGCATCGGAAAGTGGATCGACTCGAACTTTTCCTGAGTAATACACGTCTACCTAGGGCGGATGGAACAAAACCGCAGGGAGAAAGTCCTTGGGGCAGGAAACCGCTAGCGGCGGCGGACTGGGACATACTTCTTGTAGCTGGACGGTCGCCCACCGTGGTCCACGTCCAGCGGGCCGCTGAGGGGCCGGCGGGATGTTCACCTAGCGTTGCGGGGGCGCGCTGGGTGTTCTGTCTCGCACGCGAGCAGGGCTCCGGCACACCGAAATGCCGGAGCCCTGCGAACGCTCCGTCAGCCCAGGCGGGCGATGGTCTTGTACTCCAGGTAGCCGCTGAGCCCCTCGGGGCCGAGCTCGCGCCCGATCCCGCTGGCCTTGTAGCCGCCGAAGGGCGTGTTGGCCTCCAGCATGTAGCAGTTGACCCCGTACGTGCCGGTGCGCACCTGCCTGGCCACGTCCATGCCGTGCTCGGTGTCGGCCGTCCAGACGGTGCCGGCCAGGCCGTAGTCGCTGTCGTTGGCGATGCGTACGGCGTCCGCCTCGTCCTCGTAGGGGATCACGGCCAGCACCGGGCCGAAGATCTCCTCCCGGGCGATCCTCATGTCGTTGGTCACCCCGGCGAACACGGTCGGGGCGACGTACCAGCCGCGGTCGTAGGGCCGGTCGAGTCCGCCGACGACGACCTTGGCGCCCTCGTCCATGCCGGCCTTGATGTAGCCCTCGACGCGTTCCTGCTGCCGCTTGGCGACCAGCGGGCCGATGCCGGTGCCCGGGTCGGCGGGGTCGCCGACGGGCTGCGAGGTCACCATGTTCGCGACCGCCTCGACGACCTCGTCGTAGCGGTTGCGCGAGGCGAGGATGCGGGTCTGCGCGACGCAGGCCTGGCCGTTGTTCATCAGCGAGGCGAGCGCCAGCATGCCCATGCTGGAGGGGAGGTCGGCGTCGTCGAGGACGATGGCGGCCGACTTGCCGCCGAGCTCCAGGCTGACCCGCTTGAGCTGTTCGCCGCAGATGGCGGCGATGCGGCGGCCGGCGGCGGTCGAGCCGGTGAAGGCCACCTTGTCCACGCCCGCGTGGGACACCAGGTGCTCGCCCGCCTCACGACCGGCGGGCACGATGTTGAGCACGCCGGCCGGGAGTCCGGCCTCCAGCACCATCTCGGCCAGCAGGTAGGCGTCGAGCGGGGTCTCGGGGGCGGGCTTGAGCACGATCGTGCAGCCGGCCAGCAGAGCGGGCGCGATCTTGGTCATCGAGACGAACTGCGGGACGTTCCACGGCACCACGGCGGCCACCACGCCCACCGGCTCGCGCCGCACCGTCACCGGGCCGAACAGGCCGGGCCGCTGCTCCTCCTGCTCGAACGTCGCGCCGTACTCGGCGTAGAACTTCAGCATCCCGAGCGGCTGGGGCGCCTGCGCGAGGTTGGAGAAGGTGATCGGCGAGCCCATCTCCTCGGTGATCAGCGCGGCCATCTCGCCCTGCCGGGCCTCGTAGATCGCGGCCAGCCGGCCGATCGCCGCGGCCCGCTCGGCGAACGTCATGCGAGGCCAGGGGCCGTGGTCGAAGGCCTCGCGGGCGGCGGCGACCGCGCGCTCCATGTCCTCGGGCGTGCCGTCGGGCACCCGGCCGACGACCTCCTCTGTCTGGGGGGAGATGACGTCGATGGTGCCGGTGCCCGCCGGTGCCACCCATTCGCCTCCGATGAACAGCGTGTCGTGCTGGCGCATGATGTGAGCCTCCCGCGGACCGAATGCTTGCTTGTTTGTGCACAGCCTCAAGGTGACCGAACCATGTTCTGTCCGCGCACGCAAGAGGGACGCGGCAGGTACGCCGCGCCCCCCGTCACGCTCGCCTCAGATCAGCGCCGATCTCCGAGCAGATGCCGCATCGACCGCTTGACCAGGTCGGTGCGCATCTCCTGCGTGGTCAGGCTCTCCACGCCGAAGCCGAGGTAGACGGTGTCCTTGGTGGTGACGCCGCCGCCCTCCTCGAACACCTGGTCCGTGCGGAACCAGTTGTTGATCGAGGGCGAGGTGCCCTCCGGCGGGTCGCCGACCGTCCAGCCGCCCAGGTCGGCCTCGAACGACGTCGACTCGCTCGCCGCGCCGTCCAGGGTGACCGCGAAGTCGTCGAGGAAGACGCCCGCGCCCTGGGTGGCCCAGTCGCTGATGTACGAGATCGACAGCTCGACCCGCTTGCCCGCGTACGGGGTCAGGTCGATCTTCCACTGCTGCCAGCCCGCGGAGTTGCCGCTGGCCGCGTTCCACGAGCCCGAGGTGCCGGTCGGCGAGCAGTCGGCACCCTGGTAGCGCTGGGTGAAGGGGTGGATCGTGCGCCAGCCCGCGCCGCCGCTCGGCGGTGCGCAGCTGCTGCCCGTCGACTGCGCGGTGTGGCCATTGGCGTCGGGCAGCGTGGTCCAGTCGTCGCCACCGGCGGTACGGGCCTCCACGGTCAGGAAGTCCCAGTCGGCCTCGGTGTCGTACGACGTCCAGAACGACAGGTCGCCCGAGGTCTTGCCGGTGAGGTCGATCGTCTTGGTCAGCCGCTTCCACGAGACGTCGGCGATGCCGCTGTAGACGTCCCAGGAGCCGGTGTGCGGGTCGAACGGGCCGCCGGGCCGTACCCACTTGACGGGCGCTGAGCTCGCGAACAGCGGGAACCGGTCGGCGGGCAGGATCGCCGAGGTCGCCACGAACGAGTTCGTGTGGCTCGGCTCCAGCGTGGCGTTGAGGCCGTCGAAGCGGCCGCCCACGCCCTTCAGCGCGAACGGCTGACCCGTGTCGTGGTCGGTGCCCGCGTCGTCGAAGTAGACGTAGGCGCCCAGGTAGTACTGCTGGAAGTCGTTGAACACCGGGATGCACGGCGGGTCGTTCGGCGTCGCGCACTCCGGCTGGGCCGGCTGGTCGGGCTGGTAGTAGTAGGCGCCGTTGTTGTTGGCCGCGTACGACGGGTACTTGCCCGCGTGCAGCAGCTTGCCGCCCTCGTTGAGGTAGTCGCGGACGGCCAGTTCGGTGTCGACCCCGGCCTTGGACGTGGTGCCGGGCACCTGGCCCACGCTGCGCGGGATGATGTCGTCGCCGGTCTCCCAGACGACGGCCTTGTAGTGGCTGAGCACGCCGAGCGGGTGCGGCGCCTTGCGGCCCATCTTGTCCAGGTCGTAGACGTCGGAGCTGTAGCCGGCCTCGTCCAGCGCCTTGGCGTAGTCGTCGGCGTACTTCGCCTCGGTCACGCCCTGCGCCGGGCTGATGCCGGTGACGTCCTCGGCGGCGAGCACCAGCACCTTGCCGCCGATGTCGTCGGCCACCTTGTAGGTGAAGTCGGCGCTCTTCTTGCCGAGCGAGGTGAACCAGACCTTCACGCTGTCACCCGGCTTGGTGCCGGTGATCTTGCCGCGCAGCCGGTGGTAGTAGCGGTCGTAGCCCTTGCCGTAGCGCTCTCCGCCCTTCCACTCGCTGGTCAGCGCCGTCTTGGTACGGCCGCCGTTGACCTGGTAGCTGAGCGCGACGGGGCCCAGCCGGCGCTTGGCGTTGACCTGGACCACCTGGTCGCGGCCATGGCTCACCTCGAAGGGGTCGATCACGAAGTCGGGCGTCCTGTTGCCCAGGTGGCTGACCGGCTCGACCGGGTTGACCGCGGACTTCGCGACGTCCAGGGCGAACGGGAGGTTCTTCTCGAACTCCGCCTGCACCAGCGCCTCGTCGTCGGGGAAGACGAACCCGCAGCCGTCACAGCCCTCGTTGAGCTCCGGGGTCCAGGACAGCGTGCCGTACTGGCGGTGCGCCTGGTCGTTGGTGTCGCCGTTGGTGGTGTAGAGCTCGGCGCCGAGGTCGGGGTCGAAGCCAGGGACCGCCGGGTTGGCGTCGGTGCCGGTCAGCGCCTCGTAGATCGGGTTGTCGGCCGTCTCGGTGGCGATCTGGAAGCCGATCGGGTAGAGCAGCAGCGGGCCGAACGAGTGGTAGTTGAGCTGCATCTCGAACCCGACGCGCTTCAGCAGGCCGTCCATGGCCCTGGTCTCCGGCTCGCTGGCCGGGCCGGTGCCCCGGTAGGTCTCGCTGCTCGGGATCGAGGAGGAGCCCTCCTCGTCGTAGTGGAAGTTCGTGGGGAAGTTGCGGTTGGGGTCGACGCCGTCACCGCTGGTGATCCGGCCGTCGCCGTTGACGTCGCGCAGGTTCTTGCGCCACAGGCGGTTGCCCTCGGTGAAGGTGAAGTCGTAGCCGTCGGGGTTGGCCACCGGCACGAACCACAGCTCGGTCCTGTTGAGCAGGTCGCGCAGCGCCGACTTGTTGGCCACCACGTACTTCAGCAGCCGCATGTCCACCTCGGCGGCGATCCACTCGCGGGCGTGCTGCGTCGCCGAGTAGAGCGTCGAGGGCTTGATCCCGTCGGGGAGCGCCCTGGCCAGGGTGCTGACCTTGACGGCGAGGATGTCCTGGCCCCTCAGCGTCCTGCCGATGGACTGGATCTTGACGATGTCCTTGTTGGCGTTGGCGATGGCTCTGAGCTGGTCGGCGATGCCGCCGGGCTCGGAGTAGGACTTCCAGACCGTGTAGCCGCCCGCCGCCTGCGTCCTCGCGGCCTCCAGCTGGGTCTGGCCCTGCGGGTTGCGCACGGGTTCGGGCTTGTGGCCGAGCTTGCGCAGCCCGTCGAGGTCGGCCTGGGCGGCGGTCAGCTCGATGTGCTCCTGGCCGCCCTTGTTCTCCTGCTGGACGATGTCGAAGCCCTTCTCCCGCAGGATCTGCCCGGTGCCGGGAGGGCTGTCCAGCTGATAGAGCTCGATCCGGTCGCCGGGTGGCAGCGGGTCCACCTCGGCGTGGGCTTGGACGGCGACCAGGCAGGTGCCGAGGCCGAGAACGACGGCCATGAGTGAGGACGATAAACGAGACACGGTCTGCCCCTTCGCAGAGAGTTCGCCGCCATCTCAAACCGACTCGACGGTCTCGGCAAGGCCCAAAAACTTATCGTGCTCTTATTTCCGACAAAGTAGGCATGCATCACCTAAGACACATGGGTTCCATCGTTCGGATGACAGAAATAAAGATCATCTTCTATAGTTTCGGTCCGTCTATGAGGGGAGGACGGGCGTGAGACTGGGTCGCCGCACCGCACTCGCCGCCCTCCTCGCCGGGCTGCTCGCCCTCCCTCCCTCGCGGCCGGCCTCGGCCGACCCCAGTCCGGCCGAGCTGCGCAAGCTGACCAAACAGGCGGCGCAGCTCAACGACCTCTACCGGGGCCAGATCCAGAGCCTTGAGGAGATCAGGATCCAGGCCGGCAAGGCCACCCAGACCTCCGGCGCCCTGCAGGCACGGCTCGACAGGGCCAGGGCCGACGTCGCCGACATCGCCCGCAACGCCTACATCGTGGGCCCGCTCGACGGCACCCAGCTGTTCGGCCTCGGCGGCGAGCCGCACAACGCGCTCGGCCACGCGGCCAACATGGCCTACATCGCCCATGAGCGCACCAGCCAGGTCCAGCGCATCGAGAAGCTGATCGACGACTCCAAGAAGGCCAAGCTCGCCGCCAACGACAAGATCAACAAGCTGCGCAAAGAGATCAAGGTCATGCAGGGCAAGCGCCGCGAGATGGAGCGGCTGCTCGCCAAGTACGGCTTCCAGCAGCCCGGCGGCTCCAGCGGGCTCACCCAGCGCATGATCTCGGTACGTGCCGAGGTCATGCAGAACTTCCCGATGCCCTACGGCGTGGGCTGCCTGCGCTCCGGCGACCCCGGCGAGCACGGCAAGGGACGCGCCTGCGACTTCATGATGTCGGGCGGCGGCCGGGTGGCCTCCGGCGCCGACGCCGACCGCGGCGACGCGCTGGCCGAGTACCTCATCCAGAACGGGTCGCGGCTCGGTGTGATGTACATCATCTGGAAGCAGCGCTACTACGACATCCGGTCCGGCGGGGGCTGGGACCCCATGTCCGACCGCGGCGGGCCCACCGCCAACCACTACGACCACGTGCACGTGTCGGTGTTCTAGCGCGGTTCCAGCACGGGCGTCCGGGGCGGTCTCCGACGCTGTTCTAGCGCCGGATCCCGCGCCGTCCGGCGAGGTCGCGGCCGACGAGGCGGCCGAAGGCCATCGCCGGGGTGAGGCACATGCCCGAGCAGAACGCGTTGCCGTTGACGGCCGCCGAGCCGATGACCTCGCCGACGGCGTACAGGCCGGGGATGATCTGCCCGTCGGCGCGGCGCACCCGCGACCGCGTGTCCACGTCGAGCCCGGCGAACGTGATCAGCGTGACCGGATGGTTCTCGATCGCGTAGTAGGGCGGCTCGGCGATCGGCGCGGGCAGGTGGCGCCGGCCGAAGTCGGGGTCCCGGCCGCCGGCCACGAAGCCGTTGTACCTGGCCACCGTCTCCAGCAGGCCCTCCCGGTCGATCCCGGCCAGCTCGGCGAGCCCGCCCAGGTCGCCCGCCCGGTGCACGCCGCGCCGCCGCCCGCACCGCTCGGCCAGCTCGGCCGCGCTCCACCCGTGCACGATCGGGTACGACTCGCGCAGCGCCCGCTCGTCGAACACCATCCAGAACGTCATCCGCTCGACCGTGGTCAACGCCCGTTCCTTGCGGTCGATGCTCGGCTCGTCCTCGGCGATCCACCGCCTGCCGCGCGGGTCGACGTAGATCTCCCACGGCGGCCGCTCGACGGCGACCAGCTGGGGCCGGTGCGTCCAGTCGACCCGGGGATCGTCGCCCTCCGGGGGCAGGCCGCCGAACGTCGGGATGTACCTGCCGGTGCCCTGCACGGCCGCGCCGGCCCGCCGGCCCATCAGCAGGCCGTCGCCGGTGGACGTGGGCGCCGCCGACGTGGTCAGCGGCGCTCCCTCCAGCTCGGCGAACAGCTCCGGCGCGAAGCCGAAGCCGCCGGTGGCCAGCACCACCGCACCGGCCCGCCACCGGGTCCCGTCCTCGGCCACCACCCCGGTCACCCGGCCGTCGCCGTCTTGGGCGCCGGTGGCCGGCCCGTTCCCGGCCCCCGCGCCGCCGGTCGGCGGCGCGGTCAGCAGGTCGGTGATCCGGACTCCGCACCGCAGGTCGATCCGGCCCGCCGCCTGGTGGGCGGCCAGCAGCGGGCGCAGCACGGCCAGGATCGCCGGTCCCCCCGGTACGGCGGAGGCGTGGACCGTGCGCGGCGTGAGGTACGGCTCGTGCCCGTGCACGATCCGGGGAGTCGCCGGGTCGATCGCGAACCCGGCCGCCAGCAGCCACTCCAGCACGGCCGGCTGCTCGGCGAGCGACACCCGGGTCAGGTCCTCGCGCGCGGTGCCCCGGCTGATCCGCCGGATGTCGGCGAGGTGCCGCTCCGGGTCGTCCTCGATGCCGCGTTCGTACTGGGCCGAGAACCCGCCGGCGGACAGGTGCCCGCCGGAGAAGTGCAGCGCGCCTCCCACGTCGTCCGCCTTCTCCAGCAGCAGCACACGGGCCCCGGCGTCGGCGGCGGCGACGGCGCAGGCGAGCCCGCCGGGGCCCGCCCCCACGACGATCGCGTCCCACGTGGCGGTCGGCTCGGGCTCTCGGACGTCATCTGCGGACCATGTCGCTGCCATGAGGGAAACAGTGTTTCCCGATATGCGGTGGCGTCAAGAGGGCGGCCGGTCGCCGCCGGCCAGGCGGCGCCTGAGCCAGTGGTAGGACGCCTTGGGGGTGCGGCGCTGGGTGGCGAAGTCGACGTGGACGAGGCCGAAGCGCTGATGATAGCCCTCGGCCCACTCGAAGTTGTCCAGCAGCGACCAGACGAAGTAGCCGCGCACGTCGACGCCCTCCCGACGGGCACGCTCGACCGCGTCGATGTGGCCGTCGAGGTAGGCGATGCGCGCCTGGTCGTCGACGCCGGCCGGGGTGAGCTCGTCCGGCTGGGAGCAGCCGTTCTCGGTGACGTAGACGGGTGGGAGGGCGGTGCCGTACCTCTGGCGCAGGCCCGTCAGGAGCTCGCGCAGACCGTCGGGGACCACGGGCCAGCCGAAGGCGGTGGTGGGGTAGCCGGTGACGCCGACGTCCGAGAAGGGGAGGCCGTCGCCCGTGGGAGCGGCGATCCGGGTGGGGTTGTAGTAGTTGACGCCCAGGCCGTCCAGCGGGGCCGAGATCGTGGCCAGGTCACCGTCGCGGACCTCCACCTCGGTCCCGTACGCCGACAGGTCGGGATACGAGCCCAGCAGGACCGGGTCGTTGAACAGCCGGTTGTGCAGGGCGTCGTAGGCGGCCGCGGCGGCCAGGTCCTCCTCCGAGTCCGACGCGGGCCAGATGGGGGTGCAGTTGTTGGTGATCAGCACCTGCCCGGCGCCCGCAGCCCGCAACGCCTGTACGGCCAGGCCGTGGCCGAGCAGCTGGTGGTGCGCGACGGGGAGAGCGTCGAGCAGCAGCGCCCGGCCCGGGGCGTGGACGCCCATGCCGTAGCCGAAGGCCATGTGCACGAACGGCTCGTTCAGTGTGATCCACATCGGGACCCGGTCGGCCAGCCGTTCGGCGACGATGCCGGCGTACTCGGCGAACCGCTCGGCGGTGTCGCGGTCCAGCCACCCGCCGCGGTCCTCCAGCGCCTGCGGCAGGTCCCAGTGGAACAGGGTCGGCACCGGCGTGATGTCCGCCGCGAGCAGCCCGTCGACCAGCCGCTCGTAGAAGCCGAGACCGGCCGGGTTGGGCGCGCCCGCGCCGTCCGGCTGGATCCGGGGCCAGGCGATCGAGAAGCGGTAGGCGTTGACCCCGAGGTCCGTCAGGAGCCCGAGGTCCTCGCGCCAGCGGTGGTAGTGGTCGCAGGCCACGTCGCCGGTGTGGCCGTCGCGGACGCGGCCCGGCTCGTGCGCGAACGTGTCCCAGATGGAGACGCCCCTGCCGTCCTCGGCGATGGCCCCCTCGATCTGGTAGGCGGCCGTGGCCGTACCCCAGAGAAACATCAGCGGCTCCTCAAGTTATGCGAGTGCTGCTCATGTTAATCGTCTTGGGAAGTCAGAGCCTGTCCCCGCGGGAAATAAGCGAGGATGGGGGCATGACCAGTGCCTTGCGCCGCCGTCCAGCCCAGCGCCGCAGTGTGGAGCGGGTGGAGCGGATGCTCGACGAGTGCGCGCGCCTGCTGGACGAGCTCGGTTACGAGGCGCTGACCACCAAGGAGGTCGCGCGGCGGGCCGGGGTGCCGATCGGCACGTTCTACCAGTTCTTCCCCGACAAGCAGGGCCTGGTCCGGGCGCTGGCCGTGCGCAACCTCGACGCGTTCCTGAGCCGGGTGAGTGAGCGGATCGCCGAGGCCCACCTGGGGCACTGGACCGACCTGGTGGACCTGGCGATCGACGAGTTCGTCGCGATGAAGCGCACCACGCCGGGGTTCGCGGTGGTCGACTTCGGCGAGGTCCTGGCCCGGCCGGGAGGGCCGCCCCTGGAGGGCACCCGCCGGACCCTCGACCGGGCCCAGGACAACAACGTCGTCGTGGCCGAGCGCCTGCGAGCGCTCGCCGTCGACCTGCTCGACGCGCCTCCGGGCGACGGGCTCGACCGGGCGCTGCTGGTGGCGGTGGAGGCCACCGACGCGGTGCTGAAGGTGGCCTTCCGCATCCAGCCCGACGGCGACCCGTTCATGATCGCCGAGTGCAAGCTGCTGGTCCGCCGCTACCTGGCCGAGCATCTCCCGTAGCCGCGGCTCGCGGCGGCGGGGTCAGCAGGGGGCGTCGAGCCGCGCGCGGAGGTCGTCGTCGAGCTTGAGGTCCGCCGCGCCGATGGCCTCATCGAGCTGGGCCATCGTGGAGACGCCGACGATCGGGACGTACCCGTCGGCCAGGAGCCAGGCCAGCACCACCTGGTTGGGCGTGACGCCCAGCTCCGACGACACCTCGCGCAGCACGGCGAGCCGCCGGGTGGTGCCCGGGTGGTCGTAGATCTCCGGGATCGGCCGGTCGGGCCGCGTGTAGGCGCCCGCCATCAGCGTGTTGTACGCCCACAGCGTCAGGTCAGGCTCGGCGCGGACGTAGTCCAGCATCTCGTCCGTGGCGAGCACATGGCCCGACTCCGCCATTCTGGTCAGCGGGCGGGGGCGCAGGTAGGTGTGGCGGAGCTGCACGTACGTGTAGGGCAGCAGGCCGCGCGAGGCCGACAGGTTGCGCGCCCGGTCGAGCCGCCAGGCGGGCACGTTGCTGGCGCCCGCGCTGCGGATCCGGCCCTGCCGGGCGAGCGCGTCGAAGGCGCCCAGCGTCTCCTCCAGCGGCACCGAACGGTCCTCGATGTGCGCCCAATACACATCGATGTAGTCCGTCCGTAACCTGCTCAGGCTGCCCTCGACGGCCTTGGCGACGGCCGGGGCGGACAGCCCCTCCGCCGAGTCCAGGGTGGTGTCGCCGGGGATCGTCGGGCGGGCGCCGACCTTGGTGCTCAGGAAGATCTCGTCGCGGTTGCCGCGGGCGGCCATCCAGGCCCCGACGGTCAGCTCGCTCTCGTCGCCGGAGCAGCCCTCGGCCCAGAACGGGTAGTTGTTCGCAGTGTCGATCATGGTGCCGCCCACCTCGGCGAAGCGGTCCAGAAGGGCGAAGGAGTCCTTCTCGCCGACTGTCGTGCCGAAGGGGATCGTGCCGAGTGCGATGTTCATCGGGAACCTCCGAGGAGACCCCCGCCTTCCGGCGAGGGAGGAATCGGACCCCTGCGGAGCAGGGCAGGGGCAGGCGATTCGCCGCCAGGCGGACCGCCGTCGAAACGCCGCACGACACCGCGCGGTTCGGTAGTGTGTTCGACGGTGGCGACAACCAAGCCGCCGGACGAACGATCGGAATCACCCTCGCCGCAGGGCTTGCGGAGAGGCGAAACGCCTGTGGAGCCGGTGTAGGACCTCAACGAGAGTCCTCTCTCGGGCGGGCGACCGGCGGTGAAGCAGGAAGCCCGACCGGCGACGGTCGGAATCCCGGTTCTTCAGAGCCGGGAGGATGTCAAGGGATGACTGTGGAAGCTGGAGTGCACTCCATGTCAAGCGCTCAACAAGTGCCCGCGTAAGAGCATTTTTCGGTACGAACGATCTCGCGTTGACCTGGAGTGCACTCCAGGTGCGATGCTCTGGGGCGTGAGCGTCTACACACCCGCCGAAGTGGTCGAGGAGACCGGCTTCACCCTCGACACCCTGCGCTACTACGAGAAGATCGGCCTGCTGGAGCCCGTGGGCCGCAACGCTGCCGGGCAGCGCCGGTTCAGCGAGGAGGACGTGGGCTGGCTCGGGACGATCCGGTGCCTGCGCGACACCGGCATGCCGATCGCCGAGATGCTCCGCTTCGCCGAGCTGACCCGTGCCGGCGACCACACCATCCCGGATCGCATCAAGCTCCTCGAAGAGCACGATCACCGCGTCGAGGCCCAGATCGAGAACCTCGTGGAACGCAAGCGCTACATCAGGAACAAGATCTCCTACTATCAGAGCGTCCTCTGAAGCCGGAGGCCGTGCACCTGTTTTCATGGAGGAGATCATGACGTCCACCGACTGGCCGGTTTACACACCCTGGGCCCGCGAGCACTACGGTCGCGGTCTCCAAGAGGGCATAGCCGAAGTCAAAGCCAAGGGGAAGGTCGAAGGAAAAGTCGAAGGGAAGGCCGAGGAGGCGGCCCGGTCGGTGCTGCTCGTGCTGAATGCGCGGGGCTTTCACGTCACTGAGGAGACACGTGCCCGGATCCTGTCCTGCACGGATCTCGCTCAGCTCGAGACCTGGCTCACCGGCGCGGCCACCGCTCAGGCTGTCCAGGACCTGTTCGGTGACGTGGGCTGATCCCCAGATCGCCAGCCTCACCGAGCGGCAGCGCTACCTCCACAACAAGATCTCCTACTACCGGAGCCTCCTGTAGCCCTGGCTTGGCGGGCCGCCTGTTAGACGTGATCCATGGCCGGGCCGAGGGCGAGACGGATGAACATCCCGCTGAGACGGGTCGCCCTGGTCTGTGGAGCGCTGCTGTTCTCCCTGCTGGCGAACATCACCTATCTGCAGACGCTCGGCGTGCGCCGCTTCGGCGCCGACCCGCGTGACCAACGGGCGCTCCTCGCCAGGTTCGCGCACCCGCGCGGCGACATCCTCACCTACGACGGCCGGACCATCGTCAGGAGCCGGCCGAGCAGGCGCGGCCCGTACGAGTACCGGCGCGTCTACACCAACGGCGAGATGTACGCCCCCGTCACCGGCCACATCGCCCTGCACCAGGCCACCGGCGTCGAGCAGGCCGAGAACGGCGTGCTGTCCGGGGACGACCCGAAGGTGCGGATGCGCAGGCTGATCAACGACGGCGACGCGGGCGGGGCCGACGTCAGGCTCACGATCAGGGAACGCGTCCAATGGGCCGCCTACCAGGGCCTCAGGTCGACGGGCCGGCCCGGCGCGGCGGTGGCCGTCGACCCGGCGACCGGCGCGATCCTGGCCCTGGCCAGCTACCCGTCGTACGACCCCGGCGCCTACTCCACGCTCAACGCGGACCGGCTGGTCAGGGTGGACCAGCGGTTGAGCCACGACCCGAGCCGGCCGCTGCTCAACCGGGCCCTGGAGCGGAGCTACCCGCCGGGCTCGGCCTTCACCGTGGTCACCGCGGCCGCCGCGCTCGCCTCCGGCGAGTACACGCCCGTGTCCCGCGTCGTCGCCCCCGGCCGCCTGCCGCTCCCCGGCGGCTCGCGCCACCTGTCCAACCCCGGCGGCCGGCCCTGTGGCGACGGCACGGTCGCGCTCAGCCGCGCCTTCCGCGGATCGTGCGACACCGCGTTCGCCGGGCTCGGCCTCCACCTCGGCCAGGACGTTCTGCGCGCCCAGGCGGAGGCGTTCGGCTTCGGCGCCGATGACCTCGCCGTCCCCCTGCGCGCCGTGCCCAGCACCTTCCCCGCCGGCCTGGACCGGGCCGGGACCGCGCTGACGGCCACCGGCCGGCACCTCGTCCGGGCCACGCCGCTGATGGTCGCCATGCTGTCGGCCGCCGTGGCCAACGACGGGGTCCTGATGCGCCCGTACCTGGTGCAGGACGTACGTCTGCCGGACGGCTCGATCATCAACCGCGCCGACGCCTCGCCCTACCGCGTCACGCTGGCCGCGCCCGACGCCCGGCAGCTGGCGGCGATGATGGCCGCCGTCACCCGGCCGGGAGGCGCCGGCGAGGCGATCGCCATCCCCGGAGTCGAGGTGGCCGCCGGGAGCGCGCCGGCGGCCCTTCCCGGCGTCGAGCCGGCCGCCGCCGGGTCGCTCCGGGACCAGGCCGTCATCACCGCCTTCGCCCCCGCGGACGTGCCCGAGGTGGCCGTGGGCGTCGTCCTCGAACAGGCGCCTCCCGGCGACCCGTCCGCCGCCGCGATCGCCCGCGCCATCCTCCAGGCTGCCCTGTCCTGACGGATCGCGCGTGCGGGGCCGATCTCCTACCGGTTCCTGCTCAGCCACGCCTCCAGGGTCAGCAACTCCGGGTACCGCTCGCGGAGCGCGGCGATATCGGCCTGGTACCCCTTCTCGTTGAACCAGTCGAACATGTTCGCCACCTCCTCTGCCCCGGCCCGCAGTTCCTCGATCGGCTGCCGCTCGAAGCGAGTCGGAATGCCATCGACCCTGGTGAACACCTCGCCGATCTGCCGCACGGTCAGCTCGTCGCCGGCGATCTCGATCTTCTTGCCGATGAACTCGGCCGACTTGTCGAACGCGTCCGCCGCGATCCGGCCGATGTCGACCAGCGCGATCATCTGCAGCGAGGTGTCCGCGTCCAGCGCGATCGAACCAACCCGCTCGCCGTTCTCCGCCTGCGGCACCATGGACGGCCAGTTCTCCATGAAGAAAGCCGGCCGCAGCACGGTCGCGGGCACGCCGATGGCATCGATGTGCGCCTCGATCTCCGTCTTGGTCTCGAAGTGGGCGACGCCGGACTCGCGCCCGGCGGCGCCAACGGAGCTGTAGACGAGGTGCGCGACGCCCGCGGCTTGGGCCGCGTCGGCGACGTTCCTGCCCTGCCGCACCTCGACCGCGGGGTGTGGGTCGGCCACGTCGGCGGGCTGCACGCTGAAGACGCCGTGCGCGCCCTGCGCCGCCGCGCGCAGCGACTCCGGGTCGTCGAGATCGCCGGTGACCAGCTCCGCGCCGAGCGCCTTGAGCTCCCTGGCTTTCTGCTTGTCCGGGCCGCGGACGAGGGCGCGCACCGCCCAGCCGTCGTCGAGCAGCCTGCGGGCGACGGCGCCGCCCTGGCCACCGGTCGCGCCTGTGACCAGGACGGTTTTCTTGTTCGACACTGCTGGATCCCTTCCATGGTGTGACGGTGACATTGGCGGCAGCGGACAGGTCACGTGGAGCCGGCCGGATGACGCCTCTCTCGGACATTTCGCCGTTCCAGCACCCACAGCACGAACATCCCGCAGGCCAGCACGCCTCCCAGGACGCTCACCGCCGTCCAGCCGCCACGCACCCACGCCACCGCGGCCAGCGCCGAGCCTGCGGCGCCGCCGGCGAAGAAGGCCGTCATCAACGCGGAGTTGAGCCGGTTGCGGATCTCCGGGCTCAGCGCGTAGATGACGTGCTGGTTGCTGTTGAGCACCGCCTGGTGTGCCAGGTTCAGCACGATCACCCCGCCGAGGAGCCACCAGAGGGAGCTCTCGCCCATGCCGATCAGCAGCCAGGCGGCGGCGAGCGTGGCGCTGCCGATCCCCGTGACCCATTGCGTGTAGCCACGGTCGGCCAGCCGGCCGGCCACCGTCGTTGCCACCGTGCCCACCGCGCCCACCAGTCCGAGCAGTCCGATGCCCCCCTCGGACCAGCCGTACGCCGGGCCGGCGAGCAGGAAGGTCACGGCCGTCCACAGCACGTTGAACGAGGCGAGCGAGAGGGCGGCGATGCCGGCCCGCCACCGCAACACGGGCTCGTGGCGGAACAGCGCGATCGTCGAGCGCAACAGCGCCGGGTACGACAGCCCGATTGGGGTGTGCAGGGGCGGTAGGAAGCGCCACAGCAGCACTGTCACCCCGGCGATGAGGATCGCGCTCACCCAGTAGACCGTCCGCCAGCCGCCGAGTTCGGCGAGCCCTCCCGCGACCGTACGGGACAACAACGCGCCCAGCATCAGCCCGCTCATCACGGTGCCGATCACTCGGCCGCGCTGCGCCGGTGCCGCGAGCGTGGCGGCGTACGGCACCACGACCTGGGCCGCCACCGAGGTCAATGCGGTGAGCACGGTTCCGGCCAGCAGCAGTGCTCCGTTGGGCGCGGTCGCCGAGACCAGCAGGAACACCGCGGTGGCCGCGTACAGCATGACAGCGAGCCTGCGGCGTTCCACCAGGTCGCCGAGCGGCACGAGCAGGATCAGCCCCAGTCCGTAGCCGACCTGCGCGGCCGTCACGATCATTCCGGCCATCGTGGTGCTGAGCCGGAGTTCCCGGCCGAGCAGGTCCAGCAGTGGCTGGGCGAAGTAGTTGTTGGCCACCGAGAGCCCCGTCGCCGCGGACATCAGGAGCAGCAGCCCGCGGCTCAGCGGCGCGGGACCGTCTGGCACCTCGGTGGCCTCGTGGTGCGTCGTAACGCGTGGAGTGCCTGATCCGGCTGCGTTCGTCATGTCCCCAGCCTTGGGCACTGAGAATCAATGAGTCCAATGCATGTTTTTCACGCTAACGATCGTGATTCATGATGGATTCGTGGAACTCCAGCAGATGCGCTATGTGGTCGCCGTGGCGGAGACGGCGAACTTCACCCGTGCCGCCGAACGTTGCCGAGTCGTCCAATCCGCACTGAGCCACCAGATCGCCCGGTTGGAACGCGAACTGGGCGCCCGGCTCTTCGAGCGCACCAGCCGCCGGGTCAGACTGACCCCCGCCGGCGAAGCGTTCCTGCCCGCTGCCCGGCAGGCTCTCGACGCCGCCGAACGGGCGCGCGCTGAGGTGGCGGCGGCCTCCGGGGAGCTTCGCGGCCAGCTCGCCATCGGCACCATCCCGACCGTCACGGCGGTCGACCTGCCGAGCGCGCTGAAGAGCTTTCACGTGCGCCATCCGCAGGTGCGGATCACGCTGCGCGTGGGGGCGAGCGACGAGTTGGCCGAACAGGTACGGCAGGGCACGCTGGACATCGCGTTCCTCGGGCTGCCGCCGGACGTACAACCGAAGGAGGTCCGGGGGCGCGCCCTGGCGCGGGGTGAGCTGGTCGCGGTGGTGGCGCCCGGCCACCCGCTGGCCGACATGGCCGACGTGGATCTGCGCCGGCTGTCGAGCGAGGTGTTCGTGGACTTTCCCGCCGGCACGGCCGCGCGCGCTCAGTCGGACGAGGCGTTCGCCGCTGCCGGCGTCAGCCGTGAGGTCGCCTTCGAGATCACGAACGCGGATCTCCTGGCGCGGCTGGTCCGGCTGGGTCTGGGGATCGGCATGATGCCCGCCGCCTTCGCCCCCGAACTCCGTGATGTGCGCGTCGTCGAGCTCCGTGATCCACCCACCCGGGTGGAGCACCTGATCTGGAGCCGCCAGCGCCCCGCACCGGCCGCCGCCGCGTTCCTGGAGGCCCTGAACCTCCCGTCAGCGCTCATGGTCACCTGAGTTGGCTCGGACTGCGCCCATGACCGGCCGGAATTGCCACGGAACCGCGGAACCCGGCGCTGTTCGACTGGTGAGAAGATCGGGGGTGCTCCGAATAGCCAACGCAGTAGTCGCGAGATTGCCGGAACCACTGCGCGCACGTGCGCTGAAGCACCGCGAACCGCTGAAGTTCGCGGTGGTGGGTGGAGCGGCGTTCTTAGTGGACAACACGGTGTTCTATGGTCTGAAGCTGACCTTTTTGGAACCGAAGCCGGTGACCGCGAAGATCATCGCGGTGCTCGTGGCGACGATCGTGTCCTACGTGCTGAATCGCGAATGGTCGTTCCGGACCAGGGGCGGCCGTGAGCGCCGTCACGAGGCGGCGCTGTTCTTCCTGGTCAGTGGCGTCGGTCTGGTGCTCAGCTCCGCGCCGCTATGGATCTCCCGGTACATGTTCCGTCTGGAGACCCCGGAGGTGAGCCTGCTGACCCAGGAGATCGCCGACTTCATGAGCGCGCAGATCATCGGCACGCTGATCGCCATGGTCTTCCGCTTCTGGGCGCTGCGGAAGTGGGTCTTCCCCGACGAGAAGACCGAGCCGGGCGGCGTGCGACTGGCTCCCACTCCCGATTCCACCTCCACATCGGGCGGTCAGCGGTAGGCCGAGGCCTGCAGGGTGTAGAGCTCGGTGTAGAGGCCGCCGAGCGCCATGAGCGTCTCGTGGTCGCCCTCCTCGGTGACGAGCCCGTGGTCGAGCACGTAGATGCGGTCGGCGTAGCGGACGCTGGCCAGGCGGTGGGTGATCAGCAGCACCGTCCGTCCGTCGGAGTGGCCGCGGATCCGCTCGAACAGCGCGTGCTCGGCCCGCGCGTCGAGGGAGGCGGTCGGCTCGTCGCAGATGAGCAGGTCGGCCTCCCGGTGGAAGCCGCGAGCCACGGCGATGCGCTGCCACTGGCCGCCCGACAGCTCGTGCCCGTCCTTGAAGCGCCGGTCGAGCAGCGTGCGGTAGCCGTGGGGGAGCTCGGCGATGACCTCGTCGGCCCCGGCCACCGCGGCGGCCGTGTGCAGGGCGGCCTCGCCCTTGCCGGTGCCCATCGTGATGTTGTAGCGGGCGTTGAGCGGCCAGCGCGTGTGATCCTGGGCGATGACCCCGGTGCGCCGGCGGATCGCTTCGGGATCGACCTCGCGCAGGTCGACGTCGTCCCAGGTGACCCGGCCGGTGTCGGGCTCGTACAGGCCCGACAGGATCTTGGCCAGGGTGGTCTTGCCCGAGCCGTTCTCGCCGACGAACGCGACGACCTCACCGCGTTTGATCTCGACCGAGACGCCGCGCAGCGCGGGGGTCTCGGAGCCGGGGTAGGTGAAGGCGGCGTTCTCGACGCTGATCCGCTCGAAGCGCGCCGGCGGCCGCCCGGGACGTGACACGGCCAGGCGGCCCTCGGCCTGATCGCAGAACTCGACGAAGTCGGTGAAGTAGAGGCCCTCCTCGTAGAGGCGGTTGGTGGCGTACAGGAGGTTGGCCAGGGAGGACTGGCCCGACCTGATGGCGAGCACGGCCGTGCCGGCCACGGCCAGCGGGATCGCGCCGACCGCGAGCAGGACGCCGAGTGCCACGTAGACGAGGGCGCTGCCGAGCCCGCCGAGCGCCTCGCCGACGATCCTGGCGATCGTCTGCCGCCTGGCCAGCCGGAGCAGCACCTCCTGTTCCGCCCGCGCCACCGAGTCGTACAACCGCAGCAGGAAACCGCGCATGGTGAACGAACGGACCTCGGCGGCCGGGCTGCGGTTGGCGAGTAACTCCGCGATGATCCACTTGTGCCGGTGAGCCGGGATGAGCGCGTAGAGCGTGGAGTAGCGCATCCGGGCGGCGCGCACCGTGGCCCACGCGTCGGGCAGCACGGCGAGCAGGAGCAGCGGCAGCAGCACCGGGTGCAGCACGCCGAGCACCCCGGCCACCGCCGCGATGCCGATCGCGGCCGTGACCACGTCGACGGCCAGCGCCACCACGGAGTCGGCGGTGGCCACGCCGCGCATCCGGGCGCGCTGGAGCGCGTCATGGAACTCCGGGTCGTCGTAGGCGACCAGGTCGACCCGGCTGGTCAGGCCGTAGAGGCGCTCCTCGGTCAGGCGGGTGATCTGGGGTTCGAGCCGCTGTTGCGCCCAGCCGGCGCCCGCCTGCATCGCGGTGCGCAGCGCCGCCGCCGCGCCCACCATGACCAGGCTGGGCAGCGCCGCTCGCACCCGCTCGGGCGTCGGCCCCTCCTCGAAGAGCGCGGTCAGCACGCCGGTGGTGGCGAGCAGCCCGAACGCGGTGAAGACGCCGCCCAGCAGGCTCAGCACGACCGTCGCCACCGTGTCGCGCGGGCTGGCCCGCCAGGCCATGCCCATCGCCTGGCGGACGAGGGAGGGCAGCCGTCTGGCGATGGTCAGGAAACCCGCCTCGGCCATCTGGTCGGTGTGGATGTGCCACTCGGACAGGGAGATCTCGCCGAGTTCGAGGGGTTCGTCGGCCATACCGTTGGTTGTGCCCGGCGGGTCGGCACTTCCCCCTCGAATCGCGGCGCGGGGTGGGCGGGAGCCGTTGATCCGGACGTGTCCTACACATCGGGGCCGCGCGCGACTACATCCTCGAATGGCCATCTCGGCGCATGCGCGTTCCCGGCCCGCGCGCCTAGCGTTTCTGCCTGTGGCCGGCCACGGCGCGACGCGTATCTGGCTCCTCCTGCCTGGAGCTTCCCGCGCACGACGCGTCGCGGCCGGTCCGCCGCGGACGTCACGCGTTCCCGTGAGGCCGGGTCTCCTCGGAGGGGTGGGGGCCGGGCTCCGGCCGCGTGACAGCGGGCTCGGACCGCGCAGGGTCCGAGCCCGCACCTCCCAGGTCACGCGGTCCCTCCTCCGCCCGGCGGGCGCGCCTCGCCCTACATACATCGGCGCTTTCCGCGACTTCCGCGCGACCGTGCCGGGCCGGTTGAGTATGCGGACCTGTTACCGCACATACCTTGACGCCCGTGAGTGCGAAATGGCTTGATTGCCCTACTGACAACGTTGTCAACTCTCTTCGTTGTCAACTCATCTCGGGGTATCGAAGGGATGGAGTGCGATGCGACGAAGGTGGCTGGCGGCCGTCGCGATCACCATGGCGAGCGTGCTGAGCCTGTCCGCCTGTGGCGGCGACCAGGCGGCAGAGCCGACCACGGGCGGTGGCGACGCGGCGAAGCAGGTCGAGGTGTTCTCCTGGTGGACCGGGCCGGGAGAGGCCGACGGGCTGCAGGCGATGAAGCAGATTTTCGAGAAGCAGAACCCCTCGTTCACGTTCTTCGACGCGGCGGTGGCCGGCGGCTCGGGTGACAAGGCCAAGGCGCTGCTGCAGTCGAAGCTCCAGGCCGACACCCCGCCCGACACCTTCCAGGGGCACGCGGGCGCGGAATTGCAGGGCTACATCAAGGCCGGCGACCTGGAGGAGCTCAACTCCCTCTACGACGAGCTCAAGCTCCAGGACGTCTTCCCGGCCCAGCTGATCGACCAGATCAGCGTCAACGGCAAGATCTACTCGGTGCCGGTGAACATCCACCGCTCCAACGTCCTGTGGTTCAACCCCGGGGTCCTCAAGGAGGCCGGGGTCGCCGGAGCGCCCAAGACGATCGAGGAGTTCACCGCCGCGCTGCAGAAGGTCAAGGCCAAGGGCAAGATCCCGCTCTCCATCGGCTCCGAGTGGACCGTCACCCACCTGCTGGAGAGCGTCCTGCTCGGCTCGCTCGGCACCGACGCCTACAACGCGCTGTTCAAGCCGGGCGCCGACTGGAACAGCGCCGAGGTGACCAAGGCGCTGGAGAGCTTCAAGACGATCATGTCGTACGCGGGCGACCCGCAGGACGACTGGCAGCCCGCCGCCAAGCAGGTGGCCGACGGCGAGGCCGCGTTCAACATCATGGGCGACTGGGCCTACGGCTACTTCCACAACCCGCCGGAGGGCGGCCTGGGCAAGACGTCGAAGACCGACTTCGACTGGGCGCCCGCTCCCGGCACCGAGGGCACCTACCTGTGGCTGTCCGACAGCTTCACCCTGCCCAAGGGCGCGAAGAACCGTGACGGGGCCCTCGCCTGGCTCAAGGTCGCGGCCAGCAAGGAGGGCCAGGACGCCTTCAACCCGAAGAAGGGCTCCATCCCGGCCCGCAAGGACGCCGACCAGGCGCTCTACACCGACTACCTGGCCGACGCGCTGAAGGACTGGTCGGGCGACAAGCTGGCCGGCTCGATCCAGCACGGCGTCTCGGTGAACCAGCCGTGGCTGGCCTCGATCAACGAGGCGGTCGGCCTGTTCCTCGGCACGAAGGACGTCGCCGCCCTGCAGAAGGCCCTGGCCGACGCGGCCACGGCCAACGCCCAGTAACCCACGTACCGGCAGGCGTCCATCCCCGGGCGCCTGCCGTACTCCTTGGAGGGAGTGGTTGTGAGGCGGGCACGCACCTGGCTGCCGGGACTGCTCCTGGTCGCGCCGTCGATCGTGGCGATCGGGGTGTTCGTGTACGGCATGCTGGGCTGGAACTTCCGGCTGGCCATGACCGACAAGCACGACGAGGTGACCGAGGGGAAGTTCGTCGGGCTCGACAACTTCATCAGCCTCTGGGACCAGCCCCGATGGCACATCTCGGTCAACCACGCGATCGTCTTCACGATCGTGTTCGTGCTGGGCGCGCTGGTGCTCGGCTGGCTGCTGGCCTTCCTGATGGAGAAGGGGATCAGGGGCGAGGGCACGTTCCGGGCGATCTACCTGTTCCCGATGGCCATCTCGTTCGTCGCCACCGGCATCGTGTGGCGGTGGCTGATGAACTCCGGCATGGACGAGCGGGCGGTCGGGCTCAACCGGCTGTTCGACGCGATCGGGTTGCCGCAGTGGCAGTGGTTCCGGGATCCGGACTGGGGGATGGCCGCGATGGCGCTCCCGGCCGTGTGGCAGATGTCCGGATATGTCATGGCATTATTCTTGGCTGGCTTCCGGGGCGTCCCCGAGGAGCTGCGTGAGGCCGCCCGGGTCGACGGGTGCACCGAGTGGGGCGTCTACCGGCACGTCGTGCTGCCCCTGCTGCGCCCGGTGACGCTCTCGGCGCTGATCATTCTCGGGCACATCTCGCTGAAGGTGTTCGACCTGATCGTGGCGGTGTCGGGCAAGCAGATCATCACCGACGTGCCGGCGGTGTTCATGTGGGTCGCGGTCTTCGACTCCCACGATCCGGCCAAGGGCGCCACCATCGCCTCGTACATCGTGCTGAGCGTCGCGATCTTCGTCATCCCCTACCTCGTCTGGTCCGTACGCAAGGAGAGGCGCACATGACGGCGGTGGCCGGGCGAAGGCGGGTGTTCACCGGGCTGCGGCTCGCGGTGCTGATCGCCTTCGTGGTGATCTTCCTGATCCCGATCTACGTCCTGCTGGTCACCAGCTTCAAGCCGCTCACCGAGGCCGACCCCGGACAGGCCTGGAACCTGCCGCAGACCTGGACCCTCGAGGCGTGGCGGGTGGCGTGGGAGAAGCTGGCGCCCGGGCTGTGGAACAGCGTGCTGCTCGCGGTGCCCGGCTCGCTGCTGTCGTGCGTGCTGGGCTCGATGAACGGCTACGTGCTGTCCAAGTGGCGCTTCCCGGGCGCCGACCTGCTGTTCACGCTCTTCCTGTTCGGCATGTTCATCCCCTACCAGGGCGTGATGATCCCGCTGGTGCAGCTGCTGGTCGGGCTCAACGAGCTGACCGGGCTGCAGGGCGTCTTCTACGGCGGCATCCCGGGGCTGGTGCTGGCGCACGTGGTCTACGGCATCCCGATCTGCACGCTGATCTTCCGCAACTACTACGTCACGATCCCCGACGAGCTCATCGAGGCGTCGCGGGTCGACGGCGCGGGGATGCTGCGGACGTACTGGTCGGTGGTGCTGCCGGTGTCGGCGCCCGCCATCGCCGTAGTGATCATCTGGCAGTTCACCTCGCTGTGGAACGACTTCCTGTTCGCCGTCTTCCTCACCGGGCCGACGAGCTGGCCCGCCACCGTGATGCTCAACAACATCGCCGGCGCGCAGGCCACCCCGTACAGCCAGCAGATGGCGGCGGCGATCCTGGCCTCGATTCCGACGATGCTGATCTACGTCCTGCTGGGCCGCTTCTTCATGCGCGGCCTCATGGCGGGCGCCCTCAAGGGCTGAGCGGAGGGACGAGCCGCGGCTCAGGAGGCGGCGAAGGCCGGGTTGGCGCAGTGGGCCAGCGGCTCGCCGCGCACGTAGCGGGCCACGTCCGCCGAGACGATCCGCGCCGCCTTGATCGCCGTCTCCTTGCTGGCCCCGGCCAGGTGCGGGGTCATCACCAGGTTGGGCGTCGTGAGCAGCCGCGACCCGTCGGGGATGGGCTCCTCGGGGAAGACGTCCACGGCGGCGCCGAACAGGTGGCCGGACTCCAGCGCGTCGCACATCGCGTCGTAGTCGAGCAGCGCCCCCCTGGCGCAGTTGACCAGCACGGACCCGGCGGGCATCCGGGCGATCTCGGCGGCGCCGATCATGCCGGTGGTCTCGGGCGTCGCCCGGGCGTGCAGCGAGACGAAGCGCGAGCGGGTGAGCAGCTCGTCGAGGCCCACCTTGCCCGGCAGGTCGACGTACGGGTCGTGGACCAGCACCCGCGCGCCGAAGCCCTCCAGCATCCGGGACACCCGGCGGCCGATCGCGCCGTAGCCGACCAGGCCGACCGTGCTGCCGTCGAGCTCGGGCCCGACCATCTCGTAGCGGTAGTAGTCGCCCCGCCACACGCCCGTGGCCAGGTCGGCGTGCGTCGCCGGGATCCGGCGGGTGGCGGCGAGCAGCATGGCCAGCGTGTGCTCGGCCGTGGCGACGGCGTTGCGGCCGGGGGCGAAGGTCACGGCGACGCCCGCCTCGGTGGCCGCCGCCAGGTTGGCGTTGACCGGGCCGCCACGGCTGACGCCGAACAGCCTGAGGCCAGGGCTGGCGGAAAGGACGCGGCGCGTCAGGGGAGCCATCTGCGTGACGCACACCTCGACGCCCCGCAGCGCCTCGATCAGCTCGTCCTCCACGTCGGACGCCTCGTCGACCTCGCCCACCCGGCCGAACGGCACCACCGGCCACGGCAGCGTGAGCTCGCGGATCTCGACCTCGCCGGGAACCTCGCGCCGGAGCGCGTCTGCGAACAGGCGGTTCTGGACGAAGTGGTCACCGGCCGCAAGGACTCGAAGTGTCAACGCATGACTCCAATCGGAGAGTTGAACTGCAGGATCGCGACCTGCCCGGCCCGCACGCGGAGCTCGGTGACGGCGCAGTTGTCCAGGCGCGGGAAGAGCCGCCGGTACGAGCCGAGCGGCACCCCGATGAGCCCGCACAGGGCGAGCCTGATGGCGGTCGTGTGGGCGACCACCAGCACCCGGCCGTCCGGGTGGGCGGCATGGATGTCGCGCAGGGCGGCCACGAACCGGTCGGCGGCCCGGTGCGGGTCCTCGCCGCCGGGCAGCGGGTGCGCGGCCGGGTCGGCCTCGAACGCGGCCCGCGCCTCGGGGAAGCGCCCGTGCATCTCGGCGGCGGTCAGCCCGTCGGCCTGGCCGAAGTCGAGCTCGACCAGGCGGGCGTCCACCTGGAGCTCGACCCCCGCCGCGCGGGCGCTGGCCGAGGCGGTGATCCGGGCCCGGCTGAGGGTGGAGGAGTAGACGGCCGACAGGCCCGCGGAGGCGGCCCAGCCGGCCAGGCGCGCGGCCTGGTCGTGGCCGCGTGGGGTCAGCTCGATGTCGCTGAGCCCGGCGTAGCGGTTCTCGGCGTGCCAGACGGTCTCGCCGTGGCGCACCAGCACCAGGTCGGTCATCGGGTGGTCCTCTCGCGGGCGTGGGCGGCGGCCGGCGAGGGGAGCCAGCCGCGGCCTTCCAGTTCGTCGACGAAGCGCAGGTAGTGCTCGCGCAGGTCGGTGCCGTCCGGCTGGACGACCTCGCGGGTGCGGATCATGCCCGCCGACGCCTCCGGCCCGGCGGCGAGCACGGCCATGCCGAGCGCGGGCTCGGCGTTCTCGCGCAGCGTCACCGGCCGCCCGAGCACGTCGGCGCGCAGCCGGTTCCAGTACGCGCTGCGGGTCGCCCCGCCGGTCAGGATGATCTCGCCGTCCACCGGCGCGCCGAGCAGGTCGAGGTAGTCGAAGCAGAGCCGCTCGATGTACGCCGCCCCGCGCAGGATGGCGGCGTAGCGCTCGACGTCGTCCGAGACGTGGCCGAGCGTGAAGCCCTCCGCTGCTGGAGCGTCGAACGGGAACCGCTCGCCCCGCGAGACCAGCGGATAGATGGTGGCGGGGTCGGCCCAGGAACGGGCGGCGGCCTCGCGGCTGAGCGCGTCGAGGTCGCGGCCGGCGAGGTCGCGGGCCAGCACGCCCGCGCCGGTGCTGGACGCGCCGCCCGGCAGCCAGGAGCCGTCGGGGGCGCGGTGCGAGTAGACGACGCCCAGCGGGTCGTGGATGAGCTCGCGGGTGACGCCCTTGAGCACGAGCGTGGTGCCCATCACGGAGTTCCAGCTGCCCGTCGTGAGAGCGCCCGCGCCCAGTTGGGCGGCGCAGCCGTCGGTGGCGCCGGCGATCACCGGGGTGCCCGCGGGCAGGCCGGTGGCCTCGGCGGCCTCGGCGCACACCGTGCCCAGCCGGCTGCCGGGCCGTACGACCTGGGGCAGCATCGAGGCGGGCACGCCGAGCGCGTCGAACACCTCGCGGGGCCAGTCCTCGTCGATCAGGTGCACGCCCGTCTTGAGCGCGTTGCTCAGGTCGGTCGCGACGTCGTGGCCGGTCAGGCGGCGGTTGACGAAGTCGCTCTGGTGGGCCGCCCGCGCCCCCGCGGGGGCGTCCGGCAGCAGCCAGAGCAGCTTGGGCAGCGCCCAGTTGGGCTGCATGCGCAGGTAGCCGAGCCGCTCCCACACCGGCGCGCCCACCGCGTTGACCCGCTCGACCTCGCCGGTGGCCCGCCGGTCGTCGTACATCAGGCCGGGTGTCAGCGGCTCGCCGTCGCGGTCGGTGAGCAGGACCGTTCCAGAGGTGGCGTCGACGGCCACGCCCTCGATCCGGCCGGGCGGCACGTCGCGCAGCGCCTCGCGGGTGGCGGCGGCCAGCTCACGCCACCACTGCTCGGGGTCCTGCTCGTGTCTCGGTCCGTCGCGGTGGCTGGTCAGCGGCCGGCTCGCCGCGCCGAGCACCTGCCCGGTCCCGTCCACGGCCATCGCGCGCACGCTCTGCGTGCCGAGGTCGATGCCGATCCACACGCTCATGTACGGCCCCGAGTCCGGTCGCGTGTCTCGGCGAGCAGCGGCCAGGATCGGGCGCTGTTCGCGCGCAGGGCAAGGAAGTCCTGGTAGGCGGTGTCGTACGGGCCGGGTTCCGGATGTACGACGTCGCGCAGCCGGACGAACCGGTCGGCGGCCACCTCGACACCGGGGGCGGCGCCTGTGGCGACCAGCCCGACGATGAAGGCGCCCCGCGCGCCGACCTCGGCGTCGCTCGACCGGTGGACGGGCAGGCCGGTGATGTCGGAGATCATGCGCACCCACAGGGCGTTGGCCGACCCGCCGCCGCACACGCGCAGCTCCTGGGCCGCGACCCCGGAGACGGCCAGGCAGTCCTGGACGACGAGGCTGAGCCCTTCGAGCACGGCGCGGGCGATGTGCTCGCGGCCGTGTTCGAACGACAGGCCCAGGAAGGAGCCCCGGGCGAGCGGGTCGGAGAACGGCACCCGCTCACCGGCCGGCGAGAGGTAGGGCAGGAAGGCCAGGCCGCGGGCGCCCGGCGGGCTCTGCGCGGCCAGCTCGCCCAGCTCGGCCGGGGCGGGCAGGCCGAGCAGCCGGCAGGCCCACTGGATGACCTCGCCCCCGGAGAAGGTGGGGAAGGCCCGCAGGTAGCCGCCCGGTATCGCGAGCGTGACGCCGACCGGCTCGCCGTCCAGGTCGGGCGGGTCGGCGACGGTCTCGGTGCACAGCGTGGTGCCGAGGATGCCGCACGCCTGGCCGGGCCGTACGGCTCCGGCGCCGATCGCGGTCGAGGCGATGTCGTAGGGCGCCATCACGACCGGTGTCCCGGCGGGCAGGCCGAGCGACTCGGCGGCGCCGGTGGTGAGGGCGGCGACCCGGCGCGTGTCGTCACGCGGCTCGGGCAGCAGCCGCTCGGCCCACTCCAGGCCGTACATGGCCATCAGCTCGGGGGAGTAGGCGCGGGTGCGCAGGTCCATGAACGGGGCCGACGCGTCGGACTCGTCGGTGGCGATCTCACCGGTCAGCCGGGAGAAGATCCAGCCGCCGCAGGTGAGGCCGGCGGCCGAGCGGTCGAGCCGGTCGGGGTCGTGCTCGCGCAGCCAGCTCAGGATCGCGTGCGGCAGGCCCGACGCGCTGACGTTGCCGTTGAGGCGGAAGGCGCGTTCGGCGACCCCGGAGCGGGCCCAGGCGTCGACCGTGGCGGCGGCCCGGCCGTCGTTCCACAGGATCGCGTTGCCGGTGGGCTCGCCGGCGGGGTCGACCAGCCAGACCCCGTCGCCCTGCGCGGTGACGGCGAGGAAGTCGATCGGGCCCTCGGTCCGGGCGGCGACGTCGCGCACGGTGCGCGCGACCGCGTCCCAGACCGTGGTCATGTCCTGCTCGGCCCAGCCGGGCGCGGGACGGGACACGCCGGTCTGGTGCCGGGCGACCGCGACCTCCGCGCCCGCCTCGTCGTAGCCGACCGCCTTGACGACCGTGGTGCCGGCATCGACGCAGATCGCCGCCATCAGGCTCTTCCGTGTGAGGTCCGAGACTTGCGGGCGATCGAGTCGACGACCACGGCCAGCAGCAGGACGGCGCCGGTGACCACGAACCGGATGGAGGAGTCGAGGTTCAGCAGGGTCAGGCCGCTGGAGATCGACTGGATGACGATGATGCCGAGCAGCGCCCCGAACGCCGAGCCGCGACCGCCGAACAGGCTGGTCCCGCCGATCACGGCCGCCGCGATGGCGTTGAGGTTGATGTCGCCCCCGCCGCTGCTCTGGTTGGCCGCGGCCAGCCGGGCGGCGGCCAGGATGCCGCCCACCGCGGCGAAGGACGAGCAGAGCACGAACACTGAGGTGTAGACGGCCTTGACGTTGATGCCGGCCCGCCGGGCCGCCTCCACGTTGCCGCCGACGGCGTAGACGGACCTGCCCCACTTCGTACGGGACAGCAGGTAGTGCATGACCAGCACCATCCCGACGAAGAGCATGAACATCCAGCCGATGCCGCGCGTCTGACCGAGGTACCAGACCACGAAGGCGAGCACCACCAGCAGCGCCGCGCTCCTGATGGCCAGCATGGACGTCGTCTTGGACGACAGCCCCGCCCTGCGGCGCTCGCTCGCGTGCAGGTAGCCGCTGACGAACAGCCAGACCGCCGCCACCACCGCGAAGGTGTAGGAGAGCCAGTCGGGCACGAAGGCCAGCTGGGCGAAGTTCACCAGCCCGGAGTCGAACGGCAGGTTGATCGAGCCCTTGCTGCCGAGCACGTAGAGCTGCAGGCCCAGGAAGGCGAGCAGGCCGGCCATGCTGATGACGAAGCTGGGCACCCCGAACCGGTTGTACAGCTGCGCGTAGACCCAGCCGACGACCGCGCCCATGAGCACCGAGGCCAGGATCGCCACCCAGATCGGCAGGCCCTGGCTGACGAAGAGGACGGCCAGCACGGCGCTCGACAGCCCGCTGACCGAGCCGACCGACAGGTCGATCTCGCCGACGAGCAGCACGCACACGATGCCGAGCGCGATGACGCCGACGGCCGCCGACTCCAAGGTGAGGTTCACCAGGTTGGCGCTGGACAGGAAGACGGGGTTGAGGATCTGCAGCACGCTCCAGATCACGATGAGGCCGACCACGACCGGGATCACCCCGAGGTCGCCGCCCCGGGCTCGCTCGACCACGTCGGAGATCGCGCCGCGCAGCCCCTCCTGTGACCGCAGCCGCTCGTCCTGGCGGTCGGTGGCCGTGCTTTTGACCGTGGTGCTCACGAGGAGAGCCCTTCCTTCCTGCGCGCCTGCCGCTGGGAGACCGCGTTGTCGGTGGCTCCGGTGATGGCGGCGATGATGTCCTCGGGGGAGACGTCGTTCACGTCGAAGACTCCGTTGTTGCGGCCGAGCCTGAGGACGGCCACGGTGTCGGCCACGGCCTTCACGTCGGCCATGTTGTGGCTGATCATGATGACGCCGAGGCCGCGCTCGCGGAGCCGTTCGACCAGGTTGAGCACCTCGGCCGTCTGGGCGACGCCCAGGGCGGCGGTCGGCTCGTCGAGGATGATGACCTTGGGGTCGCCGAGCAGCGACCGGGCGATCGCGACGGTCTGCCGCTGTCCGCCGGAGAGCGAGGCCACCGGCACCCGCACGCTGGGGATCTTGGCCGAGAGCTGGCGGAGCAGATCCCAGGAGCGGGTCTCCATCGCCACGTCGTTGAGCCGCAGCGGCCGCAGCTCCTGCCCCAGGAAGAGGTTCTGGATCACGTTCAGGTTCTCGCACAGCGCGAGGTCCTGGAAGACCGTGGCGATGCCGAGCCTGTGGGCCGCCGCCGGAGTCGGGATCTCGACCGTCTTCGAGTCGAAGACGATCTTTCCCGAGTCCGGCGGGTGCACGCCCGAGAGGATCTTGACCAGCGTCGACTTGCCCGCGCCGTTGTCTCCGACGATGGCCACGACCTGTCCCGCGGCCACATCGAGGTCGATGTCGGTCAGCGCGGCGACCGCGCCGAAGGTCTTGCTGATCCCGCGCAGGGACAGGACGTTGTCTGATTGCTGGTTGGACGACAAGGGGACTCCTGGAGATCTACTTGATGTCGAGTTCGGCGCAACCCTCGGCGTAGGCGCCGGTGCAGACCTCGGAGGCCTTCATGATCCCGCTGTCGAACAGGACCTCCTTGATGTTCTCCTTGGTCACGACCGTGGGAACGAACAGCTCCGACGGCGTGTCGTAGAGCGTGGTCTTGCCCTCGGGCTTGTTGCCCTGGACGAAGTCCCAGGCGACGGTGGCCGCGGCCTCGGCCACGATCTTGATCGGCTTGGAGATCGTGTTGTACTGGTCGCCCGAGATGATGCGCTGGGCGGCGGCCGTCTCGGCGTCGTTGCCCGTGACCGGCGGCACCTTGCCACCCGCGGCCTTGAACGCCGCGATGGTGCCGCCGGCGGTGCCGTCGTTGGCCGCCACCACGCCGACGATCTTGTCGCCGAACTGGGTGATCTGGCCGCTGACCCAGGTCTGCGCCTTCTCGGGCTGCCAGTCGGGGGTGTCGTACTCGGCGAGCAGCTTGTGGCCGCTCGGGTCGATCGCGGTGTGGATGCCCTTCTTGATCAGGCCGGCCGCGGCGTCCGTGGGGGAGCCGTTGACCTGGAGCAGGCCGCCCTCGATCTTCTCGGCCTTGAGGTGGTCGACCAGCGACTGGCCGATCATGGAGCCGATCTTCTCGTTGTCGAAGGAGATGTAGTAGTCGGCGGGCGTCGCCGGGATCGGCCGGTCGTAGGCGATGACCGGCACGTTCTGCGCCTGCGCCGTCTTGACGATGGTGGCCGCGGCGGCCGAGTCGACCGGGTCGAGCACGATGGCCTTGACGCCCTGCGCGAGCGCCGAGTTGGCCTGCTGCTGCTGCTTGGCGGCGTCGGAGTCGGCGTTCTGGTAGATGACCGAGCAGCCGGAGCAGAGCTCCTTCATCTTGGCCTCGAACAGCGGCTTGTCCTGGAGCTCGTACCTGGTCGACGCGAGGTCGGGCATGAGGAAGGCCACCTTGGCGTCGGTGCCGCCGCCGCCGGAACCGGCCTCCGTGGTGCCGCTGTCGGAGCCGCAGGCGGTCAGAGCCGCGCCCGCGATGACCGCCACGGCGGCGAGCGCCGTGGTGCGCATCTGAGTTCTGTTCAAGGGTTCTTTCCTCACTTGCTACGTCCTCGCGGAGCTGGTTGCGTCGCGTTCCCCCGAGTGCCGCAGGGCACAGGGCCGCTCACACACGGCAACGCGCTGCGGTGCGACTCACGCTAGCGCGCACCCAGAACTTTTGTCCAGCAAAAGTGTTCAGGGAGTTTTTACCCCTGTGACCTGCTGTTAATCATTTGAGGGTACTCAGCGGACGGCGGTGAGCAGACCCTCGGCGGTCAGCGCGTCGGTGACGAGGCGGTTGAAATAGCCGCCCCGCGCCCCGGCGACGATCGAGCCGACCTTCTCCGGGCCCACCGCGACCGCGATGGAGTAGGGAATGCGGCGCAGATCCTCCAGCGCCGTCGCCACCAGCCGCTCACTGCCCGGATAGCCGACGGGCTCGCCGTCGCGGTCGTAGAAGCGCGAGCACACGTCGCCCACCGCCTGGCGCAGGCTGTCGGCGTAGCGGGGCACGAAGGCGGGCACGACCTGGCGCATCACCGGCGGTGAGCCGACGCCCACGATCGCACACTTGGCCCGGCCCCACAGGTCCATCACCCGGCGCACCGACGGCTCGTGCTGCAGCGAGTAGAACAGCTCCGGCCCCGGCAGCGCGGGCGCGTAGAGGTAGCTCGGCACGCCACCGACCCGCTCGGCCAGCAGGCGCGTGGTCTCGTTGGTCTGGAACCACGGCTGCGGATCCTCCTGGCCGCCCACGGCCGGCGCGATCGTGACGCCGGGGAACTGGCCGAGCCCCTCGCGCGCGCACTCGTAGATCGTGCTGCCGGAGGAGACCAGGACCACGTCGCCCGAGGTCAGCCCCACCCCGGCGAGCGCCCTGGCCAGCCCCGGGGCCAGCCACGGGCCGAGCGCCGGGCCGCTGACCTTGGGCACCAGGTAGACCCGCTCCAGGCGCAGGGCGGCGGCGACCTCGGCGGCCAGCGGGCCCTCCTCCAGCGCGGACGGCCGGTGCACCCTGATCTCGACCAGGCCGTGCTTGCGCGCCTCGGTCAGCAGCCGGCTCACGGTCGCCCTGCTGACGCCGAGCCGCTTGGCGATGTCGGCCTGCGTCGCGTCCTCCAGGTAGTACTGCGAGGCGGCCGCGTACATCAGCTCCTGAGGGAACCGGGCTGGCGCCTCCGGTCCGACGTCGGCGGCATTCATGCGCGCGCTCCCTAGGGCTTGAACATTGTTGCTGAACGGATGCGCAACGACTATACCTTCGTGCTCTCCGAGGCAAAGGCTAGCGATCCCCGCGTGCCCACGACACGTCCGGAGGCACTATGGCAGCGAACCCGCCACCAGGGCGTCGCCGAGCGGCGAGCGGGAGTAGAGAACGCTGCGCCCGGTGCGTGCCCGGGTGACGAGACCGGCGCCGCGCAGGGCGGCCAGATGGCCGCCGGTCGTGCCGAGACCCTGGCCGAGCAGGGCGGCGAGATGCGTCGTCGTGGCCGGCACGGCGAGCTCGGCGAGGACGCGCGCCCGGGTGCGGCCCATCAGCAGCGCCAGGCCGGGCGCCGGCGCGGGCGGCACCATGGCGGTGCCGCGCGCCGGATAGACCAGCGCGTACGGCCAGGCCTCCTCCAGATAGGCGCCGACGCTGCCCGCGAACACCGACGGCAGGAACAACAGCCCCTTGCCGCCGAGCCGGTGCCGCTCGTCGCGCCTGCCCATCCGGATCCCGATGAACCCGTCACCGTCCCACCTGACCTGCGAGCTCAGGTCGTCGAGCGCGGCGGCCCAGCCGTAGGCGGCCAGCCGCCCCGCCCGCTGGATCACGTCCCTCTCCAGCACCGCGTGGAACCGCGGCCAGGCCACCGAGACGATCTCCGTCCAGAGCTCCTTGTAGGCGTCGGCCAGCAGCCGCACCACGTCGGGGCCGAGCAGCAGCTCGCGGGCCCACGCGGCCACCGGGGGCCGCGCCGCCAGCACCGCGCCGATCTCCGCGTGCGCCAGGCCGACCGGGGTCGAGCGCATCGCGGCCAGCTCGGCCGCGAACGGCACGCTCAGCCCGGCGGGCGGCGGCGCGACGAAGTCGACGTTCGCGTGCCCCCTGTTCCCGGTGATCGCCGTCGCGGCCCGCAGCGCCGGATGCCGCCGTTCGAGCTCCTGGTACGGCTCGCGCCACCGCGCCACCCAGTGCCGGTGCATCCCCGCCTCGGTCCTGCCCGACAGGACCCACTGCGCGTGCATGGTCTCGATCAGCGGCGAGATCGCGAACCGGCTGGCCGCCACGTCCTGCGGAGTGACCTCGATCCTGAACATCTTTCGGTTATATCCGAAACAGTCGCCGCATCCGAGGTCGTACCGCCAGCATCGTGCCCGGCGGCCCCTCACCTCCCGGGGCCGCCGACCTGAGGAGCGTGAGACGTGACCGAACGCGGAGCCACCTTCCGTGAGGTGTTCGCGGTCCGCGAGTTCCGGGTGCTGTTCGGCGGCTTCGCGCTGCTGGTGTCCGGCGACTCGATCAAGATGCTGGCCCTGTCGGTGCTGGTGTACGCCCAGACCGGCTCGCCGGGGCTGTCGGCCGCCGCGTACATGGCGGGCTGGCTGCCCTACATCTTCGGCGGGATCTTCCTGCTGTCTCTGGCCGACCGGCTGCCGCCGCGCGCGCTGATGATCGCCGGTGAGCTGGTCCGGGTGGTCGTCTGCCTGCTGCTCGCCTACGCGGGGCTGCCGGTGCCCGCGATGCTCGCGCTGGTGCTGGTGACCGGGCTCTTCTCGCCGGTGTTCGGGGCCGCGCACAGCGCGCTGCTGCCCGAGGTGCTGCCCGGCGACGCCTTCGTGCTGGGCCGTTCGCTGCTGGGCGTCACCTCGGCCGGCGCCCAGGTCGCGGGGCTGGCCGCCGGTGGCGCCATCCTCACCCTGATCGGGCCGCACGGCGCGCTCGCCGTGACCGCCACCCTGTCCGCCGTGGCCGCCGTGGTGCTCAGGTGCGGCCTGCCGTACCGGCCCGCCAGGGGTACGGGCGAGCACGGCGCGGTCCGCACCACGCTGCGGGTCAACCGGCTGCTGCTGGCCGACCGGCGCGTCCGCGCGCTGCTGCTGGCCTGCTGGCTGCCGACCGTGTGCCTGGCCGGGGCGGAGGCGATGATCGTGCCCTACCTCGGCGGGCAGGGGCGGGCCGGCGCGGTGCTCGCGATGGCTGCCGTCGGCATGGCGGTGGGGCAGTTCGTGGTCGGCAGGTTCGTGGCGCCCGCCAGGAGGGAGCGGTTGTCGCTGCCGCTGGCCGTGCTGATCGGGCTGCCGTGGCTGGCCTTCCTCGCCTCGCCGGGGCTGGTCTGGGCCTGTGCGCTGGCCGCGCTTGCCACGGTCGGGCTGGCATACCAGCTGGGACTGCAGCGGAGGTTCCTAGAGGCGGTGCCGGAGGACGTGCGCGGGCAGGCGTTCGGGCTGCAGTCGGCCGGGCTGATGACGGGGCAGGCCGTGGGCGCGGCGCTGGTCGGGGTGCTCGGCGAACTGATCGGCCCTGGGCCGGCCATCGTCGCGGCCGGCGGCGCGGGCGTCCTCGTCGCGCTCGCGCTCGCCGGCGCGCTCCGCCCCGAGCCGGAGTCCAGGCGGGCCGCTCTCCCGGACCGCATATGAGGGGGGCGCTCGTCCGGGTCGCCTGTGAGGCGGGGGCGCTCGTCCGGGTCGCCTGTGAGGCAGGGCAGTTCAGGGCGGTCGCTCGCCCGAGCCGCGGGGGACGAGACGGACCGGCAACTCGTGGTGCTCGGAGGGGCCGTCATCGCCGGACAGCCGCCGGAACAACAGCTCGGCCGCCCGCCGGCCCATCCCGCCGGGATCCTGGGCCACCACGGTCACGCCGGGGCTGAGCAGGTCGGCCAGCTCGAAGTCGTCGAACCCGACCAGCGCCAGGGGCCGTCCACCGAGGGCGCGCAGCGCGGTGACGGTGAGCCGGCCGTTGCCCGTGAACAGCGCGGTGGGCGGCCGGTCGAGCGCCAGCATGCGGTCCAGGTCGGCCCGCGCGGTGTCCAGCGAGGGCGGGCGCATCGACACCAGCCGCTCGTCGAACAGCAGGCCCAGGGCGGCCCGGTAGCCGTGCAGCCGCCGGGCGGCGGTGAAGATCGACGGATGGTCGCCGAGGAACGCGATCCTGCGGTGGCCGTGGGCGATCAGATGCCGGGTGGCCAGCCGCGCGCCGCCCGCGTTGTCGCTGAGCACGGTGTCGACGTCGAGACCGGGGCCGGGTGGCCGGTCCACGAAGACGGCGGGGGTGCCGGCGTCGAGCTCGGGCCGCAGGTAGGAGTGGTCGCCACCGGCCGGCACCACGATCAGCCCGTCGACCCTGCGCGCGCAGAACGTACGGACCAGCTCGCGTTCCCTGGCCGGCTCCTCGCCGGACGAGCCGGTCAGCAGCAGGCAGCCGTGCCGGATGGCGACGTCCTCCACGGCGCGGCTCAGCGCGGAGTAGAAGGGATCGGCCACGTCCTCGATCACCAGGCCGACGGTCGACGTGCGTCCCCTGCGCAGCACCCGGGCGCTCTCGTTGCGGCTGTAGCCCAGCCGGTCGATGGCGTCGCGCACGCGCTCCGCCGTGGCCGGGTTGACCCCCGGCTCGCCGTTCACGACCCGGGAGACGGTCTTGAGCGCCACCCCCGCGGCCGAGGCGACGTCCTTCATCGTCGGTCTCACGCTCGGATCATTGCATCTCCTTGAGGCTGGAGACCCCGTCCTTGAGGGCGGGAAGGAAAGCCAGAACAATGTCATCAAATCGAACACGTGTCCGATAGTTGGCTGATCTTGCAGTACGGTGTGCCGTGTGGCGCAGATCGTGAAGCGGGCCTACAAGTACCGCTTCTATCCGACTGCCGAGCAGGCTGCCGAGCTTGCCCGGACGTTCGGCTGTGTGCGCCTGGTCTACAACAAGGCCTTGGAGGAGCGGACCCGGGCCTACCGCCTGGAGGGCCGCGGGGTTTCCTACGCGCAGTCTTCGGCGGCGCTGACGGCGTGGAAGCGCACCGAGGAGCTGGGCTTTCTCGCCGAGGTGTCGTGTGTCCCGTTGCAGCAGGCGTTGCGCCACCTTCAGGCGGCGTTCGCCGGCTTCTTCGCCAAACGGGCCGGATACCCGGTGTTCAAGTCCCGTAAGAAGTCGCGCCTGAGCGCGGAGTACACCCGTTCGGCGTTCCGCTGGCGCGACGGCCGGTTGACGTTGGCGAAGATGGACGAGCCCTTGGACATCGTGTGGTCGCGGCCCCTGCCTGAGGGCGCGCGGCCGTCCACGGTGACCGTGAGCAGGGACGCGGCCGGGCGCTGGTTCGTGTCCATCCTGGTGGAGGAGCAGATCACCCCCCTGCCCCGGGTCGAGCAGGTGGTGGGGGTGGATGCGGGGATCACCGCTCTGGTCACGTTGTCGACCGGGGAGAAGATCGTCAACCCGCGCCATGAGCGGGCCGACCGGCGCAGGCTGGCCCGTGCTCAGCGGGCGCTGGCCCGAAAGGAGAAGGGATCGGCCAGCCGGGTCAAGGCCCGGCTGCGAGTGGCTCGCGTGTACGCGCGGATCGCCGACCGCAGACGCGACTTCCTGCACAAGGTCACTACACGGCTTGTTCGCGAGAACCAAGTGATCGCCGTGGAAGACCTGACCGTCCGCAACATGGTCAAGAATCACAGGCTGGCGCGCGCCATCTCGGATGCGTCCTGGCGGGAGCTGCGCGGCATGCTGGAGTACAAGAGCCGCTGGTACGGCCGGCGACTCGTCGTGGTGGACCGCTGGTTCCCGTCCTCCAGGCGGTGCTCGGCGTGCGGTGCCGTCACCGCCATGATGCCGCTCCACGTCCGGACCTGGGTATGCGCCTGCGGCGCCTCCCACGACCGGGACGTGAACGCGGCCAGCAACATTCTCGCCGCCGGGCTGGCGGAGAGCTGAAACGCCTGCGGAGCTGGCGTAAGACCTTAAAGGAAGTCTCTTCCTGGCGGGCGACCGGCGACGAAACAGGAACTCTCACGGGCGACCGTGGGAATCCTCCTCGTTCACGAGGGGGAGGATGTCAAGTCCCATGTCGGACGTACAGACAACGTTGTCAAACTCGGCCGGGCCGATGCTTTAGGTTAGGCTTACCTATGGTCGTAGGAGGGGGACGCGGCATGCTGACCGAGGTGCTCGAGCGCCTGGCCGCCGAGCGGGGCGGGGTGATCGGGGTCGAGCCCGGTCTCGTGGTCTCGCCCGACGACAGCTGGACACCGGCCTCGGAGCTGGTCCGCCCGCCTCACCACCTGCTCGGCGGGCTGGTCGACGAGACGGCCGCCCGCTGGAACGCGCCGCGGCACGTCGGCGCGGCGCTGTTCTGGAAGACCTACACCTACTGGCACACGATGCCGATGGCGCTCGGCTGGGCGCTCGACGGCCGGATCCCGATCATGCGGCCGGCCGACACCTACTTCAAGGTCTCCGACGCCGGGGTGACGATCGCGGCCTCCCGGGTGAGCTGGGCCTCCGGCGCCGGCGCGATCGGCGGCGCGCTCGCCGAGTCGCAGGAGCCGCTGGTGCGGGCCATCAGCGCGATGGCCAAGGTGGGCGAGCGCACCCTGTGGGGCTCGACCGCCGAGGCGTTCGCCCACCCGCTGACCCTGTTCGCGCCCGCCGACTACATGGCGCTGCTGCGCGAGATCGGCCCGCCGGTCGACGGGCTGATCGAGCCGGGCGGCGACGGCTACTTCCGCAGGACCTGCTGTCTGTGGATCACCCTGCCCGACGCCGACCCCTGCGGAAGCTGCTGCGTGCTCAGGCCACCGCGTCGTCCATAGGACGGAGCTCGCCGTCGTCCATGGGCCGCAGCTCGTCGGCGTAGCTCACCGAGACGCGGCGCATCACGCCGGTGTCGTCGATCGAGTACTGCCCGAGCCGCCAGAGCGGCGGCGAGTAGGCGTGGATCGACACGCTGTGGTCCGTTGCCCCGGTCAGCCGGTGGATGTGGTCCGGGCCGAACGAGAACGACTGCCCCTCCGCCATCACCGTCTCCAGGTGCTCGCCGCCGATGCGCGGGTTGCACTCGAGCAGCGCCCCCTGGACCACGTGCACCGCGCCCGAGGAGATGTCGTGGTCGTGCCAGCCGGTGTCGTCCTCGGGCCGCCAGCACAGCAGCCACACGTCGACGTACGCGTCGCGGTAGAGCGAGGCGTAGTGCCGGCCCCCGTCCGCGGGGAAGTCGACCTGGTCCCGCCACTCCTCGGGGCGTACGGCCAGGTCGTCCACCAGGTCACGCAGCTCACGCCGGTCGAGCGTGCGCTCCGGGAGCCGGGCGCAGGCGCCTTCGTCCTGGATCTGGTGGATGGTGTGCTCGCTCACTTGCGAAACTCCTCTCTGCCGAGTAGACGACGGGGGTTGGTGACCCGGATGGCGTGCGCGGCGGCCTCGCCCAGGCCCGGGTCGGGTGCGGTGGCGTAGGGGGCGTCGGAGCCGTTGACCACGACGTCGACGCCGAGCTCACGGACGATCGCGTCGATCGCGCGCGGGCCGTACGACGAGGTCTCCACGAAGAAGCCGGTGTCGACCTGGCCCCGGCCGCCGCCGCCCCGGGCGATCAGCCGCTCGGAGTGCAGCGGGGCCAGACCGGCGAGCAGCGCGAAGCAGACGCGCAACCTCGGGTGCCGGGGCCTGACGACGGCGTGGAAGTAGTGCCAGGAGGCGTGCATCTGCTGCACGTACGGCACCAGCGCGGGCCACCAGGCGGGCGTGCCGGGCACGGCGCGCGCCGGGCCCGGGTGCACGAAGAGCGGCAGATCTCTGCTGGTGAGCACGTCGAGCAGCCGGTCGTCGGGCTCGGCCGTGGCCGGGATCTGCAGGCCGGCGAAGCCTCGATCGAGGTCCTCGGCCAGGCGGCCGGGGTCGGGCTCGCTGTGACAGGTGGCGGCCCACGCGCCGAACGGCCGTCCGAGGCCGAGCGCGCCCTCGTGGTAGGCGTCGATCAGCGGCCAGGACTCCTCCGGCGGCAGCGACTCGACGCCCAGCGGGCTGGACAGGGAGACCAGGGCGAGCTCCAGGCCGGTGGTGTCGCGGCTCGCGTGGTCGGCCGGGTCGACCTCGTAGGGGGGCTCGCCGTCCAGGATCAACGTCCAGCCGTCGAGGTAGGGCGGGGAGGTGCGGGCCCGTAGTGCCTCGACGAACGAACCGGTCCACAGGTGCTGGTGCACGTCGATGCCCACGATCGACCCCTCCCCTCATTTCCTACTAAGATTACCGGTAAACCGTACCACCTGGTGAAGCCGAGTGGTGAAGCGATTCAGTGATACGGTTCAGTGAACCGCTTCACTTCTGTCGTGTCAACGGTTCGCCCGCTCCTTCCCGGGCACGCGAAAATGTCGGCGCCACGCAATAAGCTGGCGGGATGCCTCGCAAGAGAGCGACGATCCGAGAGGTGGCCCAGGCGACCGGTCTGTCACCCGCTGCCGTCTCCTACGCCCTGCGGGGCCTGCAGGTGTCCGAGGAGACGAAGGAGCGGGTCCGCGCCGCCGCGGCCGAGCTGGGCTACGAGGCCGACCCCATCGCCAGGGCGCTGGCCAGCGGCCGCACCGGCATGATCGGCCTGCTCTGCGGCTCGCTCGAAGACCTCTGGCAGCAGTCGCTGGCCGTGGGCATCAGCAGGGGCCTGCGCGAGAAGGACCGCTACGCCCTGATCCTCGACGCCGTCGGCGACCCGGCCCGCGAGCGCGCGCTCGCCCAGCAGCTGCGCGACCAGCGCGTCGACGGCATGATCGTGCAGCCCGTCGATCCCGCCGCACCGTTCTGGCCCGAGCTGTGCGAGTCGCTGCCGGTCGTCGCGATCGGCGACTCACTGTCCGGCACGGCGGGCGAGGTCGTCTTCGACAACCGCCGCGGCGTGACGCTCGCGCTGGAGCACCTCAAGGGCAAGCACCACCGCCACATCGCCGTCCTCACCCCGACCCGGCCGAGCACTCCCGACCGGCCCGCCGACGTCCACGTGACCGCCGAGGCCGACCGTCTCGGTCTCGACATCGAGGTGGCCACCGCCCCCCACGGCCTCGGCGCGGCGACCGAGGCCGCCCATCGCATCCTGGCCGACGGCCGGGCGAGCGCGGTCTTCTGCTTCGCCGACTCGATCGCCTACGGCGTCTACGCGGCGGCGGCCGAGCGGGGGCTGTCGATCCCCGGCGACATCTCGGTCATGGGCTACGACGACCACCCCATGTCCGGCCTGCTCACCCCGGGGCTCACCACGGTCGACTGGGACATCGACGGCATCGTGCGGGCCGCCGTCCGCCTCATGTGCGCGGCGGCCGACGGCGCCACCCGCCGGCGTCGCGTCGTCCAGCAGCCCACCCTGCGCGAACGCGGCTCGGTCCTGTCCCTGCCGTGACGGCGCGCGGTCCGTTTCGCGGGCGGGGCTGGTCTCGTGTGTGGCCGACCGGGCCGGCCCACCAGGCGGTTCAGCCGGCGCGGTGCCGGTCCTCCGGAGCGGTGAGCGCCTGCCGGGCCGCCTCGAGGTCCGCGGTGAGAGGCCGGTCGGGCACGGGGTCGCCGAGGGCCCGGGTGGCCGCCACCCGCTCGCAGGCCAGCACGATCTCCAGGGGCTCCACGCAGCGCAGCGCGTGCCGGGCCGCCTGCGTGGCGAACCCGGCGTGGTCCTCGGTGCCCCGCGAGATCACCGCGGTGCCGGTGGTGACGGGGGTCGCCAGGTGCCGGAGCTCGGCCAGGGCGTCCTGGGCGACGTACTCGAGGATCATGACGCCCGAGCCGCCTGGCCGGGCGGCGAGGAAGGGCGGCCGGTCGGTGTAGGCGGGCTCCATCAGTGTGGCCAGGCGGGCCGTGCTCAGCTGGGCCGCCGGCACCAGGGCGGCGCGCAGCGCGTCGAGCGCGAGCGCGACCGGCGCCGAGTGGAAGTTGCCGTTGTGCCAGGCCAGCGAGCCGGCGACGAGAGGGTTCTCGGTGGCGGAGTTGAGGTCGGTCTCGATCACCCGCTCGGCTCCGGCCAGCGCGTCGAGCGCCGCCCCGTGCACCTGGGGGAACGCGCGGAACCCGTACGGGTCCTGGATCCGGGTGGCGGGCCGGCCGCCGAGGAGCCCGCGCAGGCGCGCGGCCGTGAGCGCCTGGCCGGGATGCGGACGCGCCTCCTGTACGGGCGCCGCCAACGGCTCGGCCGAGGCGCCGGTGGCCTCGAACGAGAGGGCGGCCACGTCGACGGCGGCGTCGAGCAGCCCGCGCAGCCGGTGGCAGGCGAGCGCGGCGTCGGCCAGCGTGGCGGCCCCCGAGCTGATGAACGGCAGCGCGTCACCGGAGGCCAGCGCGTAGCGGGGGGCCGGCACACCCTCCCGCCCGGTCCGCCAGCCGAGCTCGCCCAGCAGGCACAGGGCGGTGGTGGCCAGCGCGGTCAGGTCACCGGTGCCGATCGCCCCGTAGGTGCGGACCGGCGGGGTGAATCCGGCGTTGACCGCCCCGGCCAGCACCGGCAGCAACCCCGGGTCGACGCCCGAGCCACCGGCGAGCAGCTGGTTGAGCCGGACCACGAGCATGCCCCTGGCCCGCTCGGGCGGCACCAGGGGGCCGGCCCCGCCCGCGTGACTGCGCAGCAGGTCGAGACCGCCCCCGTCGACCTGGACGTCCTTGTTGGCCCCGACGCCGGTGCCGCGGCCGTAGACCGGGCCGGTCAGCTCCCGGGCGGTGTCCCACGCGGCCCGGGCCCGATCGAGCGAGCCGATCGTGACCTGGGCCGTGCCGTACGACACCGCGTGCACCTGCGCGCAGGTCAGCGCGGTGCCGTCGAGCTCCACGGGGTCAGTCGCCGTCGGGGATGAGCAGGCCGAGCACCCAGCTGACGACGCTGATGATGATCGCGCCCCAGAAGGCGGCGGGGTAGAAGTCGTCGACGTGGAAGGGGATGCTGAGCTGTTCCGAGATCCAGCTGGTCAGCAACAGCATGGCCGCGTTGATGACGAGGAGGAAGAGCCCGAGCGTGAGCACGATGATCGCGCAGCCGAGCGCCTTGACGATCGGCTTCACGATGGCGTTGATCAGGCCGAAGATCAGGGCGACGACAAGCAGCGTGCCCCAGTATTCGGCCGAGTATTCGGGGGCGGTGATGTCGATGCCGTCGAGGAACTGGATCGCGACCCAGAGGGCGACGGCGGCCGCCAGGGTCCTGATGATGAATCTCACGCTGGGGGATCCTCCCATTTCTGCTCGGCACTCCGATAGGGGCGGCGGGACCCCACGCTATGCGCTCGCCGATCACCGCGCGCGGCCGCTGGTTATCGGCGGCGAACGAGGGAAGGGGCGTCCTGAAAAGGAGTGAGATGAACACCGAGGGTCTGGAGTCGTTGTCGGCCAGCGAGTTGCACGATCGCGCGGTCCGCTATGCCGTGCGTCACGGGGACCTGGACTTCCTGTGGAACCTGCTGAAGGTCATCCCCGCCGCCGAGGCCGCCACCGGGCACGAGAGGGAGACCACCGCCAGCCTGAGCCGGGTCTCCGCGCTGCTCAGCGACGCCATCGCGGCCGGTGAGGGCGACCTCGGCGAGGCGCTGCGCCCCGTCTACCTCGACTACCTGGCCAAACACCCCGAGGCTTAGCCGGCCAGCCGGGCCGGCGGCTCGCCGTACTCCGCGAACCCGGGGGTGCTCACCTCTCGCCCGTCCCGCTCGACGATCATGGTCTGGTACGGCCCCTCCGCCAGGTCCGCCGCGAAGCGCCTGGCCGCCACCGGGCCCATGGCGAACAACGCGGTGGCGTAGGCGTCGGCCACCCCGAGGTCGGGCCCGAGCACCGTGACCGAGCTGAGTCCGCGCTGCCGCCGGCCCGTGTGTGGGTCGACGATGCGGGCGGCGCCCGAGGTGGCGATGCCGAGGTCGTGGCCGTGGACGACCCTGCGCACCAGGCCCGTGTGCGGATCGCGGATCTCGACGCTCCACGGCTTGCCGGGAGCGGCCGAGCCGCGCAGTCTGATGTCGCCTCCCGCGTTGACGCGGTGGTCGCCGGCGCCGGCCATGACCAGCCCGCGCGAGAGCCGTTCGAGGGCCCAGCCCTTGATGTAGCCGGACGGGTCGACGACGCCGTTGATGCGGGGGTCGAACCAGCCGCCGGTCGCCTCCCTCAGCTCGTCGCAGCGGTGCAGCACCTCGATGAGCTCGGGGATCTGCTCGATGGTCCGGCCGTGGTTGAGCCGCCCGATCTGGCTGTCCTCGTTCAGGGGGTTGAACGTTTCGTCCACCCAGTGCAGCCAGGCGAAGGCATTGTCGAGAAGAGGAGTCAGCTCCCGACGTGGCAGAGCCGTGCGGATGTCCACGCTGACCCGGATGCCGTTGACCATCTCGACACGGGCGCTTCCAGGGAAAGTCGTCACGTTGCCTCCTTGTCAGCCTCAACCGTTCCACGTGCCGCGTAACGCCGGGCTAAGCCCTTTGCCGGGACTTTACGCCGGTGCGGACCTGCGTGGGGGGCACCGCCAGGCGGTCCAGGGCGCCCCGGACGTACCTCGTGAAGGTGCGCGGTCCCGTCACGATCACCTCACGCTCGGCGATGTCCGGCACCTGGCGCCGCAGCCCCGAGGCGCTGATGCGTTCCTTGACCCGGGGGTCGTGCTCGTCGCCGGTCACCAGTACCAGAGCGTACCTGGACTCGAGTTCGCGCAGCTCGTCGGTGACGCGGTCGGTGCGGTAGACGGCCACGGTGTCGTCGGTACGGCCCGCCAGCAGCTCGCGCAGACCGGCGGGGTCCAGCCCGGACACGATGAGCAGCGACTTCCCCGGCGTCGAGGGCCAGGCGTGGCTCCACACCGCCATCACGGCCGCCAGGGCGTACAGGATGAGCGAGCCCGTGCGGCTGAGGCCGGTCACGTACGTGGCCGGACCGAACTGGTGGGCCAGCATCAGCGCGCCCACGGGATAGCCGACGAGGCGCAGGCGCTGCCTGGCCACCTCGGACAGGGCCGCCGCCCTGACGGAGAGCAGGCCGAGCGCGACGAGCGCCGCCGAGGCGGCGAGCGTGGCGGGTCGTAGCGGGGAGCCGGCCTCCGGCCGCAGCGCGCCGAACTCGGCCACCGCGACCCCGGCCCAGAAGACGAGGGGCCACTGCTTCGCACGCACGTCACCAGCCATGCTTCGACCATGCGTGGTCAACATGAGAGCCACCTGAGTAGGGTCTGAAACATGGCTAACGTACGGGTTGAGCGGACAGATGACGGCGGATTCCGGGCGACGAACTCTCGTGGAGCCGAGGTCCGGATGGGGAGCGGCGACGAGGAGGGGGCGTTCACTCCGGTCGAGCTGCTGCTGGCGGCGGTGGGCGGTTGCAACATCGTCACAGTCGAGCCGCTCACGGCCCAGCGCGGTCACCGGCTGGTCCGGCTGGCGATGACCGTGGAGGCGCAGAAGGCCGAATCCAACCTGCTCGGGCCCGTCACCGTCACCTACGACGTCGAGTTGCCCGCCAAGGAGGCCGAGGAGGTCTACCGGGCGGTGGCGACCAGGGTGCACGAGAAGTACTGCACGGTGACTCGGTCGCTGCAGGAAGGAACCGAGGTCCGTTTGGAGGTTCCGTAGCCGGATTAGGTCGATATTCGACCCCGTTATGACGCGTCCGTTGCATTCGTCTCGGTAGTGTCGAGGCAGGTCAAGAGTCCTGCGACTGACTAGCAGACCTTCACCGATGCGGACGCGGAGGGGGACCGTCGTCTGCAGAGCGGGACCGCCGGCGACTTTTGGGGGAAAGCGCGCCGGCCTGGACCGCCGAAAGATCGAGGCCGGGCGGCTTTGGGGGAAACCGCCCGGCCTCGATCCATGCACGGCGACAGGACGTTCTCGGCAGAAGATCGAGGCCAGGCGGTTCCAGGGGGAGAACCCAGGCCCCGATGTCGTGTCCGCCAAATGCGTACAGTACGTCTGCGTGACTTCCGTGAGTTCCGTGACGAAGGTTCTGATCGACTGCGACCCGGGCATCGACGACGCGCTCGCTCTGGCGCTGGTCGCCGGTTCGCCGTCGCTGGACCTGGTCGGCGTCACCACGGTCGCCGGCAACGTCGACCTGGAGCGGACCACCGCGAACGCGCTGGCGCTCAGGGAGTTCCTCGACCTCGGCGACGTGCCCGTCGCCGCCGGCAGCGCCGGCGCCCTGCTCCGGCGGGACGTCCGCGCCGCCCACGTGCACGGCCGTTCCGGCCTCGGCGACGCCGAGCTCCCGGCTCCGGCGCGCCCCGCGTCGCCCGTCCACGCGGTCGACCTGATCATCGAGACGCTGCGGGCCGCGCCCGGCGAGATCACCCTGCTCGCGATCGGCCCCCTGACCAACATCGCCCTCGCCGTACGCCGCGAGCCGCGCGTCGTCGAATGGACCCGCGACTTCGTCATCATGGGCGGCACCTACACCCGGGGCAACCACAACCCGGCCGCCGAGTTCAACATGGTCGCCGATCCGGAGGCGGCCTCGATCGTCTTCGACGCCGGCTGGACCGTCACCATGCTCGGCCTCGACGTCACCCTCACCGCCCTCGTCACCACGGCCGTCCTCGATCGGATGAGCGACCTCGGCCGGCTGTCCGCCCTGCTCCTTCCCGCCACGACCTCCTACGGCATGGTCACCGCCGAGGGCGGCCCCGCCATCCACGACGCCTGCGCGGTCGCGTACGTGCTGGACCCGTCGCTGTTCACCCGCGTTCCGGCGGTCGTGAACGTCGAGACGGCCGGCCGCTACACCTCCGGGATGACGGTGACCGACTTCGCCCCTCGCGACCGCCGGCCGAACGCCCTGGTCGCGACCTCGCTGGACGTGCCCCGGTTCTGGGATCTGGTCCTGGGCGCGTACACCCGGCTGGGGGAGCGGCTCGGTTGATGTGCGCGGCGGTATGCGGCTGCTGCTACAGTTACTTCAGTCGCAAGCGCCGCTAGCTCAGTTGGTCAGAGCAGCTGACTCTTAATCAGCGGGTCCGGGGTTCGAGTCCCTGGCGGCGCACCGCGCAGATCCCAGCTCAGCATGCTGAGCTGGGATTTTTGGTGTCCGCCCCTGTGGCTCCGGCACGAACAGGGGCCATTCCAGCTCGCAGCCCCACTCGTGTCCGCGCCGGCCCCCGAAATCTCGTTCGGGTATCCCGTGGGCATCTGGGCGGAGTGGAGTGCAATATCGGCGCGAAGGTGAAAAGAATCGCGCGACCAGGGCATAAGCACTGTGATGAGAAGTCTTCGGATCGCCGGGATCGTGGGCGGGCTCCTGCTGGCAGGCGGCGCCGCCCCAGCCCTGGCGTGCCAGCCGGCCGAGCCCGGGGCCGTGGGGCAGTGCTCGGCGAGCCGGTTGCAGGCGAGCCTGGGCCGGGTGGACGCGGGCGCGGGCAACCGCTACGCGCCGCTGGAGTTCACCAACCGGTCGGAGACCGCCTGCACCCTGTACGGCCGTCCGGAGCTCGTCCTGCTCTCCGCGCAGGGCGCCGCTCTGTCCCTGCCGGTGAGCGCGGCCGACGGGCCGTCACCCGTCGTCACGCTCCAGCCGGGCGACACGGCCGGCGCGGTCCTGCACTGGACGGTCGTCGAGACCGACTGCGTGACGCCGGCCGCCCTCCAGGTCACCCCACCGGGCGGCGGGCCGGCCACCACGATCGCCTTCGCGGAGGAGCGGGTCTGCCACATCGACGTCACTCCCGTCGCCTAGGGACTGTTTCTGGGACGTGCTACCCGCCGGCGCCCGCCCCCTGGGGACGGGCTCCCTAATCACGCTCGTCGCCTGGTGTCAGCGGGTCACTCCGTCGGCGGAGCCGTGCAGGAGCCGCAGGTCGGCCCGGCGGGGCAGGCTCTCCCAGTCGCCCTGCGAGGTGACGGCGAACGCCCCGGCGGCGCAGGCCGTCCGCAGCCGCTGGCCGGGCGACGCGCCGGCCAGCCAGTCGGCCAGCCAGCCGGCCGCGAAGGCGTCCCCGGCCCCCACGGGGTCGACCTCGGTCACCTGGTACGGCTCCGCGTGCCGGATCTCGCCGTCGGACAGCTCCATGGCGCCCCTGGCGCCGAACTTGACCAGGACGTGCCGTGGCCCCAGCGCGGCCAGCGCCTTGGCCAGGTCGGCGGCCCCGTCGGCGTCGGCGATCAGGCGGCCCTCGGCCTCGGTGGCGAACAGCACGTCCACGTCGCCGATCGTCTCGCGCAGCCACGCCCCGGCCTCGGCGGGCGACCACAGCCGTCCCCGGTAGTTGATGTCGAGCGACACGGGGACGCCGGCGGCGCGTGCCCCGGCGATCGCCTGCCGTACCGTCTCGCGGGCCGAAGCCGACAGGGCGGGAGTGATCGCCGAGACGTGCAGCATCCGGGCGGATCTGATGAGGTCGAGGTCGAGGTCGCCGGGGGACAGGCGGGAGCCGGCGCTGCCCGCGCGGTAGTAGCTGACGTCGATCAGGTCGGCGGTGCGCCGCCCCTTGATCATCAGGCCGGTCGGCGCCTCGGGATCGGCGATCGCGTGGGTCAGCACGCCCTCGCCCATGAGCGTGGCCCGGATCAGGTCGCCGAACTCGTCGGCGCCGACGCGGCCGGTCCAGGCGGTGCCGTGGCCGAGGCGGGCGACGCCGATCGCCACGTTGGACTCGGCGCCGCCGATGCCGAGGTCGAAGTCGCGGGCGAACCGCATCGGGCCCGTGCGGCGGGCCGTGAACAGCGCCATGGTCTCACCGAAGGTCACCAGGTCGGTCATCGAGTCGTGCTCGGCTTTCTCGAGACGCGCGATCCCTGGTCATCCGCGCCCGGCGCCCTCACCCGCGCGGTGAGGCCCAGACGAGGCGGCTGTGACCACGGCGCCAGCGCAGTGGATGTGGCAATCATTCCCTCGTTGTCACCATATCGTCGTCGAGCACGCGCTATCAGGCGTGCCCGTGCCCGCGAGCGGCTCCTGACGATCGATGCCGGCCCGGGTGGTGTCACGCGGCGGAGGGGCCGGTCAGGCTGCTCCGGGGATCCGCCGCTCAGCGGCCACGCCTGGTGGCCGGGTGCGGCCTCGGGCGGGTGTGGGGCCGGTTCGCCGGTCGTCGGCCCAGGCGCGCAGCCGGGGCCAGGCGTGGACGAGGGCGGCGCAGGCCGGGACTACCCCGTCGCCGGCGATGGCCACGAGCTTGCCCGCAGCGGTCTGTCTGGGCTCGACCCGGACGCTCTCCCGTACGAGCAGGCCCGCGTCGGTGAGGCGGGCGAGCACGCCGTGCTCGTCGCCCGCCACGGCCTCGCCGTCGAGCAGCCGGAGCAACAGCACCGGCGTCTCCTCCCGCTGGCGCGGCGTCAGCGACGCGTAGACCTCCTCGGCGACCACGCCGAGCGAGCGCGGCCCCGCCAGCCCGCCGGGAGGCCCCAGCCGGGCAGCGGCGCAGCCCTGCGGCTCGGGACCGCCCGGAGCCCCGGCGGTGACCGGTGGCTTGGGGCCGCCCGGAGCCCCGGTGGTGGTCGGTGGTTCGGAGTCATCCGGCGACCCGCTGGTGGCCGGTGGTTCGAGGGCGTCCGGCAGCTCGGCGCACAGCGGCAGGTCGGTGGCGGTGGGGCGGGTGGTGGCGTCCTTGGACAGGGCCCGGCCGACCAGCTCGCGCAGACGGCCGGGAAGCTCGTCCAGCTCGGGGTCCACGGCGAGCAGCCGGTGCATCACGCCGCCCGGACTGTCGCCGTGGAACGGGTCGCGGCCGGTCGCGGCGAAGAGCAGCACGGCGCCCCAGGCGAACACGTCGGCCGCCGGCCCAGCCCGCCGCCCGGTGACGACCTCGGGCGCCAGGTAGGTGCGGGTGCCGAGCGAGCCGGGGGCCGCCACGCCGAGGTCGATCAGAGTGGGCCCGCCGGGGGAGAGCAGCACGTTCTCGGGCCGCAGGTCACGGTGGGCGATGCCCACCGCGTGCAGGGTGCGCAGCGCCGTGGCGAGCGCGCCGGCCAGCGCGTCCAGCTCCGTGCCCGTGTAGGGGCCGTGGACGGCGACCGCCTGCCGCAGGTCGGGGCCCTCGGCGAACTCGCTGACGATGTAGGGGACCGACCGGTCGACCCCGACCGCGACCACCCTGGCCAGATGGTGCGGCGCCACCCGCCAGACGGCCTCGCCCAGCTGCTCGGTGACCTCGCCCCGGGGCACCTTCACCGCGAAACGGCGGCCCTCCCCGTCGTAGGCGTCGTAGACCACGCCCCGGACGCCCGCGCCGAGCCGTCCCGCCAGCCAGTAGCCGGCGAGGCTCTCCGGGTCACCAGGCACCAAGCGCATCGTCACTGACGCTTAGATGCGCGAAACCGGTGATTGGTTGACGCCCGCCATCGGGCGGAGGAAAGAACGTCACAGGCCCCCCGCGCGCCTCGGAGGACCCGTGCGTCATGATCATTATGCCAGGCGTTCCGATCCTGGCAGCCATTCGGTCCGCAGCACCGACATGGTCACCGAGTCGTGCCACTCGCCGTCCCACAGCAGCGCGTCGCGGCGCACGCCCTCCTCGACGAACCCCACCTTCTTGTAGACGTGCCTGGCCCGGTCGTTGAAGGCGTGCACGTCCAGGCTGATCCGGTGCAGCGCCGTCGTCGCGAAGGCGTGGCCGAGCACCAGCGTGATGGCCTCGGTGCCGTAGCCCTTGCCGAAGACCCGCGAGCCCAGCAGCGCGATCCGCAGATTGCAGGCGAGGTTGGCGGAGTCGAGCTCGTTGAGCACGATCTCTCCCACGTACGCGTCTCCGGCCGTGATCGCCAGGTCGAGGCGTTCGGGACGGCCGCCCCTCGTCAGATACCACTGGCGTGCGGTGTCCCGGTCGAACTCCGCGTGCGAGCCGGTCAGCCGCCGCACCTCGGGGTCGGTGACCAGCTCGTACAGGCCCTCGGCGTGCTCGGGGCCGACCGGGACGAGCGTCACGCGCTCGCCCGCGAGAGTGGGTTTCTCAGCGAACATCCCTCCTGGCTATCAGCCGTGATCAGCCGCGGGCAATCCCATTTCGGCCAACACCGCCGCCGCGATCTCCTCGGGCGTCGTCACGCTGACGTCGAAGGTCAGGTCGGCCACCTCGCGGAAGTACGGCTCGCGCCGGGCCCGTACGGACTCCGGCGGGAAGGCGGGCCGGTGGTCGCCGGTGCGCATCCGCTCGGCCAGCACCGCGTCGGGCGCGTCCAGCCACACCACCAGGGTGCCGCGCAGGGCGTCGCGGACCCGAGGATCCTCGACGGAGCTCGCCGCGGCGGTGATCACCTTCGGCTCGCCGCGCAGCTCCGCCAGCACATGCTCGGCCTCGCGCTCGTGCAGGCCCGCCACGCCGTGGCCGGCCGCGATCTGCGCCGCGCTGGCGCCGTACCAGGCCCGGAGGAAGGGATCGCTGTCGCTCAGCGGCCGGCCGAGGGCGTCGCTGATCAGGCGCCCCACCGTCGACTTGCCTGAGCCCATCAACCCGACCAGCACTACTGGTTTGTTTTTTGCCATGAGGAAAGAGGTTCCTTCTGTCAAGGAGGTAATCATGACCATCGCCGGAAGCATCATCCTCATCATGCTTGGCGCGATCCTCACCTGGGCCGTGGAGTTCGATCTCGCGGGTCTCGACATCAACGTCGTCGGGGTCATTCTGATGATCGGCGGTCTGGCCGGACTGCTGTTCGGCCTGTATCGGATCAGCGTCACCCGCAGAGCCGTCGGCCCCATCGACGAGCCTGTCGTCCGCCACGAGCTCGTCGACGAGCCCGAGACGCGGCGCACCACGGTGTACGAGGAGCGCCGCCGCTACGACGAACCGCCGCTGTAGGAGGTACAGCGTCATGCCAGCCCGCGAGGAACTGCCGTCGACCATCCGTCGTTCGCCGAAGAAGGCGCAGGACACCTGGATGAAGGCGCACGACTCCGCCGTCGAGACGTACGGCGAGGGCCGCCGCGCCCACATGACGGCCTTCTCCGCCCTGAAACACACCTTCGAGAAGGTGGGTGACCACTGGGAGCCGAAGGCGCGCAAGGGCCCGTCCGACCAGGGCGCCCTCGACCGTTCCGGCAGGACGGCAGAGGGCGTCGACGCCAACGCCAACAAGGAGCACCTAAGGCAGGTGGCCAGCAGGCTCGACATCCCCGGCCGATCGAAGATGACCAAGCCGGAGCTGGTCGAGGCGATCCAGAAGGCCAACCGGCGGGCCGGGGTCAAGGCCCGCGGCTGACCCCGCCCGTACACGGTCACTCCGCTCACGACCGCTCGTTCACAACAACCGCTTGACCGCCTCGGCAATCGCGTGGCGGTCAATGCGGGCGTTCGCCAGCTGTTGCCCGGGAGTCGCGGATCCGGGCAGGTCCCGAACGGCCAGCTTCACCACCCGCGGCCCGAGCTCGCTGACGGCGTCGAGCACCGCGTCCCCGAGCCCGCCTTCGGGCCGGTGGTCCTCCACCGTGATGAGGTTGCCCGTGGTGGTCGCGGCCTCCGCGAGGGCGGCGGCGTCGACGGGCTTGACCGAGTAGAGGTCTATCACGCCGATCGCGACACCCTGCGCGGCCAGCTCGTCGGCGGCAGCCAGGGCCTCGTGCACGGTCACTCCTGCCGTCACCACCGTGGCCCGGTCGGCGGGGGATTGCCGCAGCACCCGGCAGCCGCCCACGGAGAAGTGCTCGCCCGGCGGGTAGATCACCGGCGTCTCGCCGCGGGTCGTCCTCAGGTAGGACACCCCGTCGAGGCCGGCCATCGCGGCCGTCAGAGCCGCCGCCTGGTTGGCGTCACACGGGTAGAGCACCGTGCTGCCGTGGACCGCGCGCATCATGGCCAGGTCCTCCAGCCCCATCTGGGACGGGCCGTCCTCGCCGATCGACACTCCGGCGTGCGAGCCGACCAGCCTGATCGACGCCCGGCTCACCGCGGCCATCCGGATGAAGTCGTGCGCCCGGGTCAGGAACGCCGCGAACGTCGCCGCGTACGGAATCCAGCCCCGCACCTGCAGTCCGATCGCCGCGGCGACCAGTTGCTGCTCGGCGATGTACATCTCGAAGAACCGCTCGGGGAACGCGGTGGCGAACTCCTCGGTCTTGGTGGAGTCGGCCACCTCGCCGTCCAGCGCCACCACGTCGCCGCGGGCCGCGCCTACGGCGGCCAGCGCCTCGCCGTAGGCGGTCCGGGTCGCGACCCGCTCGCCGACCGCGTACTCCGGCAGGCTGAGCGCGCCTGCCCCGAACCGGTACGGCTCCGCTCCCGGCTCGGGCCGGTGCACGTCGACGGTGAGGTCACGCGGGCCGCCCAGCTCGCCGATGGCCGTGACGGGGTCCTTCAGCGCCTTGCCGTGCGCGCCCTCGCGGTTCTCGACCTCCAGGACGCCCTCGCCCTTGCGGGTCTTGGCCAGGATCACGGTCGGCCGCCTGCGCGTGTTGCGGGCGTCGCTCAGGGCGAAGTCGATCTGGCCCGGGTCGTGCCCGTCGATCTCGATCGTGTGCCAGCCGAACGCGCCGAACCTGCGGGCGTACGCGCCGGTGTCCCAGCCGTGCCGGGTCGGCCCCCGCTGTCCCAGCCGGTTGACGTCCACGATCAGGGTCAGGTTGGCCAGGCCCGCGTCGCCGGCGTGCTCGGCGGCCTCCCAGATCGACCCCTCGGCCAGCTCGCCGTCACCGCACAGCACCCACACCCGGTACGGCAGCCGCTCCAGCCGCCCGGCCAGCGCGATGCCCACGCCGACCGGAAGGCCCTGCCCCAGTGATCCGGTCGCCACGTCCACCCAGGGCAGCCTCGGGGTCGGATGCCCCTCCAGCGGGCTGCCCTGCTTCCTGAAGGACAGCAGCTCCTCGTCGGTGATCGCGCCCGCCGCCTTGTACAGCGAGTAGAGCAGGGGGGAGGCGTGCCCCTTGGAGAAGATCAGGTGGTCGTTGGCGGGGTTCTCGGGCCGGGCGAAGTCGTAGTGGAGGTGGCAGGTGAACAGCACGGCCATCAGGTCGGCGGCCGACATGGACGAGGTCGGGTGCCCGGACTTGGCCGCCGCGGAGCTGCGTACGGAGTCCACGCGCAGCTGGGCGGCCAGGTCGGACAGATACCGAAGATCGCGTTCAGGCATGAGGTCTCCTTCCGGGGACGTCAGCGGGCGCGGCGCAGGGCGGCGAAAGCGCCCGCCAGCGCGCCGGCGCCGAGAGCGAGGAGGACGGGGCGGCGGTGCTGGGAGAGCCAGAGCTGCGGGCTTCGGCCGTGGGAGCGGTGGTCGAAGCTGCCGTGGGCGCCGTAGTCGCGCGCCTCGTCGGCCGGTTCCCAGAGGTTGGCCACGTCGGTGGGCGTCTCCTCGGTCGTCTGCTGCGAGTCCACACCGGTGCGGGACAGGTAACGGTCCACCAGCGCCGGGGCGACGCGCTGGGCGAGCAGGGTGGCGGCGGTGGTGATGCCGACCCAGTACTCCTTGCGCTCCGGATGCTCGGCGGCGTAGACGATGCCGTCGGCGGCCACCTCCGGCTGGTAGATGGGAGGCACCGGCTGCGGGTGCCGGCGCAGCTTGTTCAGCACCCAGTCGAACTGCGGGGTGTTGACCGCGGGCAGCTGGACCATGGTGATGTGGATCCCGCTCCGCTCGGCCAGCAGCTCCGTGCGCACCGACTCGGTGAAGCCCTTGACCGCGTGTTTGGCCCCGCAGTAGGCCGACTGCAGCGGGATGCCGCGCTGCGACAGGGCCGACCCGGTCTGCACGATCGTGCCCCTGCCGCGCGGGCGCATCAGGTCGAGGGCCACCCGGGTGCCCCAGACGTACCCGAGGTAGGTGACGGCGGTGGTCCGCTCGTACTCCTCGGGCGTGATGTCGGTGAACTTGGCGAAGACCGAGGAGAAGGCGACGTTGATCCACACGTCGATGGGGCCCATCTCGGCCTCGACCCGTTCGGCCGCCTTGCGCAACTGCTGGTAGTCCGCGACGTCCGCCTCGTAGACCTGGCCGCTCCCGCCCGCCACGCCCACGTCCACGGCCGCCGCGCCGAGCCCGGTCGTGCCCCGGGCGATCAGCGCGACCTTGGCGCCCTTCTCGCCGAGCAGGCGCACCACGGCCCGCCCGACACCGCCGCTCGCCCCGGTGACCACGACCACCTTGTCGCGGAGCCCGTCATCGCGTCGAAGATCTTCTTGCTGCGGTCTCATGACGTGCTCAGCCTGCCTCTCCGACGTTGCGGTCCCTCTGGCGTCGTACGGCGAGCACGATGTCGACGATCGTGACCACGGCGGCCAAGGCGGCGAGCACGGTGAGCACGTAGGCCTGGGAGATGATGCCCAGCACGCCGAAGGCGAAGGCGAAGACGAGGATGAAGGACCCGACCCTGATGTGCACGACGTCGCGTGGCGTCGCGGGAACCATCGGTTTGCCAGATTCCGACCGTCCTTCCCATTGGTCACGGCGTTCCCATTCGCTTTTCTCAGACATGGCGCACACCTGCCCGGACCGTTTGCCGTCTAACGTCCTGGGTAGCCGGGGCAATGTGCCTGAGAGCTGGGCATCTTCCGCGCCGTTTGACCCGTTCCTCCATGGGCATGCGGCGACTGGAAAGGGGAGTGCGATGGAAGCACCGCAGTACGTCGCGGCCCGGGTCCAGCAGGCGCTGGCCGAGGACACGCGTACCCACGAGCTCGGCATCCACGTCGACGTCAGGGGCGACCAGATGTTCCTGCGCGGCAAGGTGAGCGGTGCCGAGCAACGCGAACGGCTGGGGGCGGTGGCCCACGAGGCGGCGCCCGGCCTGAGGATGCACAACGAAATCAAGATCGTCGACTACGGCGAGCCGGGAGAGGATGAGCATCTTGACTGATCTGCGCATCGCGGCCGCGGGCGACCTCCATCTGGGCGAAGACGCCCGGGGCAGCTACCGGGAACGACTCAAGGGCATCGAGGAGCGCGCCGACGTGCTGATGCTCGCGGGTGACCTGACCCGGCACGGCACCCTGGAGGAGGGCAGGGTCGTGGCCGACGAGTTGCGCGACCTGCCGGTGCCCGCCGTCACCGTGCTCGGCAACCACGACTACCACTCCGACCTGCAGCACGAGATCGCCGCCGTGCTCCGTGACGCCGGCGTCATCGTGCTCGACGACGACGGCGTCGTGATCCAGTGCGGCGACTCCAAGCTGGGCGTGGTCGGCGGCAAGGGCTTCGGCGGCGGATTCGCCGGCAAGTGCGCGAGCGAGTTCGGCGAGCGTGAGATCAAGGACTTCGTCGGCCACACCCGGCAGATCGCCGACGCCTGGCGGCTGGCGCTCAAGGAGATGCAGGTGGACCGGCGCGTGGTGCTGTCGCACTACTCCCCCGTCAAGGAGACGCTCGAAGGGGAGCCGCTGGAGATCTATCCCTTCCTCGGCAGCTACCTGTTGGCCGAGGCGGTCGACATCGCGGGCGCTGAGCTGATCCTGCACGGGCACGCCCACAAGGGCAGCGAGAAGGGGCTCACCCCCGGCGGCATCCGGGTGCGCAACGTCGCGCTGCCCGTGCTGGGGCGGGCCTACGCCGTCTACTGCCTCAACGGCGGTTAGTCCCTCACGCGAGGCCGGCCATCCGGCCGGAGCCGGGCCGGCTGCTCGCGGATGCGAGCCGCCGGCCCGGCTCATAGCGGCCATCGAATAGCGGCCATCGAACGGAAATCGGAAGATCAGGCCCCGCTGCATAAATACCGGGGACCTAAGACGTGACATGTCGGAAAATCCGGTGAGGCCACTGGACCGGAAGGGTGTCCCGGCCCAGTGGGGAGGCGGTAAGGGCGCCCTGCGCCCCTAGACATTGAAGATGCTGACACCGCCGGGACCGACCAGGAAACCGATGACGATGAGGACGATTCCCCAGAGCAGATCGCGCCGGGCCAGAATCACGTAGATGCCGGAGATGACGAGGATGACAGCGATGATCCATAGCAGAGTAGCCATGAGCCCGCTTCTGCCCTGAGCGCCGGACCTTTAACATTCTTTTCGATTTGGTCGTTTCTTCGCAGATGTCACCGGAGGGATGGGGTTACCCGGCCGAGCGCATGAGCTTGGCGTAGGCCAGTTGCAGCCAGTCGGAGGCGGCCACCGCGGTCATGGTGACCCCGGCCAGGCGGGTGAACCGCGGCGCGAAGACCAGCCCGGCCGCGTAGGCCGTGGCCGTCCACTGGGCCAGGCAGAACGGACAGGCGAGCAGCTCGCCCATCGCGTTGCGCGGCTCCTCCTTCAGCTCCGACGGCCCGCTGACGCCCTCGTACGTGGTGAACGGCGCGCGCAGCGGGCTGGTGACCGGGTCCTTGGCGATCAGTCGTGACACCTTGTGCGTGCAGGCCGCCATCAACGCCAGGTCCATCAGCCCGACGCGCTCGGGCGCCCGCCGGCCGGTCAGCGCGGCGACGGCGATGCCCGTGGCGACCGCGCCGCCGTACACGGTGAGGATGCGGAGGTAGGACTTGAGCGGGCGATCGTGCTCGCCCGAGTACTCCTGTTCGGTCTTCTCGAGGAAGTCATTCATGGGCACGCGCTACCCCTGTGCCGGGCGGCTACTCCGGCCCCGACAGACGCGGCCGAAGACGTCTATCCGGCGATCGTAGGGGTAGCCCGCTCACATGGGCAGCCACAGTCACGCGGTCACCGACGCCATCCTCGACACCCTCAAGCGGGCGAGTTCGGGGCTGAAGGACGCCGGTGTGAAGTTCGCGCTGGCCGGTGGTTGCGCGGCCTACGCCAGGGGAGCGGCGCCCTCGTTGCACGACGTCGACTTCGTCCTCACCGAGCACGACGTGCCCGCCGCCCTCGACGCGTTGCGCGGATTGGGCTTCCAGACCGCCAAGCCGCCCGAGGACTGGCTGGTCAAGGCGTTCGACGAGGGCCGGCTGGTGGACCTGATCTTCCGGGTGTCCGACCGGCCGATCACCGACGAGCTGCTCGACCGGGCCGAGCCGATGAAGGCGTCGGCGGTGATCGTGCCCGTGCTGGAGGCGACCGACCTGGTCATCTCCTGGCTGCTGCCGCTGTCCGAGCACGCCTGCGACTACGGCGGGCTGCTGCCGCAGGTGCGGGCGCTGCGCGAGCAGGTCGACTGGACGCGGGTTGCCACCGTGACGGCCGACTCGCCGTACGCCGCCACGTTCCTCACCCTGCTCGAACGCCTCGGCGTGCTCGACACCCCGGTGCACGCCACGGGCGACCCGGCGTGGCCGTGACACCGGCGTCGCGGGCGAACCTTGACGGCCGTTAGGGTGTGATCGTGCCGCGTTTTCTGATCTGCTCCCCGCCGCCCGCCCCGTAGCGGGCGGCATCTCCTGATTTTTCCGGATCTCTTCGATCCGGGGGTGGACGCTGCCCGCACGACGGGCCCACTTCCGACCACTCCATTCGGAGAGATCTGTCATGACCTCTGTTTCCGCCCGGCGGGGCGCGTTCTACGTGTCCGTGGCCGCGACCGCCTGGGGCACCGGCGGCGCCGCCGGGTCGCTGCTCTTCCAGTCCGGCGGGCTCGGCCCCGTCGGCGTCTCCCTCTGGCGCTACCTGCTCGGCGCCGCCTTCCTGCTCGCGCTGACCCGCCTCACGGGCGGCCGGCTCGACCGGTTCAGCCCGCGGGTCGTCGTCGTGGGCCTGGGCATGGCCGTCTACCAGACGGCCTACTTCGCCTCGATCGCCGAGTCCGGCGTGGCGGTCGCGACCGTGGTGACGATGGGCGCCACCCCGGTCCTCACCGCCCTCGGCGGCCGGATCCTGCTGCGCGAGCGGCTCGGCCGCGTCGGGCTCACCGCCCTGGCGGCCGCGCTCGCCGGGCTGGCGCTGCTCACCGGGGAGGCCGCGGTCGAAGGCGGCGGCGGTCTCGCCGGGATCGCGTTCGCGTTGCTGTCGGCCGCCGGCTACGCCGGGGTGACGGTGTTCTCGCGGCGTCACCAGGACGACCCCCAGGGCACGGCCGTGGGCGGGTTCCTCGTCGGCGCGATCTGCCTGATGCCGTTGGCGCTGGCCGAGGGGGTGCTGCCGGAGCTCAACCTGCCGTCGGTGGCGCTGCTGCTCTATCTCGGGGCGGTGCCGACCGCGCTGGCGTACGGGTTGTTCTTCCGCGCGCTGACCGCGCTCGACGCCACCACGGTGTCGATCATCTCGCTGGTCGAGGCGGCGGGCGCGGCCGTGCTGGGCGTGGTGCTGTTCGGCGAGCGGCTGTCGCCTCTCGCCTGGGGCGGGTGCGCGTTGTTGTCGGCCGCCGTGGTGGTGCTCACCGCGAGGGCCAGTTCCACGGCCGGTCAGGCGTGATCGGACCGCCCGGGTAGCGGAGCGGAGTGACGGTGCGGCCCGTCTCATGGGTTAGGGTCCGGTACGGCGACGCATGTCGTACCGTCGCTCCGCTCCTGACTCCGTCCAGACCTCATGCATAGGGGCACAAGGGGAACGGTGCCGACGAAGTGTGCGTTGGAGGGACTGTGGCTTCGATTTCCGGAATTTTCAGAAATCTCCTGGACCGTCCGGGGGGCGTGAGTCTGAGCCCCTACAAGAAGGTCGTCAAGGCCGCCGCCGACCGGGCCGACCGGGTCGGCCAGCTCGACGAGCTGCCGCAGCCGTCGATGGACGATCTGGCAGAGTTCTGCGCCGTCGCGCGCGAGGCCGCCGACCGCACCCTCGGGCTTCGGCCGTACGACGTGCAGCTGCTGGGCACTCTCGCCCTGCTCGACGGCAAGGTGGCCGAGATGGCCACCGGCGAGGGCAAGACGCTGTCCGGCGCGATGGCCGCGGCCGGCTACGCGCTCCAGGGCAAGCGCGTGCACGTGATGTCCGTCAACGACTACCTGGCCAGGCGCGACGCGGAGTGGATGGCGCCGTTCTACGAGGCGATGGGCGTCACGGTCGGCTGGATCGGCCAGAGCTCCACGCCGGACGAGCGGCGCGAGGCGTACGCGAAGGACGTCACCTATGGGCCCGTCAGCGAGATCGGCTTCGACGTGCTGCGCGACCGGCTGCGCACCGACGCGAGCGAGCTGATCGTGCCCGCGCCCGAGGTGGCGCTGATCGACGAGGCCGACTCGGTGCTGGTCGACGAGGCCCGGGTGCCGCTGGTCATGGCCGGCGCGTCCGACGCGGGCAGCGCGGTGCCGGAGATGGCCATCCTGGCCCGGCAACTGGTCAGGGGCTACCACTACGAGGTCGACGACCAGGCCCGCAACGTCTACCTGACCCCCAAGGGCGCCGACACCGTGGAGAACCTGCTCGGCGTCGAGCTCTACGACGAGCACGAGCCGGGCGTCCTGATCGAGCTCAACCTGGCCCTGCACGCCCACGCGCTGCTCACCCGCGACGTCGACTACATCGTGCGCGACGGCCGGGTGCAGCTGATCAACCCCTCGCGCGGCCGGGTGGCGCTCCTGCAGCGCTGGCCCGACGGCCTGCAGGCGGCCGTGGAGGCCAAGGAGACGCTGGCGCCCAGCGAGAAGGGCGAGATCCTCGACTCCATCACCGTCCAGGGCCTGATCCGCCGCTACCCGCAGATCTCCGGCATGACCGGCACGGCGGTCGCGGTCAGCGAGCAGCTCGGCGAGTTCTACGGGCTGAAGGTCGCGGTGATCCCGTCCAACCGCCCGTGCGTCCGCAAGGACGAGCCGGACCGCATCTACCCGACCGTGCCCGAGAAGGACGCCGCGCTGGTCGAGGAGATCCAGGCGGCCCACGCCACCGGCCGGCCCATCCTCATCGGCACGCTCGACGTGGCCGAGTCGGAGAACCTCGCCACGCTGCTGCAGCGGCGCGGCCTGGAGCCGGTCGTGCTCAACGCGAAGAACGACGCCGAGGAGGCGGCGATCATCGCGAGGGCGGGCGAGCGCGACGCCATCACCGTCTCCACCCAGATGGCCGGGCGCGGCACCGACATCCGCCTCGGCGACGGCGTGCCCGAGCTGGGCGGCCTGTACGTGATCGGCTCCGGCCGCCACGCCAGCAGCCGCCTCGACGACCAGTTGCGCGGCCGGGCGGGCCGGCAGGGCGACCCCGGCGGCTCGGTGTTCTTCGTCAGCATGCGCGACGACCTGATCACGCAGTTCGTCGCCGACGAGCGCCCGCCCGCGGCCGACTCCGACGGCCTGGTGCGCCACCGCCGTGGCGCCTACCTGGTGGGCCACGCCCAGCGCATCGCCGAGGGCGTGCACCTGCAGATCCACCGCAACACCTGGCGCTACACCCGGCTGCTGGAGCACCAGCGCGAGCTCATCCTGGAGTGGCGCGACAAGGTCCTGCACGGTGACGCGGCCGCCCGCGCCCTGGCCGAGAAGGACCCCGAGCGCTGGGAGTCGATGCCCGCCGACACCCGCGAGGAGACGGCCCGGCAGATCGTGCTGCACGCGATCGACCGGTGCTGGACCGAGCACCTGGCCTTCCTCACCGACCTGCGCGAGGGCATCCACCTGCGGGCGCTCGGCCGGATGAGCCCGATCGACGAGTTCCACCGCGAGGCCGTGGCCGAGTACAAGTCGCTGCTGGGCGAGGTCGAGCGGCGCTCGCTGGAGTCGTTCGAGGCGCCCGAGCCCGACCTCAAGCGGCCCACGGCGACGTGGACCTACCTGGTGCAGGACAACCCGTTCGGCACCGAGTGGGACCGCATCCTCAAGCGGGTGTCCTCGGGCACGCGCAAGACCTGATCCTCTTACCTGACAGAGGATGGCAGGTACGGCTGGGAGCCTCGGAGCATGACAACGAAGGCGAAGCTCCTGGCGGTCAGCATTGACTGCGCGGAGCCCAAGAAGCTGGCCGAGTTCTACCACGAGGTGACCGGCCTGGACATCCTGTACTCCGAGGACGAGTACGCAGGGGTGGGCGACGGCACCACCGCCATCTACTTCGGCCGGGTCCCCGACCGTGAGCCGGCGGCGTGGCCGGGGCCGGACAAGCAGTTCCACCTGGACTTCCGGGTGCCGGATGTGGAGCGGGCCGTCGAGGACTACATCGCGCTGGGCGCCACCAGGCCCGAGTTCCAGCCGGGCGTCACCGAGGAGGGCGTCGGCTGGATCGTCCTGCGGGATCCCGAGGGGCATCTCTTCTGCGTCTGTCCAGAGAAAGAGTGACGGCGCCGGCGGATGAAGAGGCAAGGATTGGCCTAAAGGGTGATTCCAGCGGTCGGCCCGGGACCTAAGCTTGAGCAATGCTCTTGACGGGATCTCTGCGCCTACGCGGGCGCGCATGAGCTGGGCCGGGCTGCTCATCGCCCTGGCCGGTGCCCTCGGCTACGCGCTCGGCGCGGCCCTGCAGCAGTACGAAGCAGTGGTGGAGGGCGCCTCGCTCAAGTTGGTGAGGCGCCCTCGCTGGTGGATCGGCGGCATCATCGGGTTCACCGGAGCCTGCCTGCACGCCGTGGCGCTCAGCCTCGCGCCGCTGGTCGTGGTGCAGCCGATCAGCGTGGCCACGCTGGTGTTCGCGGTGCCGCTGGCGGCGTTCATGTACGGGCGCAGGCCGTACAAGGGGGAGATCTTCGGCTCCATCGCGGTGGCCGTCGGGCTGCTCTGGCTGATGATGCTGGTCCCCACCCACAACGTCACGCCCCGGCTGGGCAACGGCGCCGCGATCGCGTTCATCGCGGTGATCGGCATGGTCGTGCTCATCACGCAGCTGGCCGCGAGCCGGGCCCGCGGTCCGGCCCGGGCCCTGCTGCTGTCAGTCGCGGCGGGGGCCGTGACCGCCAGCGTGTCCACGTTCGTCCGGGTGGTCGGCGGGGGCCTGGAGGGCGACCTGGGGCGGTTGCTGCACTGGTTCACCCTGGCCGTGCCGGTGCTGCTGGTCGCCGCCGTGGTGCTGCTGCAGCGGTCCTACGCGGTCGGCTACTTCGGCATCGCCTACGCCGGCGTGCAGGTGATCGACCCCATCACCTCGGTGCTGGCCGGTGTGATCCTGCTCGGCGAGCCGCTGCCGACGAGTCCCGCAACGGCCATCCCCGCCCTGCTCGCGGCCGCGCTGACCATCGGCGGCACGATCACGCTCGGGCGGCTGGCCCCCGACCACTCGAAGCCGGCACCGGTGGAGTCCAGTCCAGCACCTCGTCGAATGAACGCAACATCAGATCTGGGCTGAGCCGTCCGGCCAGCGACATCGCCAGGTCGCGAAGCCGCACCGCCGCAGGGGCGCGGGTCTTGGTCGCCCGGCAGACGGTCATGCTACGGCGCACGATCCCGGCGGTTCGGCGCAGCCGGGCGTCCGTGTAGCCGGCGAGGTCGCCCCCGGCCACCTGGGCGAGCACGACCGCGTCCTCGATCGCTTGGCAGGCGCCCTGGCCCAGGTTGGGCGTCATCGGGTGGGCCGCGTCGCCGAGCAGCGCCACCCGGCCCCGGTGGAGGGCGGGCAGCGGGCGGTCGAGGTAGTGGACGTCGTTGCGCAGGATCCGCGCCGGATCCACCGCGCGCAGCAGCTCCGGGATCGGTGCGTGCCACCCGCCGAACCCGCGTAGCAGCTCCTCGCGCTCGTCGGCGGCCCTGGCGCCGGCCGGCGCCAGGTCGGTCGCGTAGAAGTAGACGAGGTCGCGGGCCAGTTGGTGCACGCCGAACACCCGGCCCCTGCCCCACGTCTCCGTGCTCCGCACCGCGGGGCCCGAGCTCGGCACGAGCCCGCGCCACGCGGTCACCCCCGAGTAGACCGGCCCGGGATGCTCCGGGAAGAGCGCGCTCCTGGTCGCCGAGTGGATGCCGTCGGCCGCCACGACCAGGTCGGCCCGGAGGTCGCCCGCGGCGGTGCGGACGGTGCCGGTGCCGGGGTCGACACCGGTGACCGTGGTGCCCAGCCGCAGGTGCCGCTCGCCCAGGGCGTCGGCGAGGACCTCGGCGAGCGTGGCCCGCAACATGACGACCACCGAGTCGCCGAACCGTTCGCGTGCCCGCTCCTCGCTGGTGCGCATCAGCCACCGGCCGTCGGGGCGGCACACACCGGCCTCCCCTTGCAGCCTCGACAGCTCGCGGATCCGGTCGCCCAGTCCCAGCGTGTCGAGGGCGCGCAGCGCGTTGGCCGCGATGGCCAGCCCGGAGCCCGCCTGGTCCAGGTGCTCCGCCCGCTCCAGCACGGTCACGTCCCAGCCCCGTCGGTGCAGCGCGATCCCGGCGGTCAGCCCGCCGACGCCCCCGCCGATCACCACCGCGTTCGGCATGTTCCGCCTCCTTGTTCACTACGTCTGTAGTCTCAGCGTACTACGCCTGTAGTGAGGTCTTACTACCGGTGTAGTATCTCTGCCCGTGAAGCGCTCTGACCAGGTCGCGGAGGCCGCCATCAGCCTGCTGGCCGAGCGCGGCATGCGCGGGCTCACCCACCGCGCCGTCGACGAGGCCGCCGGTCTGCCCCCCGGCTCGACCTCCAACCTGGCCCGCACCCGCGCCGCCCTCCTGGAGCTGACGCTGTCACGCCTGACGGAGCTGGAAGAGCAGGCCCTGTCCGCCCTCCTGACGCCCGACGTGCCCGGAGGGACCTCCGAGAGATCGCTCGACGGCCCCGAGGGGGAGGCGCGGAACCCGCTCGGCGACCTGCCGGGGCGGCTGGCCGAGGCGTTGCAGGTGCAGCTCCGCGACCGCAGGCGCACGCTGGCCCGCTACGAGCTGGCCCTGGAGGCCACCCGGCGGCCCGAGCTGCGCGTGATCTACGACCAGGCGGGCCGCCGCTTCCGCGACCCCGCCGTCGCCCTGCTCGCCGCCGCCGGCTCGCCCGACCCCGTACGCCACGCGCGCCGGCTCGTGGCGTACGGCGAGGGCATCATGTTCGACGCGATAGCCGGAGCGGGCGCCGAACCGTCACTCGACGAGCTGCGCACGGCGATGCGCGAGCTGCTGACCGGCATGCTGGCCTGACGAGGCCGGGCGTTCAGCGGGTCAGGCGGGCACGGTGGTCCGGCCACTCCTCCTGGAGGATGCCGAAGTAGACGGCGTCGCGCCAGCTGCCGTCGGGGCGCCTGCGCTGCCGGCGCAGGGTGCCCTCGTGCAGACCGCCGATCCGCCTGATCGCGTTCTGCGAGCGCAGGTTGAGCACGTCGGTCTTGAGCAGGACCCGGTTGAAGCCCAGCTTGTCGAAGGCGTGGTCGATGAGCAGCAGCTTGCAGCCCGTGTTGACGGCAGTGCGCCAGAACGCCCTGCCGTACCACGTCCAGCCGATCTCGACGCTCTCGTCGAAGCCCGGCACGTCGCCGTAGGTGGTCCAGCCGGCTGCCCGGCCCGTCTGCCGCGGGATCACCGCGAACGGGACGTGCCGGTCGTCCTCGATCAGCATGCGGGCGATCTGTGCCAGATCGTCCTCGGAGCGGGGCACGGCGGCGGGGAGCCAGCGCCAGACCTCGTCGTCGTCGCCGCCCGCGGCGAACAGGTCGGGTATGTGGGTCATGGTGAGAGGTTCGAGTCGGACGACGTCGTTCTCGAGCGTCACGGGTGACGGGAGCTTCGCGGTCATGGCGGTCAGGTTAGGTCCCGGTCGGGGAGGGCGGTTAGCGCCACATGCCGGTTTTTGCTGGAAACCACCTGTCGACAGACATACCGGCCGGTCGGTAGGCTCACGACATGGACTTCGCCTTCGACGCCGTCACCGAGGACCTGCGCGAACGACTGCTGCGCTTCATGGACGAGTGCGTCTACCCAGCCGAGGCCGCCTTCGAGGAGCAGGCGGCGACCAGCGGATGGAGCCCGCCGCCGCTGCTCGCCGACCTGAAGGACGAGGCCAGAAAACGCGGCCTGTGGAACCTGTTCCTGCCCGGTGACCACGGAGCGGGGCTGACCAACCTGCAGTACGCGCCGCTGGCGGAGATCATGGGCCGCAGTCCCAACCTCGCGCCCGCCGCCACCAACTGCGCCGCGCCCGACACCGGCAACATGGAGGTCCTCTCCATGTTCGGTAGCGAATGGCAGCGCAAGGAGTGGCTGCGGCCGCTGCTCGACGGGGAGATCCGCTCGGCCTTCGCGATGACCGAGCCCGAGGTAGCCTCCTCCGACGCCACCAACATCGCGACGTCGATCGTCCGCGACGGCAACGAGTACGTCATCAACGGCCGCAAGTGGTTCATCTCAGGGGCGATGAACCCCGACTGCAAGATCTTCATCGTGATGGGCAAGACGGACCCCGAGGCGCCGGCCCGCCGGCAGCAGAGCATGATCCTGGTGCCACGCGACACCCCGGGCATGCAGATCAAACGCGGCATGCACGTGTTCGGCTACAGCGACTCCGACCACGGCGGGCACGCCGAGATCCTCTTCGAGGACGTCCGCGTCCCGGCCGACAACCTGATCGGCGAGCAGGGCGGCGGTTTCGCCATCGCCCAGGCCAGGCTCGGCCCCGGCCGCATCCACCACTGCATGCGGCTGATCGGCATGGCCGAGCGCGCCATCGAGCTCATGTGCCGGCGGGCGCTGAGCAGGACCACGTTCGGCAAGCCCGTCGCCCAGCAGGGCGTGGTCCAGGACTGGATCGCCGAGTCCCGCATCCGGATCGAGCAGTTGCGGCTGCTGGTGCTCAAGACGGCCTGGCTGATGGACACCGTCGGCAGCCAGGGCGCCCACACCGAGATCCAGGCCATCAAGATCTCCACACCGATCACCGTGGAGTGGATCCTCGACAAGGCCATCCAGGTGCACGGGGCGGGCGGCGTCTCGCAGGACTTCCCGCTGGCCGCGCTCTGGGCCGGGGCCCGCTCGCTGCGGCTGGCCGACGGCCCCGACGAGGTGCACAAGCGGTCGCTGGCCCACCGCGAGCTCAAGAAGTACATGTGACGGATCGCAAGGGAGCTGGCCGAGAGGGAGCTGGCCGAGAGGGAGCTGGACGAGAGGGAGCTGGAGTGGACGAAGCGCAGCTCAAGGAGCGCACAGCCGCGTTCCTTGACCAAAACGACCCGAGTGGCGACCGGCTGGAGTTCCTGCGGGCCAGGTTCGACGCCGGCCTGGCGTGGGTCTGGTTCCCCGAGGGGCTCGGCGGCCTGGGAGTGTCACGCGAACTGCAGCAGGTGGTCGAGCGCGAGCTGGCCCACACCCCCCAGCTCAGCAGCGTCCAGGGCATCGGCCTGGGCATGGCGGCGCCGACGATCCTGGCGTTCGGCACCGACGAGCAGAAGCGCCGGTTCCTGAGGCCGCTGTGGACCGGCGAGGAGATCTGGTGCCAGCTCTTCAGCGAGCCCGGCGCCGGTTCCGACCTGGCCACGCTGGCCACGCGGGCGGTCCGCGACGGTGACGAGTGGGTGGTGGACGGCCAGAAGGTGTGGACGTCCGGCGCCCATCACTCCCGGTGGGCGATCCTGGTCACCCGTACCGACCCCGACGTGCCCAAACACCGCGGCATGACGTACTTCGTCTGCGACATGCACGCTCCCGGCGTCGAGGTGCGGCCGCTGCGCCAGATCACCGGCGAGGCCGAGTTCAACGAGGTGTTCCTCACCGGCGTGCGGCTCTCCGACGACCTGCGGCTCGGCGAGGTGGGCGACGGCTGGCGCGTCGCGCAGACCACGCTGATGAACGAGCGCGTCGCGATCGGCGGCGCTCCCGTCCGCCGCGGCGGCGGCATGTTCGGCTCGGTACTGGAGACCTGGCGCGAGCACCCCGAGCTGCGCACGCACGACCTGCACCAGCGGCTGCTGTCGCTCTGGGTGGAGGCGGAGGTGACCCGCCTGTCCGGCGCGCGGCTGCGCGAGCAACTGGTCGCCGGCCAGCCTGGACCCGAGGGCTCGGGCATGAAGCTGTCGTTCGCCAGGCTCAACCAGGCGCTGTCCGGCCTCGACGTCGAGCTCAGGCGCGACCTCGGCTACGACGACTGGACGTTCCGCCGCTCGGAGGGCGTCGACTTCTACGGTCGCGGGGCCGGATACCGCTATCTGCGGGCCAAGGGCAACTCCATCGAGGGCGGCACCTCGGAGATCCTGCGCAACATCATCTCCGAACGGGTGCTCGGCCTGCCCTCCGAGCCCCGCGTCGACAAGAACGTGCCCTGGAAGGACCTGCCCCGATGACGGCCGGTGTGGCGGAGGAGAAGGGGGAGCGCCCCATGACGCTGCTGTATTCCGAGGTCGAGGAGGAGCTGCGGGCCGCCGTGCGCGGGCTGCTCGCCGACCGCTGCCCGCCCGCGGCGGTGCTGAAGCGGATCGAGTCCGAGCCTTACGACCTCGACCTGTGGCGGACGCTGGCGGGCGAGATCGGCGTGGCCGGGCTGCTCATCCCCGAGGCGTACGGCGGCGCCGGGGCGAGCGCGAGTGAGGCGGCGGTGGTGCTGGAGGAGCTGGGCAGGGCCGTCGCCCCGGTGCCCTACTTCACCAGCGCGGTGCTGGCCACCCACGCGCTGCTCCAGTCGGCCGCCGTGGACCGGGCCGGTGAGCTGCCCCAGACGGCCGCCGTGGACCAGGGCGGTGACCTGCCCCAGGCTGCGGCCGTGGACCGGGTGCGTGAGCTGCTCGGCCGGCTGGCCGAAGGGCGGGCCACGGCCGCCCTGGCCGTCTCCTTCGCCGCGTCACCGTACCGGCCGGAGCGCGGGTCGGCGGTGCGGGCCGGCGACGACGGCGCCCGCCTGTCCGGCTCGGTCTCCGGCGTGGCCGGGGCCGACGTGGCCGACGTGCTGCTGGTGCCGGTCAACGGCGTCCTGTACCTCGTCGAGGGCGCGGGCGTCGAGGTCGTGCCGTCGCTCGACCTGACCCGGCCGGTGGCCACCGTCACCTTCGACGACGCCCTCGCCGTGCCGCTCGGTCCGGTGGACCTGGCCGAGGTGCTGAGGTTCGGCGCGGGGCTGCTCGCCTCCGAGCAACTGGGCGTAGCCGAATGGTGCCTCGACACGACGCTCGCGTACGTGAAGGAACGCCACCAGTTCGCCCGGCCGATCGGCTCGTTCCAGGCGATCAAGCACCGCCTGGCCGATCTGTGGCTCGACGTGGTCCGGGCAAGGGCCGCCGCCCGGGGAGCCGTCGCCGAGGGGTCGGCCGTGTCCGTGGCCGTGGCACAGGCGTGGAACGGCGACGTGGCGGTGCGCACCGCCGAGGAGGCGCTGCAACTGCACGGGGGCATCGGGATGACGTGGGAACATCCGGTGCATCTCTACCTCAAGCGCGCCAAGGCCACCGAGATCGCGCTCGGCACCCCCGGCGACCACCGCGAGGCGCTGGCCTCACTCGCCGGCGTGCCCGGCCCCGAGTGAGGTGAGCAGCAGGTCGGCGAAGTGCCTGCCCACCTGGGCGCCGGTGAGCGGCCCGTCCGCGTGGTACCACGTGCCCAGGTGGTGCACGGAGCCGAAGAAGTAGTCGACGACGAGCTCGGCGGGCACCCGGTCGCTGAACGTGCCCGCCCGCTGTCCCTCGGCCACCAGGTCGCGGAAGCGCTCGTGGTAGCGGCGGCGCTCGGCCCGCACGGTCTTCTGGGTCTCGGGCGCCAGCAGGTGCATCGAGCGGAAGAAGATCTTCGAGTCGTCGAGGTTGGCCGTCGTGGTCTCCACGACGTCGGCCGCGGCCCGGTGCAGCCGCTCGGCGAGCGGCTCGGGGCCGTCGGCGATCGCGGTCAGCCGGTCCATCTGCATGCGCAGAAGACGGCCGTAGATCTCTTGCAACAGATCATCTTTTGAGCTGAAATAGTGATACATGGCGCCCTTGGTGACGCCCGCTGCCACGACGATCTCTTGGACCGAGGTGCTCTCGAAGCCGCGCTCGGCGAACAGCCGTGTCGCCGCGCCCAGCAGTCGCTGGCGTACCGGTTCCTCTTTCACCTGTGTCCCCCTCCATCACCTCGCTCAGCATACCGACTGGTCGGTTGATTGGTCTTCTCTTGGCCTTCTGGGTGCTATTTCCGTCACCTTAGGGTGCCCTTGCTTGGAGTGGGGTAATACTTGATCAGGCGAGGGATCTTCGGCGTGGCAGATCCTCATGGTCACAACTCATTCGGGGAGTTTGCCGTGCCTGGTGGCTCTATCTACGTGCAGCAGGACGAGAAGTTCACTGGCTCGTCGCCGCAGTGGTACTACGAGAAGTTCTGGCGCGAGGACGCCCGCAACCGGCAGAGGTCGCGCATCGTCAAGGCCGTCGCGGGCTTCGTGGCGGGCATCGCCCTGGCGCTCAGGTTCGAGGTCGCGCTCGCCCCCCTGTGCGGTCTCGCGCTCGCCGGGGTCGTGGCCGGCGCCGACTGGTGGCTCGACTGGCGTTCGTTCCGCGCCACCGCCGTCTGGCGCGGCAGGCGGCGCGGTGAGGTGATCACCCGACGGCTGCTGCGGCGCGCACTCGGCAGGCAGGGCTACCACGTCCTCGACGGGCGGGCCATCAGGGACCAGGCGTCCATCGACCACCTGGTGATCGGCCCCGGCGGCGTCTGGATCGTCGACAACGAGTCGTGGAGCCCCGACACCGAGATCGCCACCTACGCCGGGCGGCTGTTCTTCGGTGAGAGATACGGCACCAAGGTGGCCAAGCCGCTGGTCGACACCGCCGAGGCGTTCGCCGAGCTGCTGACCCGCGAGACCGGCATCCCGGTGCGGATCACGCCGCTGCTCGCTGTGCACTGCGGCTCGCTGCCGCGTGGCGGCGCGGTCGCCGCCGAGGGGGTGACCCTCCTCAAGCCGCGCCTGGTGGCCAAGGAGATCAAGTCCTCGCGGGAGACCGTGCTGAGCGACGAGCAGGTCGAGCTGCTCGCCCGCACCGCCGCGCGCGAGCTCCAGAGCCAGCGTTCCTGACCCCGCGGCTGACCCCCGCGGTCTGACCCCCGCGGCCTGACCCCGCGGCCTGACAGCGTGGTCCGGCCGCGCGGCCCGGCGGCTCGCCTGGCCTTTCGGCCGGTCAGGCGAGCTGCTCGATGAAGCCCGTCAGCTGGGAGACGTTGCGGCACTCGTACATGGGGACGACCGTTCCGTAGTCCGAGGCGATCGAGTCGCCCGTGTCCCACTGCGGGCGCGGCTCAGGGTTCAGCCAGTAGGCGTGGCGAGCCTTGGCGACCAGTGACTTCAGGACGTCCAGCGCGGGGGGCTGGTAGTTGGACCGGGCGTCGCCGAGGATGAGCAGTGACGTCTTCGGCCCGATCGCGTCGCCGTAACGCTCGGCGAACCTCTCCAGCGCGTGACCGTAGTTGGTGCGGCCGAACCTGACCATGTCCGCCTCGTCGGCGAGCTTGGCCATGGCCTCCACCACGTCCGCCCCGGGCACGAAGAACCTGGTGATCTCGTCCACCGTGTCCACGAAGCCGAACGCCCGTACCTTGGTGAACTGCTCCCTCAGCGCGTACGTGAGCAGCAGGGTGAAGTGGGCGAACGACGAGACCGAGTCGCTGGTGTCGCAGAGGATGACCAGCTCGGGCTTGTGCGGCCGGGGCGGCTTGAAGTAGGTCGTCAGCGGGACGCCGCCGCTCTGCAGGGAGGCGCGCATCGTGCGGCGGAAGTCGAGCCGCCCGCGCCGCCCCCGCCGGTGCTTGATCGTCAGCCGGGCCGCCAGCCGCCTGGCCAGCGGATGGACCTCGCGGCGCAGCCGGGCCAGGTCGGCCTTGGTGACGCGGAGGAAGTCGATCTGGTCGAGCGGGGGACGCACGGTGGAGCGGGCGATCCGCTCGACGCCGGAGTCCTCGGCGATCCGGCGGCGCACATCGGTGGCGACCGCGTCCTCGAACCGCCGGGTGCCGGCGGCCACCCGCTGGCGCGCCGTCTTCTCGGCCAGCCCGCCTCGCTCCTGACCGGCCAGCACCTCCCGCAGGATCCTGGCCATCAGCGTCTCGGGCGACAGGGCGCGCATCACGCTGTAGGAGAACCAGTTCTGCCGCCCCGGTCCGGCCGGCCGGCGGCCGAACCGCTCGACCATGGCCCGGGCGAACTCCCGCAGCTCCGCGTCGGTGCCGTCGGTCAGCAGCCGGGCCAGGTAACCGCGCAGGTCCTCGACGGGCGCCGTCCGCGGATCGGGCGCCCCCTCGGCGCCGGGCCCCTGGTCGTACAGGCCGGTCGTCGAGGCCGGAAACCACAGGTCGAACAGCACGTCGAACCCCGGACGGTAGCCCGGCTTCTTGACCAGCGTCGCCGCGTAGGCAGCGCGCAGCGACTCGCGCTCGGCCAGGTCGATCACCCGTAGCGCCCGCGCCGCGTCCAGCCCTTCGGCCAGCGACACCGGCACCCCCGCCTCGCGAAGGGCGTGAATGAACCCGACATGCCTGTCGACGAGCGACATGTGACCTCCAACGGGATGGGACGGGCGGGTCGGGCGGCGATCAGGCAGCGGGTCAGGTGGCGGGTCAGGCCTCGGACAGGCCGAGCTCCTTGATCGCGCGGGTCTGGTCGGAGGCGTGCTTGAGCACCACGCCGAGCGTGCCCGCCATCGTGGCCTCGTCCAGCTCGTCGCGGCCGAGCGCCAGCAGGGTGTTGGCCCAGTCGACCGTCTCCGCCACCGACGGCGCCTTCTTCAGCTCCAGCGCGCGCAGCGTGGCGACGGTCCTGGCGAGCTGTTCGGCCAGATCGGCGCGGATCGTGGGCACCTGGCTGAGCACGATGTCGCGCTCGCGCTCGGGTGTCGGGTACTCGATGTGCAGGTAGAGGCAGCGCCGCTTGAGCGCCTCTGACAGCTCCCGGGTGGCGTTGGAGGTCAGCACCACGTACGGCTTGTGCACGGCGGTGATCGTGCCCAGCTCGGGGATCGTCACCTGGAAGTCGGACAGCAGCTCCAGCAGCAGCCCCTCGACCTCGACGTCGGCCTTGTCCGTCTCGTCGATGAGCAGCACGGTCGGCACGCCCGTCCGGATCGCCTTCAGCAGCGGCCGCTCCAGCAGGAACTCCTCGGTGAAGATGTCGTCGTCGGCGCTGGTGGCCTGGATGCGCAGCAGTTGCTTCTTGTAGTTCCACTCGTACAGGGCCCTGGCCTCGTCGAGCCCCTCGTAGCACTGGAGCCTGATCAGCTCGGACCCGGTGGCCAGCGCCATGGCCTTGGCCAGCTGGGTCTTGCCCACCCCCGCGGGCCCTTCGACCAGCAACGGCTTGCCGAGGGCGGCGGCCAGGAACACCGAGGTGGAGATAGCGTCGTCGGAGAGGTAGTCGACGGCGGCGAGCCGCTCTGTCACGTCGGCGGGCGAGTCGAACATCAATGCTCCTGTCTGCTGGCCGAACTTTATTCTAGCCAGGCGTGGGGGATAGATGCTGATTCGACCAAGGTGCCGAGTGCCGGTATATTCCTTCCTGCACGCGCCGCTAGCTCAGTTGGTCAGAGCAGCTGACTCTTAATCAGCGGGTCCGGGGTTCGAGTCCCTGGCGGCGCACCAGTAAGAAACCCCAGGTCAGTGTTCTGACCTGGGGTTTCTTTGTATGGTGTCGCGCCTGACGGCGGCTCACGCCTCATCCTGATCATGATGGTCGCTCCGTGGCGGCTCCGTGGGTGGTTGCTTGTCGATGGCCTTCCCCGGTGCCTCCGGCGGTTCAGGGGCCGGGAGCATTCCGGCTTACACCCCACCGATTCGGGATGTGTGCCGCTCACGCTGGCGTCGCTCCCCATAGCCTGTTCGGCATGGGGGCAGGTGATCGCCGGCGGGCCGGGCGGCTCAAGGGCGGGGAGGCGGCGGTGAGGGCATACGCCAGGATCACCGACTCGCCGCTGCGTGTGCGGGACATGGCACTGGATCGAGAGATCCCAAAAATTCTCAGCATGAGTGGCGATTCTTCTTGGCCCCGATGGAACGATTCTGTTCGGAATAAGGTGTTGAGATATCCATGATGCCTCCCGGGCCTCCGGCCTTAGGCTGGGCCCCGCCAGAAGACATCCCTCCCCAGGTCCCCGCGGATCGCCGCGGGGCTCGCCTGATCACGGTAGGGGTGATCAGCTTGGTCGTCTTCCTGCTCGCCGGTGTCGGCGCCTACGTCATCGCAGGCAACGTCCGCGGACAGGATACGAGTTACTGCGGCCACGACTGCGTTCCCGGCCTCAAAATCACCACGGTCGTCGAAGCGTTGAAGCGTCAGGGACACGCATGCGCCGACGAAAGAATATTCTGGTCCTGTGGGCTGAAGGTCGGCGAAGTGCGGTTCAAGGCGGACCTGTTTCGCGCCGATAGTGTGGTGAAATTCTATGAATATATCAACAAGGTCGAGCTCAGCATTCTGAATCCTGGCGGCGACACATTGGCCGGGGCCGATTTGGACTACATGTCGTGGTTTGCGACCTTGCCGCACCGTGACGATCCTTCGGCGGTCAAGAAGGTCAACCACTGGCTGACCGAGCAGCTCGGAGTGGATGAGGATGTGACCTACATCCTTGATTGGGAGTACGTACTGCAGCGGGACGCGAAGACCGTCGACCTCACGATAAGACGGAGGCAATAGACAGTGATGGCGGCTCAATCTGGCGGGCAGTACTCTCCTGACGGCAGGTTCTGGTGGGACGGCACCGCCTGGCAGCCGGTGCAGGCCCCGCCGCCTCCTGGCCCCTCAGCACCGCGACACCTCACCGCGCCGCAGCCTTCCGATCACCTGGCGGGTCAGCCCCTTTCCTCCTGGCCGTCCGAGACACCCTGGCCGCAGATGCCTCAGCCGTACGCGGTTCAGCCGCCGTCGCAGATGTCCCCGTACGGCCATCCCGGATCGCCTGGGTTCCAGAATCTCCCTCAGGCGCCGTCCGGTACGGATGTCCGGAGCCGCCGGTCAGGGACGGTGGGGGTCATACTGCTCACGGCCGGTGTCCTGATCGCGGCGCTCGCGCTGGGCGGGCTCACCGGTGGGGCCGTCGGTCTGGCGATCAACGAACCGAGGACGAACGACCCCGCACCCTCCTTCCCTGCGAAATTCCCCACCGGGAAGTAGCGGTACGTGCCCAAGGACCCCTGCATGTCACCCTTTGTCCACGTCAGCGGGACACGACACGGGCGTACGCGCCCGTCCGGGGTTCGAGTCCTTGGCGACGCACACCGAAAGACCCCAGCTCAGATTTCTGCGTTGGGGCTTCGTATGAGGACCTTGCCTGACAGCCGGTCAAGCTCCCGTCCCCGACGGTTCCGGCCATGCTCGGGCGGATGTGCTGTGGCCTGGACTACCTGATCAATGCCCCACGGGTACTCGTACGGCCGGTAGCCTGCCGGTACGCCTCCCAGATCTCCTGGCGCAGCCGCCCCTTGTCAGGTACGGCCAAGCCGTTGGCCCGGGCCCAGGCCCGGACCTCGGCAGTGGATGGATCCAGCGCCGGCTCGCGGACGTGGACCTGGCTCCCTGCCTCACCCGGCCGCGCAGCGTCAATCGGAGGCGCCTCGCGGACCGGTGGATGGTCGGCAGCGGTGTAGGCGGCTGCCAGGAACCGGTAGGTCCATTCCTCGGTCAGCTGACGGGTCTCACCGAACACGATCGGCACGCTTGGGAAGGCCACCTGCAACTCGGCGACCCCGTCGGCGACGATGGCGGGGCGGACGTGATCCAGCTTGAACACTTGGCTGTAGCGGTCCTCCACGCCAACCGCGGCGTGCGGGAGCGTGGAAAGCTCGGTCAGCTGGTACTTCAGCCTGGTGTTGAGCAGGCTGGACACCAGATCGGCCAGACTCTTGCGCTCCACCGAAGCATGGAGCCGCCCGGCGACCTCGACTCCGTAGTCACCGCAGGCCAGGCGTTTCCTGGTGACCTCCACCTGCTGGCGGGCGAACCGATAGGCATACCGCTCGCCGGAATCGACCACGATGGGCAGTGCCGCGATTCCCCCCGCCCGCGCCGTGGGTGTGGTCACGTTCGGCCGGGCCTGCTTGCGGACGCGGGCGGTCTGCCAGAAGATCGCGTCTCGGCCGCGGGCCTTGGTGAAGACGATCTGGGAGCGGTTCTCCCGAGCCCGATCCAGGACCAAGTCGATGGCGGCGCCGCGCCGTACACACGACTTGGCCGGCACCCGCTCGACCACATCCGGGTCGAGCGGCCATTCGCTGGGCCCGGCCGGGAAGCAGTAGATCGCCTTCTCCCGCGGCCAGGTCCCGCCCGCGCGCAGCAGCAGCCCCGTCTCCCCGAGCGGGAGCCGGATCAGGTACGGCAGGCGGGAGTCGGGATCGGGGTTGTGGACGATGACCAGCTCACGCACCACTCCAGTGTCCCCGATGCGCCCCGTGAGCCATGGGAGGCCGGGCAGATGCGATCCCGGTCACGCGGAGCATGCTCGACAAGCTGCTTCCGGATAAGGCCGGTCACCGGCGATCCCCGACAGGGCCGAAGAAATCCGCAGGGCGCCGCTCAGGCGGCGACGTGCGCCGCGAACTTGTCTAGGACTGCGACGATGACATCGAAGACTGCCGCGTTGATCAGTTGGGTGTTCTTGATCGAGGGATACAGCTCCAGCTTGGCCACGGGGATGTCCATACCTGGTGCGCTGTTGAGTAGCTCCAGCAACTCTTCCCGTAGTTCAAGATCGTCAAATGGCGGCCGATTCTTGAGTAGGCCGAAGGGGAACTCGATGGTCTTGGCGTAGAACCGCACCACGTAAAGCGGTTTTCCGTGCACCTTGATGATCGGGGCGCAGGATGCTCCTGTCGAGGTGCCGTACTGTACTTCGCGTCCCTGCTTCCGCCAGTGGTCAAGCACCCGTTGGACCGCGCCCGCAGCCTGGGGCCCACTTTGCTCGGTGAGCTGCTGGACGAAGCGTTGCTCTCGCTCGTGCGTCGCCTCCTCGTAATCTTCAGTGGTCTCGGTTTCGGCGAGATCCATGGCTCCCGGCAGCTCGAGCAGGTGGGCAAGTTCTCGCGCACTAACGTGCTGATCAGTGGAGGCGCCACCGTTCTCGTCGAAAGCGATGCCCTCGGCACGCAGGACATCGTGGACATCGCGGTCATCGTCGGGATCAATCCAGCGGAAGCTCTCCGATGGCTTGCCCTGCTTGGTCAGCACTCGGTGGGCATTGAGCGCAGGCACGGTAGCCAGGTGAACTCCCACTGGGACGGGGTGTGAGCCGATTAGTTCGGCCATGTCCGAGTAGGACGTCCACGTCGACGGAGGGAGGGCGGCGAGCGCCTTATAGAGCAGAGTCCAGTCGCGTGAGGGAGCAGGTTCTCGACTGGACTCGTCTGGGCCCGGCCAAATAGTGATCGCTCGATCAGCCAAACGGTCGGCTCGTGAAAAGATCTCGGCCTTGCCCCACTGCTCGCACGCGGCGATCTCTTGGTTCATCTTCAGGCTGCTCTGTCCGAGTTGCTTGCGCTTGGTGGCGAAGGAGCTGTTGCTCAGCTCGGAGTTGTAGCCGCTGAGTGTGAGGTTGCCGAGGGTATGGACGAGCTGCCGATGCACACCTTCATCATCGGTCAGCTGTTCAAGCCAGTCAGCCGTGAGGGACTGGGGCAATACATGCTCGATGGTAATGCGCTTATCGGTGAGGTCTACGGACTCCTTGCTCCCCAATGACTCCTCCAAGCGGCGCAGCACCAGCTTTTGCTGTGCCGCTCGACCTTGCCAATAGAAGGCGCGGTTGCGGATCGCTTCACGCAGTTGCTCGTCAGAAGGCCAGTAGAGCCTGGCAGGGGAGAGCGCAGCCCGGACCGTCTGCGGCAGGTCGTCGTCAGGGTCGAGTTGTCCAGCAAGGCGCTGGAAGATGCGGTTAAGGTTGCCCGTGGTCACGCCAGCGATCAGACGGCGGACGATGAAGCTCTCGACGAAGGTCAACGTCTGGGCGACTTCATCGTCGCTGACGTGATCGTCCTCACGGAACGCGAGAAGCCGCATGACCAGCGGGTATGCGGTGCTGGCTTGCCATTCCTTGAGGAACCGCAAGTGCTGCGTGAAGGGCAGACCTTCGGACGGATCAAGGATCAGCCTCAGGTGCCGCGCACGGCGGTGGAGGTCCCTGACGTAGGCCTCGACCTTGGTCTCGTCGCTGGCCAGCCCCAGGAGGAGCTGCTGGTGGCCTCGGTAGATGGCGTTGTACTGAGCTCCCTCGCCCTCCTTGAGGACGAGCACTAGATACATGAGCTGTTCCATGGCCTTGGCATCGAGCAGCCGTTGGATCGGCATCCAGTACTCGTCGTAGACGTGCTGGCCCCGTGTGGGTAGGCACATGAACACGTAGTTGCGGATCAGATCGACTTGACTGAGCCGCATCCCCGTGTTGTTGATCGATTCGAAAATGCGGAAGGCGTTGTCGTCCTTCTCCACGGTGATCTGAACCAGATTGAGACGATCCAACAGGACCGATTCCACGCGGGCGAGGTCGTGCGGATCTGCTGGATCGTCGAACTCTCGGAGCATGCCGCGGAAGAATTGGTACGCGTTACCGATCAGACTGTCGGACATGCCCTCGGCCACGTCATCGACGCACGCCTTGAAAGCGGCCCGGTCGGCCTGTGTGGGAAGCAGCCGATAACGCAGCTCGCCCGGCTGCCACTTGTTGATCAGATGGAGCTCGTTGATCCGCTCCTTTGCCTTTGGATCTTCGGCCACCAGATGGTCACGGACGGCGCAGAGGGCGAGCATTAGCGTGGTGAGTCGCTGCTGGCCGTCCACCACGATCCACTGCGACCGGCTGGGCGCCAGCTCGGGACCGGGCGCGAGGACCACTGAACCAAGGAAGTGGCTGGGAGCATCCGCCTTGCCCTGGGCCAGCATGTCGACTTGGGCCACAATGTCGCTCCACAACTGGCGCAGCTGAGGTCGCTCCCAGGTGTAGTGGCGCTGATACAACGGCACCAGCAACTGTTGGTCGCCCTGGATGAGCCTACGAAGCGTGGTTCGTTCGCCTTCATGTCAGCCCCTTCGCCCTGTCTGCATCACGAGAGCACATGCACTATGCGCCACATTAAGCTGACGCAGCGCTACCGGTCTTCTAGATCGCCAAATCTGACCTCCGTCCGATTCCTTCGCGAGACCCAGTGATTGGGGCGTGACTTGCCTAGAGCGAGGCGGCGAGCAGCACCCGATTCCCTACCGCTGCCTCTTGGCCACCGTGGAGGTCGTAGGAGTCCGCGCCATAGGTCCTGGTGTCCGGCCCAGTCGTTCGACTGGTGGTCGAGATATGGCCGTCTCGGCGAAGCGTCGGCGCGCGTGTTGCCGCGCGTCCCGTTCACCGAAGCAGCGCTGGAGGCAGCCACGGTCGTCCTGGCTTGGCAGACCCAGACGGCTGCCCTCGTGTACAGAGGGGCATCGCTGGGCCGATTCTGGCGAGTGGGCACCCGCCCCGCAGCCATCTGGAGGTGGGGAGTCGGTGGTTTGAGGCGGCCGGCCTGGAGATGAGGGAAGAGGTCGGAATGGATGTCGACCCCGCCGACCTGACCTGCCACGTGATACACCGGGCTCCGGAAAGGGTCGGGCTGTTTTCGTGCCGAGCGGTTGAAGGGCGAGCCCTTCAACGCCGAGCCGGACAAGTGCGCCGTCCTGGAGTGGTATCCGCTCGACCGGCTGCGCGAGGACATGGTTCCGTATACGGCGGCGGCCGTGGACGCCATCCGATGGGAGAGCCGGATTCGGCACGGTCGAGACCCTGGACCGCTGTGTCAGGCTGGCCTCCGACGTCACGCCGGGCCAATGCCGCCGCCGTTTCCAGACTGTGAGGAGCGACTGATGCGCATCGGGATCATGCTGTTCGACGGCGTCGAGGAGCTGGACGCCGTCGGCCCGTGGGAGGTGCTGGCCTCCTGGGCCGAGCAGTGTCCCGACGAGGTCGAGGTCGTCACCTTCGGACGCGTGGGCGGGCCCGTCCGGGCGGCGAAGGGCCTGCGCCTGATCGCCGAGCACGATCTGTCCGGGGTCGGCCCGCTGGACGTGCTGCTGCACCCCGGCGGGATGGGCACCCGACCGCTGCTCCAGGACGAGGAGTACCTCGCCTGGGTTCGCGAGCAGCGCGCCCGCGTGCCCCTGCTGACCAGCGTGTGCACGGGCTCGCTCGTGTACGCCGCGGCCGGTCTGCTCGCCGGCCGCCCGGCGACCACCCACTGGGGCGCCCTGGACCTGCTCGGCGAGCTCGACCCGACGATCGAGGTCCGTCCCGAGGACCGGTTCGTCGACGACGGCGACATGGTCACCTCCTCGGGGGTGTCGGCGGGCATCGACATGGCACTCCACCTGGTGGCCCGCCTCTCCGGGGTCGACAGGGCCCGGCAGGTGAGGCACTACATCCAGTACGACCCACAGCCGCCGATCTGACCAGCGGCCTCCCGGCGCGGGTACGGGTCAGCGCTGCCCGATCAGCCTGAGCAGCAGGCGTGGCTCGCCCGGCCACGCCTCCAGCAGCACCTCGCGGGGCACCTGCCGGGCGGCGTACCTCAGCGCCAGGGCCACCACCACGATGTCGTCCAGGGGGCCGATGACCGGCAGGAACTCGGGGATCAGGTCGATCGGGCTGGCCACCCACATGCCCGCGAACACGATGGCCACCTTGGCCCGGCGCGGCACCTGGGGGTGCCGGCGCAGTCTGCGGACCGTGGTGAGGCAGTCGGGGACGAACGCGGCCAGATCCCGCGCGGTGCCCGGCGGCAGTCGGCGGGCCAGCACCGCCAGCACCGCCCAGCACAGCACCACACAGGCCACACCCACGACCAGACCGATCAACCAGCCGCGCATCGCCCGTCCGCCTCTCCACGACATTGGCCGCTGTTTCCGCCCGCTCCCGCCGGCGACGTCCACTCTCGCAGCAGCCACGTCCCAGGTGCCCGCGCAGATTCATTCAACCCCGGAGCGGCCTGACACCGGCTTACGGGTGGATGGCGTGCAGGCTTGCGGCCAGGGCCAGGTCGTCGGCGCAGCGGCCGAGACCGAGGGTCACCGACTCCCGGGGGCGTTCGGCGCGCCGTACGGGGACGCCGAGCCGGGCGCGCAGCCGTCTGCTCAGACCGCAGACCAGGGAGCCGCCCCCGAGCAGGACCGCGCCGTGGACGGCCACGTCGGCCACGACCTCGGCGGGACATCCGTCCAGAGTGCCGATCGCGGCCCGGACGATCAGGTCGGCCGGCTGTGAGGTGGCCTCGTAGATCTCCTGGGCCGTCAGCGTGACCTGGCTCTCGTGCCCGGTCTCGGGGGCGTGGGCGTGCACGGTCACCTGCCGGTCGAGCGGCTTCCAGGCGGGGCCGAGGCCGCGTTTGGCCGCCTCGGCGGCGCCGTCGCCCACGATCAGGCCGTGGTCGCGCTCGACGAGGCGGGCGATGGAGTCGTTCACGTGGTCGCCGCCGCTTCTCGTCGTCCGGGCGGCGACCACCTGGCCACCGGCGACGACCGCGATCCGGGCGAATGCGTGGCCGATGTCGATGATCATCACTCCGGCCGGTTCGCCGAGCGGCAGACCCGCACCCAGGGCCGCCGCCAGCCCGTGCCGGACGAGGTAGATCTGCCGCGCGTCCGACTCGAAGGCCAGGTCCTGCAGGTCGCGGCGCTCGACGGCGGTCGAGTCGTCGGGGAGGGCCATGACCACGCGCGGCCGGGCGTACGGGTGCGCGTGCACCTTGCGCAGGAAGTGCTTGAGCATCCGCCGGGTGAAGTCGCGGTCGAACGTGCCCTGCCCCCAGACGGGCCGGATCAGCCGGGTCTCACCGTCCAGATCGTCGGCTTCCGCCCCGTACGCCACGATCTTTCCCGTACGAGGGTGATGCGCGACGAGCGAGGGCTCGTCGAGCACGATGCCCCTGCCCCGGGAGTAGATCCGCGTGCCGGCTGTGCCGAGATCCACCGCCAGGTCCTGGCCCATGAGACGGAACAGGCTCAACGCCACCTCAGTGGTCTAACCGGGATGAACCACACCTCAACGCCACATAAGGGAGATTCTTCGCGGGGCACGACCACGCAGCGTGCGTGCCGCATCGCGCGCTGGGCCCCTGTCCGGCGGGAGACGCGCGGTTCGCGTGGCCGGTTTCGCGTCACGGGCGTGACCATGCGAAGCTTTGATTTGTCCCCAACACCAGGAGGTCCTCATGGCGGAAACACCGGAGCCGGAAGTCAGCGAGACTCCCGAGGACGAGATGAAGCGCAAGTTCCGCGAGGCGCTGGAGCGCAAGCGCAACCAGCATGCCGACTCGGGCGCGGGTGGCAGGGGCGCCGACCAGTCCAAGATTCACGGGGCCCACGGTCCGGCTGCCAACAAGCGATCGTTCAGACGCAAGAGCGGTGGCTGAGACCTGACGTTTTCGGGGGGTACGGGACGCCGTGCCCCCCTTCTCTTTGCCGTCTCGGGTAGATCTTAGCCCGTTTCATGGGGCTTTCATTGCGTATGTCCGATTCCTGGGTTAGTCTTTTGGAGTTACCAGCTGGTGACTTGGTCGCTTCGTCCAGGAAGCGGCGGCCGGCTGGCGCCGAATCCCGCTCAGGCGGGAACCGGGGACCCACCTTTCTGGGGTGAATCCGGCACTCGTGCCGGTAGGGCATCTCCACGCCCGAACCCGTCAGCTAACCCGGTAGGCGAGATGGAGAGGACGACCCTATCGTGAAGCACCCCCGCACATCCCCACCTCGCGCAAAGGCGCAAGCCGACCACTGAGCGGCACTTCTCCGCAGACTTTCTCGCGCTCCCCGCGTAGCGCCCGCAGGCGTCCTTCGCCCGGCTACGCCTCCTGAGTGGAGTGCCGTTTCCCTGCTTCCTGAGGTAAAGGATCTACCACTTCATGGCCGTTCGCTTTGGTAAACGTACCCTCCCCCTGGTCACCGCCGCGGCGCTCACCGCGCTCGCCATCGGCACGGGCACGGCGCACGCCGACACCGGTGACGACGCGAAGGTCCTGCTCCAGGGGTCGACCACGGCTTCCTACTTCTGGGATGACTCCTCCGGCCGCGCCGGTGACACCGGTCTGCCCGCCAGTGGCAAGCCGATGCAGAAGAAGCTGGCCGCCAGCCCGAGCTGGCCGCTGCTGACCGAGGGCTATGTCGTCTACAAGGGCAAGAAGATGCCGTTCTTCGTGGGCGACCGGGGTCCCGGTAACCCGTCGAACAACGGCATCATGCTCGACCTGGACGCCAAGACGTTCGCCGACCTGACCGGTGGCACGTTCAACTCCCGCACGCTGGGCGTCGACGGCATCGGCGGCCAGGGCCACATCAAGGTCGACTACGTCATCACCAAGTGGGGCAAGGGTGTCGGCAAGAAGAACCACCCGGTCGCCTTCTCCACGGGCGCCTGGTCCCGGATCGACCGGAACCCGGCCCAGCCGCCGGAGATCCTGGCCGAGGAGAGCACCGAGCAGAAGAGCGCCCCAGGTTCGGCCGGCCGCCTGGTCGCCGCTCCCGAGCCGGACGCCGCTCCCGAGCCGGACGCCGCTCCCGAGCCGGACGTCGAGACCGCGGACACGGCAGGGATCCTGGCCCTGGTCGGCGGGCTGGCCACCGTGGGCGGCGTGGCCTACGCCGGCCGCGAGCACATCCGCTCGATCAAGAGCTGACGGGCTTTACCGGCCCCGACTAGAATGCCATTCTAGGTTCGTGACCATGCGTGCGGCCGTGAACGGCATCGAGATCGCGTACGAGAGCTTCGGTTCGCCCGGCGGGCGCCCACTGCTCCTGATCATGGGGCTGGGCGCCCAGCTCATCCACTGGGACGACGACCTGTGCGAGCTGCTGGCCGAGCAGGGCCACCACGTCGTCAGGTTCGACAACCGCGACGCCGGCCTGTCCACGCACTTCCACGACGAGGGCGTCCCCGACCTGGGGACGTCCTCGTCGTACGTGCTGGACGACATGGCCGACGACGCCGCCGGGCTGATGGACGCGCTCGGCTGGCCGGCCGCCCACGTGGTCGGCGCCTCGATGGGCGGTATGATCGCCCAGTCGCTGGCGATCCGCCACCCCGGGCGGGTGTCCAGCCTCACCTCCATCATGTCCACCCCCGGGCCTGGACTGGCCCAGCCCACGGCCGCGGCCGGCGCGGTGCTGTTCGCGCCGCCCGCTCCCGACCGTGAGACGGCGCTCGCCCGGGCGCTGGAGACCTGGACCGTGATCGGCTCGCCCGGCTACGAGCTGGACCGCGAGCGCCTCACCAGACTGACCGGCCTGGCCTTCGACCGGTGCTACGACCCGGCCGGGACGGCCCGGCAGCTGGCCGCGATCCTCGTCTCGCCCGACCGCACCGGGGCGCTGGCCGGGGTCGGTGTCCCCAGTCTGGTGATCCACGGCGAGGACGACCAGCTCGTCCCCTTGGCCGGCGGGCAGGCCACCGCCGCGGCGATCCCCGGCGCCACGCTACTGACCTACCCCGGCATGGGCCACGATCTGCCCAGGCCGCTGTGGCCGGACATCGTGGGCGCCATCGCCAAGCTGACCGCTGGCTAGACGTCCAGCTTCTCCTCGATGCCACGGAGCTGGTGGCGGGCCATCGCCAGATTGGCCCGCCCCCGGTCGAGGGCGAGGTAGAGGAACAGCCCCTTGCCGCCGCGCCCGCTGATCGGACGGATGATGTGATACTGGCCGCTGAGCGTGATGAGGATGTCCTCGATCGAGTCCTTGAGCCCGAGCGAGTCCATCGTGCGCAGCTTGGCCTTGACCACCTCGGTGTTGCCCGCGGCGGCGACCTGCAGATCCAGCTCCTTGGAGCCGCCGAGCGCGCCGAGCGCCATGCCGCTGCCGTGGTCGACGATCGCGGCCCCGAGCGAGCCGTCGATCGTCATCATCTCCTTCAGAGAGACGTCCATGCTGGCCATGTCTTCCTCCGTTCGTTGATGGTCGTCCGATCGGTCGTCCGATCGGTCATCGGATCCGTGCTGCGTGGCGGCCGACAGCGGCCGCCGTCTTACGGCCCTCCAGCCGGAGCAGCCCGACGTTCGTGCCGGGCCGTGCCAGGACTGTGAGGACGATCGTGGGGCCCGCGGTGTAGAACGCGGCGAACCCGGCCGCCCCTGAGACGAGCGTCTCCTCCAGGTCGCCCTTGCCGGACATGGCGAGCATGCGCCGGCTCATGGCGACCATCGCGGCGGTCAGCGCGGCCGTCTGGTCGCCGTTGTCGCCCTCGAGATCGCAGGCGACCGCGAGCCCGTCCACCGTGCACGCGACGCTGCCGTTGATGTCGGGGGTGCGCTCGCGCAGGAGGACCATCTCCTTGAGCACCTCGTCGCGCAGCTCCACCGGCGGCCTCCTTCTCAGTGCGGGCAACCTCATGGCGGTCAGTGGGGGGAACCTCATGCCAGTTCCTCCAGGGCCTTCTTCAGGCGCAGCAGCAGGGCCAGGTCTGTGGGGTCCGCCGTCACGGCCGGCCCGAGGGGTGGCCCCGTCGAGCCGCCGGTGGACGGCGCCTTGACCGCCTGCCGGGACCGCTTCGGCAGCCGGGGGTCCTCGGCCGGCGCGGGTTCCTCACGCGGGACCAGCAGCCCGGCCGCCGCCAGCCTGCGCACGGCCAGCAGGATCGAGTAGCCGGACCTGCCCAGTTGCCTGGCCAGGTCGAGCGGCGTCGCCTTGTGGTCGGCCCGGGCGACGACCTCCCACTCGACCCTGCCGAGAGTGACGCCCTGCCCGGTGAGCCAGGGCGCCGGCCGTACCGGAGCGGTGTCCACCTCGGCGGACGGCCAGATCCGCGCGAGCTGCGCGCGGCGGCGCGCGCACTCGCGCAGCAGCCCCGACACCTCGAAGTACCAGCGCCCGCCCAGCCAGTGCCGTTCGCCGGGGCGGAACTTCGGCCGGGTCCCGCCGACCGGCAGCAGGAAGAACGCGGCGTCCAGGACGGCGCCCAGCACGCAGTACTGCAGCTCGCCGAGCGTGAGAACACCCTCCGCGAGCAGCCGCTCGCAGCCGCCGTCGGCCTGCATCCCGCGCAGGGTCGCCTCGGTCGAGCGGCCGCGCGCGGTGAGCAGCCGCTCGACTCCGGGCGTCTGGACGCACTCCATGTACGTCACCCGCCCCTCGTCGAGGAAGACCGTTCCGGCGCGGCCGACGAGCAGGGCGCCGGTGGAGCGTTCGCGGGCGAGGCCCGCCAGCAGCGTGTCGAGGGGGGCCATGGGTCAGGTCAGCAGGCTGCTGGAGATGGCCCGCAGGCGGTGGCGCGCGAGCGCCAGGTTCGACCGTTCCAGGTCGAGGCGGACGTAGATGACCAGCGGTCCCTCGAAGGCCGTCTCCATCAGCCTGAGCAGGTGGTGGCCCTGGTCGGTGGTGACGAGCATGTCGTCGATGCGCACCGTGTCGCCGGGACACGAGCGGGCCAGCCCGTCCACGGTCGCGCGGAGCGTCTCGGTCAGGGCGGCGGCCGAGCCCTCGGTGTCGACGCCCTGCGGCGAGCCGCTGACCGCCACCGCCATGCCGCTCGTCTGGTCCAGCAGCATCGCGTCCAGGGCCCCCGGTATCGCCATGACCTCGATCAGACAGTCGTCCAACCCGAGCACGTGTCCTCCCCTCGCCGCTTCTGAAGGATTGAGCCAGCGTAGGAGGGCCGGAGGCGGCGAAGAAGCTTTGATAAAGGAGGAGTTAAACAGCTATACGGCGGGGATGGAGAAAAACCCCACCGCGACGGATTTTTTATTAGATTTAACCGAATCGGTGACGACGATAAAGAATGTGATTCACATTATCGGGTGATGAAGTAGCCGGTATCCGGTGGGTAGTGTGGAAATATGAAGATCCTTCTTTTTGGCGCCACCGGTATGATCGGCAGCCGCATCGCCGCCGAGCTCGCCGGGCGGGGCCATGACGTGACCGGCGTCAGCAGGTCGGGTCCGATCCAGGGCGACGTGCGCGACGCCGCCGCGCTGGCCAGGGGATACGACGTGGTCATCTCCGCGATCGCCCCGCCCCGCGACGGCACCGAGCCCGAGGGGCCCTTCCTGGCCGACGTCCGCGCGCTCGTCGACGGCATGCGCGCGGCCGGGGTGCGGCGGCTCATCTTCGTCGGCGGCGCGGGCAGCCTGCGGGTGGCCCCCGACCTCGACCTGGTCGACGCGCCCGGCTTCCCCGAGTCGTGGAAGAAGGAGGCGCTCGCGCAGCGGGCCGCGCTGGGAGTCTTCCGCGAGGTCGGCGACCTCGACTGGACCTACGTCTCGCCGCCCGCCGAGGTCGCTCCTGGCGTGCGCACCGGCGCCTACCGCATCGGCCGCGACGAACTGCTGTCCGACGCGGAGGGACGCAGCTTCATCTCGGCCGAGGACTTCGCGGTCGCCATCGGCGACGAGATGGAACGTTTCGAGCACCTCCGCAGCCGCATCACCGTGGGCTACTGACAGCCCCGCCGACCCGCCTACTCGACGGGCTCGTCCGGCAGCAGCGCCTTCTCGTCGGGCTTGTGCACGAGCACGGTGCCGACGTACGACCGCACCGCGGCGGCCAGCCCCACGTCGGCGCCCGCCGCCTCCGACAAATACCACCGGTGGTCCAGGATCTCGTGGAACAGCTGCGCGGGCTCCAGCTTGCCGCGCAGGCCGGCCGGGATGGCCGCCACCGTCGGCTGGAACACCTCGGCCAGCCATCGGTGGGCCACGATCGCCTCGTCCTCGTGCCGCAGTCCCTGGGCCACGCGGAAGCCGTCGAGGTCGTTCAGCAGCCGCCGGGCCTGGTTCTCCTCCACGTCGAGCCCGGTCAGCCGGAGCAGTCGCCGCTGGTGGTGCCCGGCGTCGACCACCTTGGGCCGGACGATCAGCCGCCCGGTGCCGACCTTGCGGCGCACCATCATCTCGGCCACGTCGAACCCGAGCAGGTTGAGCCGCCGGAGCCGCTGCTCGACAACGTGCCAGTCGACCTCCTCGATGATCTCGTCCTGGGTGATCTCGTCCCACAGCCGGTGGTAGCGGGCGACGATGTCCTCGGCCGTGTCCATCGGGTCGATCGTCGGGTGCAGCAGGCCGCCGGCCTCGAGGTCGAGCATCTCGCCGAAGATGTTGACGTGCGCGATGTCGATGTCGCCGCGCCGCTGTCCCTCGCTGATCATCGGGTGCAGCTCCCCGGTCTCCGCGTCGACCAGGTAGGCGGCGAACGCCCCGGCGTCTCTGCGGAACAGCGTGTTGGACAGCGAGCAGTCGCCCCAGTAGAAGCCGTTCAGGTGCAGCCGGACGAGCAGCAGGGCGAGCGCGTCCAGCAGGCGGGTGAGCGTGTCGGGCCGCAGCGTGCCCGACATGACGGCTCGGTAGGGGAGCGAGAACTGCAGGTGCCGGGTGATCAGCGCGGCGTCGAGCCCCTCGTCCCGGCCGGTGACGTAGGCGACCGGCTGCACCGACGGCGCGTCCAGCCTGGCCAGGTCCCACAGCAGCTGGTACTCCCGCCTGGCGTACCTCTCGCTGATCTCCTTGATCGCGTAGACCTTGCCGGACAGCCTGGCGAACCGCACCACGTGCCGTGAGATGCCGCGCGGGAGGTCGACCAGATGCCGCTCCGGCCACTGCGCGAGCGGCACGTCCCAGGGCAGGCCGATGAGGTCGGGGTCGCCGAGCGTGCCGGTGATCTGGAGAGGCATGGAGATCAGGATATTGTGCGATCGTGGACGAGTTTCTCCATTGGTACTTTTCCGGACGTCCGGTGGTCGCGAGCCAATTGGGAGCCGACGGCTACGACCACACGCTCGGCGACTTCACCGCCGCCGCCTTCACCGCCCGCGCGCGGGAGGAGGCCGGCTGGCTCGAACGGCTCTCCACCCTGGAGGCCGCCACCCCCGACGACGCGATCGACCGGGATCTCGTCCTGTCGCAGCTGAGAGGCTGGGTCGCGCTCGCCTCCTGGCCCGACTGGCGCCGCGACCCCGCCGTCTACCTCTCGGCGGTCTTCACCTCCCTGTTCAACCCCTTCCAGCAGCGGCTCAAGCCGGAACCCGAGCTGGTCGCCGCCGCCGTCTCGCGGCTGGCCGAGGTGCCCGGCGTGCTGGCCGCCTGCCGCGCCAACCTCGACCCCGGCCTCGCGGCGCCGCTGCTGGTGCGGCGCGGTCTCGACCAGGCGCGCACGGGGCGGCGCTTCCTCACCCGGACCGTTCCGTCGATGGTGCGCGACCCCGCGCTGAGCGCGCGGCTGGCGGAGGCCGCCGAGCTCGCCGCGCGGGCCTTCGACGAGCTCGTCGCCTTCCTGGAGGGCTTCGCCTGCGGTGGCGACTGGCGGATGGGGGAGCGGCTCTACTCCACTCTGCTGCGCGAGCGCGAGCTGCTCGGCTACGGCGCGGCCGAGCTGCACGAGAAGGGCGGAGCGGCGTGGGCCTCGCTGGACGAGCGGATGCGCGAGGTGGCCCGGCAGGCCGGCGGCACCGCCGACTGGCGGGCCGTCATGGAGTCGCTCATGGACGATCACCCGCCGACCCTGGAGGCGATGCGCGCCGAGTACGAGGCCGAGACGCGGCGGGTCCGCGCGTTCGTCCGGTCCCGTGACCTGGTGACCTTCCCCGAAGGGGAGGAGTGCCTGGTGCTGCCCTCGGCCGAGTACACTCGGCCGATCGCGGCCGTGGCCCACTACCTGGCGCCGCCCCCGCTGACCAGCTCACGCACGGGCGTCTTCTTCGTGCCGTTCACGCCCGACGACTTCACCGAGGAGGAGGTACGTCAGCGCCTGCGGACCAACTCGCGGGCCCAGATGCCGTCGATCGCCGCGCACGAGACCTACCCGGGGCACCACTGGCACTTATCGCACATGGCCGGCAACCCGCGAACCGTCCGCAAGGTGTTCCGCACGCCGTACTTCTCCGAGGGCTGGGCCCTCTACGTCGAGAAGCTGCTGCACGAGCAGGGCTACTTCGACACGCCCGCCACCGAGCTGGCCCACCTCGACTGCCGGGTCTTCCGCGCCGCCCGGATCGTCGTGGACACGGCGCTGCACTGCGACGACATGTCGATCAAGCAGGCCGAGACGTTCATGGCCACCAAGGCGTCGCTCACGCCCGGCACCGCCCGGGCCGAGGTCAGCCGCTACTGCGCCTGGCCCACGCAGGCGCCGTCCTACCTCACGGGCGCGCTCGAGATCGACCGCATCAGGCAGGCGTACCAGGGGTCACTGAAGGCGTTCCACGACCGGATCGCCGGCGCGGGCGGGCTGCCGCTCGGCCTGGCCGAGCGGGCCGTCAGCCTGCCCGGCGAGGGAACACCGGCGGGTTGAACGCGCGCTCCACCACGGCGTCCAACTGCTCGGGGGTCAGGACGTTGGGGGTGCCCACGCCGAGAGCGCGCACGTACACCTCGCACAGCCACTCCAGCAGCCGAGTGGCCTCGAACGCCTCCTCCAGCGTGGCGCCGACGGTCATGCCGCCGTGGTTGGCCATCAGCACCGCCCGCCGCCCCTCCAGCGCCGCCCTGACATTGGCCGCCAGCTCGGGCGTGCCGTACGTGGCGTATTCGGCGACCCGCACCGTCCCGCCGAGCAGCAGCGCGTTGTAGTGGATCGGCGGCAGCTCGGTCATCGTGGTGGCCACGACCGTGCCGAACACCGAGTGCGTGTGGACCACGGCCCGCGCGTCGCCGGACGCGTAGACGGCCAGGTGCATCGGGGTCTCGGAGGACGGTTGCGACTCGCCCTCGACCAGGTTGCCCGCCAGGTCGACGACCGGGCACAGCTCGGGGGTCAGCCGGTCGAGCGCCACGCCCGACGGGGTCACGGCGACCCGATCCTCCTGCCGGACGCTCAGGTTGCCCGAGGTGCCGATGACCAGGCCCAGCTCGACGGCGCGCCTGCCGTACTCGCACAGCTGCTCGCGGAGGCTCATGAGCGGCAATGTAGTCGGCCGTCCGAAATGCGGCAATCTCCAGGATGGGCCGGTCAGGCGGCGAGGCGATCGAGGGAGGCGAGGAGCAGGCGTTCGAGGTCGACCCGGGTCAGCCGGTCGGGGTAGAGCAGCAGGTGCAGGCTGAGGCCGTCGACCAGGGCGAGCAGGTGCTCGGTCAGGTCGTCGAGGTTGTCGTCGCCGGCCAGCTCGCCGGCCGCGCGGGCCTCGGCGAGCAACGAGCGGATGGCCGCGCGCAGCTCGGCGGCCTCGGCGCGCTGCACCTCGGCCAGGCGCTCCGAGGCCAGGCTGCGGCTCCAGAAGCTCACTTCGAGCCGGGTCTCCTGGGTGCGCTCCGCGTCCAGGGGGAGGTTGTCGAGCAGCAGCTCGCGCAGCGCGGCCAGCCCGCTCGCGCCCTCGACCTTGCGGGTGAGGCGGTCGCGGATGCGCTGGTGGGACTGGCGCAGCGCGGACAGCAGGATCTCGTCCTTGTCGGCGAAGTAGTGGGCGAGCACCCCGTTGGAGTAGCCCGCCTCCTTGGCGATCGCGCGGGTGGTGGCGGCGTCGATGCCGTCTCTGACGATCACCCGGCGGGCCGCCGACAGCACCTCGCGCCTGCGCTCGTCGTGGTCAACGATCTTCGGCATCGTGGTGCCCCCTTCGCTCTACCTGCTATCAGCATATTGACTTTTTATTCGGACGTCTGTCTATTTAGTCCATGACCGTTGCCACCGTCGGCGTCCACATCGTCGACATCCTCGCCAGGCCCGTCGAGCGCATCCCCGAGGGCCAGGACACCGTGCTGGTCGACCAGATCCGCCTGACCGCCGCCGGGTCGGCCGCCGGCACCGCGGTCGACCTGGTCAAGCTGGGCAACGACGTCGTCACCATGGGCGCGATCGGCGACGACGAGCTCGGCGACTTCCTGCTCGCGGTGATGGCCAAGCGGGGCGTGGACGTCTCCCGCCTGGTGCGCCGCCCCGGCGAGCAGACGGCGGCGTCCATCCTGCCGATCAGGCCGGACGGCGGACGCCCCAGCTTCCACGTGCCCGGCGCCAACCTCGGCGTGACGCTCGCCGACCTCGACCCCGAGGTCCTGCGCGGCGTCCGCGCGGTGCACCTGGGCGGCATGGACGTCACGTTCGGGCTGGGCGACCCGGCGTTCTTCGAGCTGCTCGACTCCATCCGGGCGGCCGGCGCCGTCGTGACCATGGACCTGCTGTCGGAGCTGCCCGACCTGCTGGGCATGGCCCGCGCCTTCCTGCCGCACGTTGACTACGTGCTGCCCAACGAGTCGCAGGCGCTGCTCATGGCCGGCGGCGCCCAGGACGTGACGGACGCGGCGCGGGCACTGCTGGCCGAAGGGCCGCGCGGGGTGCTGGTCACGCTGGGCGGCGAGGGCAGCCTGGTCGCCACCGGCGACGGCGTCGAGCGGGTGCCCGCCCTGAAGACCGAGGTCGTCGACACGACCGGCTGCGGCGACGCCTACTGCGCCGGGTTCGTCACGGGCCTGCTGCACGGGCAGGACGTGATCGGCGCGGCGCGCTGGGGCACGGCCGCCGCCGCCCGGGTGGCGACCGGCCTCGGCTCCGACGCGGGCCTCACCGACCTCGACTCCACCCTTGCCCTCCTGACCTGACCTGACCTTCACCGGCCACGCGGGCCGCCGCTCCCGGCGAGACCGTCCGGCGAGACCGTACGCGGGCCGTACCGACACGAGAGAGAAGGCTTCGCCATGACAGACGCCGAGCTTCGCCGGCGCGCGGCGAAAGTGGTGCCCGGCGGGATGTACGGGCACCTCAACGCCGCCATCTTCGCCCCCGGATACCCGCAGTTCTTCGAGCGCGGCGAGGGCTGCCGCCAGTGGGACGTGGACGGGCGCGAGTACATCGACTTCATGTGCAGCTGGGGGCCGGTCGTGCTCGGGCACCGGCACCCCCGCGTCGAGGAGGCCGCCGCCCGCCAGCTCGCGCTGGGCGACTGCCTCAACGGGCCGGGCCCCGTCATGGTCGAGCTGGCCGAGCTGCTCGTCGACACCGTGCCCAGCGCCGACTGGGCGATGTTCTCCAAGAACGGCACCGACGCCACCACCCAGGCCCTCATGGTGGCCAGGGCCGCCACCGGCCGGACCAAGGTGCTGATGGCGCACGGGGCCTACCACGGGGCCGACCCCTGGTGCACGCCGTCGCTCGCCGGCACCACGCCGAACGAGCGGGCCGACCTGGTGGAGTTCGCGTACAACTCGCTGGAGTCGCTGGAGAACGCGGCGGCGACCGTGGAGGGCGAGGTGGCGGCGATCATCGTGACGCCGTTCAAGCACGACTCGTTCGAGGACCAGGAGCTGGTCGAGCCCGCCTTCGCGCGGGGCGCGCGGGCGCTGGCCGACCGGCTCGGGGCCGCGCTGGTGATCGACGACGTGCGGGCGGGGTTCCGGATCGACCTGCGCGGCTCCTGGGAGCCCTACGGCGTGCGGCCCGACCTGACGGCCTGGTCCAAGGCCATGGCCAACGGCTATCCGATCGCCGCCGTGACCGGCACCGACGCGTTGCGCGAGGCGGCGCAGTCGCTCTACTCGACGGGGTCGTTCTGGTTCTCGGCGGTGGCCATGGCGGCGGCCAAGGCGACGATCGAGACGCTCCGCGACACCGGCGGCATCGCCACCATGGAGCGGGCCGGCACCCAACTGCGCGAAGGGCTGTACGCGCAGGCCAAGGCGCACGGCTTCACGGTGAACCAGACCGGGCCGGTGACGATCCCCTGGCTGAGCTTCGACGGCGACGCGGACCTGTCCACGGCCCTCTACTGGAGCGACGCCTGCCTGCGCCACGGGGTCTACCTCCATCCGTGGCACAACTGGTTCATGTCGGCCGCCCACACCGAGGAGGACGTGGCCCGCGCCCTCGACGGCACCGACCAGGCGTTCGGCGAGACCCGCGCCCACTTCGGCTGACGGCCTCGCGCGGTCGTTCCGGCGTTCGGCGAGACCCGCGCTCACGTTGGTTGACGGCGACGCGCGCTCGTTCCGGCGGCGACTTCTGGTGGCGACAGCCGGCTTCGGGACCCCCGGTCCGGCGCGGCCCCGGTCCGGGTCGGTCCGGGGTCCGGGACGCTGAAGTACCGTGAGTCCCATGGACGTCGAGAAGAAGCTCAGCGAGCTGCCCGCCTGGCGGCGCGAGGGAGACGAGATCCGCCGCACCGTCGCCGCGCCCGACTTCCCCACGGCCATCCGCATCGTCGACGAGATCGCGGTCAAGGCCGAGGAGCTCAACCACCACCCCGACATCGACATCCGGTGGCGCAAGCTGCACCTCGCCCTGACGACGCACGACAAGGGCGGTCTCACCGAGGCCGACTTCACCCTGGCCGCGCTGATCGACGCCATCGCCGCGAAACACGGTGCGTAGCGGTTCGGTTACTCGCTAGAGTGGTTGGCCTCGCGAGCCGGTAGGCCGAAAGGCTCGTGTTCCCATCACTGCTCTGGGGGTTTCCCATGCGCGTGCCCGCACTCCTGCTCGTCCTGCTCGTGGCGGGCTGTGCCCAGACCACCACCAGCCCGGCGCGCGACGCCCCGGTGGGGCAGGCGGCGCAGAGCCCCACCCCGTCGGCCGGCGAGACCTACGCCCGCACGCCCAGCGCCGGCCCCGGCGAGCCGGGCGACCACACCACCGACAGCACGTCCAACAGCGCGACGGCGCTCTCCTCCAGCGGCACCTTCTCGACCAGCGACACCGCGGCCATCACCTACGACCGCAAGCTCGTCCCCGACGGCGCCCAGGCCAGCGTCACCGTCGAGTCCGCCGGTGGCAAGACGCTGACCTCCCTCGTGGTCGAGGGCTTCCTCCCCAACCGCCGCTACGGCGCCCACCTGCACACCAAGGTGTGCGGGCCCAAGCCCGACGACTCGGGCCCCCACTTCCAGCAAGAGCCGGGCAAGGCGAATGCCACGAGCGAGGTGTGGCTCGACTTCAAGACCGACGAGGCGGGCGCCGGTCGCGCCACGGCCCGCAACCCGTGGTCGCTCGACGGCCGTGATCCCGGCTCCCTGGTGATCCACTCCGAGTCGACCACGCCCACGGGCCCCGAGGCCGGCTCCGCCGGCGACCGCGTCGCCTGCCTGACCCTGGACTGACTCGATCCTGGACGGGCCCGATCCTGGACGGGGCCGATCCTGGATTGACATGGACTGACCTGACGTGACCTGACCCGAGCCGGCCCGCCTGATCAGGCGTGGCCGGCCGGGATCGTGCCGAGGCGGCCGGCCTGGAAGTCCTCGAAGGCCTGCACCAGCTCGGCGCGGGTGTTCATGACGAACGGCCCGTAGTGGGCCACCGGCTCGCCGATCGGCTCGCCGCCCAGGATGATCACTTCAAGGGTGTCCGTGGCGGAGATGGTGATGCTCTCGCCCGCCGTGGTCAGCCCGGGGCGGTTTCCGAAGCCGTCGAAGACGGCCAGTTGCCCACTCTCGAACGGCCGCCGCTCGGCCCCGGCCGTGCCGCGACCGGACAGCGCGTAGGCGAGCGCGTTGAAGTCCTTGCGCCACGGCATCGTGAGGCGGGCGCCGGGGCTGATCGTGGCGTGCAGCAGCGTGATGGGCGTCTGCGTGCTGCCGGGCCCGACGTTGCCCGCCAGGTCGCCGGCGATGAGCCGCACCAGGGCGCCGCCGTCGTGGCTGCTCAGCAGCACGACGCTGGAGCTGCCGATGTCCTGGTACCTCGGCGCGATCATCTTCTTGGCGCCCGGCAGGTTGACCCAGAGCTGGATGCCGTGGAAGAGGCCGCCCTGCTGGACGAGCCACTCCGGCGGCGCCTCCCGGTGGAGGATCCCGCTCCCGGCGGTCATCCACTGCGTGTCGCCGTTGGTGATCGTGCCACCGCCGCCGCCCGAGTCGAGATGCTCCATGACGCCGTCGATCATGTAGGTGACGGTCTCGAACCCTCGGTGCGGGTGCCACGGGGTGCCCTTGGGCTCGCCGGCCGCGTAGTCGACCTCGCCCATCTGGTCCATCATCACGAAGGGGTCGAGGTAGGACGGTTTGATCGAGGCGAGCGCCCTGCGTACGGGGAAGCCTTCGCCCTCGAATCCGCTGGGCGCGGTCTCCACGGCCAGCACCTTCCGCTCGGGGGTCCCGGCGGCGGGGCTGGGGATGCGGGGGAGGGTGAGCGGGTTGTCTACGGTTACGGCTGGCATGCCGGCTCCTTCCGGGGGAATCTGCTCCACTCAACCTGATTTAGTTTTCAACTATTCCAGGCCGCTCGTCCGCTGTACATGGACCACGGGCCCGCGCGCGGGGGTCAGCCGAACACGGCCGGAGGCGGCACCGGGGCGAGCACCGGGTCGCCGTCTCTGATCGGGGAGGCCCCCGCCACGAAACGCGTCAGCGCCTCGCCGTACACGCATCTGGCCTGGGTGAGGCCGCCCGCGGCGCGGCGGGTGAGGAGGTCGACGGGCAACTCGGTGCGAGACGCCGCGACGATGAGGTTGCCGAACCTGCGGCCGCGCAGCACGCCGGGCTCGGCCAGCAGCGCGACGTGGCGGTAGGCGCCCAGCACGGTGGCCACGAGCCGCCTGGCGAAGCTCAGGCCCTTGCCGTCGGCCAGGTTGATCAGCAGCAGCCCCGAGGGGCGCAGAACGCGGGTCAGGTCGCTCATGTACTCGGCCGTGGCCAGCTCGACCGGCATGGTGGCCCCGGCGAACGCGTCGAGCACCACCAGGTCGGCTGAGGAGTCCCAGACGCGGGCGATGCCGTCGCGGCCGTCCCGGACCATGACCTTCAGGCGTGGCACCGAGCGCAGATCGAGCTGCTTGCGGATCAGGTCGACCAGGAGGCCGTCGGGCTCGATGACGATGTGCCGCGAGCCGGACCGGGTGGCCGCCACGTAGCGGGGGATCGTGCAGGCGCCGCCGCCCACGTGGACACAGGTGAGCGGGCCCTCCGGGAGGAGGTCGATGACGTCCGCCATGAGGCGTACGTACTCGAATTCCAGATATGTGGGGTCTTGTAGGTCAACATACGACTGAGGTACGCCATCCTTGGACAGCACCCAGCCGTCCTGCCGATCCAGATCCCGGAGCAGTTCGATCTCGCCGAACGTCACCGGATACAGACCGGGCATCGGTTCGCGCTGTCCTCGTGCCACGCTGTCTCCTCCCTGGGGGAAACCGTATGCGACGCCGCAGGCTGATTGTGCTCGTTATCGCCGTAGTGGCGGTATTGGGCGCGTACGGCTTCGCCGTGCTGGCCGCCAACCGGGTCCGGGGCAGCGCCCAGGAGACCTCGGCGGCCTACTTCCGGGCGTGGCAGGACGGTGACGTGCGGGCGATGGCCCGGCTCGTCCACCAGCCGCCGGCCGACTTCGTCAGCCGCCACCTGTCGTTCACCGAGAGACTGCACGTCGAGGAGGTCGAGCTGGTGCCCGGCGCGGTGCAGAGCACGGGGGAGGAGACGGCCGAGGTGCCGTTCACCGGGAGCCGCGAGTTACGCGAGTTCGGGCCGTGGCCGTTCGCCGGGACGTTGCGGCTGGCCGTACGGGGGCGGGCCTGGAAGGTGCTCTGGTCGCCCGAGACGCTCCATCCGCTGCTCAAGGACGGCGGGACGCTGGACCTGACGGAGTTCGACGGGCCCTCGGCCGAGTTGGTCACCAGGGAGGGCGACAAGATCCCCAACGACAGCTACGCCGAGTCCTATCTGGACCGGATCAGACCCGAGTTCGGGGAGGTGAACCAGGGCTGGGCGCTGGTGTCGACGGTGCCGGGACAGCCGGTCCGGCGGCTGATGACCGCCGAACCGAAGACCGAGGCCCAGCGCACCACGCTGTCGCGCCCGGTGCAGGCGGCGGCGGCGCGGGCGCTGGACGGGGTGCAGGACGCCGCGATCATCGCGCTGCGCCCCAGCTCGGGGGAGGTGCTCGCGGTCGCCGACCGGCTCCAGGGCGCCAGCGCCTTCCACGACCTCTTCCCGCCCGGCTCCACGTTCAAGGTGATCACCGCGGCGGCGCTGCTGAAGAGCGGCCTCGACCCGGCGACCGAGTTCGCCTGTCCGGGCGAGTACACGATCCCCTTCGGCCGGTCCTTCCACAACGCCGGCCACCAGGACCACGGCACCGTCTCCTTCACCGACGCCTTCGCCCACTCCTGCAACACCACGTTCGTGCAGCAGACCGTGGCCCGGCTGGGCACCGAGGACCTGCGCGCGACGGCCGAGGAGTGGGGGTTCGGCCGCGGCCTGCCGACGGGCGCGGGCGGCGCCTGCGGCACGATGGAGGATCCGGAGAACGCCGACTGGCACGGCGCCGCCGCGATCGGGCAGGGCACCGTGCTCGCCACCCCGCTCTGCATGGCGGCGATCGCCGCCGCCGTCCAGAGCGGCACCTGGCGCTCGCCTCGGTTGCTCCCGGAGGACGAGGCCGCGCGCATCGAGGGGACGCCGCACCGGCCGGTCCGGCTCGACGAGGGGATCGTCGCCGCGCTGCGCGACATGATGGCCGCGGTCGTCGACCACGGGACGGCGAGCGGGGCGGGCCTGCCCGCCGGGGTCTCCGGCAAGACCGGCACCGCCGAGGTGGTGGACGGCGACGACCACGGATGGTTCGTCGGCTACCGCGACGACCTGGCCTTCTGCGTGTTCGTACGGCACGGCGGAGCGGGCCGGACGGCCGCGCTGCCGATCACCGCCCGCTTCCTCAACGGGCTCTAACCTACGGTACCGTAGGTTATATGACGACCTTGACCGTGAAGCCCCGATTGCGAGGCTGGTTGCACATGGGAGCGCTGCCCGTGACGCTGGTCGCGGGGTTCGCGCTCGTGGCGCTGGGCCCGACCCTCCTGTCCCGCGTCGCGGCGGCCGTTTACGCGATCAGCTCGGGCCTGCTCTTCGGCATCTCCGCCACCTACCATCGCGGCACGCTGGGCCCGCGCCTGGCCGAGGTGCTGCGCCGCTTCGACCACGCCAACATCTACCTGATCATCGCGGGCACCTACACGCCGTTCGCGCTGCTCGCGCTCTCGGGCGCGGCGCGGGTGATCGTGCTGACCGTCACCTGGGGCGGCGCGCTGGCCGGCGTGTTGTTCCGGGTGTGCTGGATGGGCGCGCCACGCTGGCTCTACACCGTGCTCTACCTGGCGCTCGGCTGGACCGCGATCTTCGTGCTGCCGCAGTTGCTGGAGGGGGCGGGCGTGGCCGCCGTCGTGCTGGTGGCCGTCGGCGGCGTCTTCTACAGTGCCGGCGCGGTCGTGTACGGCCTGCGCCGCCCGGATCCGTCACCTCAGTGGTTCGGTTTCCACGAGGTGTTCCACGCTTTCACCGTCGCCGCCTACCTGGTGCAGTACATCGCGGTGTCGATCGTGGTCTACTCACACATGTGAATCTCGGCGCGGAGCAGTACATCTCAGTGACGACCTACCGCAAGGACGGCACCCCCGTCGCGACGGCGGTCTGGGTGGCCCAGGACGGCGACGCCCTGGTCCTCTGGACCGCCGCGAACTCCGGCAAGGTCAAGCGCATCCGCAACAATCCCGATGTGGCGGTGGCACCCTGTGACCACAGGGGAAAGCTCAGGGGAGAGGCAGTGCCCGGCCGGGCCGAGGTGCTCGGCCCCGAGGAGACCGAGCGGGTGCGCGGCCTCCTCAAGCGGAAGTACGGCCTGATGGGCCGGATCGCGATGCTCGGCAGCAAGCTGCGCCGGGGCGACGCGGGGACGGTGGGGGTGCGGATCACCAACGCTTGACCCGATGGTGGGCTGCATGCGGTGACAAACTGGACATAGATCCACCATGGAGCAAATCGCGCGCACCTGGTGGTTGGTTCTCATCCGGGGCATCGCCGCCATCATCTTCGGCATCCTCGCCCTCATCTGGCCGGGCCTCACGGTGCTGGTCCTGGTGATCTTCTTCGGCGCGTACGCGATCGTGAACGGCTTCTTCCTGCTGTTCGCCGGATCCGAACGTGACACGGGGTCGCGGGCCTGGCTGATCATCTCCGGGATCCTCGGCATCGTGGCCGGCATCGTGGCCCTCGTCTGGCCGGGGATCACCTCGCTGGCCCTGCTCTACGTCGTGGCCATCTGGGCCATCCTGGCCGGCGTGGCGGAGATCGTGGCGGGCGTCAGGTTGCGCGAGACGGCCGCCAACGAGTGGATGCTGATCGTGGGCGGGGTGCTGTTGGTGATCTTCGGCATCGTCCTGCTGATCTGGCCGGGCGCGGGCCTGCTCACGCTCGTCTGGCTGGTCGGCCTGTTCGCGATCCTGTACGGCATCGCGGTAGTGGCTCTGGCATTCCGGGTGAAGAAACTCGCGCCAGGCGCTTAGAATCCGGAAAATTTTCGGATAATTGCCTGCTGGAGTGGGGAACGTATGCCATGTCTGGCTCACTGTGGAGGAGACATGGACGTACACGACCGGCTCGCCCGCCACCTGCTCGTCGACGGTTACCGCCTGGTGCTCGATCTCGAACGAAGTCAGGGCTCCTGGCTCGTCGATGCGCGCGACGGCCGCCGATATCTCGACTTCTACACGTTCTTCGCCTCCGCCCCGCTGGGCGTGAACCCGCCCTTCGACCCCGAGTTCGCCGAGGTGCTCGGCCGGGTCGCCCGCAACAAGCCCGCCAACCCCGACATCTACACCGAGCATCTCGCCGACTTCGTCGACACGTTCACCCGCGTGCTCGGCGACCCCGAACTGCCCCACCTGTTCTTCGTCGAGGGTGGCGCGCTGGCCGTCGAGAACGCCCTCAAGACCGCCTTCGACTGGAAGAGCCGCCGCAACGAGGCCGCCGGCAGGTCGCGCGAGCTCGGCACCCGGGTCATGCATCTGACCAGGGCCTTCCACGGCCGCAGCGGCTACACGATGAGCCTGACCAACACCGAGCCGGCCAAGACCGACCGTTTCCCCGTCTTCGACTGGCCGCGCCTCGACGTACCGGCCGCCCACCTCGGAGACGTGGAGGCGGCGGAGGCGCACGCGCTGGAGCAGGCCCGTGCCGCCTTCGAGCGCCACCCGCACGACATCGCCTGCTTCATCGCCGAGCCCATCCAGGGCGAGGGGGGCGACAACCACCTGCGCCCCGAGTTCCTGCAGGCCATGCAGCGGCTGTGCCACGAGTACGACGCCCTGTTCGTGCTGGACGAGGTGCAGACCGGCGGCGGCGCGACCGGCACCCCATGGGCCTACCAGCAGCTCGGCCTGGCCCCCGACGTCGTGGCGTTCGCCAAGAAGGTGCAGGTCGGCGGGATCATGGCGGGCCGCCGCGTGGACCTGGTGCCCGACAACGTCTTCCAGGTGAGCGGCCGGATCAACTCCACCTGGGGCGGCAACCTGGTCGACATGGTCCGCTCGCGCGGGCTGTTGGAGATCATCGAGCGCGACCGCCTGATCCCGCGCGCGGCCACCCTCGGCGTCCTCCTGCTCGAACGCCTCGCCAAGATCCAGGCCGAGCAGCCCGACAGCGTGTCCAACGTGCGCGGCCGCGGCCTGATGTGCGCCTTCGACCTGCCCGGCACCTCCAGCCGGGACGCCTTCGTCAGCCGCGTCCGTGAGGAGCAGGGCGTGCTCGTGCTCCCCTGCGGCCCCCGCTCCGTCCGGCTGCGCCCGGCGCTCAACATCACCGAGTCCGACCTCGACCGCGGTCTCACCGCGCTCTCGGCCGCCCTGAAGTGACCGCCCTGAAGTGACGCTCAGAAGTGACCGCCCTGAAGTGACCGTCCTGGCCTGAAAACCCCGCCAAGGACCGGCAAGGACATTGCCGTGCCCGGGCGTCCGCGCCGGTCCGGAGCGCCTGCCTCGCCAGGCTAGCGCTCATGGCAGAAGCTCCTCCTTTTCCGCGTTCCCCGCTGCCCTCCGCCGCCTCCGCCGCCTCCGCGCCGGAGACCGGCGCGGACGGACCAGCGCCCCCCGGCCCGCGGCCGGCCTGGCAGCGGCTCTCCACCTGGTTGCCCGCCGTGGCGGTGGCCGCCTGCGCCGGAGTGGTGCTCGGGTTCTACGGCGTCTCCGTCACGGACCTCGTCCTGTTCAGCGGCTACGTCACCCTGGGCCTCGCGCTGCCGGGCCTGCTGTGGGTCCGGCTCCTGTACCGGCGTCCCCGCGCGCTGCCCGAGGAGGTCGCGCTCGGGCTGACCTTCGGCTACGCGCTGGAAGTCCTCGCCTCCCTTCTCAGCCGCGCGGCCGGGGTGCCCCTGCTCGTCGCGGTCTGGCCGCTCGGCACGTACGCGCTCTTCCTGGCGGTCCCCCGCCTGCACCGGCACTGGAAGGGCGCGCCCCGCCCGGCCCGGACGTCGCTCCGCTGGTCGTGGGGGCTGGCGCTGGGCGTGATCTGCCTGATCGGATGGACCGCCGCCGACCGGTTCGGCGCCCCGCTCGCCCCGGCCGGCGTGCTGGACGGGCCCGAATGGTCCATCCAGGCGCACCTCGCGGCGGCGGCGCTCACCGGAATCGAGCCGCTGGTCCTGTCCTCACGCCTGGCCATGCTGCCCATGCTGGCCGCGCTCGTGGTCCTGCTCGGGGCCGTCGGCCGCCGCGTCATCGGCACGTGGGCGGGAGCGCTCGGCGCCCTGGCCGCCACCGTCTTCGTCGCGGCGCCCAGCCTCTACCGGGGGGCCGCGGGCGTGTTCGCCTGGGAGCCGGTGCAGTCGTGGTCGAGCCCGGCCCGTACCTTCGGCGCGCTGCTCTTCGCCTCGGTCGTGCTCGTGGTCGTCGACCTGCTCGGCGACCGGCGGCAGACCCGGGGCCGGTGGGTGTTCCTGGCCGTGATGCTCGTGGCGGTCATGGGTGCGAAGGCCGCCTACCTGCCGCTGCTGGCCGGTGGGCTCGTGGCGGTCGTGGCCGTCGAGACGGTCAGGTGGTTCAGCCTGCCCCGGCGGGCCCTCGCCGCCCTCGGGCTGACCGGGGTGTGCCTGGCCGTCGCGCCGGCCGCCGGGATGTCGCCGGTGGCCGGCCCGGTCGTGCGGGAGACGCTGGGCCGGCTGACCGGCCTGGGCGACGAGGCGCCCTCGCCGGCCGCGCTGCTCGGCGTCGCGCTGCTGCTCACCCTCTGCGGCGCGATCACCTGGTGCGGAGCGTTCGGGCTGGTGAGCCGGCCGCAACTGCTGCTGCGGCCCCCTGTGGTGCTGGTGCTCGGCATGAGCGCGACCGGTCTCCCGCTGGGGCTGCTGCTCGGCGATCGGCACTTCCTCGAAGGGCCGTACCCGTACCTGGCGATGGTCGCGGTCTACGGGCTGCTCCTCGTCGTACGGCGGGCCCGGCTGCCGCTCAGGTCGGTGCTGCTCGCGGCCGGGACCGGGGTGCTGGCCGCCTACCTCGTCCGGATGCTCTGCGACGTCGAGGTGCCGCTGGGCCGCGGCGAGGACGCCGTGCTCCTCTACCTGCCCTACCTCGCCCTGATGGGCGTGGTGCTGCTGGTCGCGCTCGCGCTGCTCGCCGCCCGGACCGGCGGGCGGCGGACGTTCGCGCTGGTGATCTGCCTGGTCACCGCGGCCGGCACCCCCGCCGCGTGGTTCGCCGGCGTCACGCCCGGAATGGCGCCGAGCCCGCTGGTCGAGGTGCGAGAGGTGCCGGTCTCGGCGATCCCCTAGTGTCAGAGCAGCTCGACGTTGGGCCCCCGGCAGCGATTGCGGGTGTCGAAGACGAACGGGCTCACCTGCTCGATCAGCTCGTAGTCGAAGCAGTCGTGATCGGTGAGGATCACCACCGCGTCCGCCTCGGCCAGCTCCCGGCGCGAGACCTCGATGATCTCGACGCCGGGAGGCAGCAGGAAGTGCTCCACGTGCGGATCGGCGGCCCGTACGTCGGCGCCCAGCTTGTGCAGCCCCCTGGCCACCTCGATCGCGGGCGATTCGCGGCAGTCGCCGGCGTTCTTCTTGTACGCCAGCCCGAGCACGACCACGCGGCTGCCCTTGACCGGCTTGCGACGCTGGTTCAGCGCCAGGGTCACCCGGTGCACGACGTGCTCGGGCATGTGGTCGTTGATGTCGTTGGCCAGCTCCACGAACCGGAAGTTGTGCCCCAGGCTCCGCTTCACCTTCCACGACAGGTAGGACGGGTCGATCGGCAGGCAGTGCCCGCCGACGCCGGGCCCCGGCGTGAAGCGCATGTACCCGAACGGCTTGGTGGAGGCCGCGTCGATGGCCTCCCAGACGTCGATGCCGAGCTGCTCGGCGAAGATGGACAGCTCGTTGACCAGGGCGATGTTGACGTGCCTGAAGGTGTTCTCGAGCAGCTTGCACAGCTCGGCCACCTGGAGCGACGAGACGGGGACGACCCGGCTCACGATCTGCCCGTAGAACGCCCCGACCTTGGACAGGGACGCCTCGTCGAGGCCGGACACGACCTTCGGGGTGTTCTCCAGGCGCCATTCGGGGTTGCCCGGGTCGATGCGCTCGGGGCTGTAGCCCAGGAAGAAGTCCTCCGGAGCGCGCAGCCCGGAGCCCTCCTCCAGCAGCGGCAGCAGATACTCCTCGGTGGTGCCCGGGTAGGTGGTGGACTCCAGGATCACGGTGGCGCCGGGGCGGAGCAACGGCGCGATCGACCGGCCGGACGAGGCGATGTACCTCAGGTCGGGGGCGCCCTCGGCGAGCGGCGTCGGCACCGTGATCACGCACACGCCGAATCCCTCGGCGTCGGCGTAATCAGAGCTGGCCAGGTAGCGGCCGCTGCGCAGCGCGGCGGCCAGCCGGTCGTCGGTGATGTCCTCGACATAGGACTCGCAGGCGTTCAGCCGCTTGACGCGCCACTGGTCGACGTCGATTCCCACGACGTCGAACCCCGCCTCCACGGCCCGCATCGCCAGGGGCAGGCCGACATAGCCCTGGCCGACGACAACCAGTTTCTCTTCCATGCAAAGACTCCCGTTGGTTCGAGCTGAGACGCGCCCGGCCAGAGCCGGGCGCGTCAGTCCCATGGCCGGGGCTACTTGACGCCGCGCACCACGTAGAGGCCGCGATTGCGGTGGATCGACACCTGCTTCAACCCGAGGTCCCGGGTCCACCGCTCCAGCCGCCGACGGGTCTGCGGCCTCTCGTAGCGCGGCGCGAACCAGTCGAAGGTGTCGAGCACCGACCAGTCACGGACGGTCTGCCGGTCTCGCAGGCCCAGATGCCGATGGATGGCCACGGGGACCAGACGCGCCAGGCCCGGCCCCGCGACGGGGACGGAGGAGAGCGCCAGGGACAGCGGCAGCAGCTTCGGCGCGGTCTTCTCGACCATGGCGTACAGCCGGGCCGGAGGAACGCGCTTGGTCAGCGGGCGCAACAGCTGCCGGGGGTGCAGGTAGGAGATCGGCGCCGCGTAGACGTCGACGCAGAAGCGGCCGCCGGGCCGCAGGTAGCGGAACAACGTCTTGAAGGTGCGCTCGACGTCGGGCGTGTGCTGGATGACGCCGAAGCAGAACAGGTAGTCGAAGGACTCCTCGGGCAGCGGCAGGTCGTAGATGCTGGCCTGCAGGAGCAGCAGGTTGGGGAAGTGGCCGTTGGAGGCGGCGTTGGCGTGGACCGCGCTGGAGATGTCGAACGACGTCACGACTGCGCCGGTCTCGCACAGCACCTCGGTGAACCGGCCGGCCCCGCTGCCGCATTCGAGCAGGGTTTTACCGCGCAACTCGGCGGCGGTCCAGCCGCTCGCGCTCATCACCCGGTCGCGGGAGATGGGCAGGCCGCAGTGGCTGTCGAGCTGGGTCAGCCGGTGCCGGTTCCACTGGTAGCCGAACCCCTTGGCGTAGTTGTCCTCGGGGACGAACCTCGGGATCCCCTTGTCCACGGGATAGGTGGCTGGGCAGACCTCACACGTCAGCTCGCCGTCGGCCACGCGGAGCGTGCCACGGCAACGGAGGCAATGGAGCTCGGAACACCGGGGACCCGGAGCGATGCCGGGACGCGCCTGTTTCGGAAGACTCATTCGGCTGGCCGATCAGTAGACGCAGTAGACGAAAAGGATGACCAACCCTCTGAGCGGCCAGATCCTCACACACCCCACGTTACGCCGAGTGACGAATCTGACACGGATATGAGCTGAGGGCGTGTCGGGAAGCTCCGCGTGATCGCGCCGGGCGGCCCTGGACGGGCGTCTCCACCGGCCAAAGGCAGGTAAGGAACGTCACCTGGTTCGGCTGTCGGCGTCCGCCGGGCGCGCGGGCGTCGCCAGGCTTGCGCGCATGGCCGAAGCCCCGTCCACGCCCCGCGCCGCGCTGCCTTCCGCGACCTCGTCCCAGTTTCCCCCGCCCGAGCCGGAGTCCGGTGCGGGGCGCGCCGTCCCGCGCGGGCCGTTGGGGCGGCTGTCGGCCTGGCTGCCGGCGACGGCCGTGCTCTCCTGCGCCGTCGTCGTACTCGGTCTGCACGGCGTCTCCGCCCGGGACATGAGCGTGTTCGGCCTGTACGTCGCGCTGGGGCTCGCGCTGCCAGGTCTGTTGTGGGTCAGGCTCCTGCATCCGCGGGCGCGGACGCTGCCGGAGGAGCTGGCGCTGGGGGTGGCCCTCGGCTACGCGCTGGAGCTGCTGGCCTACCTCCCGGCCCGCGCGCTCGGAGCGCCGCTGCTGGTCGTGGCCTGGCCGCTCGGCACGTACGCGGTCTTCCTCGCCGTCCCCCGGCTGCGCCGGCACTGGAGGGCCGCCCGTCCGGCGCGCCGCACGCCGCTCGGGCGGGCCTGGTGCCTCGCGCTGATCGTGATCTGCCTCATCCTGTGGAGCGCGGGCTTCTTCGCGGCCAACGCCCTGACCTGGCCCGCGATCGCCTCCTCGTACGTCGACCTGCCCTATCACCTGGCGCTGGCCGGCGAGCTGAGGCACCACGTGCCGCCCGTGGTGCCCACGGTCGCCGGCGAACCCCTCGCCTACCACTGGTTCGTCCACGCGCATCTCGCGGCGGCCAGTTGGGTGACCGGGATCGAGCCTCTCGTGCTCCTCTACCGCCTGGCCCTGCTGCCCATGCTGGCCGCGCTCGCCGGGTGCCTCGCGGCGGTCGGCCGCCGGGTCACGGGCTCGTGGACGGGAGGGCTGATCGCCCTGGCGAGCACGGTCTTCCTCGCCGCGCCCGACCTGTACCTGGGCACGGCGGAGGTGTCCGCCTGGGGCGGCACGCAGTCGTGGACGAGCCCGAGCCAGACCTTCGGCGCCCTGCTGTTCGCCCCGGTCGTCCTGGTGCTCGTCGATCTGCTCGGTGACCGGCGGCCGGCCCGGGGCCGGTGGGTGCTGCTGGCCGTGATGCTCATGGCGGTCATGGGGGCCAAGGCCACCTACCTGCCGGTGCTCGTGGCGGGGCTGGTGGCGGTCGTGGCGGTCGAGACGGCCAGGTGGTTCTCGCCGCCCCGGCGCGCCCTGGCCGCGCTGGGGCTGACCGTCGCCTGCCTGCTCGTCGCGCACGTCGTGCTGTTCGGCGGCGCGCGACAGGGCCTGGTGTTCGAGCCGCTGTCGCTCATGCGGGTGACCTGGCAGGACCTGACCGGCGCGGGCGGGGCGCCGGAGCAGGTCTCCTGGGCCGCCGCCCTCTCGGTCGCCGCGCTGTGCCTGCTGTGCGGGCTGATCACCTGGTGCGGGGTACTGGGCCTGCTCGCGGGGCCACGGCGGCTCCTGTCGCCACCGGTCGTGCTGGCGCTCGGCATGAACGCGGCCGCTCTCGCGGCGGTGTTCATGCTTGGCCATCCGGGCCAGTCGCAGGGCTACTTCCCGCAGGCGTCCTACCCCTACCTGGCGATGGTCGCGGTCGCCGGGGCGGCGTACGTCGTCAGGAGGGCGGGGGTGACGGTCCGGGCCATGGCCTACGCGGCCGTCGCCGGGGTGCTCGCCGCCTGCGCCGTCCGGCTGCTCTGCGGCGTCCGGACCCCGCTGGGCTCCGGCCAGGACGGCCTCGCGCTGTGGCTGCCGTACGCCGTGCTGCTGGGCGTGGTGCTGCTGGCCGTCGCCGTGCTGCGCGCCGCGCGGCAGAACGGGGTCCGTACGTGCGCGCTGGTGATGTGCATGGTCACGGCGGCCGGCACACCCGCCGCCTGGGTCGCGCGAGCCCTGCCCGGCACGTACGGGAGCCCGGTGGCCGGGCCGGCGCCGGCTCCGGACGTCCCTGAGGGGGGACTGGCGGCGGGGCGGTGGTTGCGTGACCACTCCGATCCCGGTGAGCTCGTCGCCACCAACGTGCACTGCCGCCTGGGATACGAGAGCCCGTGCGACAGCCGCGCCTTCTGGGCCGCCGCGCTGAGCGAGCGGCGGATGCTCGTCGAGGGGTGGGCCTACACGGCGACCAACCTCGACGGCCGCCGTCCGGGCGGGCGGGTGGTCACCCGCCCGTTCTGGGATCACGACCGGCTGCGGGCCAACGACGCGGTCTTCGAGCGGCCGTCGGCGGGCGCGGTCCGGCGGCTGCGTGAGCGCTACGGGGTGCGGTGGCTGTTCGTGGACGAGCGCCGGACCGGACCCGGCTCCGCCCTGGAGACCTTCGCGGACCTGCGCTTCCGCACCGGCGACTTCGGCGTCTACCGGCTCTGGCCGCAGTCGCGGGCGCAGAGCGGCGCGGGCGGAGAGCGGTCCTTGTCTCGAACCGCACAAACTCTGGCAAGGACATCTCCCACTGCCGACGGCTCCCGTCCGTCCGGGCCGACCGGGTTGTCACACTTGCCCGCATGATGAAGTCACTGCCCTCGTCCTGGCTGGCCGCGGTCGTGGTCAGCGCGCTCGCGATGGGGACGTTCAACGCCGAGCCTGCCCCGTACAACGCGGCGGCCAAGGCGGAGCCGGGGACGATCGGCGCGAAGCCCGCCGCGTACCGCGCGCCCGGTGAGGGGCGGGTACGGCGGGTGCCCCGCGTGGAGCTGGGCAGTGCCTATGACTGCGCGGCGATGGGGGCGACCCGGATCCTCAACGCGGGTCTGACCCAGGTCACCGGTGACCTGGCCATCACCCCTGGCGACGAGGTGGTCGGCTTCCCGCCGGGGGAGGTACGTGACGGAGGAATCTACATCGACGACCCGGAGGCGCGGGAGACGAAGGCCGACGCGATCGAGGCCTACGAGGACGCGGCCGGGCGGGCGGCCAACGGCGTCATGTCGCCGGAGCTGGGCGGCAAGACCATCTCGCCCGGCGTCTACGAGAGCACGGACGGCAGCTTCCGCATCAACGGAACCCTCACGCTCGACGCCCAGGGCGACCTGGACGCGGTCTTCATCTTCCAGGCCGACTCCACCCTGGACACGGCGCGGGTGAGCAACATCGACCTGGTGAACGGCGCGAAGGCCGACCACGTCATCTGGCAGGTCGGCGACGACGCGACCCTGGGGACCTACTCCACCTTCCGCGGGACCGTCCTGGCGCGGAACTCGGTCAAGGTGTCGTACGGCGCGGCGATCTACGGCCGCACGATGGCCCTCAACGAGGGGCTCACCTTCGAGGGCACCGAGATTTTGCCCGCTACGCGGGTCACCGTGCCGGACAACCCGCCCACCACGACGACCCTCACCTCGGCCCCGAACCCGTCCCGCATGGGGGAGCCGGTGACCTTCACCGCCAAGGTCGACGGGAACGTCCAGGGGTTCGGCCCCACCGGCATGGTCCTGTTCATGGAGGGCGCCACCATCCTCGGCGAGGCCTACGCCGACCGGACGGGGATCGCGACGTTCACGACCTCCTCCCTGTCCCGGGGCGTCCACGAGATCAGGGCCGTCTACGTGAACGGGGGGACCGCCGTGTTCGAGGCGTGGGTCGAATTCGCCCCGAGTGAGTCGCCGGTGGTGGCCCAGCAGGTGCTCAATCGCCGGTGACATTGACCATTCGCACTGTTCCTCTTCGCCATGAAAGGGAGACCACGTGATTTCTCGCAGGGGCATACCGGGTTTCGCGTTGACGCTGACCTGTGCGGCGACGGGCCTGTGGTTTCCTGGGACGGCCCAGGCGGCGGTGACCGCTTCCTCGGCCACCTTCGCGGTGAGTGGGGACGCCGTCGCCGATCGCCGGGACTGCCACGGCAGGCGCTGCCGCCACTTGTGCCACCGGTTCCGCTGCGCGCGCTTTCTCCGTGGTCCGGAAGGGCCGCCGGGCCCGCGCGGCGAGCGGGGCGAGCGAGGGGAGCGAGGGGAGCAAGGGGAGCGAGGGGAGCAAGGGGAGCAAGGGGAGCGGGGACCGGCGGGGCCCGGATGGCAGGGGCCACCCAGCCTCGAGGGCGAGCCAGGGCCGCAGGGTGAGACCGGTCCTCGGGGGCCGCAGGGAGTGCCTGGCCTGCCGGGCCCGCGAGGGCCGCGCGGTGCGCCGGGCACACCGGGCACACCGGGAACGGCCTCCGGGGTCGGCTCGACTCTCGTCTCGCTGACCTTCCCGCCCTACGACACGAACTTCACCGCGTACGTCTCGGACGGCGTGACCTGGATCCTGGACCCTCGGACACCCGCGCCGGGAGGCTGGCACAGCCTCACGTCGGTGCCCGGTTACCCGCCCGGGGTGGTCGGCGTCTCGGTGACGGAGGCGGACGAGCCGCTCAGCAGCCTGCTGATCACGGTGCTGACGTCGAGCGGCTCCCTGGCCCAGACGAAGTGCGTCCTGACCGCCGCGCCACCGCCTCCGGGACCGGCGTGGGGCACCACGTACTGCGACGGATTCACGACCCTTCAGCCCGCGCTCCGGCGAGCGGCGACTCCGGCAACTGCGACTCCGCCGACTCCGCCGACTCCGGCAACTGCGGCGACTCCGGTGACCTGGCCGACTCTGGTGAAGCTGGCGACTCCGGCGACGTAGGGCGCCGCACTCGATCGGCTCTCGCCGACCTGATCCCGTCAGGTCGGCGAGCGTTCACCGGCGAGGGTTCGCACCTGGACGAGCGCGGCTCAGGGTGAGACGAACAGCACGTCGACCCAGTAGTTTCTGGCGTTGTGGGAGCTGGTGGGGAAGGAGTTGGCGGCGCCGTAGACGAAGACGCCGTTGCCGCCCTGGAACCCGTCTTCGAGCGCGGTGAGCGGGCCGTTCACCCATTTCTCGGTGAAGTAGGAATTGGTCACGGAGAACTGCCCGGTCGGGGTGTGGTAGGACGCGATGTAGGTGGTGTCGGCGTTGACGGCCACGGGGGTGGAGAAGGTCATCTCCTGCCAGCCGGTGGGGGTCTCGTCGGTGAAGGTGCCGCTTGCCAGGAGTTGCCCGCCGCTGGTCCACAGGCTGCCGACGTGGGGGCCGCTGTTTCCTGGCCGCTTGTGGAACCTGATGCCCTGCACGAGCCCGTCGGAGATCGATCTGAACTTCACGCCGAGGGTGACGGCCCGGTCGTCCCCGGACTGGCCCGCCGGGTTGGTCGAGTCGCTCCAGAGGCTGTCAGACGGGGTGAACGCGATGTCGACCCAGTAGTTGCTCGCCCTGAAGGTGCTGGTGGGGAAGGAGTTCGTGGCCCCGTAGGTGTAGACGCCGTTGCCGCCCTGGGCCCCGTCCTGGAGCGCGGTGAGCGGGCCCTGGGCGTGCAGCGAGGTGAAGTAGGGCCTGTTCAGGGAGAAGAGCCCGGCCGTGGTGTGGTAGGACGCCACGTAGGTGGTGTCGGCGTTGATGGTCACGGGGGTGGAGAAGGTCAGCTGCTGCCAGCCGGTGGCGGTCTCGCCGGTGAAGGTGCCGCTTGCCAGGAGTTGCCCGCCGCTGGTCCAGAGGCTGCCGACATGGGGGCCGGTGTTGCCGGGGCCTTTGAAGAACCGGACGCCCTCCACGAGCCCGCTCGTGGCGGCGGTGAACTTCACGCCGAGGGTGACGGCCCGGTCGTCCGTGGATTGGCCCGCCGGGTTGGTCGAGTCGTTCCAGAGCGACGTGGTCACGTTCTGCACCCGCACGGGTGAGGTGCTCGGCGCGAACGTGATGGGCTGCTCGTTGTTGAACACCGTGCCGCCCAGGTAGACGGCGACGATGTGGTGCTGGCCCGCACCGAGGTCGGAGACCGTGATCTGGGCGTCGTTGTTCTGGTCGAAACGGTCGGTGCCGATGACGGTGGCGCCGTCCTTGAAGACCACGTCACCGGCCGGCGTGACCGGCGCGGCGCCGCCGTCGACCGTGGCGGTGAAGGTGACCGGTTCGCCCGTGGCGGAGGGGTTGGGCGACGAGGTGAGGGTCGTGGTGGTCGGCGGGTTGTTCGGCACGGTGACGCGCGTGGCCGGAATGCCGTCCGTGCCCTGCAGCGTGACCACGTTGTTGATGGAGAACACCCGGCCGAACACCGCCGAACCGCTGCCGACCGTGACCGCGCCCGACGCGAGGACGTTGCCCCGGAAGGTGGGGTACGTACCGAGGCTCGCGGTGCCGGTGACCTGCCAGAAGACGTTGTCCTCCTGGGCGCCGCCGACCAGGTTGATGTTGCTCACGTTCGCCGCGGTGAGGGAGGTCGCCTTGAAGACGAAGATCGCGTCCGGGTCGGCCTCGGCGTCGAGGGTGAGAGTGCCGCTGATCGCGAAGCTGCCGCTGGTGGAGGCGTACACGCCCGGGGTCTTGGTGGTCCCGCCGAGCGCGGGGGCGACGGTGGCGTCCGGGGGCCGGCTCGCGAGATCGTTGTACGCGGCCACCACGTCGGCCTTCGCGTTGACCGCGGCGGCGTCGTTCTGGTGCATGTCGCCGCTCACGGTGCCGGGCGGGAACCCCGACACCGTGGTGCCGGGGCTCACGCCGAGGTCTCCTGTGAGCGCCGTCTGGTTGGTGTTGGACACCGCGGTCGAGGCCAGCACGGCGAAGTCCGCCGCGTCGCCGAGGTCCACCGGTGGCCCGATCGCGTGGGCGCCGCTCGGCATGGCGACGACCGCGCCCATCGACAGGGTGGCCGCGAGCAGGATCGCGAGGCCGGACCGGCCCCGGGATCGCGAGCGGAGGTGACGGGAGGAGGATGCCGGTGGCGCCGAGGCCCGGGGGCCGGAGGTCTGGTCGGGTGCGTCGTGCTGGGGCTGGGATTCGCGCATGAAACTCAACTTCTTCGTCGGTCTCGCGGAATGTCCGGCGCTGCTTTTACGCGGTCACCGCGTGGGGATCGACGCCGCCATTTCCGCCCTGATGCCTAGGCGTCCCATGTCGCGAGGAACTCGTGAATAAGATCCTCATAAAAGGAGACGCAATCGCACTGTACTCTTCGTGAGTTGTCGTCGACCAGCGTTTATGAAACTTTTTCCGAGGTGGAGAATGGTGCTGATATTTCCTGGAATTTGAGGATTTATCGGCATATGAAGTCGGCCAGAAAAAGGCGTCCTTGGTCGATGAAGCATGACGGTCGATTGGAAATCATGACAGATCCGATCGAATCACCTCCTCTAACGGTAAATAAGGCCGAATCGGTGTAGTTCATCACGACACACTCTCCTCTCGCGCCGTCCGGAGAAGTCAAAGATGCCTACTCTACGTATGATCACGACGACCAGGTGTGATCGGTTCGGTCGTACACCGTTTTATGGAGGCACCGTGTGTGGCATAGCGGGAATCGTGTCGGCGTCCGGCCCGGACCCGGCGCTCGTCCGCCGCATGTGCGACGTGATGAGGCACCGGGGCCCCGACGGCGCCGGATTCCACGACGACGCGCAGGCCGCGCTCGGCATGCGCCGGTTGGCGATCATCGACGTGGCGACCGGCGACCAACCCGTGTACGGCGAGAACGACCGGGTCGTCGCCGTCTTCAACGGTGAGATCTACAATTTCGCCGAGCTTCGCGAAGACCTGGCCCGGCGCGGGCACCGGCTCCGCACGGCCGGAGACAGCGAGTGCCTGGTCCACCTGTACGAGGAGTACGGCGTCGACTTCCTGCACCGGCTCCGCGGCATGTTCGCCCTCGCCATCTGGGACCGTGACCGCGAACGACTGGTCCTCGCCCGGGACCGGATCGGGAAGAAGCCGCTCTACTGGCGCACTGACCATGACTCGATCCACTTCGCCTCCGAGCTGAAGGCCCTCGCGCAGGACCCCGGCATGCCGCGCGAGCTCGACCTGCTCGCTCTGCACCACTACCTGAGCTTCCAGTACGTCCCCGCGCCGCAGTCGATCTACCAGGGCGTGCACAAGCTGCCGCCGGGTCACTTCCTGACCTGGGAGCACGGGCGGATCGACGTGCACCGCTACTGGCGGCTCGACCACGTCCCACGGCCGTTCACCGACGAGCGGGAGGAGGAGGAACGGCTGCGCGAGTTGCTCCTGGAGGCGACCCGGGTCCGGATGGTGAGCGAGCGCCCGCTGGGCGCGTTCCTGTCCGGCGGCATCGACTCCTCCGCGGTGGTGGCCGCGATGGCCATGCAGAGTCCCGAGCCGGTCAAGACGTTCTGCATAGGCTTCGAGGACAGCAGGTACGACGAACGCCACAAGGCCCGGATGGTCGCCGAGCACTACGGCACCGACCATCACGAGTTCGTGGTCACCTCCGACCTGCTCGACATCCTGCCGCGGCTCGCCTGGCACTTCGACGAGCCGTTCGCCGACTCGTCGGCGATCCCGAGCTTCTACGTCGCCCAGATGAGCCGGCAGCACGTCACCGTGGTCCTCAACGGCGACGGAGGAGACGAATGCTTCGGCGGCTATCAGCGCTATGGCCTGATGAACCTGGCCGGCCGGATCCCGGCCGTCCCGTCGCCCATCGCCTGGGGGGCCAACCGGCTCGGCACGCAGATCATGGAGCGGACCCGTTCGGGCTCCCCGGCCCGGAAGATCGGCCGGCTGATGGCGTTCAGCGCCGAAGCTCCGTCGCATCGCTACGCGTCGCTGATGTCGTGCTTCACGCGTGAGCAGAAGGCCCGGATCTACACCGACGCCATGCGGCGGCAGGTCGCGCATGCCGACAGTTATCGGCTTTTCGGCGATATCTTCCGCGAATCGGCGCTGGAGACAGAGGTGGGCCGGGTCCTCGAACTCGACACGCTCACCTACCTGCCGGGCGACCTCCTGGTCAAGGTGGACATCACCACGATGGCCAACTCGCTCGAGGCGCGGTCGCCGTTCCTCGACCATCAGCTGATGGAGTGGGCGGCGGCCGTGCCCAGCGGGTACAAGGTGCGCAGGCTTCAGACGAAGCTGCTGCTCAAAAGGGCGGTCGCGCCCTGGCTGCCGCCGAAGCTGCTGGAGTTCCCCAAGAAGGGGTTCGGCGTGCCGCTCGCCACCTGGCTCCGCGGCGACCTGCGAGAGCTCGCCTACGACCTCCTCACCGACGACACCGCCCGCGCCCGGGGCCTGTTCAGGCCCACGGCGGTTCTGGACCTGCTCCAGCGGCACATGGCGGGGGCCGACTACGCCGAACGTATCTGGGCGTTGCTCCAGTTCGAGCTGTGGCAACGGGCGCACGGGTCGCCGGCCGATCCGGTGGCCGCCGAGGGGCGCTGCGCCATGGCCCAGAAGGGTGCCTGACGTGGCGTCCGGTGGCCATGCCACCCTGCGGCGCGTCGTGCTCTTCATCGGGCAACTGGGCTTCGGCGGCACCGAGACGCAGGTGGTCCTGCTCGCCCGCGAACTACGGCTCCGGGGCATCCAGGTGGACGTCGTCCTCCTGGTCGGAGGCGGGCCCCACGAGGCGGGGCTGCGAGCCGCGGGGATCGAGGTCCACCACCTCGTCCGGCGGCGGCGCGGCCGGGCCACGGTCATGCAGAGGGTGTGGCTCTTCGCCCGCCTGGTGCGGCTGCTGCGCCGGCTCCGTCCTGACGTGCTGCACGCCTTTCTCATGGAGTGCTACATGCCGGCGGCCCCGGCAGCCCTGCTCGCCCGGGTCCCGGTCCTGGTGGCCGGTCGCCGGAGCCTGAGCGACATCCTGAGAGACCGCTGGTGCTTCAAGCTCGGCAGCGCGATGGTCCGGATCACCGATCACGTCGTCGCCAACGCGGTGGCCGTGGCGGAGGACGCGCGGACGGTCGAGGGGGTTCCGCCCCAGAAGCTCAGCGTGATCTACAACGGTCTCCAGGATTCGGCGTTCGACCCGGTCGAACCGGCGAGCATCGACACCGGCCTTCCCGTGGTGCTCTGCCTGGCCCGGCTCCGGCCGGAGAAGGGACACGGCTTCCTGTTCGACGCCGCCGCGCTGCTCGCCCGCCAGGGCAGGCCGATCACCGTGGTGCTCGTCGGGGACGGCCCCGAAGAGGACCGGCTCAGGGAGCGGGCGAACGCGCTCGATCTCGACATCCGCTTCATGGGAGCCATGACGGACAGCAGAGGGATGCTGGACCGTGCCGACATCGTCGTCTCGCCCTCGGTCTCGGAAGGGCTGAGCAACTCCGTCATGGAGGCGATGGCCCGGGGACGGCCGATCGTCGCCACCTCGGTCGGCGGCACGCCCGAGCTGGTGGAGGACCGCGGCGTCCTCGTTCCTCCGGCGGACCCCGTGGCCCTCAGCCAGGCCGTCGTCCGCCTGCTGGACGATCCGGAGCTCGCCGCGTCGCTGGGGGCCGCGAGCCGCCTGTGGGCGAGCAAGAACCTCGACGTCACCACCATGGTGGAGGAGCACATGGGCCTGTATCACCGGCTGCTGGAGGATCGGTGCGCGACCTGATCCCATGGCCCGTCCCCCCGCGGTGAGGTCCACCGAGACGGTCGTCCTGCACACGCTGGTCAGCCGCGCGGTCAGGCTGATCCTGGCGATGGCGACCGGGGTGCTCATCGCCCGCACGCTCCAGCCGGAGGGCAGAGGCGTCTACGCGGTGATCGCCACGGCGGCGGGCGCCGCCATCGTCGTCGGGCACCTGTCGGTGGAGAAGTCGCAGATCGCCTGGTGGTCGGACCGGACGCGGCACCAGGCGCTGGTCACCAACGGCCTGGTCCTCGGGCTGGTGCTGGGCGCCGTGTCGGCGCTGGGCGCGTTGGCGCTGGCCACGGCCGGTGGCTCGCCCGGCGGGTTCGCCCTGTGGGCGCTGGCGCTGGCGGTGGTGCCGCTGGGCGCGGCGGCCATCAACCTCGACGGCATCCTGACGCTGCGGTCGCGGATGGAGTTCGTCAACCGCACGATCCTGCTCGCCGCGCTCGCGCAGTGCCTGCCGCTGCTGTTTCTCGCGGCGATCGGTCAGGTGACCGTCGCCAGTGTGATCATCTGCTGGGCGATCTCGACGGCCCTGCCCTTCGTCCGGGGGCTGCGCGGGCTCCGGCCCAGCGCGCGTCACTGGGACAGGGCGCTCGTACGGTGTCAGCTCGCCCTCTCGGCCAAGTACCACGTGGGCTGGGTGGCCCTGTATTTCCTCGTCAGCATCGACATCCTGCTGCTCAACGCCCTGGACTCGGCGGCCGCGGTGGGCATCTACACCGTCGCCGTCACGGTGATGGCCCTCGCCCGGATCCCCGGCGAGACGATCACGCAGGTGGTCCTTCCCCAGCAGGCGGGCGGCCACGTGTCCGACGCCTCGCAGGTCACCGCACGCGCGCTCCGGATCAACCTGTTCGTCTCCTCGGCACTCGTCGGCCTGCTCGCGGCGGCGTCGCCCTGGCTCATCCCGCTGGTCTATGGCCCGTCCTTCGCCGGAAGCGTCGCCCCGCTGCTCGCGCTGGCTCCGGGAACGATCGCGCTGATGGTGGTCCGGCCGCTGGAGCAGTATCTGGTGCGCCTCGACCGGCCGATCACGATGACCGCCATCGCGGTCAGCGCCCTCACCGTGAACGTGCTGCTCAACCTGGTGATGATTCCCCGGTGGGGCGCGGTGGGCGCCGCCGTGGCGTCCACCGTGGCCTACGTCCTCATGGCCTTCCTCGAAGTCGTCCGGTTCACCCGGTCGACCGGGCTGCCGGTGCGAGAGTTGATACCGGGAACGGCCGACCTGCGTTCGGTGCTGCGGCCGTTGACGGCGAGGAGGGCGGTCGGCACGGCGGCGAGAACGGCCCGTGCCGGCCGGCCCGGGTAATGATGACTTAACCAAAATCGCGATGAAATCGGACCGCCTGCCGGCTGAATGCGGTTTGGCGATTGATAATCTCCCCGCATGCCCGGAATATTCATTCTTTCTCTCGATACAGAGCTGGCCTGGGGCACGAATTCCGAAGACCTGCCGCGTTTCTCCAGAATTCTCGACGAGGAACCACAGATCATTCGGCGGCTGATCGATCTGCTGGACGGATACCAGGTCCCCGCCACGTGGGCGGTGGTGGGCCGGCTCCTCCTGGAGCCGGCGGCCCGTTCCGGGCCTGCCCGCACGCCGGAACGCTGGTACAGCGCGCCCTATCTGACGGAGTGGCTCACCGGCGCGCGGGTGCGCCACGAGATCGGCACGCACACCTTCAGCCACGTCTACGCGCATGATCCGCGCACCACCCGCGACGTGTGGGTCCGCGAGCTGGAGGCCGCCGCCGAGGTGAGCGAGCGGCTCGGCCTGCCGATGCGCTCCATCGTCTATCCGCGGAACCAGGTCGGATTCGTCGACACCCTGTCCGATTTCGGGATCATCGCCTATCGAGGGGTGGAGCGGAACTGGTACGGAAACCGTTCCGGCGCGCTTCACTTCCTGGATCGGGCCCTGGGGACGGCCGCCCCGACCTACGCCGTGCCCGCCCTCCGGGAGGGCGAGCGCCTGGTGAACCTGCCCGCGTCGCAGTTTCTCATCGGCGGCAACGGGCCACGCAGGCTCATCCCGATCGCCTCCAGGGTGCGGCAGGCCCGGCTCGGTCTCGACCGCGCGGTCCGCCGGGGCGAGATCTACCATCTCTGGTTCCACCCGTTCAACCTGGGCGGCGATCCCCGGATGTTCGGCGCGCTGGAGCAGATCCTGCGAGAGGTCCGCGCGCGCCGCGACAGGGGAGAGCTGGCCGTCATGACGATGGCCCAGGCCGCCGAGTTCGTGCTGGCCAACGCCGAGGTCAGCGGGGCGGGGGCGCGGCGGTGAGCGGCATCGTGATCCTGGCCGCCCGCAGCGAGACCTCCTACCTGCTCATCAACCACCTGGCGGCGCGCTTCGAGGTGTCGGCCGTGGTCTTCGAGCAGGGGAGTCAGCGACGGCTGCTCCGGCACCGGCTCCGGAAGCTCGGCGTCCGCGCCGTGGCCGCCCAGCTGGCCTTCCTCGGCTACGACCGGATGGTGATCAGGCCGCGGTCACGCGCCCGCGTGGCGGAGCTGCTCGCCGGGCACGACCGCCGTCCTCCCGACGGCCGGCTCAGGGTGCTGGACGTCGGGTCCGTGAACGGCCCGGAGGTCGCCGGCCTGCTGTGCGACGAGCGGCCCGGCGCGGTCGTGGTCTCGGGCACGGGCATCGTCGGCAGGCGGATCCTCGAATGCGCCCCGGCGTTCGTCAACATCCACGTCGGCATCACGCCGAGATACCGGGGAGTGCACGGCGGCTTCTGGGCGATCTACGAGGGCCGCCCCGAGCTGGTCGGGACGACGATCCACCTGATCGACCCGGGCGTGGACACAGGCGAGATCCTCGCGCAGGAGCCCGTCGCGGTCGACCCGTTCACCGACACCTACCGCACGCTTCCGGTGAAGCAGTACCTCGGCGCGCTGGACGCGATGGCGGAGGCCGTGCGCGCGGTGCTGGACGGCCGCTCGCGCCCCTACCGGCGCTCCGACCTGACCAGCCGCCAGTGGTACTCACCGACCCCGTCCCAGTACGTACGGTTCACGCGGGAGCTGCGGAAGCTGCGGCGACCGGATGCGCGCCCGGCGGTCGTGTGACCTCGTCCCCCGGCGCCGGGGGACCTCCGCCGGGCAAGCCCTGGGTAATGGCTCGCCAAGGGATGGCAGTGCCCCGCGTGTCGGGCGGATCCGCCGAGGCTCCCGCCCGCGTTGAATGTGGAGCGCCTGTCCTGGCAGCCGTGACCGCCGCACGCAGCAAAGGCCGACGATGCGCTCTGTTGATCACTACTCGCCCTACCTCCCCTTGGAGGGGCTCGACGACGGCGGGAGCGAGGGCGCGGGCCGTGTCCTGATCAACGATCTGGGCCGGCACGCGTTCTCGACCGGCGCGGCGGTGCGCGACGCCGTCGAAAGGGTGCTCGGCAGCGGCTGGTACGTCCTCGGCGCGGAGGGGAAGGCGTTCGAGCGGGAGTTCGCCGCCTACTGCGGAGCCGCGCACTGCGTGGGCGTCGCGAACGGGACGGACGCCATCGAGCTCGGACTGCGCGCTCTCGGCGTCGGGCCCGGCAGCCGGGTCGCCACCGTCGCCAACGCCGGCTTCTACACCACGACCGCCCTGCTGGCCCTCGGAGCCCGCCCCGTCTTCGTGGACGTGGACCCGGACACGAAACTGATGCGTCCGGCCGAGCTGGAGCGGGCCGCCGCCGGCGGCGGACTCGACGCGGTCGTGGTGACGCACCTGTTCGGCCTGCTGCACGACATGGACGCGATCCTGGACGTCGCGGCCCACGCGGACGTCCCGGTGTTCGAGGACTGCGCGCAGTCGCACGGCGCCGCGCGCGGCGGGCGGCGGGCCGGCACGTTCGGCGTCGCGGCGGCCTTCAGCTTCTACCCGACGAAGAACCTCGGGGCGCTCGGCGACGCGGGCGCCGTGGTCACCGGTGACGCGCACGTCGCCGAGCGGGTACGGCGGCTGCGGCAGTACGGCTGGGAGTCGAAGTACCGCGCCGGCCCCGGCGGCGGGCGCAACAGCCGCCTCGACGAGATGCAGGCCGCCGTGCTGCGCGCCAAACTGCCCTTCCTCGACTCCTGGAACGACCGCCGCCGGGCCATCGCGGCCCGCTATTCGCGGGAGATCGCCCACCCGAAGATCCAGTGCCCGCCGGTGCACGGCGAGGAGTTCGTCGGCCACCTCTACGTGGTCGTGAGCGACGACCGCGAGGCGCTGCGGGCGCGGCTGGCGTCGGCCTGCGTGCTGAGCGACGTGCACTACCCCGTGCCGGACCACCGCCAGCCCGCGCTGGCCGGTCTCGGCGACCCGGCGGAGCTGCCGGTGACGGACGCCCTGGCCGGTTCGATCCTGACCCTGCCCTGCTATCCCGAACTCTCCGACGGCGAGGTCACGCGGGTGATCTCGTGCCTGAACACGTGGTGAGGCCATGTTCTCCGTGATCATCCCCGTGTACCGCAACGCCGAGACCGTGCCGCTGCTGATCGAGGAGCTCACCGGTGTCGGCGCGACCGTCGCCGAGCGCTACGGGCTGCCGGTGGAGTTCGTCTTCGTGGTCGACGGCAGCCCGGACGACAGCTTCGAACTGCTGAAGGCGGCGCTGCCGCAGGCGCCGTTCCGGTCGCAGCTGCTGCTGCACGCGCGCAACTTCGGATCGTTCGCGGCCATCCGCACCGGTCTGCGGGCCGCGCGGGGCGACTACTTCGCGGTGATGGCCGCGGACCTGCAGGAGCCGCCCGAGCTCCTGCTCAGTTTCCTCGACCGGCTGGTGAAGGACGAGTCGGACATCGTGGTGGGGGTTCGTGAGAGCCGCGACGACCCGGGGATGTCGCGCCTGACGGCCAACCTGTTCTGGTCGTTCTACCGCCGGTTCGTGGTGCCGGAGATCCCGCAGGGCGGGGTGGACGTCTTCGGCTGCAACCAGCGCATCCGTGACGAGCTGCTGCGGCTCGACGAGGCCAACACATCCCTGGTGGGGCTCGTCTACTGGCTCGGCTTCCGGCGCGGCGAGGTGCCGTACGACCGGCGCGAGCGGGCGCACGGCACGAGCACCTGGACGCTCCGCAAGAAGATCGACTATCTGCTGGACAGCGTCTTCGCCTTCACGGACCTGCCCATCCGGATCCTCACGGTGATGGGCCTGCTCGGGTTCGTGGTGGCCGGCTGCCTCGCCGTACTCGTGATCGTCATGCGCCTGACCGGGCAGATCGAGGCGGCCGGGTACGCGGCCACGATCGTGGTCATCACGTTCTTCGGCGCGCTCAACACCCTGGGCATCGGCTTCGTCGGCTCCTACGCCTGGCGCAGCTACGAGAACACCAAGAAACGTCCCTTGGCCCTGGTGCGCACCGCCAGCACCTTCGAGGGGGCGGCCGAGACCACCGCCGATCTCCTCTGCACGGGCAGGCACGCGTGAGCACGACGTACATCCATCCGCGGGCGCTCTGCGAGAGCGCGGACGTCGGCGACGGCACCCGGGTCTGGGCCTTCGCGCACATCCTGCCGGGCGCCCGGATCGGCGGCGACTGCAACATCTGCGACGGGGTCTTCGTCGAGAACGACGTCGTCGTGGGAGACCGCGTGACCGTCAAGTGCGGGGTGCAGCTCTGGGACGGGATCACCGTCGAGGACGACGTCTTCATCGGCCCGAACGCGACGTTCACCAACGATCCGTTCCCGCGCAGCAGGGTCCGTCCCGAGGCGTTCACCCGCACCGTCGTCCGGGCCGGCGCCTCCATCGGGGCGAACAGCACGATCCTGCCCGGCCTGGAGATCGGCACCGGCGCGATGGTGGGCGCGGGCGCGGTGGTGACCCGGTCCGTCCCGCCGAACGCGATCGTGGTCGGCAACCCGGCCCGCATCAAGGGCTACGTCGCCGATCCGGTGGACCCCGGTGTCCCGTTCGCGGCGGGCGGCGCCCCGTCGGCCGGCGGCACCGGCCTCGGCGTGGGGAAGGCGACCCTCCACGAACTCCGCGTCGCCAAGGACCTGCGGGGCGAGCTGTCGGTCGGCGAGTTCGAGCGCGAGCTGCCGTTCCGGCCGGCCCGCTACTTCCTGGTCTACAACGTGCCCAGCCGCGAGGTACGCGGCGAGCACGCGCACCGGCGGTGCGACCAGTTCCTGATCTGTGTGCGCGGCTCGTGCGGAGTCCTGCTGGACGACGGCCGCAACCGGCGGGAGATCAGCCTGGACCGGCCCAGCCGGGGCGTCTACATGCCGGCCATGATCTGGGGCACGCAGTACCGGTACTCGCCGGACGCCCTGCTGCTCGTGTTCGCCTCGCATCCCTACGACCCGGACGACTACATCCGCTCGTACGACGAGTTCCGCCGGGTCGTCTCGGGTGAGCCGGTGCGGGTGTGAACGCGGCGCGCCGGAGGTTCGCCCGGTTCGTCGCCGGAGGAGCCACGAACACGGCCGTGACCCACGGTCTGTTCGTCGTCCTGACGTGGTCGATGCCGCCGCCGGTCGCCTACTCGCTGGCCTACGCGACCGGGATCGTGCTCGGCTACGTCATCAACACCGTCTTCGTGTTCCGCACCCGGGCCTCACTCAGGTCCGCCCTGCGCTTCCCGGTCGTGTACCTGGTCGCCTACCTGGTCGGCCTCGGACTCGTCGTGCTGCTGACCGGGGCCGGGCTCGCCCCCTGGCTCGCGATGCCGGTCGTGCTGGCCGTCAACGTCCCGCTCACGTACGTACTGACCCGCCACGTGCTCAGGGGGACCCGAGCGGCGCGGGCGCGACCCGAGCCCGCCGGGCGGCCGCTCCGGGTCGCCCGCTGACCGAACCCTCTCGCGTTGGCAACATGTGGCACGCCCTTCGGCAAAGGGAAATGTGGCGGACGGCCCGGTAATTCGCACTCGCATACCGTCAAGTGGACAGGCGGTTCACGCGGCATGCACTCTTCGCGGAAGGGCTCAGTGAGCGGTGAAGGCACTTGTTCTGGCGGGCGGTAAGGGCACGAGACTGCGCCCGCTCACCCACACCTCGGCGAAGCAACTGGTCCCCATAGCCAACAAGCCGATCCTCTACTACGGGCTGGAGGCGATCCGCGACGCGGGCATCCGGAGCGTCGGCATCATCGTCGGCGACACGGCCCGCGAGGTGCGGGAGGCGGTGGGAGACGGCTCGCGCTTCGGCCTGGAGGTCACCTACATCCCGCAGGAGGAGCCGCTGGGGCTGGCGCACTGCGTGCTGATCGCCCGGGAGTTCCTCGGCGACGATCCGTTCGTGATGTACCTCGGCGACAACTTCCTGGTGGACGGCATCGCCGACCTGGTGGACGCGTTCCGCGGGGCCGACCACGACGCCCAGATCCTGCTCACCAAGGTCGCCGAGCCGCGGTTCTACGGAGTCGCCGAGCTCGGGCCGGACGGCGAGATCGTCGCGCTGGAGGAGAAGCCGGTCCATCCGCGCAGCGATCTCGCGATCGTCGGCGTCTACACCTTCTCCCCGGCGATCCACGAGGCCGTCCGCGCGATCAGGCCGTCGGCGCGCGGCGAGCTGGAGATCACGGACGCGATCAGGTGGCTGGTCGACCACGGCTTCAGGGTGCACTCGCATCTGGTCAGCGGCTACTGGAAGGACACCGGCCGGCTACAGGACATGCTGGAGTGCAACGAGATCGTCCTGGAGACCATCGAGCACGACGTCAGGGGCACCGTGGACGGGTTCTCCGAGATCAGCGGCCGCGTCGTCATCGCGCCCGGCGCCCTGGTCGAGAACTCCGTGATCAGGGGACCGGTCGTGCTCGGCGCCAACACCAAGATCAGCGGCTCCCACATCGGGCCCTACACCTCGATCGGTGAGGGCTGCGTGCTGGAGCGCGCCGAGGTGGAGTACAGCATCATCCTGGGGGAGTCGTCCATCACGGGGGTCCGCGGGCTCACCAACTCGCTGATCGGCCGTAACGTCGAGGTCACCCGGTCCATGGACTTTCCGCACGTCAACCAGCTCATGGTCGGAGACCACAGCAAGATTCAGGTGAGAGCGTGAGAATCCTCGTGCCCGGCGGCGCCGGGTTCATCGGTTCGCACTACGTGCGGTCGTTGCTGTCCGGGCGCCTGCCGGGTTATGAGGACGTCCAGGTGACCGTGCTGGACAAACTCAGCTACGCCGGCAACCTGGCCAACCTGCTGCCGGTCGCCGGGCACCCGGGATACACCCTGGTCCACGGCGACATCACGGACGGCCGGCTGCTCGCCGACGTGGTTCCCGGCCACGACGTCGTCGTCAACTTCGCGGCCGAGACGCACGTCGACCGCTCGATCACCGGCCCCGGTGACTTCGTCCTGAGCAACGTCTACGGCACCCAGCGGCTGCTGCAGGCCGCGCTCGAAGCCGGCGTGCGGGCCGTCGTCCAGGTCTCGACCGACGAGGTGTACGGGTCGATCGACGATGGGTCGTGGACCGAGGAGGAGCCGCTGCTGCCCAACTCGCCCTACTCGGCGGCCAAGGCGGGCGCCGACCTGCTCTGCCGGGCCTATCACCGGACCTACGGGCTGGACGTCCGGGTGACCCGGTGCACCAACAACTATGGCCCGTACCAGTATCCCGAGAAGGTCATCCCGCTGTTCGTGACCAACCTGATCGACGGCCGGCCGGTGCCCCTGTACGGCGACGCCGGCAACGTACGCGAGTGGCTGCACGTCGACGACCACTGCCGCGGCATCCAGCTCGTGCTGGAGAAGGGGTCGGCCGGAGAGGTCTACAACATCGGGGGCGGCGTCGAGCTGACCAACCGGGAGCTCACGCGGCGGCTGCTCGACGCGGTCGGCGCCGGCTGGGAGATGGTCGCGTACGTGGCCGACCGGCCCGGTCACGACCGGCGTTACTCCGTCGACAGCGGCAAGATCCGGGCGCTCGGCTACGAGCCCCAGGTCGGCTTCGACGAGGGGCTGGCCGAGGTGGTGCGCTGGTACCGGGAGAACGAGGCATGGTGGCGGCCGTTGAAGGAGGCGACGCTCTGAGCGTGGCCGGCGCCGCGAACCTGCTGTAGAGAAAAGGCTCACCCCGGCGATGACCGCCGGGGTGAGCCCTTTTCGTGAGCCTTTCCGTGCCGGTCCGGTCAGGGCGCGAACAGGACGTCCACCCAGTAGTTACTGGACTGGAAACTGCTGGTCGGGAAGGTGTTCCCCGCACCGTACGTGTAGACGGCGTTCCCGCCCTCCGCGCCGTCGGCGAGGGCGATGAGCGGGCGGTTGACGTACTGGGTGGTGAAGTAGGGCCGGGTGATCGAGAACAGTCCGCTGGGAGTGTAATAAGACGCGATATAGGTGGTGTTGGGGGCAATAGTGACAGGCGAGGGGAAGCTCACCTGTTGCCAGCCCGTCGCCGTCTCTTTGGTGAAGGTCGCGCTGGCCAGGAGCTGCCCGTCGGCGGTCCACAGGCTTCCGATGTGCGGCCCGGTGTTCTGCGGGCCCTTGTAGAAGCGCACCCCCTGGATGGCCCCGCCGGTGGTCGCCCGGAACTTCACACCCAGCGTCACGGCCCTGTTGTCGGTCGACTGGCCGGCCGGGACCGTCGAGGCGTCCCAGAGGCTGTTCAACGGCACGAACACCACGTCCACCCAGTAGTTGCTGGCGTTGAAGGTGCTCGTCGGGAAGGTGTTCGTCGCGCCGTAGGTGTAGACGTTGTTCCCGGTGCCCGGCCCGCTCGCGACCGCCGTGAGCGGCCCGTTCGTGTAGGGCGACGCGTAGAACTGCCGTGAGGCCGCGTAGTTTCCGGACGGTGTGTGGTAGGAGGCGATGTAGGTGGTGCCGGCGGAGATGGTGACGGGAGACGAGAAGGTCACCTGTTGCCAGCCTGACGCGGTCTCGTTGGTGAAGACGGCGTCGGCGAGGAGCTGCCCGTCGCTGCTCCACAGGCTTCCGGTGTGCGGCCCGGTGTTCAGCGAGCTCTTGTAGAACCGGACTCCCTGGACGACCCCGTTGGTCGACGCCCTGAAGTTCACGCCGAGCGTGATGGCCTTGTTGTCCGAGGAGATCGTCGACGGGGTCATAGAGGCGTCGAAGAGGCTGTTCGACGGCACGAAGACGGGGTCCACCCAGTAGTTGCTGGCGTTGAAGGTGTTGGCCGGGAAGGCGCTCGTCGCGCTGTAGAGGTAGACGCCGTTCCCGCCTGAGGCCGCGTCGGCGGGGGCGATGAGCGGGCCGTTCTCATAGGGGGCGGTGAAGTAGGCCCGGTTCACCGCGAAGTGGCCGGTCGGTGTGAAGTAGGAGGCGATGTAGGTGGTGCCGGCGGTGACGGCGACAGGTGTCGAGAAGTTCACCTGCTGCCATCCGCTGGCCGTCTCGTTGGTGAACGTCGCGGTCGCCAGGAGCTGCCCAGAGGTGCTCCACAAGCTGCCGGTGTGCGTTCCGGTGTTGAGCGCGCCCTTGTAGAACCTGACCCCCCGGATGAAGCCCGGGCTCGTGGCCCGGAACTTCACACCCAGCTCCACCGCCCTGTCATCGCTGGTGGAGACGGTGGCCGGCACGGTCGTGTCCGGCCACAGGGTGCAGGGCGGACAGTCCCTGGCCACGGTGACCGTGCGCTGCGTCGCGGTGCCCTGGATGTTGCCGATGTCGTCGACCGCCCGTGTCCTGATCGTCACAGGTCCGGTGGTGCCGGGCGTCGTCCAGTTGAACGTCCAGTTGGTGCGGCCGACCGCCTGGAACCAGCGGTTGCCGCCGTCGACCGACACCTCGACCCCCGCCACGACGCCGCCGCCCGTGTCGGCCGCCGTGCCCTGGATCTGGACGACCGAACCCGCGGACACGACGCCCGCGGCGGCGGGATTGTTGATCGCCGAGGTCGGGGGAGCGGTGTCCGTGGACGGCGTCGTCGGCACCAGCCCCGGCTGGAGGCTGGCCGGCTGGGACCTCATGTCGGCGAACAGGTTGACGGTCGCCTGCTGCATGTCGATGTTCGTCGGTGTCCCGGGAAGGTCGTGGACCGCGTCCAGCCCCCAAGCCCACTGGACGGTGCCCGAGCCGAAGACGAGCGCGTTGCTCGTGGGCTTGTAGAGCGTCAGGCTGTGCGTCGCGGTCCCGGCGCCGTAGGTGCTACCGAAGTCGAGCAGGAACAGATTGGTGGTCGACACGGTCGTCCGCGAGAACTTCACCAGTCCCGCCGGCGCGACTCCGTTGTCGGGCGCCTCGTCCCATTCGTAGCCGAGTGTGCCGAGGGGGAAGGTCACCGCCTGCCCCGGCTGCAGGCCGGCGATGGAGGTGTTGCGCCACAACCGCATGGAGCCGAACTCCGCGGGCACGCTGATGGCGTTGTACGAGTAGCCGTTCATCCGGAACAACGTGCCGGTGAGGGCGTTCTCCGGTCTGCCCCCGTCCGAAGGCGGGGAGAAACGCGGATCACGCCAGGTCCCCGTCCACTGCGGACTGGGGTCGATCTTGGCGTTGGCCAGCGTCTCCTTGTAACAGACCAGGGTGCGGAAGGGAGTGGCCTGCCCGTCGATGCTCGGCTCCCACCGGGTCTTCCAGAAGATCTCGTTGCCGGTGAAGAAGGCCAGGTTCACCCCCGCGTTCCGGGCTGCGTAGGCGTTGTCCAGCATGTCGTTGGACCAGTATTCGTCGTGGCCGGACGAGATGAACGTCTGGTGGTTCAGCATCGCCGCGCCGCGGCTGGCCGTGTCGATGTTGCTGGTGTAGCTGACGTCGTAGCCGTTGGCCTCGATCCAGCGGACCATCGGATACTCGGCTCCGAAGAACCTGCTGCGGGCGTCGAAGGGACGGTTGTAGCTGACCTTGAACGCCCGGTTCGCCGGGCTGCCGGTGTAGAGGCTGTTGCCGCCGTAGGTGTTGTAGGCCTGCCAGGTGGCGTCGGAGGTCTGCAGGAGGATCTCCGACTGGCGGGCGTCGTCCCGGACGACGAAGATCATCTGGCTCAGGCCACTGATGCCGTCCTCGCGGATCAGGTTGGCGATGTAGACCCCCGAGACGGCGGTGGCCGGCACCGCCCAGGAGGCGGACACCGCCCAGTTGCCGCAGTCCACCAGCCCCGTCGACGGCTCGCTCACGCATTCCGGTTGTAGCTGGGGGAGCGTGACGGAGGGCTGCACGGTCGCCATCTGGCGGGCGCCCAGGCCGCTGTAGTAACCGAGCCGGAAGATCTCGATGCGGTAGTCGGTCGCGCCGGTGTTCACCTTGAACTGAACGGTCTGCCCCTTGTTCACGCTGATCTGCGTGGGATAGCCGGGGATGCCGCCCTGGGTGGGCACGTCCCACTGGCTCGGTGGGCTGCCCGGCAGGCTGTTCTCGATGCAGATGACGGAGGTCGGCGGGCATTCGGCTCTGCCCTTGCGGGTCTGGGCGGGCAGGTGCCGGCGCATCCTGCGAAAGGCCTCGGTGACGGTCTGCCGCTTCCCCGGCCGCATCCGGTCGACAGGGTCGTACGCGGAGGCGCGGCTCCAGGAGGGTGCTGCGTGCCGGTCGGCGGCGACGACCGTGATCGGCGCCGGCGGCTGAGTGACCGGCGCCGGCGGAGCGTCGGCGCCCAGCAGCAGGCTGAGCGCGGACGCCGCGCCGCCGCCGAGCCCGAACAGCGCGGTGCGTAGCAGCCGCCGTGCCGGGAAACCGGTCTTCTGCCCGCTGTTCAGCACGTGGCCCCCGGCCGCATCCAGAGTCAAGCAATGTCAGATGGCGGCAAGTTTGGCGATAACGCGTGGCGGGAGACGGTGTGGAAGGTGTCATACAGCGATGTCTTTGCCAATGCTTTCTTACGACCAAGCCCACAAGTGGAGCGATATCGTCGTTAATACCGATTACTGGTGGAGGCGGAATCGGATGGTCGATTCTCCGGGCGATACGTCCGCACCGCAACCGCACCCCGGATCATGGCCGGCCTGCGCAACCTGGCCAGCGGCCTGGCCCGCCTGATCGGCTGAACCGACTTCGCCGCCGCCACCGACCGCGGCCACCCAGCCGACGGCCTTCAGCCACTCGGTCTCACCACCTGAGAACGCTTCGGCCCTGGGCCTTTCCTCACGCCGGTTCCGCGAGCAATACGCAACAGTGCGCGCAGACCAAATACGAGTGCACTCATCCGTAAGACAGGGCCCGGCATCGTCATGCAGCCTTAATAAGACACCAACCGATGGAAGGGGCAGACGAGTTATCCCGCGATCGCGGCTGTCAGTCCGCCTGGCGTACGAACGAGAAAGACACTGAGGCCAGATGGAGTTTTCGCTGACCTCACGTGGGCTCAGAGTTCACCAATCGATCTTAATCAGACCATGGAGGATCCAAACGATGTTCGGGCTACGCAAAATTCTCGCCACTGCTGTGACCTTCGGCGGCCTGGCTGCCGCTTTCTTCATTGCCGCACCTGCGAACGCATCGACTCTGGCATCGAACAGTGGCGTCTACAGCACGCCTTCCGCTGCCGTGAGCGAGAGTCTCGCCCCCGTGCCGGGCTGGCATGGTCCCTACTCCACCAAGGAGCAATGCGAGCTTTGGAGACATTTCTTTCCGGGAGGCGCAACCACCGAGTGTTTCTACGTTTATTTGTCCGGGTGGTACTACGTGAGCGGGTAATACAGCCTCGCTGTGCGTGGTCCCGGAAATTCCAACGGATTACGTGCCCGCCACTCAGAGCACGTCACCGCCACCGACCCGCCCGCCACCAGCGCATCCCCACGCCGCAACCGCTCGCCGGATCAGGGCCGGCCTGCGCGTGAGAACGCTTCGGCCCTGCCTGCGGAACAGTCGGTGGTGCCGGAACAAAGGAAAGGCAAGGACATCGCTGAGCGCCCGGTGTTCGCCCTGTCGCGGTCGCCGGAATTGCCAGACTCACGCTCATGACCGGTTCCGCGTCTCTCGAGGGTTTCGCCCATGCCCCCGGAGGATCACCCAAAGACCTGCACGAGATCCGGCTCCCCGGCGCCGGGCGACATCCGGATCGCCGTCCCCCCGGAGCGCGGGGGGTGTTCTCGTGGCTGCCCGCCGTGCTCACGCTGGGGTTCGTCGCCGTTGTCCTGCGGTTCTACGGTGTTTCCATCGGGGACATGGCGGCCTTCGGCGCTTATGTCGTGCTGTGTCTCGCGGGTCCGGGGCTGCTGCTGGTCCGTGCCCTCTACGGCGACCGCCGCACCCTGGCGGAGGAGCTGGCGCTGGGGGTGGCGCTCGGCTACGCCATCGAAGTGCTGGTGTACATCGTCGTCCGGGCCCTCGACCTACCGCTGCTCGTCGTGGCGTGGCCGGTCGCCGTCTACGTCGCCTTCCTCGCCTCTCCCCGGCTCCGCAGGCACTGGAAGGGCGGGGCGCGGCCGGCCGCTCCGGTCTGGTGGTCGTGGTCGCTGGCGGCGATCGTCTGCTATCTGGTCGCCTGGAGCGCGCGCGCCTACTACAGTTTGGGCCCGCTGTCCTGGCCCGCCCTGGCGGGCTATCCCGATGACGCGCCGTTCCACCTCGCGCTGATCGGTGAGCTGAAGCAGCACATGCCGCCCATGACCCCCATGGTGGCCGGCGAGCCGCTCTCCTATCACTGGTTCGTCTACGCGCACTACGCCGCCGCGAGCTGGATCAGCGGTGTGGAGCCGCTCGTCCTGCTCTTCCGGCTGGGGATGCTGCCGGTGCTGGCCGCGTTCGTCGTCCTGGTCGCGATGCTGGGGCGGCAGGTGATGGAGTCGTGGAGGGGAGCCCTGATCGCCACCTGCGCGACGGTCCTGCTGGGGGCGCCCCTCCTCTACCTCGGTTCGAGCGGCGTGTTCACCTTCGGCGGCATGCACGACGCGGCGTGGGGGAGCCCCACCTTCGCGTTCGGGGCCCTGCTGTTCGTTCCCGTCGTGCTGCTCGTGCACGATCTGCTGCGGCTGGGCCGGTGGGGCGGCGGGGTATGGCTGGTCCTCGCGATCTTCCTCGTGGTGGTCATGGGCGCCAAGGCCACGCACCTGCCCATGCTCACCGTGGGGCTGCTGGCGGTGATCGCGGTCAAGGTGGTCAGGAGGCGGCGGCCTCCGTGGGCCGCCGTCGTCACGCTCGCGATGACCGCGGGATGCCTGTTCTTCGCCCAGTACGTCCTGTACGGCGGCCAGCGGCAGGGCACGATCGTCGCCCCGCTCTCCTACCTGCGCACGGTCTGGCAGGACCTGACCGGCCTGCCGATCGACTCCGTGCCCCCACTGGCCTCGCTGCTCGGCGTGCTGACGATCTACCTGCTGTCCTGGGCCGTCACCTGGTGCCCGGTGCTGGGGCTGCTGAGCCGGCCGAGATCGCTGCTGCGCGCCGATGTGGTCCTCATGCTGGGCATCAGCGCCGCCGGTCTCGGCGCGATCCTCGTGCTCGATCATCCCGGCAGGAGCCAGCTCTACTTCCTGTGGGGGACCTACCCCTATCTCGCGATCATCGCGGTCCACGGGCTCATCATGATCCTGCGCCGTGGCCGGGTATCGCGCCGGGCGACGCTCTGCGCCGTGGGCGCCGGAGTGGTCTGCGCGTACGCGATCCCTGTCCTCTGCGGGGTCAGGACGCCGCTGGATCCCGGCCAGGCGGACTCCGTCCTCTACCGGCCGCCCGTCGCGCTGGCCGTGGTGGTCACCCTGGCGGTGCTCGTCCTGGTCGTCCTGAAGCCGGGCCGCCGCGGCTGGGCTCTGCTGCTCACGGCGCTGGCCGCCATCGGCCTGCCCGCCGCGCATCACGCCCGCGTCCTGTCCTTCGCGTACGGCGGCGGCGGTCAGGCGGCCTCGGCGGAGCCCGGTGTCGCTATCCCCCAGGGCGCGCTGGACGCGGCGAGGTGGCTGCGCGCCAACTCGCCCGAGGACACCCTGGTCGCGACGAACGTGCACTGCCGGTGGGGCTTCGAGAACCCGTGCGACACTCGCCAGTTCTGGATGTCGGCCCTGACCGAGCGGCGTTTCCTGATCGAGGGCTGGGCGTTCACGTCGACGAACGCGGACCGCTGGCAGCCGGGCCTGCCCGTGATGAGCCTTCCGTTCTGGGACCGGGCCCGGTTCGAGGCGAACGAGGCGGCCTTCGCGGCTCCGTCGACGGGCGCGGTCCAGCGGCTCCGGGAGGGCTACGGGGTCGGCTGGCTGTTCGTCGACGGGACGCGCCCCGGCGTGAGCCGCGACCTCGCGGACTTCGCCCGGCTCCGGTTCCGTTCCGGGGACTTCGCCGTCTACCAGACAGATCGGTAGGGAGTCACCGGCGAGGCGCGGGATCCCCGGTCAGGTGCCTGGCCGGCCGCGGGTCCCGCGCCCTGGAGCGGCCGGGAGCTCCGGGAGCGCCGGACGGAGCCACCGAGGACCCCAGCGGCAGCCGGCTCCAGGCCACCGCGGCGAGCAGGCTGGTGACCAGGACGATGGGGATCCGCTGCCGGAAGATCAGCCCGATGTTGGACATAGTGGTCGCGTAGGCGATCGTGCCGGGCACGATGAACAGCAGCAGGATGAGCAGGATTCGCCGATCGTGGCGCCAGAGCCGCACGGCGCCACGAGCCGCCGACCAGAGCAGGAAATACCAGAGCAGCACGTCGATCTTCCCGAGGTGCAGCGCGAGGCTGCCCGAGGCCCACGGGAACGGCGACAGGACCGTGTAGACCAGCTTCTCCCCGAGGGAGTTCCACGCGTCGCCGCCGTCCTCGAAGATCACCCCTGAGCCGCCGGTGGCGTTGGCGTACCGGACCACGTTCGACTGTCCCCGGTCCAGTTGCTGCTGCAGCTGCTCGATGGCGGCGCTGTCGTACACGCTGCCGAAGAACAGCATGGCCGTGGCCAGCAGCGCGCTGAACGTGACCAGCTTGCGCACCGAGAACTTCGCCTTCGAGACCAGCACTCCGCAGATCAGCGGCACCACGCACATGAACACCATGTAGGGGCGGACGTACCACAGGCACCACAGCAACCCCGCCGCCAGGACCAGCCTGCTCAGGCTGAACCGCCGCGCGGCCGACGCCCCGATGCCGACGCAGGCCACGACGAGGAACGCGTTGAACCCGTCCTTGTAGGTGTCGGACGTGTGCAGCAGCAGCGCGGGCATGAAGGCGGTCACGACGACCAGGCGGAACGCGGCGCGCTCGTCGGCGCCGACGAGCCTGGCGAACTTGTGCACGATGACGCACAGCGCGCACGCGAGCAGCGCCACGATCGCCGTGCAGGCCAGCGGCGCGGGGCCGTCGCACAGGTAGATGACCAGGGCGAAGACGTTGCACGGCACCGCGATGGAGAAGAGCGAGCTCATCTCGTCGGCCGTGACGAACTGGACGCCTTCCAGCCGCCAGTAGCCCACGATCTCCATCGCCCGGGCCTCGTAGTCCAGATTGTCGCCGCCGTACTCGATGACGCCCGACCGCATCACCAGGACGTGGATGACCAGGCGCAGCACGAACGCGCCGAGCAGCACCGGAAGCACGCGCCGGGCCACCGCCGCGTCCAGGTTCGCGTGGACGAGCCAGACGAGCGTCACAGCGGCGGCGGCGACAATGAGAAATTCCATGAAATGCGACCTTCAGTCCCGCTGAGCATGACGCTCCAATGCCCAGCATTCGAACCGAATCGCCGGGAAGCGACCGGGCGACGACGACGCTAGCGCCGGAACCTCGTGACATCACTTTCCGAGGATGGCCATGGCCCGCTGATTACTTCACCTTGCGCATTCTTTCCGGCCTGACGCCTTTTCCGGCGGTCCACTCCGTCCGTATGTGGCCCAGGACGTACGAAGAGTAAGCGGCGACTCCCCGACGATCACGCTCAGGTAGGGAGCGAGGAAACATTTCGCCACCCACCGAGACGGCGCGAGCGGAACTGACCGATTCCCTAGCTAGCTTCGCGGACGTGAACCAGACCTGTCATCGAGGAGCCGAATGAAGCCGGACAGTCGGATTCGCGTCATGGAAATCATCGCCCGGCTGAACGTCGGCGGTCCCGCCACACAGGTGATGGGACTTTCCGAGCGCCTGAATTCCGAGGAGTTCGACCACCGCCTCTACACCGGCCACGTCGGCGACGACGAGGGCGACCACCTCGGTCTGAAGCGCTCCGACGTGCGGGTGCACCGCATCGCCGGCCTCGGCCGTTCCATCAGGCCCTCCGACGATGTCCGTGCCCTCACCGGGCTGGTGTCGGCCATGCGCGCCTTCCGCCCCCACGTCGTCCACACGCGGACCGCGAAGGCCGGCGCGCTCGGACGGGTGGCCGCCAAGCTGGCGGGAGTGGGCTCGGCCGGCGTGCACGTCTTTCACGGTCACCTCCTCGACGGCTACTTCTCGGGCGCGAAGCGGGCGCTCTACGTACGCTCGGAACGCCTCCTCGCGTCCATGTCCGACCGCCTGGTCACCGTGGGCGCCAAGGTCCGGGACGACCTGCTCGCCGCCGGCATCGGGCGGCCCGAGCAGTATGTCGTGATCCCTCCCGGTGTCCGGCTGGGCCCCGTGCCCGACCGCCTGACCGCCCGCCGCGAGCTCGGCCTGCCCGCCGACGCCCCCGTGGTCGCGTACGTCGGCCGTCTCACCCAGGTCAAGCGCCCCGACCGGTTCGTCGCCACGGCGAACACGATCCTCCAGCGGATGCCCGACTGCCGCTTCGTCATCTGCGGCGGCGGCGAGCTGCGCGACCAGGTGGCACGCGGTGTCGAACCCCTCCGGCACGCCTTCCACCTGCTGGGCTGGCGCAAGGACGTGGAGACGGTGTACGCGGCCGCCGACGTGGTCCTGCTGACCTCCGACAACGAGGGCACGCCGCTCACGCTCATCGAGGCCGCCATGGCCGGCACCCCGGCCGTCGCCACGCGGGTCGGCAGCGTCGCCGAGGTCGTCCAGGACCGCCGCACCGGGCTGCTCGCCGCGCCCGACGTGACGGAGCTGGCGGACCGCACGGTGCGGCTGCTCACCGACCCGGACCTCGCGCGCGCCCTGGGCGAGGCGGCCATCGCCTGGTCGAGCGCCGCGTTCGACGTGGACCGCCTCGTCGCCGACACCGAGGCCCTGTACCGATCGCTGGGCGGCCTGCGCCGGGATCGTCGTGTCACTACAGGAGGGATCGAAAGATGAAAGTCCTGGTAACCGGGGGCGCCGGCTTCATCGGCGCGAACCTGTGCAGGGCGCTCGCCTCCCGGCCGGAGATCCAGAGGGTCACCGCGCTGGACGACCTGAGCAGCGGGGATCTCGCCAATCTCGACGGCGTCGAGGCCGACTTCGTGCGGGGCAGCATCCTGGACGCGGAGCTGCTGACCCGGCTCGTGGCCGACACCACGACCGTCGTCCACCTGGCCGCGCGCCCGTCGGTGCCCCGCTCGCTGGCCGACCCGCTGACCTCGCACGACGTCAACGCCACCGGCACGCTGCGGGTGCTGGAGGCGTGCCGCGTCTCCGGCCCGCACGTGATCCTGGCCTCGTCGTCGTCGGTCTACGGCAACAGCGCGGAGCCGTACAAGCACGAGGACCTGCCCACCAGGCCGCTCAGTCCCTACGGCGTGAGCAAGCTGGCGACCGAGGCGTACGCGCTGGCCTACGCCTCCAGCTTCGGCCTGGACGTCCTGCCCTTCCGCTTCTTCAACGTCTACGGACCGCTGCAGGCCGCCGACCACGCCTACGCGGCGGTCATCCCGTCGTTCGTGTCCAAGGCCATGGCGGGCGAGCTGGTGCCGATCTACGGCGACGGGCACCAGGCACGGGACTTCACCTTCGTGGGGTCGGTGACGGACGTCCTCGGGGAGGCGGTGGTGCGCCGGGTGACCAGCGCGAAGCCGGTCAACCTGGCCTTCGGCACCCGGATCTCGCTGCTGGAGCTGAAGGACGTCCTCGGGTCGGTCCTCGGCCGGCCGGTCGAGGCCGCCTTCCTGCCGCCCCGCCTGGGCGACATCCGCGAGTCACAGGCGTCACCCGCGCTGCTGCGCCAGCTGTTTCCCGGTGTGCGCCCGGTGTCGCTGGAGGAGGGGCTGCGCAGGACCGTGGCCTGGTTCGAGAAGGCGGTGATCATGAGCGCCGGCAGTCAGGCCTGACCCCGTCCCTCTCCACCGCCAACGAACACGTTTTCACGCACCAATGGGGAAACTCGTGAGTAAAGCATGCAAGTACCTGATCACGGGCGGCAGCGGATTCATCGGCTCACACCTGACCGACGCGTTGCTCGCCCGCGGTGACTCCGTCGTGATCCTCGACAACCTGTCGACCGGACGTCTCAGCAACCTGCGGCCGCATCCCGGCATGCGTTTCGTCCACGGGTCGATCCTGGACGAACTCATCGTCGACGAACTCGTCAACCAGTGCGACGTGGTCGTGCACCTGGCCGCAGCCGTCGGCGTCAAGCTGATCGTCGAGCAGCCGCTGCGGTGCCTCACGACCAACATCCGCGGCTCGGAGATCGTCATCGAGGCCGCGCACAGGTACCGCAAGAAGATCCTGATCGCCAGCACGAGCGAGATCTACGGCAAGAACTCGTTCGGAGCGCTGAGCGAGGACGCCGACCGCATCCTCGGCAGCACCGGCGTCGTCCGCTGGGCCTACAGCACGGCGAAGTCCGTCGACGAGATCCTGGCCAACGCCTACCACGCCGAACGCGGCCTGCCCACGATCGTCGTCAGGCTCTTCAACACCGTGGGGCCACGGCAGAGCCCCGCCTACGGGATGGTCATCCCGCGCCTGGTGCGCCAGGCCCTGGCCGGCGAGCCGCTCACCGTCTTCGGCGACGGCACCCAGACCCGCTGCTTCGCCCATGTCACGGACGTCGTCGACGCCCTGATCGGGCTGCTCGGCAACGACGCGGCCGTCGGGCGGACGTTCAACATCGGCTCGGCCGACGAGGTGAGCATCCTCGAACTGGCGAAACTGGTCGTCGAGCACACCGCGTCCACGTCCGGGGTCGAGCTCGTTCCCTACCACGAGGCGTACCGGCAGGGCTTCGAGGACATGACCCGCAGGGTCCCCGACACGACGCGGATCCGCGAGCTCACCGGCTGGGTCCCGCGACGCACGCTCGACGAGATCCTCACCGAGATCGTCGAGGAGGCCCGCGAGGAACTCGCGGCGGCGATGCGGTGAGCGGCGCATACGCGCTGGCCGCCGGCTCGGTGGCCTGCCTGTTCAGCGTCACCGCCGCGGTCCCGCTGAAGCACCTGGCACTGCGGTGGGGGTTCACCGACCGCCCCGGCGGGCACAAGCGGCATCTCCGCCCGACTCCGTACCTGGGCGGCATCGCGATCACGCTGGCCACGGTGCTGCCCGCCATGGCCGCGCTCGGCTTCGCCGACCAGCGGATCACCGCCATCCTGCTGGCCGCCACGGCGGTGGCCCTGCTCGGGCTCATCGACGACATCGCGTCGCTGCCGGCGCTCACCAGGCTGACCGTGGAGACCGTGTCGGCCATCGGCGTCGTGCTCGCCGGAGTCGAGATCACCGTGACCGGCGCGTGGCCGGACGGCGTGATCACGGTGATCTGGATCGTCGTGCTGACCAACTCCTTCAACCTGCTGGACAACATGGACGGCTCGCTCGGGGCCGTCGCCACGGTCAGCGCCGTCTTCCTCGCGGGCGCCGCGTTCCTGCTCGACCAGCCCGCCCTGGCCCTGCTCCTGATCGTGCTGGCCGGCGCGGCGCTGGGCTTCCTGCCGCACAACTGGTCGCCGGCGCGGATGTTCATGGGCGACGCCGGGTCGCTGTTCATCGGCTTCGTCCTCACCTGCTCGGCGGTCGCCCTGAGCACGGGGCGGGGCCCCGGCACGGCGGTCGCCGGGCTGCTGCTGACCACCTTCGTCGCGACCGTCGACACCGGCGTGGTGTTCCTGTCCCGGCTGCGCGCCGGGCGCTCGCCGCTGACGGGCGGCACCGACCACGTGTCGCACCGGCTCCGGCGCCTCGGCTTCGACGCCCGCTCGGTCGCCCTGCTGCTCGCCCTGACCGCCGCGTTCGCCGGCGCGCTCCTCGCCGCCATGGTCCTCGGCTGGGTGCCCGCGCTGAGCGCCGCCATCGTCGCGGCCGGCACCGCGATCGGCCTCATCACCCTGCTGCTGAGCGTGAACGCCGACGTGCCGCACCGTCCTGTCGAGAACCCTCCACGAATCCGTGAAAGGCGGCGATGATCAGGTGGACCTGCTCTCCCTGGTACGGCTCGCACGTAAGAACTGGATGCTCATCTTCCTGTCGCTGATCATCTCGGTAGGCGCCGCGCTGGTCGTGACCGCGAACATGCCGCCCAAGTACGTCGCGACGATCACCATGCTGTTCTCCAGTTACGACAAGCAGGGCGCGTTCTCGCCCGCCTATCAGGTGGGCACCCTGTCGCAGGGCGTGCAGTCCTACGCGACGCTGCTGACCAGCCGACGGCTCGTCAGCGAGATCGCCACGGGCGACGAGATCCCGCGCCTGCAGGCCAGGATCACAGCCGAGGTCGTCCCCGGCACGGTGCTGCTCCGCGCGATGGTCAGCGACGCCGATCCCAACCGCGCCGCGGCACTGGCCAACGCCCTGGGCGCCAAGTTCGCCAAGCTGATCGACCAGATCGAGCGGCCGACCCCCACCAGCAGGCCGACCGTCAAGGTCACCGTGGTGGATCAGGCGGAGGTGCCCCAGAAACCGGTCAGCCCCGTGCCGCTGCTCAACCTCCTGATCGCCGTGCTGGTCGCGCTGGTCGCCTCGATCAGCGCGCTCATCCTGCGCGAACGCCTGGACACCACGATCAAGACCTCCGACGTGCTGCAGCGGACGTCGGAGAGCTCCACGCTGGGCATCATCGGCTATGAGAGGGACGCGCGGCGCCACCCGCTGATCGTCCGGCGCGACGGCCGGTCGTCCCGCGCGGAGGCGTTCCGCTCGCTCCGCACCAATCTGCAGTTCATCGGGGTCGACCGGCAGCCCAAGTCGCTCGTGATCACCAGCTGCCTGCCGAACGAGGGCAAGTCCTCGACCTCCTCCAACCTCGCGATCACCCTGGCCCAGACCGGCTGGCGGGTGCTCCTGGTCGACGGAGACCTGCGCCGCCCGCGCATTCCCGACTACCTGGGCATCGAGGGCGGGATCGGCCTGACGGACGTGCTGATCGGCAGGGCCCGGCTGGCCGATGTGATCCAGACCTGGGGCGAGCCGAGCCTGCACGTGCTGCCGAGCGGCCAGACCCCGCCGAACCCAAGCGAGCTGCTCGGCTCGCAGGGCATGCGCCAGGTGCTCGACGAACTCACGGACGCCTTCGACATCGTGATCTTCGACGCGCCGCCGCTGCTGCCCGTCACCGACGCCGCGACGCTCGCCGCGATCTGCGACGGGGTGATGCTCGTCGCGCGCTACGGCAAGACCCGGCAGGAGCACATCCTGCGGGCCACGGAGCAACTGTCGTCGATCAACGCGCGCATCGTGGGAACGGTGCTCAACTTCGTGCCCGCCAAGTCCAGCCGGTACGACGGCTACGGATACGGCTACGGGTACGAGAGCAAGTCCGAGGCGAAGGCCCCGGTCACCGCGTGAACAGGTGGAGCGGGGCCTCGATCGCCTGGGCGATCCGCCGCCCCGCCTTCCGGTAGGCCCAGCGCGAGCCGCCGAACGGGTCCGCGATGTCGGGCTGGTCCACCCGGACCAGCCCGCGCAGCGCCCGCGCCTCCTCGACGAGCGTGTGCGCGCGCCGCACGGGGTCACGGGGGCGAATGACGGCCGCGTCGGTGAGCGCCTGGCTCAGCGTGCCGAACTCGGCGATGGTGAAGGTACGCGCGGCCGCCGCGGGGCACATCCCGACCGACTCGGCCCGGTGCGCGGTGGTGGCCGTCAGCACGAGGTCGGCGTCCGCCATCAGCGCCGGGGTCAACGGCCGGGAGACGAAACCGCCGGGCTCGCCGCCCATGCGCAGCAGCAGCCGCCGTACGGGCTCGGCCATCGGCCTGCCGGGCTCGGCCCGCACTCCCGCGCTCGACACCAGGAACGGCGGGCCGAGGACCGACCGGGCCAGCCGCTCAGCGAGCGGGGAGCGGCAGATGTTGGCCGTGCAGACGAACAGGATGCGAAACCCGGCCCGCGACGACGGCAGGGCGTCCCCCGTACCTTCCATGGGGGCGACGGTAGGACGCCCGGTCCGGCCGCCTGCCTCGGCACGCCGGACTTTGCCGTTCTATCGGTCCTCTTGACCCGCGCCGAAGGCGCAGCCGTCCGGATTCTCGATGATCTGGGTCCGCTGCGGATGGACCAGGGGCTGCACCGGCACACGCGGCGGCGCCGCCGTGACCGGCTCCAGCATCAGGAACTCCAGCGTCCTCGTCTGCCGGGGACCCAGCTCCAGCATGGTCGAGTAGACCGGGTGGGACCGTTCGACCTCCCGGAAGAGGTTCGCGGGCTTACCGTCGATCTTCATGCCGCCGCTCTTCGAGCCGACCGAGGCGAACAGCGAGACCCACAGCAGGTTGGACCCCCGGGCGTGGTGACGGTTCGGGGAGTCGAGCCGGCCGGAGGCGTAGGGGGCCAGCTTCCCGCGCGGCACGTCGTTGAAGAGGCCGACCCGTACCCGGCTGACGCGGGTCCCGTCGGCGCGGCAGGGCCCCAGCTCGTACTCGAGCGAGCGCTTCAGGTAGTAGTCGAGCTTGTTGCCGCCCGAGTTGTTGACCACCAGCCCGGCGAACGGTTCCGGCCGCCGCGGCAGCTCGCCGGCGAGCGGGGTGGCCGCCAGCCGCTTCTGCTCCGCGTCCCTGCGGCTCCAGATCTGGATCCGCCGCTCCTCCGCGATCCGGGACAGGGTGGACATCAGGGCCGCCGGATCGATGCTGGCTCTGGGCAGGGCCTCGCTGACGGCGGTGGCGATCGTGATGAGAAACCTCTTGCGCGCCCACTGGTTCGAGAAGCGCTCGTAGGCGGTGCGCTCGGTGAGGTCGATGACGTTGTCCGCGGTCACCTTCTCCCCGCCGGGCAGGGTGACCGGCCCGATCAGCTGGAGGAGGTAGGACAGGCCGACCGGGTCTGTCGCGATCGCGCCGTCCAGGCGCTGGTGCGTCTGGCGTTCCCACAGCGCGGTCCAGGTGCGCGCGGCGTACGGGAAGTGCGGCGAGAGGTTGGAGTTGGCCAGCAGGTAGAGGGGGCTCTCCCCGTAACGCGAGCGGAACGCGCGGCCGTGGTCGACGACGGGGCGGGAGATCGGCTCAAGGCCGCTGTTGGCGGCGAGCCGTTTGATGCCGAACTTCCCGCGGTCGGTCTTGAGAATGCCGAACGCGCCGACGAGGCCGCCGGTGCCGCGAGCCTCGGCGTTGGTCTGGAAGCCGAGGAAGTAGCGGCGCGGGCCGTCGTTTCCCAGCATCGGCGGTAGCAGGGCGCCGGCGTCGGCCGCGAGGTCGAGCCAGCCACTGAGCCGGTCGACCTCGTGCAGCGCGGTGCCGCGGGCCGCGTCCAGCGTCGCCAGGCCGGTGTCCGCCGGGGTGGCCGCCAGCCGGGCCCGCGCCACGGCGATCCGGCTGGCGGCGGTGTCCAGCGTGGGCGCCGCGGCCTCGAGGTGGGGCAGAAACTCGTGTATGTCGCCCATGGCGAACCCGCCGGACGCCATCAGCTTCGCGCCGGCCCCGTGGACGTCGGTCAGCACCTCGGTCAGCTCGGCCGCCACCTCGGCCAGCCCCCGGACGGTGGTCGCGCCGTCTCCCACGACGGGGGAGCGGGAGATCAGCGACCAGTCGGGGCCGCTGGTGAGGCGGAGCGCCTCGTGCGCGTGCAGACGCGCCCGCGCGAGCGCCTCTCCCAGCTGCCGGGGCTCGCTCTCTCGCATCCCGGCCAGGATGTCCTTGGTGGCCTGGAGCTCGACCTGCACGTTACGGCCGAGGTACGCCGACCAGCCGCCGGCCGCCACGAGGCCGGCGGCTGGAACCAGCAGGCCGAACGTGACGAACCGGCGGCGCTTGTCAGCTCGCACTGGACGATCGGCGACGCCGTACCGCGATCATGGTTCCGGAGGCTCCCAGGAACAGCATTCCCGCACCGATCGCCGCCAGGGTCTGCACCGGCGCTCCGGTCATCGGCAGCTCGGCCCCGATCTTCTCCCCGCAGGCTCCGCCGGAGCAGCCTCCGCGCCTCCAGTAGCGGTTGCGGTCCAGGTCGTCGACCTCGACGAAGACCTCGACGTCGGTGCGGGACTCGATGTGCCCGTCGGTGTCGGTGTCGGTGTCGGAGTCGGTCTCGGCGTGCTGGTCGGGTTTGGGCGGGTAGGGGAACGGACTCGGATCCAGCGTGGAGGCGGTCCGGGCGGCCGAGGCCATCGCCGTTCCGGAGGACGCGAACGTGATCCCGCCCGCGGCGGCCATCGCGACGAGAATAGGTACCGTGATTCTTCCAGCCATGTCAGACTCCCCGTGACGGTGTTCGGGCCTCAGAACATTCGCCCGGAATGATGGCGAGTGTTCACCCGAAACCGTTCTATGTGTCCGGACGCGCGGTGCTTCAGGGGGCGCACACGCCTTACCGAATGATCACTGATCATTCGCCGGAGGTTGACGATCGCTTCGCGGCCGCGGGCCGACGGGGGATCAGCCAGGTCACGGGGCAGGCCCGGCCGCTCTCGCGGCGATGTCGATGTGAGAGGCTAGCGCGTCGGCTGGACAGCCGTCCGGCAACACGCCCAATGAGCACGGAGATCGCGGCGCCCGCCGCCGTCAGCCGTTGCGAGACTGCCAGAGCCCGATGGCCGTGACCCTGGAGTCCACGCCCAGCTTGGCGTAGATGCGATTGACGTGGTTCTTGACCGTCTTCTCGCTGAGAAAGAGGCGACGGGCGATCTGGCCGTTGGACTGACCTGTCGCGATCAGGTCCATGACCTCGGCCTCGCGTTTGCTCAGGGACGTGAAAATGCTGTCGAACGCTGCGTCGTCGACTCTCATCCGGCCTCCGGGGGCACACAGACGGGCAGGTCGCCGAGGCCCCCGAGCTTCCGGCGTTAGCGGTAGACAGCGAGCATAACTCGCATAGTCATGTTTTGGGGACATTGAGGAGAAAACGACAACGGCCGGTCCCTGAGGACCGGCCGTTCATGGGGTGAGTGAAGGGACTTGAACCCTCGACATCCAGGACCACAACCTGGCGCTCTACCGCCTGAGCTACACCCACCATGGACCGCGTTGTAGCGGCACAGGAAAATTGTAGCGGTGTTCGGGAGTCTTCACGCCACTCATTAACCCGTGACACGCTCGGCGAGCGCCCGAGCCGTCGCCGAATCGGGCCCGGGCTGGGCGACGAACACGGAGGCGCGGTAGTAGCGCAGCTCTCTGATGCTCTCGGTGATGTCGGCCAGAGCCCGGTGTCCGCCCTGCTTCTCGGGTGCGGCGAAGTAGACCCGTGGGTACCACCGGCGCACCAGCTCCTTGATCGAGGACACGTCGATCATCCGGTAGTGCAGGTAGGCGTCGACCGCGGGCATGTCGCGCGAGATGAACGTGCGGTCGGTGCCGATCGAGTTGCCGCAGAGCGGAGCCTTCTTCGGCTCGGGCACGTGGCGCCGGATGTACTCGAGCACCAGCGACTCGGCCTCGGCCAGCGTCACCCCGCCCGGCAGCTCGGGCAGCAGCCCCGAGGCCGTGTGCATCTCGCGGACCACCTGCGACATCTGCTCCAGCGACTCGGGCGGCGGTTTGATGACCACATCGACGCCTTCGTCCACCTGCTTGAGCTCGCTGTCGGTGATGACACAGGCCACCTCGACGAGCGCGTCACGACCGAGGTCGAGCCCGGTCATCTCGCAGTCGATCCAGACAAGCAAGTCACTCATACGTTCTCCTCGCCCAAGCGGCTCGGAGCCGTCCGCCCGCTTGCTCTACCCCACCAGCCTAGTGCCACCGGTCAGGCCGGCTTGAGCGAGCTCAGCACCTGATCGTCGACATCGGTGCCCAGATTGTCCGGCACCGACATGTACAGCAGCCCCGGGCGCTCGCCCTCGCCGCGATCCATGATCACGACCGCGCCGTTCTCCTTGTTCCACTTGTAGCCCTTGGCCTTGGACTCCTCGGTGAAGTCGAGCTCGAACCTGATGACCCAGGCGTTCCGGTCGCCGATCTTGAGCGCCTCGTCCCGCGTGACCTTGGTCGCGTGCGGGATCTGGTAGTACTTCCTGGTGAAGTCGGCGACCACGATCTTCGCCGTGGTGCCCAGGCCCTGCGCTCCCTCGTACGGGTAGAGCTCGTGCAGCAGGCCCGTGTAGACATTGCCGATCCAGTTGCCGCCGCTGCCGTCGTAGTTCTCCTGGGAGGTCGCCTCCACACCGCTCGACCAGCGCTGCAGGGCGGGGTCGGCGCCGTTGATGTCGCCGAAGGCGGGCACCTTCCAGTCGCTGGGCACCTCGTAGGACAGGCCGGCCAGCGGATCGGCGACGCGGCCGTCCTGCGGCTGCGGCAGCTCGCCCGTCGGCGCCGGCTCCGAGGGCTGGCCCGGATCAGGGGAGCCCTGGGTGCGCGTGGGCGCCGGTCTGGCCGCCTCGCCCGGCGACCGACTGTTGATCAGGAAGATCCCGGCCACCACGATCAGGGCGACCACGACCAGCGCCGCGAGGCCGCCGAACACCCAGGGCAGCGGATTACCCTGCTTGGGCGGCGGGCCGAACTCCGGGCCGGGCAGCGGGCCGCCGCCCCACGGCGGCTGCCCGTGTGCGGCCTGCGGCTGGGCGGGCTGCCCGTGCGGGGGCTGAGACTGGTTGGGCTGCCCGTACGGGGGCTGAGACTGGTTGGGCTGCCCGTACGGGGCCTGGGGCTGGGTGGGCTGCCCGTACGGCGCGTGGGTGTCTGCCGGGTGGCCGAACTGGAGCGTCGGGTTGGCCGGGGTGGCCGACCAGTCGGGCTGCGGCCCCGAGGAAGGCTGCTGCTGTGGCCGCGCTCCCTGCTCCAGGGGGTGAGTCGCATCGGTCCACTGATCACCGTCCCACCAACGGAGTCGGGGCGATCCGTAAGGGTCGGGGTACCAGCCCGCGGGGGTCTGCGTGGTCATGCTCGCCAGAGTAGTAAGAACGGCTTTGATATGCATTGTTGCCAGGCGTAGTGGCCGGGCGTCAGCACTTGTAGGTGAAACTCGCCTTCTCCGTGATCACCGGGGCGGGAGACAGCACCCGGAGCGTCGCCGTGGCCTTGACCGTGCTCTTGCCGTCCAGCGACCACCTTAACGACACCTCGTAGGAGGTCCGGTCGGAGGTGGTCCGCAGGGTGCCCTTCTCAACCCGTTTGTCCAGGTTTCTGCGCCACTCGTAGTGGACCTCGCCAGGGGCGCCGTTGGTGACGATCGTGCCGGTGATGGGGACGACGCTGCCGCAGCCCTGGGTCTTCTTCGGCGCGACGACGTCGACCGCCACGACCGCCAGCTCGGGGCCGTCACTCAGCCGGAGCCAGCCCAGGATCGCCCCGGCCAGGATGGCCGCGAACACCGCCGCGGCCAGGATCGTCCGGCGCCGACGGGCGCGCGAGGCCCGTGACGTCCGGTCGCGCCGCTGGACGGTGGCCTGCTCGTCCTTGCCGGTCCGCCAGATCCGCTCGGCCGTGGTGCCCGGCTGCGGCTCCCGCGTACCGCCCCCCGGCCCCGTGTCCGCGCCGCCACCGAAGCCGGCGCCGCCACCGGAGCCGACCCCCGGCCCGAACTGCACCTGCCCCCCGGACCCGTACGCCCCGGGCCCATGGGACCCGGACCCGTACGCCGCCGAATCGGACCCCCCAGACCCATACGCCCCAGACCCGTACGACCCCGGCCCGGAAAGCCCGGACGACCCGGACGACCCGGACGAGGCGCCCGGCACGTGCAGGAGCGTGACGATGTCACCCTCGTCGCGCGGCAGTGCCTGCGGCGGCGCCTGCGCGAACACCGACTGGCCGCGGGCCGCCTGGGCCAGCCGGTCACGGCTGATCGCCCCGCCCGGGAGCACCTCGCGCCCGGCCACCAGCACGTCCCTGGCGGCGGCCAGGCCGCGGGTGGTCGCCGTCACCGCCGCCCGTTCGAACAGGTCCTGGGCCCGCGGCGCCCCGTGGGTCGAGGCCGCCAGCCCGCGCGCCAGCGAGGCCCACGCCGCCGCGTCACGCTCGGGCGGCGAGACCTGGGCACGGATCGCGTCGGACAGCCCGCGCTCGGACAGCAGCGCGGCGCCGTCGGAGGCGATGACCACGGTGCGCGGGTGCACCGAGCCGTGCGTGAGCCCGGAGGCGTGCAGCGCGAGCAGGGTCTGCGCCGTCTCCAGCAGCACGGCCGCCGCGCCGCCGGGGTCGATCGAGCCCGAGCTGAGCAGGTCGAACAGGGTGGGGCTGACCGCCTGGGCGGTGAGCAGCCACACCTGGTCGCCGGCGGCCACCACGTCCGCCACCGGGATCAGGCCGCTCAGGCCGCCCAGCACCAGCCGCTGGTCGGTCATGACCGCCGCCACCACCCGATCGCGCACCCCCGGCGACCCGATGACCCTCAGGTCGAACAGCAGCGCCCCAGCCCTGCGCCCGTCGGGTGAGATCGCGTCGATCCAGTTGCCGACCTCGGTGATCCAGGTGTGTTCCGTGAGCCGGAAGCCGGCGATGCCGTTCCGAGCGTTGTCCATCGCCTCGCCCCCCCGACGTCGCTAACTCTTCTTCCGGTGCCGTCCCGCCATACGACGCCTCACCGCAAGTGTGACGGGCACGGCGCCCGACGTCACCAGCCCGGCCGCGAGCAGTGCCGCCGCGGCCCGCCCGGCCCCCGTGTCCTCGGGCACCGGGGTCGGCCTGGTGTCGCCGCCTCCGTCGCCTCCATCGCCACCGTCACCGCCGTCGCTCCGGGTCGGCGTGGGCTCCGGCGCGGGTGTGCCGGGCGTCCGCGTGGGAGGCCGGAAGGTCGGCGGAGCGGCCGTGGTGGGCGCCGCCGTGGTCGGCCGGGTGGCCGAGACCGGCGGCTCGTCGAGCGTGCCCGTGATCGTCGGCTCGGTGTCGGCCGGCTTCGTGGGAGTCTTGCTCGCGGTGGGCGTCGGCTTGGGCGCGCGGGTCCTGGTGGGCCGGGGGGTCGGCGACGAGGACGCCACGGGCGGCCCGGCGCTGGTCGAGGCCGTCGGCTCCGGTGTGGGCGCCTCCGGCGTCGTCTCCTCGGTGACCGGCGTGAGCTCCTCGGTCGGCTCCTCCGTCGGCTCCTCGGTCGGCTCCTCGGTGAAGGGCGCGACCGTGGACGGCGTGACCTGGGAGGTCTGCGCCCGCAGGGTCGTGTCGCCGTCGTCGAAGGCGCTGACCGTCACCACCGCGACCGCGATCACCACGCCGGCGCAGGCGGTGCCGATCAGGACCTTGGACGAGAGCTTGGTCAGCAGCTTGGACGGCGTGCCGAAATGGGTCTCGGCGAGCGACGTCCGCACCTCGGCCGGCGCGTCCGGCGCGGTCGGGAAGAACATCAGCAGCAACCCGGCCAGCCTGGCCAGACGGCGGCGGCCGCGCTCCTCCCAGTCGGCTCCGTACGCCTCGGTCGCGATGGCCTCCAGCTCGGTCAGGAACGCCTCTGCGGACGGCGGCCGTCCGGCGGGGTCCTTGGCCAGCCCTCGCTCGACCAGCCCCTGCAGCGGCCCAGGCACCTCTTCGACGGGCGGAGGCGCGCTCTGGTGCTGCCGGGCGAGCGCCGCGAGGTTGGTCGCGCGGTAGGGGCGGGCGCCGGTGAGGCATTCGAAGAACACGATCGTGGCGGCGTAGACGTCGGTGGACGGCGCCGCCGACGCTCCCGACCACTGCTCCGGCGCCATGTAGGGCGGGGTCCCGGCGGCGCTCGCGTCCTCGCCGGCCCGCACCGCGATGCCGTAGTCGACCAGCTTGCTGCTGCCGTCACCCTGGACGATCATGTTCTCGGGCTTGAAGTCGCGGTGCACGACGCCGATCGCGTGGGCGGCGGCCAGGCCCTGCAGCGAGCCCTTCAGCACGACCAGCGCGGCCTCGGGCCCGGTCGGCCCCTCGGAGCGCAGCATCTCGCGCAGCGACACTCCGTTGACCAGCTCCATGATGATGGCCGCGCCCGCGCCGGTCTCGACGTAGTCGATCAGCCGGGCGTTGTGCTGGCTGCGCAACGTGCCGAGGAGACGGGCCTCGTGCCGGAAACGGGCGACGAAGCCGACATCGGCTCTCAGCGCGTCGGACAAGTACTTGACGGCGACTTCCGCGCCGTCGTGGTCACGCCTGGCCAACACCACGCGGCCGGCGGATCCGCTGCCCAGCTCACGGACCGAGCTGTACCCGGGGACCCCCCACTGCGCATCACCGTGCATAACGGTCTCCTCTGGAGTCGTCTGGGCCCCCACCCTCAACAGACGGAGCGTAGCTTAACGGGATATCGCCAGGTTCCAGGCATGGATATCTCGATCGGTATGCGGACCCCCGGTCAGCCGATCGTGCCAGGGGTCTCCGGCTCCTTGGTCGCGGGCTCGTCCGTCTGCGGGCGCTCCGTGGCGGGCTGTTCGGTGTCGGGCTCCTCGTTCTCGGGCGGGCACGCGGGTGTCCGGCCGGCCGCCGTGTCGCCGCCGTTCGCCGCCCCGGGCCGGGTGGCCGCCCTGATCTGCCAGGTCACGCCGCACGGCAGGTCGCCGAAGGAGTGGTTCAGCACCCTGAGGTACGAGGTCTCGCCCGACAGGGCCACCTGCCGGGTGCCGGTGAGCCGGCCGGCCAGGTAGAAGCCGACGGTCAGGCGTACCGGACGGTCGTTGACCGTGGAGACGGCGACGGCGGCGGTGGCGAGCCCGCGGGCGTTGACCGCCGAGCGGACGATGGACACCTGTTTGACACCTGGGGGACAGGTCACCCGGGCCCGCGCGGTGGCCTTCCGGTCTCCGGCGGTCACGCTGACGGAGATCGTGGAGCCGCAGGGCCTGCTCTCGAACGGGAGGGTGAGCGTCCGCGTGTAGGCCGTCCGGCCGGACAGCGTCGCCTTCCTGGTGCCGACGCCGTCACCGTTGAGCGCGAAACCGGCCTCGACCGGGACCGCGTCGGTGCCGGTCGTGGTCACCCGGATCCGGGCGGTCGCGCGGGTGCCCGGGGAGGGAGCCATGGCCAGCCCCACCCGCAGCCCGCTCACGGTCGTGGGGCAGGGCGGGACGTTCAGCGAGGCGGTCCTGGCGCCGCCCGGCGCGGCGGGCGAGGTGGTGACGGTCAGGGTGACCGTCCTGCCACAGGGCCGCTCGGCGAACATGTGACTGAACGTGCGGGTGTAGGAGGTGTCGCCGCTGAGCCGTACCTGCCGGCGCTGGACCGGGTCGCCGGCGACCGACCACACGGCGGTGGCGGTGATCGGGCGGGTGCCGGTCGCGCGGATGGTGACCGTGGCGCCGCCGACCGCGTCGTCGTTCAGCGTGAGCGGGCCGATGCCGATGCCCGCCACCGACGTCGGCGGCGTGGGAGTCGGGGTCGGAGTGGGGGTGGGGGTCGGAGTGGGCGTCGGGGTCGGGGTGGGCGTTCGCGTGGGGGTCGGGGTCGGGGTCGGGGTCGGGGTCACGGAGGGTGTCGCCGGGTCGCTCGCCGGAGGGCTGGCCGAGGTCACCGGGGTGGTGCCGGTGGCCGTGACGGAGGGCTTGGCCGAGGCCGGGCCGGTGCTGCTGGTGCTGGTCGGCCCGGACGTCCCGGTCGGCGTGCTGCCCGTGGTCTCCGGCTCGTCACTGCGGTCCGGCAGGATCGCGGCCGAGGGGTCGCCCTCACCGTCCTCGGGCGAGGGGAGGCCGCCCGTCGGCGGCTCCCCGCTCGGCACGCTCGGGGGCGCGGAGGCCGGTGCCGCTCCCGGCGACTCCGGCGCGGCGGCGATGTCGATGGCCGTCGGCCGGGTGTCCCGGTTGGCCAGCACGTACACCGCGCCGACCGCCACCACGGTGGCCAGACCGGCGCCCATCGCGACCCGGGCCGCGTTGTTCCGCGCGCCGCGGAACACGGTCCTCGCCAGTGAGGTGGTCACCTCGGCGGGCGGCTGCCGCGGCACGGGCAGGAGCAGGGCCAGCAGCGCGACCAGCCCGGCCAGCCGGCGCCTGCCGCGCTCCTCCCAGTCCTCGCCGTAGGCGGCCCGGGCCGTCGCCTCCAACTCGGCCACGAACGCGTCCGCGCTGGCCGGCCGCTCGGCCGGGTCCTTGGCCAGGCCGCGCGCCAGCAGATCGCGCATCTCCTCGGGCGCGTCGTGCACCGGGACCGGCGCGTACACGTGCTGGTAGCCGAGCACGCTCGGCTCGGTCGAGCGGTAGGGGCGGTGCCCGGTCAGGCACTCGAAGAACACTGCCGTGGCCGCGTACACGTCGGTCGCGGGCGAGGCCGGATGGCCCGCCCACAGCTCCGGCGCCATGTACGGCGGCGTGCCCTCGGGAAGGGAGGCCGTGCCCTGTCGTACGGCGATGCCGAAGTCGACCAGCTTGCTGACCCCGTCGTCGCGGACGATCACGTTCTCGGGCTTGTAGTCCTTGTGCACGAGCCGTGTCCGGTGCGCTCGGGCCAGGCCGAGCAGCGAGCCCTTCAGCACGACCAGCGCGGCCTCGGGCCCGGTGGTGCCGTTCTCGCGCAGTAAGGCGCGCAGCGAGACGCCGTTGACCAGCTCCATCACGATGGCCGCGCCGTCGCGGTCCTGGATGTACTCCCACATCGTGGCGATGTGCGGATCGCGCAGGGTCACCAGCAGGCGCGCCTCCTCCTGGAAGCGGGCGAGCTTCGCGGGGTCGCGCCGGAGCTCCGCGGCGAGGTACTTGATGGCGACCTTCACACCGGTCTCGTCGTGCACCGCCAGCACGACCCTGCCGCTGACACCCGCTCCGAGCTGCTTGACCTCGGTGTAACCGGAGGCGCTCCACTCCATATTGCCTCTCCCATCAGGAATCGGCCCACCTGATGAGACGCACGAGTTGGAGGTCGGGTTTGCCAGGTGGCTCCGGAATTATGGAACTACTCTCGGCCGCTGATGTGAACAGGTACGTCGATACCTTCTGGGAGCACCGGGTCGGGCACCGGCGCGCCCCAGGCCGTCCGCAGGGGCAGCACCCCCGCCCAGACAGGCAGTTCGTAGTCCGCCTCGTCGTCCTGTGGCGGGCCCCGCCTGATCTTGACCGACGCCTCCTCCAGCGACAGGGCCAGCACGGCCGTCGCCGCCAGTTCCTTGGGCGACGGGCGCCGGGCGTAGTCCCACTGGCCGGGCGCGAGCTGCTCGGTCAGGGCGCGGAGCCCCTCCAGGCGCTCCTCCTCTCCGGTCAGCGGCTCGGGCCGGCCGTAGATGATCGCCGAGCGGTAGTTGACCGAGTGGTGGAAGACCGACCGGGCCAGCACGATGCCGTCGACGTGGGTGACGGTGACGCACACCTCGGCCCCGGCGGCGGCACGCAGTGACCGCGCTCCGGTGGAACCGTGCAGGTAGAGGGTGTCACCGGCGCGCCCGTAGCCGGTGGGCACCACCATCGGGCAGCCGTCCACCACGACGCCCAGATGGCAGAACAGCCCGGTGTCGAGCAGGTCGTACAGTTCCTGGCGATCGGTGCCGGCCCGCTGCTTCTCGCGGCCGAGTCTGGTGCGGGGCGTGGTGGAGAGCATGATTCGACGGTAGCCAGCGAGTGGCTCTAAGTTATAGGGCCACTATTGACCACTTATGGGAGACCACTTCCGTGCGCAGCCTCGTCGACCTGCCCGTATCCCTGTCCCGGCAGTCGGCCGTGCCCCTCTCGACGCAGCTCGCGGGCCGGCTGCGCGAGGCGATGCTGGCGGGCACCCTGGCGCCCGGCGAGCGGCTGCCGTCCTCACGCGCGCTCGCGGCGCAGCTCGGGGTGAGCCGTACGGTGATCACCGAGGCCTTCCAGCAGCTGTACGCCGAGGGCTGGCTGGAGGGACGGCACGGCTCGGGCACGTTCGTCGCCTCCCTGGAGACGCACCGGCGGCCGGCCGCCGTGCCCCCCACGCCGAGTCCTGCCCCCGCGCCCGTCGCGGGCCTGGCGGCCGGGGCGATCGACCTGCGGCCCGGCCATCCCTGGGTCCGCGACTACGACCGGGCCGCCTGGAAACGGGCCTGGCGCAAGGCCGGCGACCTGCCCCCCGGCGACCGCCCCGACCCCTACGGCCTGCCGCGCCTGCGGGAGCTGCTGGCCGGCCACCTGAGACGGACCAGGTCGGTGGCCGTGGAGCCGGAGAGCATCCTGGTCACCCGGGGCACCGGCAACGGGCTCGACCTGTGCGCGCTGGCCCTGCTCGGCGGCGGCGGCCGGGCAGGCGTCGAGGAGCCGGGCTACCACGTGGCGCGCACGGTCTTCGCCGCACGGGGAGCGGAGGTCGTGCCGTGCCCGGTGGACGAGGACGGCGTGATCGTCGACGGCCTCCCCGACGACCTCGGCCTGCTCTACACCACCCCCGCGCACCAGTACCCGCTCGGCGGGCGGCTGCCGATCCCGCGCCGCGAACGCCTGCTGGCCTGGGCCAGGGCCACGGGCGCGATGATCGTGGAAGACGACTACGACGCGGAGTTCCGTTACGACGTCGCCCCGCTGCCCGCCCTCTACGGCCTCGACCCCTCGCGGGTGGTGCTGCTGGGCACGCTGTCGAAGTCGCTGGCGCCCGACGTGGGCGTCGGCTGGCTGGTCGGCTCGCCCGAGCTAGTGGCCAGGGTCGCCGCGCTGCGCTCCAAGCTGTCCGACCGCACCAGCGGCCCGGTCCAGGAGGCCGTGGCGACACTCCTCGAACGCGGCGACCTCGACCGCCACCTGCGCAGGATGCGGCTCGAGTACGCGCGCCGCCGGACGGTCATCGTCGAGACCCTGGGCCCGGTCTGCCGCCTGCGGGGCGACACGGCCGGCCTGCACGTGTTCGCGGAGCTGCCTCCGGGCACCTGCGACGGCATCGTCGAGCGGGCCCGGGAGCTCGGTGTCCTGCTCGACCCGGCCGAGCGCCACCACCTCGGCCCCGGCCGCCCCGGTCTGGTCATCGGGTACGGCTCCGCCTCGCTGCCCGAGGTGCGGCGCGGCTGCCGGATCGTCGCCGGCCTGATCGCCGAGGTCAGAGCGGGGGCGCCGGGGCCAGGGGCATGAGGATCGGCAGCGCGCGGGAGGCGTAGAGCGGGTTGATCGGGAGCACGTGGCGGGCCCACCAGCGGGCCGGGCCCGGATCGGGCGACGGCTCGGTGTAGCCGAGGGCGTAGTCGTCGTAGGGCGGGTCGTACAGGTAGCCGACGGCCACGCCGTGGCGCTCCAGCTCCCGGATCGCCGCGTCGCGGTCGCGCACCAGCAGAGGCACCCGGAACAACGGCTGGTCGACGTGGTCGCGCACGGCCGGGGCCACGATGGGCAGCTCGGCGAGCAGGCGCACCCCGTCGAGCCGCCGGGCCCGCTCGGCGGGCACCTGGGCCAGGCGCCTCGACTGGTACCAGTGCGCGACGTAGCCCCTGCGCGCGCGGTAGTCGTGCAGGTCGGCGCGGACCCACGGGTCGAACGCCGACAGGGACGGCGCCTGCCGCAGCGCCCGGTCGAGGGAGTCGGCCTTGAGCGTGATGCGGTAGCCGTCACGCGGCTCCTGCAGCCCGAGCCGCCGGGCCAGGAAGAGGGCCGGGCGGACCAGGTCGGCCTTGAGCGCGGTCTGGCGGGCCATGGACGTCACCACGTCGAACACCTGCCTGAGCGGCGAGCCGGGGACCATGAGCTCGTCGCGGGCCTGCCGGAGCGCCTCCAGGTCGGCCGAGTGCTCGACGGCGAGCACCCCGCCGGAGCCGGCGCTCGCGTGCTTGGACAGGCTGAAGACACCGGCCTGGCCGAACGTCCCCAGGGGACGGCCGTCGAACGTGGTCTCCAGCGCGTGGGCCACGTCCTCGATCACGATCTTTCCGGCGAAGGCGGTCATCTGGTCGGGCAGGCCGTACAGGTTGGTCGTCAGGACCGCGTCCACTCGCGACAGGTCGGCCCGGGAGGCGTCGATGTTGCCGTCGCCGGGCGAGAGCGTCGCGATCACCGGGCGCAGGCCGGCGGCGAGCACCAGGAAGAGGATCTCGTCGGCGGAGACCGGTGACATGAGCAGCCGTTGACCGGGCCTGCACCAGTGACGCAGTGCCAGGTAGAGCCCCAGACGGTTGGACGGGAGGCGCAGGCACCGGCGGCCCGTGCGCTCGGCGATGAGCCTCACGAACGGGCGGTGCGGAGCCGGCCGAGGGTCTTGAGCGTGCGATCGGCCGTCCGGTGCAGCACCGGGTTGGCCAGCACGAGGGCCCTGGTCCTGCGCGCGGGCACCCGCATCAGCCAGTGGATGCCGGCGGCCGGGCCGGCGGTGGCCACCCTGCCCTCCGCGACCTGGAACTCGCCGTTCTTGAGCTTCTCCTTGTATTCCTTCTGGCCACGGCCCATGTCGATGGTCTCGATGCCCGACTCGGCGGCGCGCTCGGCCATCGCCAGGTGGTGGATGAGACCGGGAGAATACTTCGCGAACTGGGTGTCGTAGGCCGGGAACCAGCCGGCCAGCGTGGTGCGGGTGCGCAGCCCGAAGTGCCCGGCCACCGGCCGGCCGTTGGCGTAGACCATGTCGAGGACACCGGCGAAGGACTCGGTCCGGGTGGCCAGCAGCCGCTCGACCAGCTCGACGATCCACTGGTGGGCGAACCTGTCGGTGCGGCCGGTGCGGCGGTACTGGTCGGTCTTCCAGGCGAGCAGGGTGTGCAGTGGCTCGGCGCCGGTGATCGCGTAGTCGTGGCGGACCTCGCCGACCTCGCGCTGCAGCTTGCGCGACTTGGCCAGCGTGGTCTTGTACGTCTTGCCGGAGTGCTCGCGTAGGAAGCCGGTGTAGCTCTCGTAGCCGTCACGCAGGTCGATGATCGGCGACGGATGCCGCTCGTGCCGCTCGTCGAGCAGCGGCTGGCAGGCGACGAGATGGTCGAACTCGTAGACCGAGAGGCCGCACTGCCTGATCAGCCGGTGCGGGTCGATCTCCACGCCCTTGGCGTGGACCAGGCCCTGCGCGTCGGTCAGCCCCGCCGCGACGGGCTTGCCGATGCCCAGCGGATGGCGCTCGAAGGGGAAGAACCCCACGATCTCCGGCCCGTCGTAGAGCACCGCGACCCTGACCATGTCGCGCAACCCGCCGACGATGACCGTGAACTCGGGCGACAGGAACGGATTGTCGAAACCTGGCTCTGATTCCTGAAGGGCTCGCCACCGGTTGAGCTCGGGTGCGCCCAGTTCGCTGGGGCGAGCAAGTGTGACGCGCATGGGCTCCTACCGTCGGCATGCCGTTGTCCCATGTCAGCATGCGGGGAGACGTGTAATCCCAGGGTAAGGGGTATTTCAGCCGGTGGTTCACGCAGCCTCGGAACGTTACAGAATTCTCAGCTAGCGTTCAGGACCGAGTGACGTTCTAATGTGTGTCCATGACCGTTCCCGGGATCGACCAGCCTCGCCTGTCCGCGTGGATGGCCAAGAACGTCCCCGACGCGGGCGAGCCCCTCTCCGTCTCGCTCATCTCCGGTGGCAAGTCCAACCTCACCTACCTCGTCGAGGCCCGCGAGCGCCGCGTGGTGCTGCGCCGCCCGCCGCTCGGGCACGTCCTGCCCACCGCCCACGACATGCGACGCGAGTGGCGGGTCATCTCGGCCCTCGCGCCCACCCCCGTGCCGGTGCCCGAACCCGTGGCGTTCTGCGGGGACGAGGACGTCATCGGGGCGCCGTTCTACCTGATGGGATACGTCGAGGGCGCGGCCGTACGAAGAAGGGCGGAGCTCGGGGACCCCACGCCCGAGGAGACCAGGCGGCTGTCCGAGCGGCTCGCCGAGGTGCTGGCCGCCATCCACGCCGTCGACTACCGCGAGGTGGGCCTGGGCGACTTCGGCCGTCCGGAGGGCTACCTGGCCAGGCAGCTCCAGCGCTGGGGCCAGCAGTGGGAGCGCTCGAAGACCGCCGACCTGCCCGAGTACGACCGGCTCGCCGGCCGGTTGCGCGACCGGATGCCGTCCGGCTCGGCCGGCACCCTCGTGCACGGCGACTACCGGCTGGACAACACGTTGATCCGGACGGCTCCCGCGCCCGAGATCCTGGCCGTGGTCGACTGGGAGATGTCCACTCTCGGCGACCCGCTGGCCGACCTGGGGCTCACGCTGACCTACTGGCAGGACCCCGGCGACGACGAACGGGCCGGCATCCCGGTGGCGGGCGACGTGACGCTCGCCCCCGGGTTCCTCAACGCCGCCGAGTTCGCCGCCCACTACGCCAAGGTGTCCGGCCGGGACATCTCCGACCTCGGGTTCTACGTGGCGTTCGGCAACTACAAGCTCGCGGTCATCGTGGAGGGTATCCACGCCCGCTTCCGGCAGGGTAAGACCGTGGGGGATGGGTTCGAGCACATCGGTTCGGCCGTGCCCACTCTGGTAGCCCGTGCGCACAGGATCCTCGACCAGTCGTGACCACCCCACAGGAGCGTTGATGAGCACTGTTGCACTGATCACCGGAGCGGCGAGCGGCATCGGCGCCGCGGTGGCGCGGCGGCTGTCCGCCGGCGGCGCCCGATGCGTGCTGGTCGACCGCGACGGCGAGGGCGCCGAGCGGCTCGCCAAGGAGGTGAGCGGCGTCGCGCTGGCCGCCGACGTGAGCACCGAGGAGGCGTCGCGCGAGGCCGTCGCGCTGGCCGAGGAGAGGTACGGCCGGCTCGACCTGGTCCACCTCAACGCCGGCATCACCAGCGGGGTCGACTTCGCCGCGTTCGACGCGGCGCAGTACCGCAGGGCGGTCGGCGTCAACGTCGACGGCGTGGTCTTCGGCGTCGCGGCCGCGGTCCCGCTGCTCAGGCGTTCCGGCGGCGGCGCGATCGTGGTCACGGCCTCGCTGGCCGGGCTGGTCGGCTACGACGGAGACCCGATCTACACGATGACCAAGCACGCCGTGGTCGGGCTGGTCAGGGCCCTGGCCGCGCCCCTGGCCAGGGACGGCGTCAGGATCGGCGCGGTCTGCCCAGGCTTCACCGACACGCCGCTGGTCGCCGACGCGCGCGAGCTGTTCGTCAACGCCGGGTTCCCGCTGCTGACGGCCGAGGACGTGGCCGCGGCGGTCGAATCCGCCTTCTATGCCGAATCTCCCGGTACGTTGCTGGTAGTTCAGCCGGGCCGGCAGCCCGTGCCCTACCGTTACGCGGGTGTTCCAGGCCCGGCGGGTGGTGAGCGGCCGCCGGCCCCCTAATCTGAAGCGCAAGCAGCTTGCAAGTCTCGTATATACGGTTATAAAGGTCGGGCGCGGCAGCGCCCGACTCTCTGTATGTACGTGCGAGGGGTGGAGGTTCCCGTGATTCCCACCGATGGTCGGCATGCCCGGCGGCGGCCACCGTGGCCGATCGCCGTGGGCGCCGGCGTCCTCGCCGTCGTGCTCGTGGCAGGCATCATGATCTACGCCGCGATGCGGGTCGGTTCCAGGGACGAGTTCCGGGGCGGCGAGGTGGCCGAGGCCGGGCCCTCGCAGCCGGCCCCCACCCTGGAGCAGCCACCCGCCCTCGAGGACTGGCCCCGGTGGGGTGTCACCCACACCCAGTACAGCGCCGACACCGCGCCCAAGCAGATCTCCGAGCAGGCCAAGGGGGTGCTCGGCCGGGTCCCGATGCTGCAGAACCAGCACATCATGGGCTGGGGCGTCGGCAACCCCGAGCCGCGCCCCGGGCAGTACAACCTGGGCGATCTCGACCGGCGGATGAAGTTCATCTCCTCGTCGCGTGGCCTGCCGGTCATCACGCTCTGCTGCGCCCCCGACTGGATGAAGGGCGGGCAGGCCGGCCGTACCGACTGGAGCAAGAACCACACGGTCGCCCCCAAGCGCGAGCACTTCGACGACTACGCCAAGCTCGCCGCCAAGGTGGCCAGGCAGTATCCGACCGTCAAGCACTTCATGGTGTGGAACGAGTTCAAGGGCTTCTGGGACACGACCTCCAACCGGTGGGACGCCGAGGGCTACACCGAGATGTACAACAAGGTCTACGCCGCGCTGAAGCAGGTCGACGACGACATCCAGGTCGGTGGGCCGTACGTGCCGATCGGGAGCGAGTCCGGCGCCGGCGCGTCCGAGCTGACCGGGCCGTGGGGCACCATCGACCAGCGCGCCCTCGACGCGATCGAGTACTGGATCCAGCACAAGAAGGGCGCCGACTTCATCGTGGTCGACGGCGCCTCGATGACCAACGACAAGGGCAACATCCCCGGCGACTTCGCCGCCCAGGCCAAGTTCGGCGCGATCACCACCTGGTTGCGCGAGAAGAGCGGCGACATGCCGGTCTGGTGGGCCGAATGGTACGTCGAGCCCGACAACTCCGGCTGGAGCGAGGAGAAGCGCACCGCGGTGCAGGCCACGGCGCTGATGGAGTTCGCGAAGAGCGGCGTGACGTCGGCCCTCTACTGGAACCCGCAGACCAAGGGCCAGGGCGTCTGCCCGGGCTGCCTGTGGTCGGCCGCCGACGAGGGCGACATGCCCATGGCGGGCCTGCTGAGCGGGTTCACCCGGTGGTTCCCCCTCGGGGTGCGGCTCCAGCAGGTCGAGGCCTCCGACGAGCGGATCAAGGTCCTCGCCCAGGAGCGTCAGGTCGTGATGGTCAACACGGCCGACGCCGAGGTCACGGCCACCGTCGACGGCAAGCAGGTGACCTTGAAGCCGTACGAGGTCAAGTGGGAGGGACGGGGCCAGGGCTGACCGGCGACGGTGGAGCCGCCGCCGGTCGCCGGAGCGGGCCCTACTTGTGGTGCACGATCTGGATCAGGTTGCCGCAGGTGTCGTCCAGGACCGCGGTGGTGACCGGGCCCATCTCCAGCGGCTCCTGGGTGAAGCGCACGCCGAGCCCGCGCAGCCGGTCGAACTCCGCGTGCACGTCGTCCACGGCGAAGGCGGTGGCCGGGATGCCGTCCTCGACCAGCGCTTTCCGGAACGGATTCACCGCCGGGTGGCCGTCGGGCTCCAACAGGAGCTCGGTCCCGTCGGGATCGTCCGGCGAGACCACGGTCAGCCAACGGTCCTCGCCCAGCGGGACCTCGGTCTTCTTCACGAAGCCCAGGACGTCGGTGTAGAAGCGCAGGGCCTTGTCCTGGTCATCGACGAAGACGCTGGACAGGTGGATTCTCATGAGGTGCCTTCCGGTGTGTCGGGCCTGAGCCATCGGGTCACGATCTGCTCAAGCGGTTCGGTGTTCACGTCGTGGAACTTGTAGCGGCCCTGACGCCGCGCATGGATCAGACCCGCGGATTCCAGTACGGCCAGGTGCTGGCTGACCGCCTGGCGGGACAGCCCCAGGCCGTGCTTGGCCGTCAGCCGCGCGCAGATCTCGAACAGGGTCTGACCGTCCCGTTCCACCAGCTCGTCAAGGATGTGCCGGCGGGTGGGATCGGACAGTGCCTTGAAGATGTCTTCCGCCACGCCCTCAGCATAGGCAAGTGAAGACTTGCCTATCAAGTCGGGCGAGCAGTCTCGCGCCGGGCCGTGCTCCCTCGATCCGGCTCAGGCCCGCTCCCGCCTGGGCGGGAACTCGGCCGGATCCGTGATGGCCTTGCCGGGGGCGCGGGCGTACGTGATGCTTCTCAGCAGCCACTCCACGGGCCCGTACCTGTGCGTGCGCAGCCACCACCGGCTGTAGATCGCCTGGCCCGCGAAGAGGCCCACCGCGATCAGCACCTCCAGCGGCGGACTGATCCGATCCACCAGCGCCAGGCCGTAACCCGTGAAGATGAGCGCGCAGATCAGCGACTGCGCCAGGTAGTTGGACAGCGCCATCCGGCCGGGCGCGGCCAGGGCGCGGCCGAGCCGGGGCAGGCGCGGCAGCAGCCGCAGGAACGTGGCCGCGTAGGCGGCGGCCAGCAACGGCGCGGTCAGCAGGTCCACCGCCTCGCCGGCGAACTTGTGCACCATGCCCGTCCACGCCGACAGCGTGTAGACGAACGCGCCGCCCAGCCCGGCCGTGAAGCCGATCCACTGCAGTCTCCTGAGCGCCGCGGTGTGCGCCCGGAGGTCGCGCAGCAGGCCCAGCTTGCCCACCGCGAGCCCGATCAGGCACGCCGCCAGCACCGCCGGGCCCTGGAAGAGCACGCGCAGCACGACGATGAGCGACAGCTTGCGCAGGTGCTCGGCGACGATCTGCGCGGCGGACCCCGCCAGCGACGCGTCGGACTTGATCGCCTCCGCGGTCCCCTGCGACACCGTCCCCGCCAGGTCCAGGCCCGCCCCTGCCAGTACGGCCAGCAGCGCGAACCCCGCCGCCAGCACGCAGGTCAGCACGATCGCCAGCACGACGGCGGTCCTGGGCGTGATCCGGCGCAGCAGCAGGAGCGCCAGCCCGGCCACCGCGTAGGTGGTCAGGATGTCGCCCGGGAAGAGCAGCACGGCATGGGCCAGCCCGAGCACGAAGAGCCCGGCCAGCCGTCGCAGGAACATCGGCGTGAACGCCAGGCCCCGCCGCGCCGCCGAGTCGATCTGCAGGGTGAAGCTGTAGCCGAACAGGAACGAGAACAGCAGATAGAACTTGTTCTCCAGGAACATCGTGACGGTCCACCGCACGGCCCAGTCGAGCGTCGAGCCGAACGCCGGCTCCGCCAGCCCGGCCATCCGGTAGCCGGAGGCCAGGAAGGCGATGTTGACCACGAGGATCCCCAGCAGCGAGAACCCGCGCAGCGAGTCGACGGCCGTGATCCTGGTCGCCGGCCCGTCCACGTGGACGGGAGGTGTTCGCTGTGCCGTCATCGGCGAACATCCTTCCGCAAAACCTGAGCGTTTCCTGTGAATTCAGTTATTCATCGCGATAAAGATGAATCGCTCGATGATGACCCCGACTGCCACCAGGAACGCCGGTATGGCCAGGTACAACAGCCGCCTGCGGGCCCGGCGAGCCCGATCGGGGCCGTGCAGCCGGATCACCTCGTAGGCGAAGAACGTGATCCACGTCACCGCCAGCGCCCCGATGCCCACCGGCGTCCAGGGCGAGGTGGGATCGCCCCGCCCCTTGTACGGCTGGGGATCCGGGATCTCGGTGCCCCTGACGAACGTCTTCCAGGTGTAGAGGGCGGCGTCCTTGTTGGAGTAGACCTTCTTCAGGTCCGGCGAGGCGTCCAGCGCGGCCCGGAACCTCTCGTGCCAGTCCTCCGGGAAGCCCTCGTTGAGCTGCAGGTAGCTGACCTGCCCCCGGCTGACGACGAGATAGGTGTTGCGCGGGCTCTCCTTGAGCTTCTGGACCGCGCTGGCGATCTGCGTCGGATCCTTGTGAACGAGCGCCTGGCCGTTGAAGTTGACCAGCTCGACATCCTTCTCGCCCCAGGGCAGTGTCGGGGTGACCTCCGGGCCCTCCTTCGGCACCAGGTAGAGCACCCGCGCGCTCGGCTTGTCGTGGTCGTACACGTAGTGCATGGCCGCAACCTCGCCCGAGGTCACCCGTTCGAACTTCTCGTTGCCGTAGCGGGCGACGAGGAACGCCATGGCCAGCACGACCGAGACGGACGCCGCGAGGACGACCGTGACCTTCCTCGTCACCTCGGGGTTGAAGCGGACGTTCCGCCTGCGGATGGGGATCGTCTCCTCCCGCACGTCCGCGCTGTCGGCGGGCAGGTTGGGGAAGAACGCGTACGCGGCCAGCAGGCAGGCGCCGGGCAGCGCGAACATGTAGATGCGCAGCCCGATCTCGCCGCCGTAGCTCTGCAGCCCCAGCGCCATCACCGGCACGCAGAGCAGGATCAGCGCCGCCCGGTCGAACACCCCGCGGCGCAGCCTGCGCAGCAGGCCGGTGGCGGCCAGTGAGAGGATCACGACCAGGATGCCGAGACGTGCCTGGAGCACCAGCGCGTGCGCGGGGTCGCTGCCCTCGATGCGGTCGCCGGTGTTGCTCTGCAGGTTGTCGAAGACCCTGCCCAGTCCGCCGAAGATCGTGTCGATCTGGCCGGCCCAGAAGCCCACGGCCTCGTAGCTGATCCAGGCCAGCACCACCAGGCCGAGGGAGAACGGCAGCGCCCAGGTGAGCGACGTGCGCTTGAAGATCAGGAACGCGGTCACCACGCCGAGCATCATGAACGGCGTGATCTGGTGCGAGGCCGTCGACGCGAAGAACAGCGCCAGCAGCAGCGTCAGCATCAGCAGCTTGTCGGCCCGGAACATCCCCGTGTTGGCGATCTCGCCGGGCGTCATCGCGTCGAGCCGGCCGAGCAGCTTGCGCAGCCCCTTGGGCGGCACCGGCTTCGTGCGCGGCTCCACCCGCCCGAACCAGCGCAGCAGGATCGCCACGAAGGCCAGATACAGCGCGAACGTGAAGCCCTGCGGCGAGAAGTAGTCCTGCCCGATCCACTGCACCAGCACGAACAGCAACGCCGCGAACCAGCGCGCCCGCGTCGTCGCCACCACCTGGCGTAGGATGAGCACGAAGGGCAGCAGGTAGAGCAGGTTGGACAGCAGCGGCGTCCACTGCAGGATCGTGGTCATGTCGCTGATCCCGGCGGCCTTCGTCACGAACGCGAAGAGCGCGAAGTAGCCCGGCCAGCCCATGCGGGCGTCGATGTTGATCGCCGTCTCACCGGTGCGGCCGATGAAGTCGACGAACCCCGCGTGGATGTACGCCGTGGGGAAGCGCGGCTCGTCGGCCACCAGCGCGCCCGCGCCGTGCAGCGCGAACGTGATGACCGCGATCTGGAACAACAGCAGGAACTTACGGTCGGTCGACTGCGCCACCGTGACGAAGAACGCCACGAGCATGATCAGGATGGCCGCGAACGCGCTCGCCGGCAGCGCCGCGATCAGGCCCAGCCCGTTGATCTCCGCCGGATCCACCCCGCGGAACGGCCCCGGGGACGCGCGCAGCGCCAGGACGTACATGACGAGGGCCTCGACGGTGAGCAGCACCGGGAGCCAGGTGGGCGCGCTGTGCAGCAACTGCCGCAACCGCGCCGCCCCCCCCGTGCGCTGACGTCCCGCCGTCCCGCCCGCCGTCGCGCTCTGGGGCGCTTGGGGCGCAGGAGCCTCGTGAGACGCGTGCTGAGGCTCTGCGGGGCCAGGAGGCTCCTGAGACGGCCCAGGCGTCCTCTGAGGCGCCTGTGGCACCCTCTGGAACGCCACCGTCGGCCCGGACCCACTCTCTCCGGGCGCTTCCTCGCCCGTGTCCCCGGCCGAGATCCTCGCACTCTCGGCGCGGAAGTCATCCTTACGCCCGGCGCCTGTAGGGCCGGAGTCCTCTTCACCGGCGTCGGCACCCCGCGCCGTCGTCGACCTCCCACCCGATGGGCGGCCCACGACAGGCATCGCCTCCGTAGGCGGATCCTCCACCCTGGCGGCCCCCACACCAGAGGCGGCCCCCACGTTCGAAGCCGAGCCTCCTACCGCGCCGGCGGCAGAGGCTTCGCCCTCACCTGACGACCGCCCGGCATCGGCGCGAGGGGCCCCGCTCGCCGGAAGCGTGTCGCCGGGCAGGTCCTCGGCCCGTGACGGGTCGTTTGATCGTGACGGGTCGCCTGGAGGCGCGTCCGGGATGGGAGGACCGCCCTTGCCGACCTGGGAAGGCCGCCCGCTGCCGCCGCCGGGCGTGCCGGTGGCGGGCAGGACCTGCGTGACGGTGTCCTCGGCCTGGGAGGTGCCGGGCGCGCCGTCCTGGACGGGCGTCGCGCCCCGGGAGCCGGCCGTGCGGGACGACGGGCTCCCAGACGTGCCCTCCGCCGTAGACCTGGCGGACGTGTCCTCCACCACGGGAGTGGCGGACTTGTCCTTGGCTGGGCGAGTGGCGGACTTGTCCTCGGCCGGGGGAGTGGAAGGCGTCTTCGCGGTCCCGGACGGAGTGGAGGGGGGTGCGCCGGTCGAAGAGGAGGCGGTGACGTCGGGGACCGTGGGCGGGCCGCCGATGCGCAGGGTGGGCAGGCGAATCGCCGTCGTCACGTCGGAGTCCGCCACGCCGCCGTCGCCGTAACCGTTGTCGCCGTCGTCCGCAGCGGCCGGACTGCCCGCGGCGGCCGGACCGTCTGGTGACGCGGCGTCGGCGGGGTCGCCGGACTCCCCGGAGAGCGTGATCCGGGGAATGATGCCCGTGGCGTCCGGATCGAAGGGCACCTCCGGCTCCTCCTCACCCTTGAGCTCTGAGGAACCCGTGATCCCGGTTGTCATGCCATCGCCGTCCCGTTGCCTCACGTTGACCATCATGGGGCCCCGGGCGACCCCTGAGCGACGGTTGGCTGCCCGATTTCGCCGAATTTAAGAATTTTGCGGAGACTTCCGAAGATCAAAAGGGCGACCAGAATCTGGCTGAAGAGCATGCCGTAACCGACCGCGTTCACGCCTGCGAAGGGGAACAGCACGACGATCGAGATCAGCACCGTGGCCGCCAGCCCGATCTGGACGATCGCCAGGGTGCGCGCCTGGCTCTGCGCCCGCAGCGCGCTCAGGTAGACCTCGATCAGCACCCGGGGCAGCACGGCCAGCGCCATCAGCCGCAGCAGCGTCGTCCCCTCCGCCGCGAACTCGGACCCGAAGACGGTCAGGATCAGCGGCGCCGCGAGGATCGTCACCGCGATCACCGGCGCGATGATCAGGAAGGCCCGGCGCAGCGCCCTGCGGCAGTTGTCGGCCAGTTGCGCCCGGTCGAAGGAACCCTCGACGGTCAGCGACACGGCCATGTTCATCGCCAGCAGCTCGATCATGCAGCCCAGCGTGTGGGCCATCGAGAAGCGGCCGAACGTGGCCTCGCCCACCTGCGTCGCGATGATGACCGGAACGAGATAGACGATCGCCAGGATCGACAGCGTGCCGGGGAAGTCGCCGGCCAGGAACCGGCCCACGTCGCGCAGCCTCGGCGGCCGGGCGCTCGCCTCGGCGCTCTTGACGTGCCGGGGGATGACGATCGCGAAGATGAACCAGTTGATCGGGATCAGCGCGATCGCCGTCGGCACCATCCAGGACACGAAGATGCCGCCCTCGGGCAGCGCCCCGGCCAGGGCGACCAGCAGGCCCATCTTGAGCAGGCCGAAGATCAGGCTGTTGAGCGGCACCCAGGTGGCCTTGCGCAGGCCGGTCAGCACCACGTCCTGGAGCGTGAACACCGCCCAGACCAGCACCGCCGCCAGGAAGAACAGGCCGGGCCCGAACCCGCCGAGCACCGAGTAGGTCTTGCCCCACAGCGGCAGCGTCAGCAGGAACCCGGTCGCCGCCACTACACCGGTCGCCCCCGCGAGCCCGTACCCGCGCAGGACCAGCTCGGGGGTGCGGCGGCCCGCCACCGGGAGGAAGCGGGCGAGCGCCCCTACGAAGCCCAGCGCGGTCAGCGACGCGAACAGCCGCATCGCGGTGATCAGCGCCTGGCCCCTGCCGAACTCCTCGGGCGTGTAGTAGTGGGCGGCGAGCAGCCAGTAGCCCATGCCCAGCACGGCGGTGATGCCGGTGTTGGCCATCAGCGCGTAGCCGTTGCGCAGCAGCGGGCTGCGCAGGTCATGGACGATCTTGCGCCAGAGGCTAGACATCTCCGCGCACCCGGCGCAGGCCGTACCTGGTCCGCCTGACGACCGCGTAGCCCTTGGTGAGGACGCGTTCGCGCAGGTAGATCAGGGGCACGGCGCTGCCTTCGACGGCGCGTCTGAACATGCTGATGGTCGTGTTGCCGGCGACCGTCAGCCGGGGGATGGCGAGCATGTCGTGCCGGTCGGCGGCGATCGCGTTGCTCACGGCGCATGCAGCGAAATATCCGGCTTTGCGCACCTCGCGGCGTACCCGGGCACTGGAGTAGCCGAACGGGTAAGCCATGGTGGCGACCGGGGCGCCGATCTTCTCCTCCAGCAGCCCCTTGTTCTTGCGCAGCTCCTGGCGGAGCTCCTCGGTGCGCAGCTGGTCGAGCTGCGGATGGCTGTGGCTGTGGCCGCCGATCTCGATGCCGGTCTGCGCGATCTCGCGGGCCTGACCCCAGCTGAGCATGTCGTCGAGCGCCCGGCCCGCGGCGTCGGGACCCGCGTCGGCCACCCAGCCACTGGTCAGGAAGACCGTGGCCGGGAAGCGGTGGCGCTCCAGCAGTGGCAGCGCGTGACTGTGGAAGTCGGCGTAGCCGTCGTCGAAGGTGATCACGATGGGTTTGACGGGCATGGCGCTGGTCTTGTTCAGGCTCGCCACCAGGTCGCCCAGCGTCATCGGGGTGAAGCCGCTCTCCGCCAGGTAGGCGAGCTGCTCCTCCAGGTCGGAGGGGCGCACCGAATGGGGGCGGGTCTCCTCGTTGGGGGTGTCGGTGACCGAGTGGTACATCAGGATCGGCACACGGGTCATGACCGCACCGCCTTCAGCCGGGCGGTGCCGACCACGTACCCCCAGGTGGTCCAGGCCAGGCCGATCACGATCGCAGCGGCCCGGCCGAGCCCGCCCAGGTCGCCGCGCAGCGCCTCACCCACGCCGCGCAGCGCGCCGAGCGGCAGGGTCTTGAGCGCGTGCGCCCGCTCGCTGGCCAGGCCGTCCTGGGTGCCGACCTCCTTGGTGACCAGGGCCTTGGACAGGCCCTCGGCGTAGCACCTGGACCGGAAGTAGGCGAACCGCTCGCGCTGCGCCGACACCTTGTGGCCGATCACCGCGCGCGGCTCGAACAACATGACCGAGCCCGGCCTGCGCTGGCTCAGCCTGATGCAGAACTCCGTCTCCTCGCAGCCCAGCGGCCGGCTCTTGCGGCCCTGCACGCTGCGGCCGATGCCACTGTGGAACCCGCCGACCTCGGCCACGACCTCCCGCAGGAAGGCCGCGTTGCCGCCCATCACGTTGCGGATCGGCGCCCGGACCGCGGGCATGCCGCGGTAGGTGCACCCGACGGTCCAGTCGAACTCGTACGGGAACCACCGCGGCCTGCTCCGCGACGCCCACAACGGGTCGGTGCGTCCGCCCACGCCGACGACGCCCGGATCCTGGAAGCCCTCCTCCAAAGCCTCCAGCCAACCGGGATCGGCGACGGCGTCGTCGTCGAGGAAGGCGACGATCTCACCGGTGGCCGCGGCCACGCCGGTGTTCTTGCCGCCGGACAGCCCCTGCTCGTGGGTGTTCTCCACCACGATGACCTGTGGATAGGCTCGCTTGAGCTTCAGGTGCAGGTCGGGGTTGTGGTCGACCACCAGGATCAGCTCGTGTGGACGGCGCCGCTGGCGCTCGACCGACTCGACGGCCTCCCTGATGTCCTCCCACCGGTCCTCGGTGTAGACACAGATGACGACGGACGTGTTCACGGCTATGCCTCTTTGTTATGCGACGCCCCGGTCCGCGGCGGGAGCGGCGGCCGGCTCGGGCTGCACGGGAGTGGGCTGGCGGCGCCACTCGCGCAGGATGGTCTTGAGCACCCGGAAGCCGTCGCGCACGGCTCGCAGGTTGCTCTCGCCGTGGATGCGGCAGCGCTCGTGGCTCGGCACCTCGTGCACCTTCAGCCCGCCCTTGGCGGCGCGGACGTTCAGCAGGGTCTCCACCTCGAAGCCGTCGCAGTCGAGGTCGAGCACGTCGAGGTGGCGGGCCCAGAAGGCGTTGTAGCCGTAGCAAAGGTCGGTGTACTGGGTGCCGTACATGACGTTGACCAGGCTCGTGAGCACCTTGTTGCCGAACCTGCGGTTGAAGGTCAGATCGTCGCTGCCCCCGCCCGCGGCGTAGCGGGAGCCCTTGACGAAGTCGGCGCCCGTCACCAGCGCGCCGACAAAGGTGATGATCTCGTGGCCGTCGGTGGAGCCGTCGGCGTCGATCATCACGATGATGTCACCGGTGCAGGCGGCGAATCCGGCGGCCAGGGCGTCGCCCTTGCCCTTGCCGGTCTGCGTGACGATCTTCACATTGGGCCGCAGCCGCTTGGCGACGGCTACGGTGTCGTCGACGGAGTTGCCGTCGACGAGAATGATCTCGTCGATCCACTGCGGCAGGGTGGCGAAGACGTGGGGAAGGTTCTCGGCCTCGTTCATCGCCGGAACGACCACGCTCACCGTCGGGGAAATGGCCAGGTGAGGGGTGACCGGCGTGAAACGCTCAATAGGTGGCATCGATCGCAACGGTGTGATCTGAATCTTGCCGTTGTGCTTGGTGGTCTCGGGACTCATGGTGAGGCAAATCCTTCCGGGACCTCCTCCACGCGAGCCGAGGACGGCCACACCCGGGTGCTGCGGGAATGGCGACATCGACCAACGGTGCGTGGAGCGGTCCTGTGGCGTGAGGGCGGTGCTTCAGTGCTGCTGCTGCTGTGCCGGGGGTGGCGCTGGTTGGGGTGGGGGTGGGAGCTAGTTGGCTCCCGTGGGTTCCTTCACTGCTTGCTTGGCTGGCTCGGGGCGTAACGAACTGCGAACACGGCCGAAGCCCTTGAGGACACGATCGGCCGCTCTATAGAGAGACGGTCGGTCCAGGACAATTGTTCGCGCCTTGTTGAACGGGGTCCGGCCCATCCAGTGGACCGCCGCTGTCGGGGAGGGCCTCGACACGCGGCCCTCGGCGACGTAGAGGACACCGCTCTTGAGCCAGTCCTTGTACTCCTTGCCGCCCTTGCCCATGTCGACCATCTGCAGGCCGGCCGTCGCGGCGGCCTCGGCCATCTGCAGGTGGTGCACGATGCCGGGGGAGTAGCGGGCGTACTCGGTGTCGTAGGCGGGGAACCAGCCGACGAGCGTGGTGGCGGTGCGCAGGCCGAAGTGGCCGGCGACGGGCGTGTCACCGGCGTAGAGCATGGTCAGCACGCCGCCGAAGTCGCTGGAGTGCTCGGCGTGCATCAGGTCGATCAACTCGACGATCCACGGCTGCGCGAACCTGTCCACCCGCCCCGTGCGACGGTACTGGTCGGACTTCCAGCCGAGCAGGACGCGCAGCACCTCGGGATCCGCGGAGGCGTACTCGAAGCGCAGGTCGCCCTGCTCCCGGCCGAGCTTGCGCTCCTTGTAGCGCACGGTCTTCAGGTTCTTGGGGGAGTTGGACCTGACCTGGTCGAGCCAGGCGTCGAAGCCCGCGGTGAAGTCCATGACCGGCGCCGGGCGGACGTCGGCCTCGTACGGCGCGAACGTCGGCTGCCCCGCGACCATGTGGTCGAAGTCGAAGACGGTCAGCTTGCAGGCGCGCAGCAGGGCGCGGGCGTCGAACTCCAGCCCGGGGGCCGCGATCAGGCCGTGGCAGGTGGTGAGGAAGCCGCCGAGTGGCTTGCCGATGCCGAAGCTGTGACGCTCGTAGGGGAAGAACCCGGCGACACCGGACCCGTCGTGGAGGACCGCCACCCTCACGTAGTCGCGCAGCCTGTCCATCGCCACGGCGAACTCGACCGACAGGAACGGGTTGTCGAGGCTCGGATCCGCTTTCTGCAACTCTCGCCAGCGGGTGAGTTCGGAGTCTCCGAGATCTCCGGGGCGAACCACCGTGATCTTCACCTTGACCTGGCCCCCTGTTCGGTCTGCATGTTCTTCCCCCGGTACAACACGCGAAGCACGTACATGAACCCGCCGAGCACGGCGACCGTCGCCACTCCCGCTCGCGGCGACCACGCGTTGAACTGCAGCATGGCCTGGGCGAGGAGAACGTTGATCACCAGGCTGGCGGCGGCCCCCACGGAGAGCGCGGCCAGCGGGTCACGATCACGCAGCAACCCGACCACCGCCGCCCCGGGGACGACCAGAAGGAACAGCGAGATCAAGGCAGGGCGGAGAGGCGTCTCGATGTCGAAGAGCGCGATCACCGCTCCCGCGATGCACGCGAGCCCGAGCAGCCACGCGAGCGCTCGGCGGTGCCTGATCATGGTGTCTCCTGGCTCCTGGCTGGTTAAAGGCGCGATTGATCGCATTTCATGGGACCAACCCACCTGCCGGCACGTCAATGCCGACGCTTGGTGACCCGCATTGGTTTACCGAGAGGCGAGAATTTCCCATGTGGCCTACAACACAGGGTCAAGCGTCCCGCGGCCCGATCCGTTCACCAAGTACACCAGGATGCCCTATTGGGTGCCCGATCATCGAGTCAGGGCCCGACTCCTACCTATATGTCGCTTAAACGAAGATCTACGGTGATGCGCGTCACTCATGGGAAAACTGTTGCCTCATGAGGGACTTCCCGTCTCACTGTGCGCATCCCCGGCCGAGCTGTGCGACGGGTCGCTGACCGGATCGGTCTCGGTCGGGGTGGGCGTCAGCTCCTCCGACGGCCCCTCCGAGGGCTGCCGCTGATGACCACGCCACGACAGCGAGCAACTGCCGCCGCCGCGGTTCGAGCCGAAGGACACCGTCCCGCTGCCGGGAGTGTCCGGGTCGGTGACCGTGACCCAGACGGAGACCGACCGGCCGGCCTTGATCGAACCGCTCGCCGGGTACACGCCGAGCCCCGCAGAGGCGCTCGCGGTCCAGGTCACGGCGGCATTGCGGGCGGTCAGCCGGACGGTGGCCACGCCGTCGATCCCGTCGGGGCAGATGGCTCCCAGCCGGGCGCCGGCCACGGGGCGGCGGGTGGCCGGCGGCGCGGTGGCCGGTCGGGTGGTCGCCGCCGTGGCGACCGGCCGCACCGTGGCCGGCGTCCGGTCCGGGCCGGTGGCCGAGGGCGTCGGGGTGGGGCCGGGCGTGGGCTCGTCGTCCTCGGCCGCGGGCTCCTCGGGATCCGCGGACGGATCGGTGAAGCCGTCCACGGGCGAGGACGCGGGCGGCGAGGGGATGACGTGCAGCGCCGTGCCGGTGCCGGGCTCGCCGCCGCCGATCATCACCATCGCGCCGGTGGCGGCGAGCACGCAGACCCCCGCGAGGACGACCGGCGCGAGCCCGCGCGGCCGGCGCCGTCGTCGCGAACGGGGCTCGGCCGCCGCCGGGAAGCCCGTACGGTCGAAGCCGTCGCCCCGATCCATGATCAGCATGCGGGTATCGTCACCGGAGGGGCTCCCGCACGTCTCGATCACCCGGTGGCGCAGCGAGATCGGCGGGAAGGCCACCGGGACCAGGTCGAGCAGCCGTCCCGCCGAGACCTTCCGGTGCCGTCCCTCGGTGCACACCTCGCAGCCGCCGATGTGCCCGGACAGCCGCCTGCGCAGCAGTGGCGTAAGCGGCCCCTCCCACGAGTCGACCATCGACGACAGGTCGGGGCAGTGCGCGCGTCCCACCCGCGCCAGGATGACGGCCGCGGCGGCGTTCTCCAGATGGTCGCGGGCCCTGCCGAGCCGGCTCGCGGCCTGGCGTGAGGTCAGCCCCAGCACGGCGCCCGCCTCGGACGGGGTCAGGCCGTGGCGCGGCGCCAGCTCCAGCAGCTCTCGCTCGTTCCTGCTCAGCTCGCCCAGCGTCTCGCGGACCAGGCCGGACAGCTCAATGTCGTCCGTCTCCTCCAGCACGGGAGCCGGCAGACCCTCCGGCGAGGTGCCGCCCCGGTGCGCCATCCGCGCCACGGCCTGGAACCTCGTCAGCGCGTACAGCCAGGCGCGCAGCCGGGTGTCCTCCTTCAGCCGCCGCACCGCCCCCTGGGCCGTGACCAGCGCGTCATGGACGGCGTCGGCGGCCGTCTCCCGCTCTCCCAGCAGCATGAACGCGTAGGCGTAGAGCCGCTCCCCGTAGGCGTCGTACAGCGTGGCGGGGGCGTCGGCGTCGGCACGCCGCAGCGCCTCCGCCAACCGCTGATCGGCGGCACGGTCCACACTCGGCCATCCAGGCACGCAGTCCCTCCCCGGCTGGGTTCGCTACCCCACGCGCTTAGGACGCCGCCGGAAAAGAGCCGGTTGGCCATAGATGCTCAACCGGCATGACCAGGGAGAACAGTGTCAGAAGTGATGTGAGTTGCCAGAGTCACCCGTCGCACTTGGGGGAGCAGAGGCGGCGTTCCATGGCCTGCAGGAAGATGTCGCGGACCTGGAGGACATCCTTGGCGATGAAGGCCTCGCCGCCGGTGGCCTGGGCGAGGGCGTCCATCCGCAGCTTGCCCTTGGGGGCGTCCGGGCCGAACGCGATGAGCAGGATGGCGACCGGCCGCTTGGGGTTGTACGTCTTCTTGAGGAACGACAGGATCTGCGCGTCGCTCACGCCGCCGTCGGGGTCGTCGTTGCCGGCGCCGTCGGTGAGGATCAGAATCGTATTGATCTTGTCCTCGGCGTACGTCTTGGACATCTCCGTGTAGGCGGCCTTGATCGTGTCGTTGAGCCCGGTGTCGCCGGTGGCCTTGGGCTGCAGCGTCCTGTTCAGCGTCTCCTTGCGCAGCACTCCGTTGACGGTCTCGCTCAGCGGGCCGACCGAGACGTTCTCGATCCAGTCCTTGCCCTGGCCGTCCATGTGCGTGGAGAAGGCCCACTGGCCGATCTCGGAGTCGGCCGGGAACAGGCCCAGCCCCTCGGACGCGATCTTGCTGATCGCCTGCATACGGGTCATGTTCGTGCCCGGCACGGGCAGGGCCATCGTGCCGGACACGTCGAGCAGGGTGAGCATGCGGGTGCCGAGGTTCAGCCTCGACCAGGTCTGGGTCATGCTGGCCACGGTCTTGGCGTCGGGCGCGGGCAACGCCTCCGGGGCCTCGGGGTTGAAGCCCTTGTCCTTGGACAGCGCGTCGCCGGCCTGCCCGTCAGGGGTGCGGAAGCCCTGACCGCGCAGCACCTTGCGGGCCGACTCCGTGGCGAGCTCCTTCTGGAAGGCCGCCGCCGCCTTCTGGACGGCCGGGTCCTTGGTGATGGTCACGATCGGGTAGTCGAGGCTGAGCGTGCCCTCGGCCGGGTAGAGCGGCACCACCTGGGCGTCCGGCTTCTTCGTGTTGTGGACGTAGACGGTCTGCTCGGATGTGACGCCGACGGGCACCCTGCTGCCGGACTTCACGGTGAGGCTGGCCAGCAGCGCGTTCGGGTCGGAGACCAACTGGCCCGACAGCTCCTTCAACGCGCCCACCAGCGCCTTGCCCTGGCCGGCCTGCTTGGCCGAGCCGGCGGCGGCCAGCAGCGCGGCCATCCCGGCGGAGTTCTTCTGCGGGTCGAGGGCGAGCACCCGGACCTTCCTGCCGGGGCCGTCCGGGTTCGCGACGTTGGCCGCGGCGATCATGCTGACCCAGCTGGGCTTGAGGCTGCCGGCCAGCTTGGGCGCCGCCGACTTGGCGGTCACGAGGACGACGGGCGAGGTGGCGACCGACCCGGACGGCTCGGGCAGCGCGGCCTCGGCGGCGGGCTCACCGCGCAGCCGGGCCACCACGAGGCTGGAGTCGGCCACCCACACGTCGGCGTTGGCCTTGCCCGCGGTCAGGGCGTTCGCGGTCTTGGCCGCCGCCTCCCTGGCCACCGACACCTCGACGCAGCGGCTGTCGATGGAGTGCAGGGCCTTGTTGTAGGTGCCGGCGATCTTGTTCAGGGCGGGCTGGATGTCAGGGGTGGCGACGACCCGGAGCGCCAGCTTGCCGCCGGAGCAGTCGTGGTCGCGGTTGAAGATGACGAACGCGGCGACACCGAGAAGGACGGCCAGAGCGACGGCCCCGGCGAGCGGGACGAGCACCCGGCCCCGGCCGCCGCCCGTGGCGCGCCTGCGGGGTGCTGGTTGCTGGGATTGGTAGCCGCCATCGAACTCGTCTGTGCGGTGTCGCCCCACGATGTCCTCTTAGCTGTGTCGATGACCTTCCGGAGACCCTAGCCGGAGATACTCCGCAATACTGTCGGAACGATACTCGGTGCGGTTACTGTGGCAAAACAGCCCTTTTGGTGCAGAAACCACGGTGAGTCACCGTCAGTGGCAGCATGCGTGACCGCGCCAGGCCCGCATTCCCTCACGCAGCGCGACGATGGCCAGGGCGACCGCCATGGCCGGATCCACCCACCACCAGCCGAGCGTGTTGAGCCACAGCCCGGCGAGCACACCGGCCGCCATCATGGCGCAGATGAGGTTCTGGGTGCCCTCTCCCGCGGTCGACGGAGAGGCCAGCCGCCGCCCCAGCCGCCGCTTGGCCATCCCCAGCGCCGGCATGCTGACCATGCTGACCGTGGTCACCACGATGCCCAGCGTGGTCGGCACCGCCCGGTGGCCCGCGTCGAGATCGTGCGCGACGTGCAGGACCAGATAGGGGGCGAGCACCCAGAAGCTCACGGCGACCGCGCGCCGCGCCTTGAGCTCCGCGCTCGCCGACAGAGTGCGCGAGCCGGTGAACCGCCACACCACGATCAGGCTCGCCGCCGCCTCCACGAGGGCCGCCAGCCCCCAGCCGATCAGCGCCACCGAGTGCGCGGCCAGCCCGGCCGCCAGGCCGAGGGAGCTCTCCAGCCCGAGCCACACGAGCGTGACGATCGACAGTGCGCGCGCCGTGCGCGCCGCCCGGAGCCAGTCGGCTGACGCGGCCGGATGCGCGTGAACCCGCTGGTCAGGCACCATGAACCTCCGAATCCGCGGCGTCCGGCCGCCGACAGCGTTACGTACCATACCCGCTACTTAGCGTGACTTTAGTGGCGAGGGGCAAAGATTGACAGGGTAATCTGTAATGATCGTTTCGGGGGAGGAGCCGTTTCGTGCCGTTCACGCCCGCCCACATCGCCGCCGTGCTGCCGCTCGCGTCGTCGTCCCGGATCCGCAGGCTGGTCGACCCGTGGGCGCTGGCGATCGGCGCGATGGTGCCCGATCTGCCGATCTTCCTGCCGTTCCTGCCCGACTACTCCGACTGGCACGCCTGGCGTGGTGTGCTCACCATTGACCTGCTGTCGGTCCTGGTGCTGCTCGCCCTGTTCCACCTGGTGCTCAGGGATCCGCTGATCTCGCTCCTGCCGCCCTCGCTCGCGGGCCGCGCCGCGACCCTGCTGCCCTCCTGGCGCCGGGTCCGGCCGCTGCCGATCGTCGCCGGCGCGCTGATCGGGGCCGCGAGCCACGTCCTGTGGGACTCCTTCACCCACTCCACCGGTCCGGCGGAATGGGGCGAGTGGCTGTCCTACTCGGTCTTCGGTGTGATCAGGCTGTTCCGTCTGCTGCAGTACGGCTCCTCGGTGGTGGGTCTGGCCCTCGTGGTCTGGTGGGCGTGGCGCCGGCTGTCGCGGATGGCCGCCTGCGGAGTGCCCGGCCACCTGCGGATCTCCCCTCGCGCCCGGCTGACGGTTCTCACGGCCTCCTACATCGGCGTGGTCGCCGGAGCGCTCCTCTGGCCGGTGCTCTATCCGCCCGCGCCGGAGTTCGGCCTGCCCGGCGTGCTCACCAAGGTGGGTGCGGGCACGGTGGTGGGGCTCTGCCTGGTGCTCTGCTGCTACGCGCTCGGCTGGCAGGTCAGGCGGCTCGTGGCAGTATCTGAAGGTGCCTGAGTACGTAACCGACGCGAGCGACCCTCGCCTCACCGACTACACCCGGCTCCGCGACGTCGAGCTGCGCAAGAGCCTCGAAGCCGAGCGCGGGCTGTTCATCGCCGAGGGCGAGAAGGTGATCAGGCGCGCGGTCGCCGCCGGCTACCCCATCCGCTCGGTCCTCACCACCGGCCGCTGGCTGGAGCCGCTCGCCGACGTGCTCGGCGACGCCCAGGTGTACGTGGCCGGTGACGACGTCATGACGGGCATCGCCGGGTTCCCGGTGCATCGGGGGGCGCTGGCCTCGATGGAACGCCTCCCGCTGCCCTCGCTCACCTCCGTGCTGTCCGGCTCCGCGCCGGGGCCCCGGCGCGTCTTGGTGCTGGAGGACCTGGTCGACCACGGCAACGTCGGCGCGATCTTCAGGTGCGCCGCCGCGCTGGGCGTGCACGGCGTCGTGCTGTCGCCCCGGTGCGCCGACCCGCTCTACCGGCGGGCGGTGAAGGTGTCGATGGGGGCGGTGTTCTCGATCCCGTACGCGCGGATGGACAACTGGTACGACGGTCTGGCCCGGCTGCGGGAGGCCGGATACCGGAGCCTGGCCCTGACGCCCGAGCAGACGGCCACCTCCCTCGACGCCGTCAAGCTCACGGACCGGGTCGCGCTGCTGCTCGGCTCCGAGGGCGACGGGCTGTCGTCGCGGTGGCTGCACGAGGCCGACGAGCCGGTCTGCATCCCGATGAGCCCGGCCGCGATGGAGGCGGGAGTCGACTCGCTCAACGTGGTGGCCGCAGCCGCCATCGCCTGCCACGGCCTGATGCGCTGATCCTCGCAGTGCCGGGCTTTCGGCGGCGAACGTGAACTTTGCGGTATTTCGCGTTGGTGATCGTTATTCTCCCGGTTATCTGAACGGCCTGGTGTTCCAGGCAAGCTGATCGCGAACCTTGGGGAGGCGCGCGTGGCCGTGTTCGAGGAGTTACAGCCGCAGGACTTACGGAGGGTGGGGCCCTATCGGATCGAGGCTCGGCTGGGCGCGGGTGGGATGGGCCGCGTTTTCCTGGGTCGGTCGCGGAGCGGGCGCGCGGTGGCGGTGAAGGTGGTCCACCCGGAGCTGGCCGGCGATCGGGAGTTCCGGCACCGGTTCGCTCGTGAGATCGCCCTGGCTCGTACGGTGAGCGGGTTCTTCACCGCCGGGGTGGTGGACGCCGATCCGGAAGGGGACCCGCCGTGGCTGGCGACGGCGTACGTGCCGGGTCTGTCCCTGGATCAGGCGGTTGCCGAGCATGGTCCATGGCAAGAGCAGGCCGTGCTCACGCTGGGGGCCGGGCTCGCCGAAGCGCTGGAGTCCATTCACGCGGTGGGGGTGGTGCACAGGGACCTGAAGCCCTCCAACGTGCTGCTGGCCGCGGACGGGCCCAGGGTGATCGACTTCGGGATTTCTGTGGCGGTCGAGGGCAGCAAGCTGACCCGGACCGGTATGGCGGTGGGGACGCCGGGTTTCATCTCTCCTGAGCAGTTGACCGGGGATCCGGTGGGGCCGGCCAGTGACGTGTTCTGTCTGGGGGCGGTGCTGGCGTTCACCGCCTCCGCGAGCGGGCCGTTCGGTGGTGGTTCGTGGCAGGGGCTGTGGTATCGCACCGTGCACGCGGAGCCTGATCTGGCTGCGCTCCCGCCCGGGTTGCGTTCCATCGTGAGCCGGTGCCTGGACAAGAGTCCTGAGCGGCGGCCTAGCGCGGCCGGCCTGCTGGACGAGCTGGCCGACAGCGCCACGGACGGTGGCACGCTCGTCGAGCTCTACGCCGAGTCCAGGTGGCTGCCCGAACCCGTCGCCCACGTCGTGCGCACCCTCGTCGCCACACCCGCCACCCGGCCGCCGGCGAATCCAGGCGACCTCGCACCCCCGCCCCCGGCCACCGTCGCGGAATCCGCCGACGCCGGGCTCCGAGACGCCGCCGACTCCGCTCTTCTTGAGGCTCACCCTTCCCGGGACGCCCCGCCGACGCCGCCGGCCGAAGCGCCAGAGCACGGTGACGTGGTGCGGACACTCGGCCCGGACGATCCGGATCCCACCCGGGTCGTCGAAGGGGCCGGAGTCGTCCGGCCGGTCGGTCTGGACGATCCGGATCTCACCCGGGTCGTCGAAAGACCGGAACCTGGCGAGGCTGACCGGCCACTCGCTTCCGGCGGCCCTGATCAGCGGACGCTCATCGACGGCACAAGCCGGCCGTCCACGCTGATCGAACGCACCGCGTCCCTAGCGCCGCCCGCGAAACAGGACATGACGTCCTCATCCTCGCGCGCGCCGGATGCCGGGCCGCGCTCCTGGGGCAGGGCCATCGGCTCAGGCATGCGCGCGATCCGTGAGCGGTCGCTCGTCGTGGTCACAGTGCTGAGCCCCGCGGTGTTGCTGGGCTTCCTGCTGGCCATCGGGGAGAGTCCTGATACCTCCTGGCCCACCGTCACGCCGACCTCCGAATCGCCCGAGCAACCGCGGGCGACGAAGTCGGCGGCCCCGGGGTCCAAGGTTCCGCCGACCAAGGCCCCGGCCGAGATCCGGTTCTCCTCGCCCATCGACTATTGCGCCCTGCTCAAAGCCAGTCAGGTAAAGGAACTCGTCCCGAAAGCCCGTGCGCGGGCGGACACCGCCAGCGGCAGATGCAACTGGGCGGCACACGGCAGGGCTCTTGAGGTGGCACCGTCTCGATGGTTCCCCAGCACCAAGGCGGCGAAAAAGGCGTTACGCGACTGGAAGCGAGCGCGGGCGGATGGCGCTGAGATTCTCTGGAGCAGGGCGGACATCGGAGTCGATCGGGTGTTCGAGTCCGTGGTGTCGGGACAGCGGAACGTCTCCAGCCTGGGCCAGGGTGCCTTCGCCTACGACGCGGGCTCCGAATGGAGAGGCTTGCACTATACGACCGTGATGTTCCGCCTGGACAACCTCGTTATCGACGTGTGCTACATCGTGGTCGACGGTTCGGAGAACGACCAGCACATCCGGCAAGGAGCGCTGCAGGCCGCCCGGTGGGTCAAGGCCGCTCTCGATCGAGACCCTCGAACGATGCCTGCGAAGCGACTGAACCAGCGACTGAACCAGCATGCGAGCGACGGAGAGTGACGGTGCCACGGGCGGAGGCGGTCGAGTTGGTGGCGCAGCAACGCCATCGCCCGCTCAGGGCTCTTCCTTCGACGGCCGGCGCGGGATGGACGCGAAGGCGGGCTCGGTGACCGCCGGCGCCGCGTACGACATGGAGACGTGGAACGAAGCGCCCACGACACAACCGTCGTGGGCACCTCCGCGCGAATATGTGGACGGGCTCGTCGGCGAGTGGCCGATATCCTTATTGAGCAGCTGGAAGTGGCACGCATGACGCGTATGTCCCGAAGAAGTAGGTCGTCGTCTCGCTGTGGTTCATGATGCCGACTCGCCACGCGCTGGTGTCCTGGTGGTCGATGGTGTTGACGAACACGCTCACCGGCGCTGTCGGTCGCTCGCCCAGGTATCCGCCGGAGATCGCGTAGTTCGCGCCGCCGCAGTCGGCCCGCAGGTGAGCTGTCTCCCCGGGCGCGATCCTGGTGCCCGGCCCCTTGATCGTGAATACGCCGAGTTGTCCAGGCGGGCCCTGCCGGTTCCAGTCCAGCGCGGTTTCGCCCTCGCCGCACACCGTTCCCGTCGGGACGACCCGCAGGGCGCCGGTCGCGGTGGTGACGCAGGCGTTGATCGGCTCCTCGTTCATGGCGGTCGCCAAGGCCGCTCCGCCGATCGTGAGCATCCCGCCGGCCAGCACGCTCGCCGTCACCAGAGCCACGGCTCGTCCTGTCAGCCTGATCTTGGGCATCGTGGTCCTCCTCGCGTTCGCTGAAGATCCGTTTGATGACACGATCTGTCCAACGACGAAGTGGTCCAGAGGTGACGCCTCCTTTCGGCGTCGAGGAGGCGGCCCTCGCTCGGCGCCTACCGGTGGAGGGCGCGAGTCGTAGCTCTGTCAGAGGCCGAGATCGTCGAGCTCCTTCAGCAGCGCCGCCCTGGGGTTCTGTCGTGGGGAGGCCGCGGTCGGCCGCGGACCTCTGCCACGGTCGCGGAACACCCAACCGCCCAGCACCCCGGCGAGGAAGCCGAAGAGGTGGGCCTGCCAGCCGATGCCCTCCTGGGGAAGCAGGCCGGTGAATTGATAGGAGAAGCACAGGCCCATGACCAGGCCGACCACGATGTCGATCAGATGCCGGTCGAACGCGCCGCGCACCAGTACGTAGCCGAAGTAGCCGAAGACCACGCCGCTCGCGCCCGCTCCTATCCCGTCGGGGGCGGAGGTGAACCAGGCGCCGAGGCCGCTGACCAGGATGATGAGTCCCGTAACGCTGAGGAACTTGGTGACGCCCCGATACGCGGACAGGAATCCGAAGATGAACAGCGGACCCGAGTTGGCCTGGATGTGCTCCCAGCTCCAGTGCAGGAACGGTGACGACACGATGCCCGGCAGGCTCCCGGGGTTCCACGCCTGCACACCGTAGTGGTAGCTCAGCGCGTAGCCGGACGCCCAGTTGGCGATCTGCGCGGTCCAGATGACGACCAGGAAGCCGACCATCACCCACAACGCCTTGCGGGCCTCAGCGATCATGATCTCGGCCGTGGGCCCCTTGGCCTCCACCTGGGTTCCTCCTTGGCTGACTGCGCCGTACGAGCGAGACCAGTATCTGAGGGAAAGATCACGAACCAGCGTCAGGGCGGATTCTTCCCCGGGTCTGAAGACAGGGCCGTCGCGGACGGGGGTTTAGCAGGCTGACACGGGGCACGGGCAGAGCCGTCGTAAGGAGGCGAGATGCGGTCTGTAGAGAAGGTCACGTCACTGGGAATGGGCATGCTGAGCGGCGCCTTGGCGGCCTCGATGTTCAAGCAGGTGTGGAAGCTGGTGTCCGGTGAGGAGGACGCGCCGGACGCCGACGACCTGGGCCGGGGGTGGACGGAGGTCCTCGTGGCGGCCGCGATCCAGGGAGCGATCTTCGGCCTGGTCAAGGCGGCCGTGCACCGCGCGGGCACGCAGACCTTCCGGCACGGGACGCCGGGAGACTAGGCGGGCGGGGGAGCGGTGGAGCCGCGGACGATCAGCTCGTGCGGGAAGATCGTCCGCTCGGGCGCGTCGCCGGGCGGTGACAGGAGCAAACGGCCCGCCGCTTCGCCGATCTGCTGCTTGGCCTGCCTGATCGTGGTGAGGCCGGCCTCCTCGGCGGCGCTGTCGGAGAAACCCACCACGGACAGGTCGGCCGGCACGGTCAGACCGAGGTCGCCCGCCGCGTCGAGGACGCCGAGCGCCAGCACGTCGGTGTTGGTGAGGATCGCGGTCGGGCGCGGCTCGCGGCCGAGCAGCGCGTGCCCCGCCTTGCGGCCGGCCTCGCGGGAGTTGCGGGCCACCTCGAAGAACGGCACGTCCCCCCAGTCGAGCCCGGCTTCCTCGCAGGCCGCCTGGTAGCCGCTCCGGCGGCGGCGCATGGCCTCGAAGACCGCGCCCTGTTGCCGGGCGACGCCCGCCCAGCCGGTGTGGCCGTCGTCGTGCAGGCCCACCATGGCCACCCCCGCGCGGCCAGCGCCCCCGCGACGGGCTCGTCGATGCCCAGGAACGGGTGGCCGGGCACGTACGGTTCGTCGACCACGACGACGGGCACCTTGCGGGCGAACACCTCGGCGAGCGCCGGATGCCCGTCGGGCAGCGAGACCACGCAGAAGGCGTCGACCACCGCGTCGCGCACGGTGTCGCTGCGGCGGTCGCCGTGCGGCAGCGGCAGGATGAGCAGCCCGACGCCGGCGTCCTCGGCAGCCGTGGCGATGCCCTGGAAGAACCCGATGGCGTAGGGGTCGGCGAAGGCGTAGGGCAGGGTCTCGCTGAACAGCAGCCCGAGCGCGCCGGCCCGTCCGAGGCGCAGCGAGCGCGCGGTGGGGTTGGGGCCGCCGTAGCCGAGCTCGTCGGCCACCTCCATGATCCGCCGTCGCAGGCCGTCGCTGAGCTGGTCGGGCCGGGAGAAGGCGTAGGAGACGGTGGCCCGGGACACGCCCAGCCTGTCGGCGATCGTCTGCAGCGTGACTCTGGCCATCCGTCCACCGTATCGAACCCTTGCCGAGCGGTTCTTAATGGATTAAGCTCTTAATGGATTAAGGAGGAGATATGGAAGCCATGCAGGTTCTCGCTCACCAGACGGCGATGGGCCACCAGGAGACGGTTCACGAGGCGCTTCCGGGCGCGCCGGTGCGGCCGTCGCGCGAGCGGACGCGGGTCCGCATGCGGCTCGCGTGCACGCTGCGCTGGACGGCCGACCGTCTCGACCCGCTCGTCGCGGGCTCCTGACCTCGGTCAGCCGCGGGAGATCCGGTCGTCCGCGTAGTCGAGCAGCTTCTCCGCTGTGGTGAAGCGCCGGGCGTCCTGGTCGCCGAGGAGCACGCCGATCACCTGGCGGCCACCCCGCTCGCCCGCGAACAGCAGGCAGAAACCCGCCTCCCGCGTGTAGCCGGTCTTGACGCCGAGCACGCCCTCGGTCCTCTGGAGCAGCTTGTTGGTGTTGCGCCAGGTGTGCGCGCGGTGCAGCGACGTCCGGGGGACGACGTGCTTCTCGCGCGACACGATCGTGCGGAACGCCGGATTCGCCAGGGCCGTCTTGGCCAGCCTGACCTGGTCGACGGCCGTCGAGTAGCCACCGGCGGGCGCCGGCAGACCGTCGGCGTTGGTGTAGCGGGTGTCGCGCAGGCCCAGTCGCCTGGCCGCCGCGTTCATCTTGGCCACGAACGCGGGCTTGCCCGGTCCGTACGTCCTGGCCAGCGCGTTGGCGGCGTCGCCGCCCGACGGCAGCATGAGCCCGTACAACAAATCCCTGACCGTCAGCCGCTCACCCTTGGCGAGCGCGGCGGTGGTGGCCCCGTTGGCGACCGCGTGGCGGACGTCGGCCGAGGTCACGGTGATCCGGTCGCCCAGTTTGGCCTCGTTGAGCACCACGTACGCCGTCATCACCTTGACCAGGCTGGCGACCGGCACCCGGCGGGTCTGCCGCTTGCCGTAGTGGATCGTTCCCGCCGAATCGATCACGTACGCCACCCCGGCGCCCACCGCGGGCGTGTCCGCCGCCACGGCGGGCGACGGGATCCACAGGACCAGGGCAAGGATGGCAGAGCCGATGAAACCCCCAATACGCATGCCCGACATGGTGACAGGTCATCGGTGATCGATCGGCCGAACCACGCGCCACCACGCGCCGAAGCCGCGGAAAACCGGCCGGATCGGGCCAGGGCCCTCAGGCGACGAAGGCCTTCTCGGTGCGCCGCCTCCTGCGCCAGACGAAGAAGGCGACGACCGCGGCGACGGCCGCGACGGCCACGACCGCCGCGCCGGCCGGCGAGCGCGCCGCCAGTTGCAGCCAGCCCCACACCAGCGCGGTCAGGCCGAACCACCACAGCGGCGCCCACGTCACGCAGCCCAGCGCGCTGGCCACGATGTACCACGGATAGGAGACGCGCAGCGCTCCCGCGACCCACGGCAGCGTGTGGCGGAGCATCGGCACCCAGAAGCACCCGTAGACGGCCAGCGCCCCCCACCGGCCGACGATCCGCTCCACCTTCGCGATCCGCTCACGGCCGAGCTTGACGCCCATGCGCGAGTCGTAGAGGCGCTCGCCGAGCCTGCGGCCGACCCAGTAGTAGACCTGGAACACGCCGAAGAGCGCGATCATCAGGACGACACCCACGAGCCAGTACGGCAGGCCGAGCCAGAAGGGCTCGGTGGGGGCGGGTACAGCCAGCGCGAACGATCGCATGAACGACATCGCCCCCCTTCTTGTACAAAGGTCAGCCTTACCTTAGTTCACCGGTTACCCGGCCGCCACACCCGCCCGCGAGCGGGCCGCAAAGGGTGCAAGCAGCCGACAAGCGGACCTCAACCACCCTCGCTTATCTCTATAGATGAACAAAGAGGAGAGTTGATCATGGCGACGAGAAGCACCGCGGTCCTGGCCACCGGCTCGGCGAGCACAGCCAAGCTGTTCGTGGCGGCCCTCGCCTTCACCGGTGCCTACGTGGGACTGTCCGCCTACGACACCGCCAACTCCGCTCCTCAGCCTACGCAGACCGTCACCCTGTCGGCCCGCGCGGTGCCCATCACGGCGCCCGCCTCCTACGAGGCCGCCCCGGCCGCCGCCGGCCGGATCAGCGTCAGCCAGCAGCAGGCCGGGGCGGGATGCGTCAAGACGTACGAGGCCCGCACCCTCGTGGTCAACCCGGCGCCCGACCGGACCGTGCTCTACGGCTGGAAGCTGTCCCGCTGGCACCCCGGCACCAACACCTGGGACGCCTACCTGGTCGACTACTCCGGGTTCGCCGGGTCGCAGGATACCGTCGCCTGGCACCCCAGGCTCACCGGCAACCCGGGCTGGTATCGCGTCGAGCTGACCGTGGACGGCGCCAAGACCGTCAAGAGCCGGCGTTTCCAGGTGAGTTGCTGACCGACCGGCGCGCCGCCTCCACCCAGCGGGGCACACCGACCCGTTCGGCCACCTCCAGAGCCTTCGTGTAGTGGTCGCGCGCGGCGTCGGGCTGGCCCAGCCGGATGGCGAGATCTCCCAGCGTCAGCGCCACCGGCCACAGCGCCACCACCCCGGTGCCGGCGCCCGCGACGCGGTCGGCGAACGGCTTGAGCTTGTCGTAGCAGTCGACCATCCGCTCCCGGTCGTCGAGCAGCATCCCGGCCAGCGCCCGCCACGTCATCGCCAGCTCGTAGAGGAAGTCGGGCCGCACGGGCGGCCGGGTCGCGGCCACGGCGTTGGCGTCGGCCAGGTGGCCCGCGGAGGCGAGCGCCAGCGCGTAGGCGTCGAGGGTCCACTTGGCGCCGCGCTGGTGGGCCTCGGCGAGCAGGTCGACCGTCTCGGCCGCCCGGCCGTCGACCAGGTGCAGGCAGAATCTGGCGATCAGCGGGAGGTCCTGGCGGCCCTCCAGCATGCCGGCCCGCGCGGTCATCCGGGCGGCGTCACGGTAGGCCCGCTCGGCGCCCTGGTAGTCGCCGGCGATCATCAGCCGCTGCCCGGAATACCAGGCGCAGACGGCGGCCGGCGCCGACAGGTCATACTGTCTGGCCAGCCCGTTGGCGGCGGCGGCGTGTTCGTCGGCCACCGCGAACTCACCGCGGGCGGCGGCGCACTCCAGCAGCACCAGGTGGGCCAGCGCCTGGGTGGCCATCTGCCCGGAGCGCTGCGCGACCTCCAGCAACTCGCGGCCGATGCTCTCGCGGGTGTCGACCGCCGGGATGTCGTAGGACTGGCGGAGCCGGCCGCTGAGCGCGGCGGCGAGCAGCACCGGGTCGCCGCTCTGCCGGGCCAGCTCCAGCGCCTCCAGCGACGCCTGCCGGCCACGTTCGGGCGAGGAGGAGCCCTCCAGCTCCAGGGCCAGGGTGGTGAGCAGGCTCGCACGCAGCGTCTGCTCTCCCTCGGGCAGCGCCATCAGCGCCTGCTCGGTGACGTCGACGATCTCCCACGCGGTGCGGGTGAAGTCGCGCGCCATGCCCTTGTGCGGCACGGCCAGGGACGCCGCCACCCGCGCCGTGATCTCCAGGTCGCCCAGCGGCAGCGCGGCGTCCATGGCCTGGCGCCGCAGCAGCCGGGCCGCGGACATGTCGCCGCACAGCGCGAGCGCCCGGATCTGGCGCAGCATCAGCTGCAGGCGTTCGCGGGTGTCGGCGCTCGCGCGGTCGTGGCCGTCGTCGCTCTCCCGGCGCGCGCTCCGGCGCTCGAACGCCGCGATGGCCTGCTCCCACAGCGTGGCCGCCTCGCGGTGCGCGAAACGCCGCTCGGCCTGCTCGGCGGCGAGCCTGGCGTAGTGCACGGCCTTCTCGGCGGCGTCGGCGAGGAAGTAGTGGTGGGCCAGCGCCGCCACGTCGGAGGGCGCCCGCCGCTCGATGGCCGCCGCCACGGCCGCGTGCAGCCGGGTGCGGCGCAGCCGCGAGGCGTCGGAGTAGATCGTGTCGCGCACGAGGTCGTGGTCGAACCTGAGCAGCCCGGGGCCCGGCTCGGTCACCAGCCCGGCCAGCAGCGCGGCCTCGACCGCCTCCACCACCGTGTCCTCCTCGCCGGCGACGTCGACGAGCACGTCGACGTCGACGTCGCGGCCGATCACCGCGGCCTGCAGCAGGATCTGCTGCGCCCCGGCGGGCAGCCGCGAGATGCGCCGCCGCAGCACGTCGCGCACGCCCGAGGGCACGCGCGACAGCACCTCGGTGGCGCTGGCCCGGTCGGCGGCGGCCTCGGAGTCGAGCAGGCGCACCGTCTCGCGGACGAAGAACGGGTTGCCGCCGGTGCGCTCGACGATCGACTCGACCGCGTCCTCGTCGATCTCGCGCACGCACGTCGCCCTGACCAGCTCGGCCACGGCCTTGGGGTCGAGCCCGCTCAGGCCCACCCGCAGCGGGCCGAGGCGGGCCAGCGCGGCCAGCACGTCGGACTGGCGGTCGTCGAGCTCGCTCTCCCTGCAGGTCACCACGAGCAGCACCCGGCTGGTGGCGAGCAGGCTGGGCAGCGCCCGGAGCAGGGCGAGGGTCTGGTCGTCGGCCCAGTGCAGGTCTTCGAGCGTGATCAGCACGGGAGCGCGGTGCGACACCCCGGCCAGATAGCCGCCGACCGCGCGGTGCAGCCGGAAGCCGCCGGACGCCTCGTCGTCGTCGGGATCGGGGTCGGCGTCGTCGAGCAGGGGAGCCAGCAGGTGGGCGTACTCGCCCGCGCCGGTGCGCCCGACGAGCGAGCGCAGGATCTCGACCCAGGCCCAGCCGGGCGGGGTGGCGCTGGAGTCGGGGCAGGCGCCCGACGCGGTGATCCAGCCGTCACCGCTGAGCCTGCTCTCCAGCTGGCGCAGCAGCGTGGTCTTGCCCGCGCCCGCGACGCCCGTGACGATCGCGACCTGGAGTCTGCCGGTGCGGCTGGCGGCGGTGGTCAGCCGGGCCAGCTCGGCGTCGCGGCCGACGAACGGCTCGGGCTCCAGCGGCGGCGGCTCCACGGGCGTGGCGGGCCGGGGCGGCCAGGTGTCGGTGACCGGCACCGGCCTGGTCGAGCGGGGCGTCACCGCCAGCTCCAGCTCGGGCGACTGGGCCAGGATGTCGGACTCGAGCTTGCGCAGCGCGGGACCGGGATCGATGCCCAGCTCGTCGGCCAGGATGCCCCTGGCCCGGCGCAGCGCGGCGAGCGCGTCGCCCTGCCGGCCGCAGCGGTAGAGGCCGAGCGCGAGCAGCCGCCAGCCCTCCTCGCGCAACGGGTGCTCGGTGGTCAGCGCCTCGAGGTCGGGCACGGTCTCGGCGGGCAGGCCGAGGCGCAGCCCGGTGTCGGCGTGGCGCTCGCGGGCCACTAACCGCAGCTCTGTCAGCCTGTTGACCTCGGCCTCGGCCCACTGCTGGTCGGCGAAGTCGGAGTAGGGGGTGCCGCGCCACAGGCCGAGCGCCTTCTCCAGCCGGCCGCGCGCCGACGGCGGGTCGCCCTCCTCCAGATGCTCGCCGGCCGCCCGGACGAGCTGCTCGAACCGGAGCGCGTCGACCTGGTCGGCCGCCACCCGCAGCGCGTAGCCGGAGGCGACCGTCACCAGCAGCCGGTTGGGGCCGCCGCGCGGCCGGCCCGGCTCCAGGACCCGGCGCAGCCGCGAGATGTAGACCTGCAGGCCCGACTGGGCGCCCTTGGCCGCGTCGTCGTCCCACAGGTCGTAGAGGAGCGTGTCGACCGGCACGACCTGACCTCTGGCCACGAGAAGTCGGGCGAGGACGGCCCGTTGCCGCAACCCGCCGAGGTCGAGTTCGTCGTTTTCGTACGCCTCGACTGGCCCCAGAACCCGGAACGCCACCATGTCAGCCGCCACGCTATGCGGGCTTCCGAATCACGCACAAGGCCCGTGGATGATTGACACATGTTCTGTTTCGGATCGTCACGGGGAGGCCTTCGAGATCGCTGACGGGGGCTCCGCGGCGGCACTCCGGCCGTTGCGTCTGCGCAGGAGCGCCCACGCACCCAACGCGAGGCCGCCGAACGGGATCTCGATAGTGTAAGTCCAGAAGCCGAAGAGCAGTGCGGTGGCCGTGGCCTGCGGAGCGTCGACCCCGAACGCGAGCAGCAGCGCCGCCACCCCGGTCTCCATGATCCCCGCGCCGCTGGGCGTGACGAGTGCGCTGGTCAGCACGCGTGACAGGGCGAAGACCGCGATCGACTGGGCCAGGCCGGGATAGGCCCCGGCGGCCTTCATGCAGATCACCATGATCGCCCACTGGAAGCCCAGGAAGAACACCATGCCCAGCGACAGGCCGAGCCATCTGGTGCGCAGGATCTCGGCGGTGTCCTTGCGCAGCCGGTGAAGCGCCTCGGAGGCGTGCACCCTGAGGCGCACCAGGCGGGCCAGGAAGTCGAGCGCCCGGCCGAGGAGCACGGCGGCGCGGTCCCAGTAGAGCGCGGCCGCGACGACCGCGCACAGTGCCAGGATCGACCCCGCGCCCACCCATCCGGCCTTGGCCACGTCCGGATTGGGCACCTCGCCCGCCATCAGCAGCGCGACGATGCCGACGGCCGGCAGGATGAACCTGAACAAGGTGTTCCAGATGCCGCTCACCAGCGTCATGACCACGATCGGGCGGTTGGCGAACCCCCAGCCCCTGGTCATCCCGAAGGTCAGCGCCACCCCCGCCGCACCGCCGAACGGCAGCAGGTTGCTGACCGCGCTGCCCGCCGCGTTGAGCGTGAGGGCCTGCAGGTGGGTCAGCCCCGGCAGCGACCCGGTGAGCACGAACGTGTAGGCGAGCAGGCTGAGCAGCCAGACCACGGCCATCAACGCGATCATGCCGGCGCCCAGTCCGCCGAACACCTGGCCGATCTGCTGCCAGGAGACCGGTTTGCCGGTGAGCGACTGGACGATCTGCGGCAGGTAGACGACCAGCGCCACCGCCAGCGCGAGCGACAGGGCGGACAAGGTGATCTGGAGCCATTTGTTCTTCATCGGCCCACCAGTCTGCCCGCCCGCGCGCCGGTCCGGATCGTCCTGGGGTGTCATTTCGGCCCCGGGTCCAGAGGATGACGCAGGCGGGTGCCGGGCGGGACATCGCGCCGGACGAACCACTCGGTGCCGAAGACCAGCCGGTAGAGCGGATAGGGCACCTTCAGCATGACCGCGAGCGTGCGGTCGCTCTCGCCGCCGCTGGCCTGGGAGGCGTGCGCCGACATCGAGGCCCGCTTCTGCTTCGCGAATCTGCGGACGTTGACCCGGTGGGTGATGGTCTCGCCCGGCGAGTAGGCGCTCTCGAACGTGCGCACGTCGAACTCCGGCGGGAATCTGTAGACCTTGCCCGCCATCCGCAGCAGCTTGAGCAGCGGATCGCGGTTGACGGTCGCCTCCAGGACGATCTCCGTGCCGGCGATCTCCGCGGCCCGCCTGCCCACCCGGTGCACCTGCACGTGGTCGGGGTGCCCGTAGCCGCCCGCCGGGTCGTAGATCGACAGCAGGTCGGCCTGCTCCTCCCGCAGGATCGCGGCCAGCCTGCCGGCCGCCTCCTCGGTGTCGGCGTCGATGAAGGCGTTGTCGGGCCGCTCGTCGGCGACGCCCCCCGCGGGGCTCAGCCCCGAGTCGCCGTAGCCCAGGCACTCCACGCGGGCGCACCCCAGCAGGGCGGCCGACTCGTACAGCTCCTCGAGCCTGGTGCGGCCGAGCTCGTCGCCCGGCTCCATGGCGGCCAGACCGCGCTCGCCCGCCGTGGCCACCACGAGCACCACGCGATGCCCCTCGGCCGCGAGCATCGCCATGGTGCCCGCCGTGAGCAGGGCCTCGTCGTCGGGATGAGCGTGGAAGAACACAGCGGTACGTGGAGGCACATGCCCAGATTAGTCTGGGAAGGGTGCGGATCTTTCACGTGAGCGACTGTTACCTGCCACGACTCGGCGGTATCGAGGTGCAGGTGGCCGATCTCGTGCGCACCCAGCGAGAGGCCGGCCACGAAGTCGAGGTGGCCACCGCGACACGTGGCGAGGCACGGCCGGGGGTGCACCGGATCGTCGCGAGGATGCCGTTCGATCTGCCGGTGCACCCCTTAGGAGTGGGTCACCTCACCCGGCGGATGACCGCGTCGCGGCCCGACGTGGTCCACGTGCACGCGGGGGCGGTCTCGCCGTTCGCCTGGATGGGGGTGCGCGCCGCCGTACGAGCCGGGGTGCCGTGCGTGGTGACCGTGCACAGCATGTGGGACCCGGTCACGCGCGGCGCTTACCGGCTGCTGCGCCTGGTGTACGGCTGGCAGCGCTGGGGCCTGGTGGCCACCACGGTGAGCAACGCGGCGGCGGCGCCGATCCGCGCGGTCGCCGGCCCGCGGGTGCCGGTGCACGTCGTGTCCAACGGCCTCGACCTGTCGGGCTGGCGGCCCTCACCGTCCACCGGCGCGGCGGGCCGGGGGGAGGAGCCTCGGCGGGCGGAGGTGCACATCGTGGCCGTCGGCCGGCTCGCGCCCCGCAAGCAGCCGGTGCGCCTGCTGCGGCTGCTCGGCATGGTGCGCGCCCGGGTCCCCGCGTCCATCCGACTGCGCGCCACCGTGGTGGGCGACGGGCCGGCCCGCGCGTCGATGGAGCGCTACCTGGCCAGGCATGGCATGTCCGGCTGGGTGTCGCTGCCCGGCCGGCACACCCGTGAGCAGATCGCCAAGGTCCTCGAGTCGGCCGACGTGTTCGTGGCGCCGGCGCCGCGCGAGTCGTTCGGCATCGCGGCGCTGGAGGCCCGCGCCGCCGGGCTGCCGGTGGTGGCGCGGGCGCAGAGCGGTGTGGCCGACTTCGTCCGGCAGGGCACCGAGGGGCTGCTCGGGCGTGACCTCGGCGAGCTGGCCGACTCGCTGGCCCGGCTGTGCGCCGATCACGAGTTGCGTGAGCGCATCACTGCCCACAACCGGGCCGACGCGCCGACCACCGGCTCGTGGTCGACGGTGCTGGCCGGATTCGACCGCGCCTACGCCGAGGCGGCCCAGCGGTCTCGCGGGAGCAGGTAGGCCGGGTACGCCGGATCGGCCCGGCGGCCGGTCACCGGCGCAGCACCACGTAGCCGTCGCGTTCGAAGACCTTCGCGTAGCCCTCGCTCACCAGCCGGTCGACCTGGGCCGCCTGGTCCTCGGCCGAGCCGAACGGGAACTCCCAGCGCGCCGTGTCGGCCACCACCCAGGGCGCGCCGTGAGACTCGCCGGTCCACAGCAGGACCGTGGTCCGTGAGGTCAGCGCGGGGCCGAGCGAGTTGACCGCCTCCACCGTGACGCCGGACGGCACCTGGGCCACGGCCTCGCGGGCGGCGGCGATCTTGACCTCGTCGCCCTTGTAGAAGTCCGGGTGGTAGAGCTGGTCCAGGGCGAACCTCGGCACGAGCGTCAGCGCGACCACGCAGACGGCCGCCGACCAGACCAGCTTCAACGAACGGTCGTCCGGCCGTCTGATCCGGCGCAGCAGCCGGGCCAGGCCGTCCACCCCGGCCAGGAGCAGGATCACCACGGTGAACGCGTTGTACTGGAAGTCGGCCTGCCACCACAGGGCGCGGTCGGACAGCATGCGTTCGAGCACGTGCGGCAGCGCGACCAACGACAGCGGCGACAGCAGGCAGAGCAGCAACGTCGGCCACACCAGCAGGAACAACGTGTCGACCTTGGCCTCGTCGCTGAACGGCAACAGCAGCGAGCCGAGCGGGTCGGACAGCAGCCCCAGGGCGGCGCCGGGCAGGTCGGGGCCCAGGTGGCCGTAGGCCCAGAAGTCACCGGTGTCGCCGCCCAGCATCGGGATGAGCGCGCCCCGGGTGAGCAGCACCCCGCCGACGCCCACCGCCGCACAGCAGAGCCCGCGCAACCGGTCGCCGGTGAGCAGCAGGTAGAGCCCGAAACCGATCACCATCAGCCCCATGTCCTCCTTGATCAGGAGGAGCGCGAACATCGCCACGAAGGCGGGCAGCGGGCGGTCCGCGTGGTAGCGCTCGATCATGATCGCGGTGAGCACGGGCACGAACATCACCTCGTGCGCGTCGAACGCGACCGCCTGCGCGACCGGCCACGACAGCGCGTACGCCACCGCGACCAGGTAGGCCGGGACCGTGCCCAGCACGCGCCGGGTGAACAGCCAGATGAACGGGATGGCCGCGGCGAACAGCAGCGCCTGGGCCACCACCAGCGTCGCCGGGCCGTCGTGGATCCAGTAGAACGGCGCGAGCAGCGCGTAGATCGGCGAGAAGTGGTCGGCCAGCTGGACGTAGTCGAGCCCCCGGTCGTGCCAGGCCCCCATCACCGGGACGTACGGCGGGCGGAACCGGGCGTAGTTGCGCACCGCCTGGTCGACGATGACCAGGTCGAAGGTGGAGGCGCGGAAGGTGGCGAGCTTCACCAGGCCGAGCACCGCGTACGCCGTGGCGGCGGTCAGCGCGATCAGCCCGACCCACAGCCGATGTCCGCGCACCGCGATCCACGGCCGACGACCGCGCACCGCGACCTTCCGGGGTGGGTCGGCAGCGGTGGTGGTCCCCGTCTCGGCCGCCATGATCTCGCCCGTCACGGGCAGCAAGAGTAGACCGATTTGCCCTGGAGCGTGTCATGACCGCCGCGTCGCTGTGCCCCCCACACAGACCACATGCGACGCGACGGCCGGCTATCCGATCAGGAGCAGGCGCTCGTGATCTTGGTCTGGAAGCTGGAGAGCTTGGACGTCGCGGCCGTCATCTCGCTGACGTCGTTGCTCTTGAAGCTGTCGAATATCCCGGCGAACTCCTTGAGTGAGGAGCCGAGCTCACCGTCGTACTTGCCCGCCAGCGCGTTGGCCTTGTCGGAGGCGACGGTGGCGGCGTTCTTCAGCGCGTCGGGGTCCGTGGCCGCGCTGCCCAGAGAGGTGCTGAACTCGTTGGAGATCGCGGTGATCTCCTGGGCGACCGCGTTGCAGTCGACCGCGTTGCCGATGGCGCCACACGCGGTGGTGAGGCCGGCGAGAGCGAACGTCGCGATCGTCAGCGCGATCCGACGACGAGGGGGAGTCATGGTCATGCCCTTCGTTGGGATGGAATGAAGGGGACATTATGGATCTCCTCTTGCTGGCCGCTTGCACGAAACTAACAACTTCCTTATGAACTGTGATCAACCGCACGCGACCAGGCGTCCAGCCGATCCTCGGCGGCCTCTTGACAGCCTCGTGAGCCCGACCTGACCATGGCGCATGTAGGCAACTCGGTGCGTATTACGCAACAAGAGGTGTCGATTGGCCAGTACGTCGAGCTTGATCCCCACGCTCTCCGGCCCCTCCTACACCGATCCCGCGGTGTTCGAGGAGGAGCAGGCGAAGATCTTCGAGTCCCTGTGGTTCTGCGCGGTCCGGTCCGACGACCTCCGCGCGCCGGGCGCGTTCAGGACCGTCCAGGTCGGCAGGGAGAACGTGATCGTGGTCCGGGGGCGCGACGGCGCGCTGCGGGCCTTCCTCAACGTCTGCAGGCACCGCGGCGCCCGCCTGTGCCCGGAGGAGTCCGGCGAGGTGAAGCGGACGATCAGGTGCGCCTATCACGCCTGGTCCTACGACCTTGACGGGCGGCTGGCCGCCGCGCCCAACCTGGCGAAGATGCCCGACATCGACCGGACCGAGTACGGGCTGATCCCGGTACGGCTGCGCGAATGGCTCGGATACGCCTGGGTCTGCCTGGCCGACGAGCCGCCCTCGTTCGAGGAGACGGTGATCCACGCCGCCACCGAACGGCTGGGAGACCCGGCAGCGATCGAGCACTACCAGGTCGACCGGCTCGCCCTCGGCCGCCGCGTCGTCTACGACGTCCAGGCCAACTGGAAGCTCATCGTCGAGAACTTCATGGAGTGCTATCACTGCGCCACCATCCACCCGGAGCTCACGGCCGTGCTGCCGGAGTTCGCCGGGGGCTTCGCGGCGCAGTACTACGTGGGCCACGGCGCGGAGTTCGCCCAGAAGGCCGAGGGGTTCACCGTGGACGGCGGCCCCGGCTTCGGCAAACTGCCCGACGTGCCGGCCGAGCAGGACCGGCGCTACTACGCGATCACCGTCAAGCCGCAGGTGTTCGTCAACCTGGTGCCCGACCACGTGATCCTGCACCGGATGTTCCCGCTGGCGGCCGACCGCACGGTGGTGGAGTGCGACTGGCTCTACCACCCCGACGTGGTGGCCGCGGGCGCCGACCTGTCACGGTCGGTGGAGTTGTTCCACCGGGTCAACCTCCAGGACTTCGACGCCTGCGAGCGCACGCAGCCCGGCATGTCGTCACGTGCCTACCGCCGGGGCGGCGTGCTGGTGCCGAGCGAGCACCACATCTCGATCTTCCATCAATGGGTGAACCAGCGCCTGCGCGGATAGCGGACCACCAGCTGGCCGTACTTGCTCTCCCCGGTCACCACGACGTAGAGGGCTCCGGGGCGGGGCCTGCCCGGGACGTTCGTGGTGCTCGTGCTGCCCCACGTGTTCTGGAACCGGTCCACGTTCGCGGCGCCGCCCTCGGGCAGCACGATCGTGGCGGAGCCGTACTTGAGGTCCAGGTCCAGGTCGACGACCGGATGCGGAATGCCGGCCTGCGAGAAGTCGAGCTCGACGCTGGCGTACTTGGACACCACCCGCAGGTGCCGCGGCACCGCCCAGTCGCCGGACCGCTTGATGTGGCCGCTCTTCGACTCCAGCAGGACCGCGTCGTCGACGACGGGCGACTCGTGGGGGAGGTCGGCGATGAGCCCGGCCAGATCGCCGTAGGTCTTGGCGGTGAGGGCCACCTCGAGCCGGTCCTCCAGTTCCAGTTGGTTGAGACGACCCTCGGTGAATGCGCGTTGCAACTGCTGCGCGGCGCGCTCCCGATCCTCGTCGGAGACGCGCATTTCCAAATCCGACATGTCATGAGCATAGTTCGCGAGGATCAGAACGGCAGGCGCCGTCCGGAGGGGGTGCGCAGATCGAGGGGGAGCGGACGTCGAACCGGCTGGGGACGGCGAACGATCTGGAGTCTGGTCACAGCAGACAGATACCCAACGAATGGCAGGGAAGTCCTCACGAGAGGGTACGGTGGAAACCGATGTCGGAAGATCCTTTCGTGCACACCGCCCTCTTCTACCAGGGGGAGCGGGAGTACACGAGTGCCGTCACCGCTTTCGTCCGCGAAGGACTGGAGTCCGGTGACCCGACGGCGGTGGCGGTGCCCGAGGCCAACCTCAAGCTGATCGAGGCGGAGCTGGGCGACGAGGCCGCCCGTGTCCACCTGCTCGACATGACGCGGGCCGGCCGCAACCCCGGCCGCATCATCCCCGGCGTGCTGCGTGACTTCGCCGACCGGCACCCCGGCGACCACGTCCGGATCGTCGGCGAGCCCATCTGGCCCGGCCGCACGACGACCGAATACCCCGCGTGCGTGCAGCACGAGGCGCTGATCAACCACGCGTTCTCCGGCCGCGCCGCCACGATCCTGTGCCCCTACGACGCCGCGCGGCTCGGTCCTGATGTCCTCCACGACGCGGAGCTGACCCACCCGGTGCTCCGCGACGGCGGCGGCGATGAGCGGCGCAGCCACGGCTACGCGCCCGACCAGGTCGTCGACCGCCACAACCAGCCCCTCGGCGAGCCCGGCGCGTTCGTCTCGCTCCGGTTCGACCGCACCAACCTGGCCGGGGCGCGCGGGCTGGCCGCCGAGCGGGCCATCGAGCTCGGCTTCGGCGGCGACCGGCTCGACGACATCCGCCTGGTGATCGCCGAGCTCGGCGCCAACAGCCTCGACCACGGCGGAGGCAGCGGCCTGATCAGGATCTGGACCGAGGCCGGCCGGCTGGTCTGCGAGGTCAGCGACACCGGTCACATCACCGACCCGCTGGCCGGGCGCCAGCCCGTCGACGCGGGCATCGCGGGCTCACGCGGGCTGCTGATCGTCAACCTGGTCAGCGACCTGGTCCGGGTGCACACCCGCGCGGGCGGCACCGCGATCCGCACCTACTTCGACCTCCCGGCCCGCGCCTCGATGCCCGTCATGCCCGCGTAGCGCGCGCGGGATCCACCCTGAGAGGGCAGGCCCTACCCGGGGTCGTGTCCGACCAGGTCAGCCCGGTCGAGTCCGAAGTCGTACGACCAAGGTAGTAAGGGGTCGTTCAGGGCTCCTTCGGGCCGATCTCCGATATTCCGCGAGACCGTGTTCCAGCAGTTTTGGAGCATGAAGGCACTGCTCGTCAGCGGACTCACGGCCACCGGCGCCGGCACCGGCGCCATGCTCATCCTGCACGCCCGGGCCGGGCTCGACCCCATGCACACCGTGATCAGCGAGTACGCCTTCCACTCCGACGGCTGGCTGCTGCCCACCGCGCTGACGCTGTTCGCGGCCGGCGGGGTGCTGACCGCGGAGGCGCTGCGCAGGGCGGGCGCCGGCCGCTGGATCGTGATGCTGCTGGTGGCCTGGGCGGTGAGCATGTTCCTGATCGGCGCGTTCCCCACGGACCGGCCGGGCGTGCCGTTGTCCATGTCCGGAGGCATCCACCGCTACGCCGCCTTCGCCGCGTTCCTGGTGATGCCCGCGGCGGGCATGCTGCTGGCCCGCGACCAGGCCAGGTACGCCCGGACCGTACGGGTCCTGAGCGCGGTGGCGCTCGGCGCGCTGCTGCTCGTCGTCGTCCCGTACGTGCTGCGTATGTTCGGCATCCCGCTGACCAACGACGACATCCCGGCCGGGCTGACCCAGCGGGTCGTGGTGATCACCGAACTGGGCGTGCTGGCGCTGGCCGGTCTGTCGCTGCTCAGGCCCTCGCTTCAGCGCTCCCAGGGCGGGGCCTCGCCCATCTTGGCGTAGTAGCGCGCCAGGTGGTCCTTGACGCCCGCGACGTCGCCCTCCGGGAGGTCGATGCCCCCCTCGTGCCGTCCATGATCGCGGCTGCCGAGAAGACGGCGCGCGGGACCACTGTCCGGATACCCCGCGCCAGGACTGAAACCAAGGGGCGTAGGTAGAAAAGGGGGAAAGCTGACTAGGGGGTAGCAGGTTATGACCGTTCTGATCGCCTATGACGGTTCGGATGATGCCAAGGCGGCGATCGCCTTCGCGGCCACCGTCCTGAAGGCGCGGCCGGCCGTCGTACTCACCGTGTGGGAACGTCTGGCACTGACCGCGGCCCGCTCGTCGGCGGGTCTGCTGATGACCATCGACAACTCCGCGATCGAGGACGAGGCGATCGGGAAGGCCATGACCGAGCTGGCCGAGGAGGGGGCCGCCCTGGCCAGGCAGGCCGGCCTGGAGGCCGTTCCCCGGGTCGAGATCGACTCCGTCGCCGTGTGGTCCACTATCGTGGACGTGGCCGCGCAGCTCGACGCGGCGCTGATCGTGACCGGCACCCGTGGGCTGGGCGGGGTCCGGTCGCTGCTCCTCGGCAGCACCTCGGACAGGGTCCTCCACCACGCCGGCCGCCCCGTCCTGGTCGTCCCCTCCCCGGAGACTTCCTGAGCTTGGCGGGGGTTCTTCTCTGATGGGCCGGGGCGCCGGCGGAAGGGCGCGGTTGGTGAGCGAAGGGCTGGCCAGGAGGCTGGGCACGACCGACGCGGTCGTCGTCGGACTGAGCGCGATGATCGGCGCCGGCGTGTTCGCCGCGTTCGCCCCCGCCGCCGCGGCCGCCGGTTCGTGGCTGCTCGCCGCCCTCGCCCTGGCCACCGTCGTCGCCTACTGCAACGCCACCTCCTCCGCCCGCCTCGCCGCGCTCTACCCGGAGTCCGGTGGCACCTACGTGTACGGCAGGCGGCGCCTCGGCCCGCTCTGGGGTTACCTGGCCGGCTGGGGCTTCACGGTGGGCAAGACGGCCTCGTGCGCCGCGATGGCGCTGACCTTCGGCGCCTACGTGGCTCCCGGGGCGGCCAGGCCGCTCGCCATCGCCGCAGTGGTGGCGCTGACCGTGCTCAACCTCTACGGCGTGCATCGCTCGGCCATGGCGGCCCGGATCACGGTGTCCTTCGTACTGGCCGTGCTGGCCCTGGTCGTGGTGGCGGGCCTGTCGGGCGCCCCGGAGTCCGGACCCGCTCTCGGCGCGGACCGGCTGGGACACGTCGATCTGTGGGGGGTGCTGCAGGGGGCGGGTCTGCTGTTCTTCGCGTTCGCCGGATACGCCAGGATCGCGACGCTCGGCGAGGAGGTCCGCGATCCGGCCAGGACGATCCCGCGAGCGATCGGCATCGCGCTGGGGATCACGCTGGTGGTGTACGCGGCGGTGGCCGCCACCGGCCTGCGTGTGCTGGGCTCCACGGGGCTCGCCGCGTCGCCGGCTCCGCTCGCCGACGTGGTCACGGAGTCCGGCTTCGGGTGGCTCGGGCCGGTCGTCGGCGCGGGCGCGGCCGTGGCGGCGCTCGGCGCCCTGCTCTCCCTGGTCCTCGGCGTCTCCCGTACGGTCCTCGCCATGGCGCGGGAGCGTGACCTGCCCGCCGCGCTCGCCGCGGTCGATCCTGTCCGGCAGGTGCCGCGCCGGGCCGAGCTGGCCGTGGGCGCGGCGGTGATCGTGCTGCTGCTGGTGGCCGACCTGCGAGGCGCGATCGGGTTCTCGTCGTTCGGTGTGCTCGTCTACTACGCCATCGCCAACGCCGCCGCGCTCACCCTGTCCCGCGACGAGGGCGCGCCGGCCAGAGTGGTTCCGGCGCTCGGCCTCGCCCTCTGCCTGGTCCTCGCGGCCACCCTGCCGGTGACGTCCGTACTGGCCGGCCTCGCCGTCTTCGCCGCAGGTCTCGCCGTGTACGCGGCGCGCCGCCCGCGGGGATGACCGGCCGCCTCGCGCCTGGGCGAGCGCGCCCGGCTCCCTGGTCCGGGTGGTTGACGGAGGTCTGGGCGCGGCCTAGGTTGGCGCGAGCAGACCAGTCGGTATGGAGGCGCGCATGCCCACCGTCAACACCGTCCGCGGTCCCGTCGATCTCGATGAACTCGGTCAGACCCTGATGCACGAGCATGTGTTCGTCGTCGCCACCGAACACCTGGACAACTACGGCAGGGGCGCCTGGTGGGACGAGGAGTTCAGGGTCGCCGACGCCATCAGGAAGCTCAACGCGGTGGCGGCCAAGGGGGTCCGGACGATCGTGGACCCGACGGTGTGGGGGCTCGGCAGGTACATTCCGCGCGTCCAGCGCATCGCCGCCGAGGTGCCCGACCTGAACATCATCGTCGCCACCGGCATCTACAGCTTCGAGGAGCTGCCCCACCAGTACGAGCATCGCGGTCCGGGCCTGTTGATGGACGTTCCCGATCCGATGATCGACGACTTCGTCCGTGACCTGACCGTCGGCATCGCCGACACCGGGGTCAAGGCGGCGTTCCTCAAGTGCGTGGTCGAGCAGAAGGGCCTGACGCCCGGCGTCGAACGCATCTGCCGGTCGGTCGCCCAGGCGCACCTGCGCACGGGTGCGCCGATCACCGTGCACACGAACTCGTTCACGCAGAGCGGGCTAATCGCACTCGACTTCTTCGCCAAGGAGGGCGTCGATCTGGCCAAGGTGGTCGTCGGGCACGCGGGGGACAGCAACGATCTCGACTACCTGATGAGGCTGGCCGACACCGGTGCGACGCTCGGCATGGATCGTTTCGGGCTGGATGTCTACAATCCGACCGCTCAGCGGGTGGCCACCATCGCCGCCCTCTGTCAGCGCGGATACGCCGACCGGCTGGTGCTCAGCCACGACGCCGCCTGCTTCATGGACTACTTCGGCGGCGCCTGGGACGAAGCCCTCGGCACGCTGGCGCCCAACTGGCGCTACGATCACATCCACGACGACGTCTTGGCCGCACTGCGTGACGCGGGTGTGAGCGAAGATCACATTGAGCGGATGCTGGTGTTCAACCCCAGAAACCACTTTGCGTAAAGTGGGGGGATCGAAACGGCAATGCGGGCAGGTGGAGCTGGGTGACTGCGGAGCAGGCCTTGTCGATCAGTCTGGGGCTCCAGGGGCCCTGCGTCATCGCGAGGCTCACGGGGGACTTCGACTTCGGATCCGCGGCCGAGGTGCGTGATCGCGTCACCAAAGCACTGGACCTGACCCAGCCTCCGCTGCTCGTCATCGACATGCAGGCCGTCAGCGTGTGCGACTCGTCCGGCCTGTCGGTGCTCGTCTACCTGCACAAGGCGGTGACCGCGTCCGGCGGCCGGCTGCTGCTATCCGGGCTCAACGGCAGGTGCAAGCACCTGTTCGCGATCACCGCTCTGGACAAGTTCTTCGATATCCGCACCACGGCCGAGCTCGCCATCGCCGAACTCAACGACGCCGGGAATTCGCCGCCGTTCACCGGGTAGTCGCCGTGGCATGTCGGCTGAAGAGCCTGATCTGCTCGGCATGTACCTCGAGCAGATCGGCAGAACCCCCTTGCTCTCCGCCGCGGACGAAGTGGACCTCGCCAAGCGGATCGAGGCCGGCCTGTACGCGGGCCACCTGATCGATCGCGGCGCGGCCATGCCCGAGCTTCCGCACGTCCGCCGCGAAGGGCAGCGCGCCTTGGACCTGCTGATCAGGTCCAACCTCCGGCTGGTGGTGGCCGCCGCCAGACGCTACGCCCACCGCGGGCTGCCGCTGCTCGACCTCATCCAGGAGGGCAACCTGGGGCTCATGCGGGCGGTGGAGAAGTTTGACTACAAGCGCGGTTACAAGTTCTCGACGTACGGGATGTGGTGGATCCGGCAGGCCATCGAGCGGGGCATCCACGACAAGAGTCGCACCGTACGCCTGCCCACGCACATCGGGGAGGAACTGGCTCGGCTGGCCAGGATCGAGCGGCAACTCTCCGTCGACCTGGGACGCGAGCCACGGATCGGAGAGCTCGCCGCGGCCGCCGAACGCACCGCCGCCGAAGTGAGCGGGCTGCGCCGGCTGGCCCTCGACACGGTCAGCCTGGACATCCCCGTCGGAGCGAACGGCGAGGGCAGCATCGGCGACGTGTTGGCCGACGAGGACGGCCCGCAGGTGCAGGAAGTGGCCGAACGCCGCGCGATGAGCGACCAGGTGCACGAGGTGCTCACGTCACTGCCGCCACGAGAGGCCTTCGTCATCAGGCACCGGTACGGCTTGGCGGGCCTGGAAACGAGGACTTATGCCGAAATAGCCGAACGTCTGGGACTTACCAGGGAACGCATTAGGCAGCTGGAGAAACAGGCGTTGAAGCGGCTCAGGCGGAGAAGTCGGCTGTTTGCCTGGGCATCATAACCACATGTCGATATGTCCGTTGATTTATTGACCTATCTGCCTTTCTGGTGATAGATCATAAATCCGGGGATCGCTTTCAACGGGGGAAGCGACCGCTCATCGCTCTGGGGGCACCATGGGCAACCGTCTCGCTGGCATGCTCTTATTAACCTCGGTCACGACCGCCTGTGTGGTCACGGCCCCGCTCGCTGCCCACGCGACATCCACTCACCAGGCGGCCACGGTCACGTACCGGGCGGCCGTCGGCACGAGCGCCACGACAGTCTCGTCGACCGCTCCGCACCTGGTCCGCTACAAGATTTATTGGGGCCGGTGCAAGGACACGTGCCGCATCAAGGTCCGTATCACGAACGTCTCCCGCAGAAATCTCTATGCGGTGAGCCTCAACGCGCGGCTGAAGGTCAACAAACGCAACGTCGGATCATGCTACGACCACGTGGGCACCATCCGCGCGAAGCGCCACCGCTGGGCGGGCTGCACCGTCCGCTCCAGCACACTGGCGAAGATGTGGAATCGCTGGCTCGACGGTGAGATCCGCTGGGACCGCAAGGTCAACACGACCGTGCACTACGAGTACTACCGCTGATCGAACGCCAGGGGACGAGCCGTGCTCGGCCCCTGGACGTGTCAGGCCGTGACCAGCAGGGCAAGTCCGATGAGAACCACGATCGGCACCAGCCAGACCACGGCTTCGGCGGCGAACTCCTTGTACATTTGCGCAGATCTCCCTCGTCACGCCCGTCGCGGGGGCGGCGTACACGTCACTGCGCAGCATAGCCGCACCCACCCAGCGCACCGTCCCGCCACCCCGCCACCCTGCTACCGGTCGGGTGCGGAGGGGCGCTGGGTCAGGGCGATGCGCTTGGCCAGACCGGCCAGAGAATCGTCGGCCATCAGGGCGGGCAGACGCGGGGCGTCGGCGTCGACCTGGGCGAGCACCTCCGGATGGTCACCGTGGAACCGGGTCCAGGCACGCGCCACGGCAGGCATGGCCGCGATCGCCTCGTCCGAGAGGACGGCCTCGCGGGGCAGCCACGACGTGAGGAACGTGGACACTCTGCCCGGACTCCACCACCGAGGACGATCGCCTACGAACTCCACCAGCTTCTCGAACGCCTCCCGTGCTCCCGGCAGGTCCGGCAGGTCCTGGAAGGCGGTGACGGTCTCGTCGGGGGCCTGCCGTACCGGATGGGGGACGACGCGCGCACGCGCCAGCGCCAAGGGGCGGACGGCCGGCAGGGTGTCGGCGACCAACGCGCCCATGACCCGCCCCGTCAGCTCGAACGCGTCCAGGACCCGCCCCGCCACCACTGCCGGATCCGCCGGCTGAAGATCCAGATCGTCGAGGAACTTCACCTCCTCGACCAGCGCGTCGACCGCCAAGCCGCCGTTGACCTGGTCGATGCCCACGACCAGCAGGTGGGGCTCCTTGCCGTTGTCGTAGCGGAACCGCAGCGCGGCGAGAGTCTGCTGCCCATACCTGTCGGCACTGCCGTACCAGGCGCCATCGCAGGTCACCCGCCCCATGCGTGCCACCCACGCGGGCAGGGTGCGCATCGCCGCCCGTCCCATTGTCGTGTACGCGCTCGCCTCGCCACGGTCACCGAGATCCTCCGTCTCGCCGAGTGCCTCACCGACATCCTCGCTCTTGCCGAGCGCCTCACCGACATCGTCGATTTCGCCGAGTGCCTCGCCGGGGGCCTCGGAGTTGTCCGGCCCGTCGCGGCCTTCGGACGCCTCGGACAGCATGTCGGGCTGGCCGAGGGCGCGGAGCCTGTCGGGCAGGATGTCCGGGTCGGCGAAAACGTCACCCGTGTCGACGTCGTCCGGGTCCGCGAGCGGTGCCATGTCGACAACGGACAATGCGGCCAGGGTGAGCCGCGCCTCGGGAGTGCCGTCATTGACCAGCTCTCGCGCGAACAGCGCCGCCTCATCCGGCTCCAGCCCGGCCGCGAGCCGGGCCGCCCACAACTCGGTGCGCAACGGTGAGCGCCACCGGAGCAGGTCGCGGGCCTGGGTGATCGCCGTGGTAAACGCTGTTGTGCTCACCCTTCGACCGTATCGCTCCCGGGGACGCTGCCCCTGGGCTGACGTTCCGCTGGAAGCGCAGTCCGGTCCCCGCACGGATCGTTTGGAGGTCCAGACTCGTTGCCGCAGGGATCGTTTGGAAGCGCAGTCCCGTTGCCGTCTGGATCGTTTGGAAATGTGGATCCGTCGCCGATGGATCGGTGGTGGGGGAGTCCCAGCACGGAGGATGGTGCATGGCGCTCCCCGCCTGGGCGGGTCTGCTCCCCACTTGGGCGGGTCTGCCGGGAAGAGGAGGCTGCTTGGCCCGGCTCCGGAGCCAGGCCAAGCTGGTCGAGCGTTACCTGCCGTCGCCGGTGAGACCCGCCTTGCGGAGGGCTTCGGCCATGGCGCCACCGGGAGCCGGACGGTCCTGGCGGCGCTGGCCGCCCTCGCCCCGCCCACCTTGCGTGCCGTCGCCTCGGCCGCGCCGGCCGCTGTCACCCTGTGCGCGCCGGTCACCGTCAGCACGCCCGCTCCGGCTCTCACCGCCGTCCGCCCGCTGGCCGCCTGCCCGCTGGCCGCCTGCCCGCTGGCCGCCTGCCCGCTGGCCGCCTGCCCCCTGGCCGTCCGCCCGCTGGCCGGCCGCGCCGCTGCCGCGCCGGCCGTCACCCCGAGCACGCTCGCCACGCTGATTCGCCTGGCCCCGGCCGCCCTCCGGCCGGGTGCGCTGGCCGCCTCGCTCAGGACGGCCGTCGGAGGACTGGGCGATCTCGTCGTCCAGCCGCAGGGTGAGAGAGATGCGCTTGCGCGGGATGTCGACGCCGAGAACCTTGACCCGGACGATGTCGCCAGGCTTCGCGACTTCTCGCGGGTCCTGGACGAAATTTCGGGACATGGCCGAAACGTGGACCAGGCCGTCCTGGTGCACGCCGATGTCCACGAACGCGCCGAACGCCGCCACGTTGGTGACCACGCCCTCCAGGATCATCCCGGGCTCCAGATCCGAGATCTTCTCCACGCCCTCCTTGAAGGTGGCCGTCTTGAAGGCGGGGCGCGGGTCACGGCCGGGCTTCTCCAGCTCGCGCAGGATGTCGGTGACCGTGGGGAGGCCGAACGTGTCGTCGGTGAACTCCTGCGGCTTGATCGAGCGCAGCGTCGCCGTGTTGCCGATCAGCGACTTGAGGTCGGCCTTGACCGAGCCCAGGATGCGGCGGACCACCGGGTAGGCCTCGGGGTGCACGCTGGACGCGTCGAGCGGGTCGTCGCCGTCAGGGATGCGCAGGAACCCCGCGCACTGCTCGAACGCCTTGGGCCCGAGCCGCGGCACCTCCTTCAACGCCGTGCGCGACCGGAACGGGCCGTTGCCGTCGCGGTGCCGCACGATGCTCTCCGCCAGCGTGGAGCCGATGCCCGACACGCGTGTGAGCAGCGGGGCGCTGGCCGTGTTGACGTCGACGCCGACGGCGTTGACGCAGTCTTCGACCACCGCGTCGAGCGACCGCGACAGCTTGGTCTCGGCCAGGTCGTGCTGGTATTGGCCGACGCCGATCGACTTGGGGTCGATCTTGACCAACTCGGCCAGCGGATCCTGCAGGCGGCGCGCGATGGAGACCGCGCCGCGCAGCGAGACGTCGAGCTCGGGCAACTCCTGCGAGGCGTAGGCCGAAGCGGAGTAGACCGAGGCACCCGCCTCGGAGACCACGACCTTGGTGATCGACGGCATCTTCGTGACCAGCTCGGCCGCGAGCTTGTCGGTCTCGCGCGAAGCCGTGCCGTTGCCGATCGCGATCAGCTCGACCCCGTGCCTCTGCGCCAGCGCGCCGAGCACGGCCAGCGACTGGTCCCACTGCCGCTTGGGCTCGTGCGGATAGATGGTGGCCGTGTCGACGACCTTGCCCGTCGCGTCGACCACGGCCACCTTCACGCCGGTGCGCAGGCCCGGGTCGAGCCCCATGGTGGCGCGCGTGCCGGCGGGAGCGGCGAGGAGCAGGTCGCGCAGGTTGGTGGCGAACACCCGCACCGCCTCGTCCTCGGCGGCCTGCCACAGGCGCATCCGCAGGTCGATGCCGAGGTGCACCAGGATGCGGGTGCGCCAGGCCCAGCGGACGGTCTCGTTGAGCCAGCGGTCGGCGGGGCGGCCCTGATCGGAGACGCCGAAGCGGGACGCGATGCGCATCTCGTACTCGGGGCTGTCGTCGGGCTCCAGCGTGACGCTCAGAACCTCTTCCTTCTCGCCCCGGAACATCGCCAGGACGCGGTGCGACGGCAGCTTGGTGAACGGCTCACCGAACTCGAAGTAGTCGGAGAACTTGGCCCCCGCCTCCTCCTTGCCCTCGCGCACCTTGGAGACCAGCCGCCCACGGCTCCACAGCTGCTCGCGAAGGCCGCCGATGAGGTCGGCGTCTTCGGCGAACCGCTCGATCAGGATCGCCCGCGCGCCCTCCAGCGCCGCCCCGGCGTCGGCCACGCCCTCGGCGACGAACCCCTCGGCCACCGTCGCCGGGTCGAGCGAGGGATCGGCGAGCAACTGGTCGGCCAGCGGCTCCAGCCCCAGCTCACGGGCGATCTGCGCCTTGGTGCGCCGCTTGGGTTTGTACGGCAGGTAGATGTCCTCGAGGCGGGCCTTGGTCTCGGCCGCCATGATCTGCGCGCGCAGCTCATCGTCGAGCTTGCCCTGGGACTCGATCGACTCGAGGATCGCCGCCCTGCGTTCGTCCAGCTCGCGTAGGTAGCGCAGCCGTTCCTCAAGGGTGCGCAGTTGCGCGTCGTCGAGGGCGTCGGTGGCTTCCTTGCGGTAGCGGGCGATGAACGGAACCGTGGCCCCGCCGTCGAGCAGCTCGACCGCCGAGCGCACCTGCCCCTCGCGTACGCCGAGCTCTTCCGCGATCCGCTGGTGAATAGAGAGCACTTGCCTGCCTTTCGATGGTCCCGCCGGTCAATTGTGCAGGACAGTGCCGTCCTTCATGACCAGAGTGCGCGCTGGGTGAACGACCACCGCCTCCGCCGGCCCGCTCGCCGGCACCACGACGAGATCGGCCCGATCGCCCGGGGCGAGCCCGTAGCCCTCCAGTCCGAGGACACGCGCGCCCCCGTAGGTGGCGGCCTCCAGAGCCAGCTCGATGTCGTCATCGGCGCGGAACGTGCTGCGATAGGCGAGGTGCATGGCCCGCTCCAGCATGTCGCCGCTGCCGTAGGGCCCCCACAGGTCGCGGACGCCGTCGTGGCCGCAGGCCACCGTGACCCCCGCCGCGCGCAACCTCTTGAGCGGGGGCACGGGAAAGCTGTAGACGGCGGCGGTGGCCAGGGCCACCCCGGCTTCGGCGAAGCCGTGCGCCAACCGGTCGAGATGGGCGTCGTCGAGCTGGCCGAGCGCGTAGGCGTGACTGACCGTCACCCTGCCCCCCAGACCGAGGACCCTGGTGCGCTCGGTGATGAGCTCCAGCTCCCAGCCGCCGAGGGAGCCGCCGTCGTGCAGGTGAATGTCGAGGTGGGCGCCGTATCTCTCGGCCAGGCCGAAGATCAGGTCGAGATGGCGGACGGGGTCACGGTCGATCCCCGCGGGATCGAGGCCGCCGACCGCCTCGACGCCGCCCTTCAGCGCCTCCTCCAGCAACTCCGCGGTGCCGGGATTGGTGAGCAGGCCGTGCTGGGGAAACGCCACCTGACGCACGTCGACCGGAACGCCCGCCGCCGCCTCGCGGACGGCCTCCACTCCGCGCAGACCCACCAGCGGATCGATGTCGGTGTGCGTGCGCACCTGCGTGGTGCCATAGGCGCTCATCCGCCGCAGCAGCGCGGTGACGCGCTCGACGCTGGGCACGCCCAGCTCGGCCCGGCGGCTCAGATCGTTGCCGATGCGGCCTGCCAGCGTGTCGTCGGCGGAGTGTGGCACCCATGGCCCGCCGTAGAGGGTCTTGTCAAGGTGACAGTGGGCCTCGACCAGGCCGGGCAGGACCAGTTGGCCGGTGATGTCGATGACGCTCGCGTCGGGAGCGTCCACGCCGGAGCCCACGTGGTCGATCTGCCCGCCACGGATCAGGATGTCGGCAGAGGACTCCCGCCCCCAGGGGCGACCGCCCCGCAGCAGCACATCGGTCATGCCGAGAACCCTAAAGGGCGCCACCGACGATTTCCGATGCCCCGCCGAGCCGGATCCAGGTTGCCTGCCGGCCTCCCGCGTCGCTGGGCGCGAAACACGGCCGGCCGTGTCGGCCATCGCTCAGGACGGATCGTCCGCGAACAGCTCGAGATGGAAGCAATGCGAGCACCTATAAGCGGTTATCTCCCGCTTCGTCCGACCCAGCAGCTTGGCGCCGCCGAAGATGCCCCGCTCCAACCGGCCCTCGACCCATCGGGAGAAGCCCTTGCCATGCTCCCCCGAGTCCATGATGAACCCGGCCTCAAGGCCGTTCGCGCCGCAGTGTGTGCACCGTAGGTCAGCCACTGGACGAGCATAGACCCGCCCACATGGGAGCGCCGGGGACGGCTCAGATCTCGTCGAGGTGGGAGACGTTCGCCCGATCGGCGTCGTCCGTGCTCGGGCGGCCGGCGAGCCACGCGTCGAGGATCTCGTCGAGCACGACCTCCGAGGTGAGCCGCAGGCTGAGCGCCAGCACGTTGGCGTCGTTCCACTTGCGCGCGCCGCCCGCCGAATAGGCGTCGACACAGAGGGCGGCTCGCACTCCGGGCACCTTGTTCGCCGCGATCGACGCCCCCGTGCCGGTCCAGCAGCACACGACCGCCTGATCGGCCCGTCCCTCGCTCACGTCGCGGGCCGCCGCCTCGGAAGCCCACGCCCAGTCGTCACGCTCGTCGGCGTTGAGCGCCCCATGGGTGATCACTTCGTGCCCGCCGTCGCGCAGCCTCTCGACCACCCGCCGCGCGACACCGTCCACACTGTCGGCTGCCACCGCGATCCGCATGCCTGTCTTCCCTTCCCTGCGCCTCCGGCTGGAATCGAACCAGCGACCTCCTGCTCCGCAAGCAGGCACGCTATCCACTGCGCCACGAAGGCCTGGTGGCGGGTGCGGGAATCGAACCCGCCTGGAGCGGCTTATGAAACCGCCGGGCACGCCAGCGCCCCCACCCGCTGGGTCCCTGGATACTTCAGCTTCGAGTGCTCTCCAGGCACGCCGGTGCGGCGGTGCGTCGTCGCATTCGCCGCTCGGTCATGACGGGGTCCTTTCGGGGGGCTGGTGCTCTTCAGCTTGCCGGGCCTGGGCTGGGCGGGGCAACGGGTTTATCCCGCCGGGTCCGGTGCCTTGCCGTCCGGCCACAGGCAGGGAGACGTGGCGGCAAGATAAAGCCCATCCCCTTCGGTCCAGACCAGAGCCAGCGTGTAGCCGTCCGGCTGAGACTTGCCGCCCACACTGGGATGACTCACCTCGAATCCTCCGGTAGAGGTGATGAGGTGTCCTTGATCCTGCCAGTGGCGCATCACTTGCTGAGCGATAGTGAGGGGCGCGGATTTCGCCTTATAGCGAAGCCAGTATGCGCGAGTACTTGTGTATTTTTGTGGCTGTCCGTCCTTGGAGTAACTACATGGATTCGGTACGGCTGAGTATGGAATGAGCTCGAGGTCTGGTTTAGGGTTCAGGCTTTCAACGGTATCGCGGATGAGCTCTTCGACTCGAGAAATGGCCTGCTCTTGAGTGATGGTTTTGTTTGTCGCTCGCCCTGAACATGCTGCGAGAAGGATGATCATTGGAATGACGAAACGAAGCATCGAATCATCCTTCAGGCGCTAGAAAATATGGAAGTAGTGCTTGAGGCTGGATCGCCCGCTCCACAGACTCGATCTCGTGATAAGCGCCAGTCGTGATACGTGCCAAATTACGCAGAGATGCGGAATGGGGGTTCCAGTAGGAGGAGTGGGCGTCTTGGAGGAGGTTGCGGCCTACCGGGAAGTGGCGGGCGCCGAAGGCCGCGGAGCCGGGGTCTCGGCCGAAACGGCCGAGTTTGGCGACGGGGTCGTTGGCGTCTTCGCCGACCCATACGTGCCCGCGGGGCACGCCCAGCTCGCCGGCGTGGTCGACGCCCACGCCCGGGCTGCCGACGAAGATGAGCTCGTCGGCCAGCTTGCCGGGCCGGAGCCGGGCGGCCTTGCCGGTGACGAGGGAGCCGTAGCTGTGGCCGAGGACGACGTGTCGGCCGGGGGAGGTGCGTGCCGCCGTCAGACCGTCGGCGAACGCGGCCAGTTCGACGGCGCCGCGTGCGGCCGGGGCGTCGCCGGCCACCGAGGCGCCCGGGGTGAAGGTGCCGGCGAGCTGGGGGGCGTCGTAGCCGAGCCAGGCGATCGAGGCGATCGTACGGGCGCCGGCGGTGGCCTGGGACTGCTGCCACAGCAGGCGGGCGCGGTCGATGTCGCCGGCGAAGCCGCTCAGCCTGCTGTTGAGGCCGGGCACGTACGTGACGGTGATGTCGGCGGCGTCGGGGTCGCCCCAGGAGACCACGAGCCGGCCGGTGCCGGTGAGGTCGAAGGAGAGCAGGTAGGCGGGAGGATGGCCGGAGGTGCCGGCCACCGCGAAGGCGTGTTCGATCATGGAGATGCTCGCCAGGCGCCGCGCCGCCTCCTCGTGGGCCAGCAGGGCGCGGGGCGGGGCCAAGGCACGCAGGTCGGCGGCGATCGAGGCGAAGGCGGCCGGGCCGTAGACGGTGTCCAGCAGGGCCGTGAGCCGGGCCTTCTCGGCGGCGAGCCGGTGGCGGTTGGCCTGGTCGCGTACGGCGGCCGGCAGGCCGTCGAGCGAGCCGAAGCTGGGCAGGGTGGTGAGCCGTAGCCGCGTGCCGGGGGCGAGCGCGTGCCACCAGGCGTTGACCCGGGCGGGCAGTGCGGCGTCGCGGAGGGCGAGCAACTCGGACAGGGACGCCGGGTCTCCCGCCGCCAGCCTGGCCAGGAGGGCGTCGCAGGGGAGGGAGGGGGAGCCGAAGAGGTCGTGGGCGGCCACGCCGGAGGGAATCCAGGGGTGGGTGCGCTGAATCTTCGCCAGGCGGCGGCGCAGGTCGGGAGACTGGGTGGCCGACCACTCGGCGGCCCGCAGGACGGTCCAGGCGGGGGAGGCGGGAAGGGCGAGGGCGGTCAGTTCGGCCCGGAGGCGCTCGCCCGCCGCAGTGAGGCGATCGGCGGCGGAGTCGAGCGCGCTGACCAGGCCGGACATGGCCCGGGTGTCGATGCCGCGGAACGGCCCGTGCACGGCGGGGGCGACCGCCACCTGGGGCGGCCGGGTGACGAGGTGCGGGATCGCGGGCGCCGGCGCGCCCGCTCGCGTCACTGCCTGGGACAGGGAGGAGAGCGCGAGGGTGAGCGCCGACTGGACGGAGCCGCGGTGGGTGGCGAGGGAGGCGGCGAAGCGCGGCGCACCGCCTCCGACCCAGGCGTGCGCGGTCATGAGCCGGGCCGCGGCGTCGAGATCGGTGTGGTGGTGGGCGGCGAGCAGCACGACCCGGCGGAACGCGTCACTGGCTTCGGACATGGCCTGACAAGAGTCCCAGCCGGTGGTCATCCCAGACGGAGAAACGGGAGTTCACGGGCTTAAGTCGGCTCCGGGGACGATTGCCCGACTGGCGTAATGAGTTGGTTTGTGCTTGGTTGTGTCGCCATATGAGCACCATTGATGTGGATGACATTCCGGCGCTCGCCCGAGGATGCGCCGTGCTGGGCACCGGAGGCGGGGGAGACGTTCGCACCGGAGCGCTGGCGGCGAAACGGGCGATCCAGGCGTACGGGGAGGTGCCGCTCGTCGCGCTGGCGGAGCTGCCCGACGACGCGCTGGTCGTGCCGCTGTCCGGCATCGGCGCGCCGACCGTCAGCCAGGAGATGATCCACGGCGAGGACGAGCCCCGGCGGATCGCCGAGGAGGTCGAGCGGATCTTCGGCCGGCCGCCGAGCGCGGTCATGTCGTCGGAGATCGGTGGCTCGAACGGTGTCGCGCCCGTCGCCTGGGCCGCGCAACTCGGCCTGCCGCTGCTGGACGCCGACGGCATGGGGCGGGCCTTCCCCGAGGTACAGATGGTGTCGATGTACGTGGCCGGGCTCCCCGCCGACCTCGTCATCATGTCGGACATCGTGGGGAACGTCGTGACGATCCGCCCCATCGACGGTCTCTGGTCGGAACGGCTGGCGCGGGCCGTCTGCGTGGCCGCCGGTTCGCACGCGCTGATGGCCGACTACGTGCTCACCGCCGCCGGAGCACGCGGCGCGGTCATCGAGGGCACGGTCTCGCGCGCGATCGCCATCGGCAGATCCACGGAGCGTACGGCGGAGCCGCTGCGCGCGCTGCGCGCCGAACTCGGCGCCGTCAGGTTGATCACCGGAAAGCTGACCGACGTCGAGCGCCGCACCGCCGGCGGGTTCGTCAGAGGCACGGCCACGATCGACGGCACCGGCGACGACCGCGACCGCGTCCTCACCCTGGAACTCCAGAACGAGAACCTCGTCGCCCTGGAGGACGGCCAGGTCAAGGCCATGGTGCCGGACCTGATCACGGTGGTCGACACCGAGACGGCCGCCGCCGTCCCGACCGAGGGGCTCAGGTACGGCCAGCGCGTCACGGTGCTCGCCTGGCCCTGCGATCCGCTCTGGCGCACGCCGAAGGGCCTCGACACGGCCGGGCCGAGGGCGTTCGGCTACGACCTGGACTACGTGCCGATCGAGGAACTGGCCAAGGAGGAGTCGGGTGGCTGAGGGGGCGCTGCGCATCGGGATCGACGTCGGCGGCACGAACACCGACGCGGTGATCCTCGACGCCGCCGACCGGGTGGTGGCCAAGGCCAAGCGGCCGACCACCCCGGACGTGACCGAGGGGCTGCGGGCCGCACTGGACGCCGTACTCGCGGAACTGCCCGGACGGGCCGCCTCGGATCCGCTCGTGTCCGGACGGGCCGCCCTAGACCCGCTCAGGTCTGGGCAGTCTGCCTCGGATCCGCGCGGCTCCTGGGGGCGGGTCTCGCGGGTCATGTTGGGCACCACGCACGCGACCAACGCGATCCTGGAGCGGCGGAACCTGGGCCGGGTGGCCGTGCTGAGGCTCGGCGCCCCCGCCACCACGGCCGTGCCGCCGCTCTGCGACTGGCCGGCTGACCTCCGCGCGGCGGTGTCGGCGGGGGAGGCGATCGTCCCCGGCGGCCACTACGTCGACGGCCGCGAGATCGGGCCGCTCGACCTCGGCGCGATCCGCCGGTTCCTGGACGGCCTGGAGGCGGACGCGGTCGCGGTGACCAGCGTGTTCAGCCCGGCGAGCGCGGAGCACGAGCGGGCCGTCGAGGAGCTGGTCAGGCGGGAGTACGGGTTGCCCGTCTCGGTGAGTCACGAGATCGGCTCGCTCGGCCTGCTGGAGCGCGAGAACGCGACGGTGCTCAACGCGGCCCTGTACGGCGTGGCGGCCCACGTCACCGAGGCCCTGGTCACCGCGCTGGCCGAACGCGGGCTGGCGGCGCGGCCGTACCTCGCGCAGAACGACGGCACGCTGATGACGGTGGAGCACGCGGCGCGGCTGCCGGTGTCGACCATCGGTTCCGGCCCGGCCAACTCGTTGCGCGGCGCGGCGTTCCTGTCGGGCGTGGGCGACGCGATCGTGGCCGACGTGGGCGGGACGTCCACCGACCTGGGCGTGCTGGTCGGCGGGTTCCCGAGAGAGTCGGCGGCGGCGGTGGAGATCGGCGGGGTGCTCACCAACTTCCGCATGCCGGACATCCTGGCCATCGCGCTGGGAGGCGGCACCGTGGTCAGGCCGGAGGGCGTCGGCCCTGACTCCGTGGGCTACCGGATCGCCGAGGAGGCGCTGGTGTTCGGCGGGACGACGATCACGATGACGGACGTGGCCGTGGCCGCCGGCCGTACCCCTCCCGGCACGTCCGGCTGGCGTGAGCGCCTGCCGGTGGCCGCCAGGACGGCCACCGGCGGTGCCCCGACTGACCAGATATCCGACATGTCGGAAATATTCAGAGACACTGTGGAAAGGGCGATCGCGATCGCCGACGCCATGGTCGGCGACGCGGTGGACCGCATGGCCCTGCGCCGGGCCGACCGGCCGCTGGTGGCGGTGGGGGGCGGGGCCTTCCTGCTGCCCGCGGAGCTCCCCGGCGCGAGCCGCGTCGTCCGGCCGGAGCACGCCGAGGTGGCCAATGCCGTGGGGGCCGCGATCGCGCTGGCGAGCGGCAGAATCGATACGATCTTGCCTGCGGGCGAAAGCCGGTCGAAGGCGATCGAAAGGGTCAAGGAGGAGGCGGCGGCCCGAGCGGTCGCCGCGGGCGCGGACCCCGGCCAGGTCGAGATCGTCGACCTGCTCGAGGTGCCGCTGAGCTACCTCTCGGAACCCGCCGTGCGGGTACACGTCAAAGCCGCCGGACCTCTCGCCCGGTGACGAATCGAAAGGATCCCCCCACCATGCGCTGGCACAAGCGTCTGCTCGTAGCCGGAGTGACCGGGGCCGTGGTTCTGGCAGCCTCCGCGTGCGCGGGCGGCCAGGTCCGGGGCGCCGGCGGCACACCCCAGCCGAGCGGCAGCACCACGCAGTCCGCGGCCGCGCAGGCCAACGACGCCACGTTCGTCTACGCGCCGAACCTCGACGTCGTGACCGACTGGGACCCGGCGAGCTCGTACTCCAACGAGATCGTCGCCATGTCCAACATCTACGAGGGCCTGACCAGGTACAACGCCGAGTCGCAGAAGCCCGAGCCGCGCCTGGCCACCGAGTGGTCGTCGGCCGCCGGCGGCAAGGAGTGGACGTTCAAGCTGCGCGAGGGGGTCACGTTCCACACGGGCGCGAAGCTCGACGCCGAGGCGGCCAAGAAGGCCATCGAACGCACCATCAAGACGAACGCGGGCGCCGCCTACATCTGGGCCGCGGTCGACAAGATCGACGCCGTCGACGCCTCGACGCTCAAGTTCACCCTCAAGTACGCCGTCCCGCTCGACCTGATCGCCTCCTCCGGCTACGCGGCCTACATCTACGACACCGCGGTCGCCGACAAACTGGAGAAGGGCGAGATCGACGCCGGCACCGGCCCGTACACCATCGACAGCTGGCAGAAGGGCAAGGAGACCGAGCTCACGCTGAAGGCGTACGAGGACTACTGGGGCGGCTGGAAGCCCGAGCAGTACAGGAAGGTGGCCTTCCGTGTCACTCCGGAGATCACCACCGCCTGGCAGCTGCTGCAGAAGGGCGAGGTGAACTTCGTCCAGCGGCTCAACCCGCAGCTGTTCGAGCAGGCCGGCATGACCGAGGGCGTGCGCACCGCGCAGCGGCCGTCGTTCCAGAACCTGCTGATGCTGTTCAACACGGCGGCAGGCCCGGCCAAGGACGTCAAGGTGCGGCAGGCGCTGCAGCTCGCGGTCGACTACGACGGACTGACGGCGGCGCTCAAGGGCGCCGGGCAGAAGGGCTCCGGCCTGGTGCCGCAGGGGCTGCTCGGCCACTCCTCGGGCCTGGAGCCCAAGCAGGACCTGGCCAGGGCGCAGGAGCTGCTCGCCGAGGCGGGCTACGGTCCCGATCTCAAGGAGCTGAAGCTGACCCTCACCTACGCCCAGGGCGACGAGGACCAGAAGCTGCTGGTGACGTTGCTCAGCACGACGCTCAAGCAGCTCAACGTGACCCTGCAGGCCAAGCCGATGGCCTGGAACGCGCAGTGGGACCTCGGCAAGAAGCAGGGCCAGGACGTGTTCGTCATGTACTGGTATCCGGACTACGCCGACGCCTTCTCGTGGTTCTTCAACGTCTTCAGGAGCGCGGACAAGCCGCAGTTCAACCTCTCCTACCTGAAGAACGCCGCGATCGACAAGGCGATCGACGCGCTGCCGGAGCTGTCGGCCACGGACCCGCTGGCCGCGAGCCAGGCGTACACGGACCTGCAGAAGAAGATCATCCAGGACGAGGCCGCCGTGGCGGTGCCGTACGTGCAGACCTACCAGCGCGCGCTGTCGGCGGACGTGCAGGGGTACACCGACAATCCGGCCTACCCCAACGTGGTCTTCTTCCACGAGCTCTCGTCCGCCGGCTGACCGATGCCGCGTTACCTGACCCGTCGGCTCGGCCAGGCGTTCCTGGTCGTGGCCGGCGTGGTCGCGCTCACCTTCGTCATCATGCGGGTGGTGCCGGGCGATCCGGCGGTGGCCTTCGCCGGGCCGAAGGCCACGCCCGAGCAGCTCGCCGCCGCGCGGGAGAGGTTCGGGCTGGACGACCCGCTGCCGGTGCAGCTCTGGAACTACGTCCGCGATCTCGTGACCGGCGACTGGGGCACCAGCCTGCGGACCCGGCAGCCGGTCCTGGACGACCTGTTCCAGGCGTTCCCGGCCTCACTGGAGCTGGTCGGCGCGGCCCTGCTCCTCGCGATCGTGGTGGGCGTTCCGGTCGGGGTGCTCGCCGCCCGCTATAAGGCGAAATTTCCGGACTTTGGGGTACGGGTCACCAGCATGCTGGTCGTCTCCGTACCGGTGTTCTGGCTGGCCCTGACCCTGCAGACGGTGTTCGCCGGCCACCTCGACTGGTTTCCCGTCGCCGGGGAGTACGACCGCGCCCTCGACACCACGAGCCCGCTCACCCTGTGGACCAACATCACCATCGTGGACGCGCTCATCACCGGCAACTGGCCCATCTTCACCAGCACCCTCGAACATCTGGTGCTGCCCACCCTGGTCGTCGCGGCCTACCCCATGGGCGTGATCGCGCAGATGACCAGGGCCGCGCTCATCGAGGAGGCCGGCCAGGACCACACCCGGCTGGAGCGCGCCCTCGGCTTCACCGAGACGTCGATCCTGACCAGGTTCTCGCTGCGGCCCGCCCTCAGCCCGGTGCTGTCGCTGATCGCCCTGGTCTTCGCGTACGCGATCGTCAACGGGTTCCTGGTTGAGGCGGTGTTCAACTGGCCGGGGCTCGGCAGGTACGCCGTCCAGTCGATCAGCCACGCGGACACACCGGCGATCGCGGGCGTCACGCTGCTCGTCGCGGTGATGTACGTGCTGGCCAACCTGGTGGTCGACGTCCTGCAGGGCGTGGTGGACCCGAGAGCGAGGGCCCGGTGAGGGGGGCGCTCGGGCCGGCGCTGGACGTGCCGCTGCGCCGTACACTGCCGAGGATCACCGATCGGCTGGCGCTGCTCGGCGCGGTGCTCATCGTGCTCATCACGCTGGCCGCCGTCCTCGCGCCGTGGCTCGCCCCCTATCCCGCCGACCGGCTGGATCCGGTCCTCGGGCTGTCGCCGCCGAGCGCCGAGCACTGGTTCGGCACCGACAGCCTGGGCCGCGACCTGCTCACCAGGGTCATGCACGGCGGGCGGACCTCGCTGATCATCGCCGTGGCGACGCTCGCCCTGTCGGCCGGCGTCGGCGTCACGCTGGGAGTCGTCGCCGGATACGCGGGCGGCTGGATCCGCGACGTGATCATGCGGATCACGGACGTGTTCCTGGCGTTCCCCGCGCTGCTGCTCTCGGTGGCGCTGGCCGTGGTGCTCGGGCCGAGCGTCACCACCGTGATCGTGGCCATCGCGGTCACCTGGTGGCCCTGGTATGCCCGGCTGGCCGCGTCGACGGCCGCCTCGATCGCCACCCGCGGCTACGTGGACGCCGCGCGCTGCCTGGGCGTGCCCGCCCCGATGATCATCCTCAGGCACGTGCTGCCCAACGCGCTCACCCCCGTGCTGGTCCAGATCTCACTGGACGCGGGCGGCGTCATCCTGATCGCGGCCGCGCTGTCGTACCTGGGGGTGGGGGCCCAGGAGCCGACGGCGGAGTGGGGGCTGATGGTGGTTCAGAGCCAGACGCTGTTCACCACGAACTGGTGGGCCGTCACCTTCCCCGGCCTGGCCATCCTGGTGACGGCGTTCGCGTTCAACGTGCTGGGCGAGGGACTGCGGGGCGCCCTGGACCCCCGGAGCGTACGGACATGATCGAGGTGCGCGACCTCCAGGTGAGGTACGGCGAGCGGACGGTCGCCCGGGTCCCCGAACTGGACGTGCGTGAGGGGGAGTGCGTGGCGATCGTGGGGGAGAGCGGCTCGGGCAAGTCGACCACCCTGCTGTCGCTGCTGGGCCTCACCGAGGGCGCCCACGTCTCGGGACACGTCCGGGTCTGCGGCGTCGACGTGCTCCAGGCCGCTCCGCGCCGGCTGCGCGAGATCCGCGGCGCCCGGGTCGCCCTGGTCATGCAGTCCCCCCAGGCCGCGCTCAGCCCGGCGACCCGCCTCGGCACCCTGATGCGGCGCGCGCTCAAGCTGCACGGCGTCGGCGGCGGGCTGATCGAGCAGGTCATGCGGGACGCCATGGAGACGGTCATGCTGGAGCACCGGATCCTGCGCCGCTATCCGCACGAGATCTCCGGCGGGCAGGCGCAGCGGTTCGCCATCGCGCTGGCCATCGCGCTCGGCGCCGAGGTGATCCTGGCCGACGAACCCACCAGCGCGCTCGACGTGACCGTGCAGGCCGAGGTGGTGGGCGTGCTGCGGCGGCTGCGCGAGGAACGCGGGCTGGCCCTGCTGCTCGTCTCGCACGACCTGGCGCTCGTCTCGACGATCGCCGACCGGGTGCTGGTCATGAAGGACGGCGAGGTCGTGGAGGCCGGCGAGGCGGCCGTCGTGCTCGCGGAGCCGTCCCACCCCTACACCCGCGAGCTGCTGGAGGCGCTGCCGTGACGATGCTCAGGGCGGAGGGCGTGACACTCGGCTACGGCAGGACCCCCGTCGTCCACGACGTCACCCTCGACATCACCGAGGGCGGCGTGGGCCTGATCGGTGAGAGCGGCTCGGGCAAGACCACGCTGGCGCGCGCCTTCCTCGGCCTCCTCACCCCCATGTCCGGAAATATCTGGTACGGCGATCAAACGCTGAAAAAAGTTGACCAAAGGCGGTTCCGCAAGGACGTTCAGCCCGTCTTCCAGGCCGAGGCCCTCGACCCCAGGATGCGGATAGGCGGCTCGGTCGCCGAGGGCCTGCCCAGAGGCGAGCGGCACCGGGTGCCCGAGCTGCTCCGCCAGGTCGGCCTGGCTCCCGAGCTGGCCGAGCGCAGGCCCCACCAGCTGTCCGGCGGCCAGCGTCAGCGCGTGGTGATCGCCAGGGCGCTCGCGGTCGGCCCACGGCTGCTCATCCTGGACGAGCCCACCAGCGCGCTCGACGTCACCGTCCAGGCGCGGATCCTCGACCTGCTCGCCTCGCTGAAAACCGAACGCCTGCTCATCACGCACAACCTGGCCGTGGTCGGCCGGCTCTGCCGCACCTCGCACGTCCTGTTCGCGGGGCACGTCGTCGAGGCCGGGCCCACGGCCGAGCTGCTCGACCGGCCGGCCCATCCCTACACGCTCGCGCTCCGCGACGCCGTACCGAAGCTGGGCGGGCCGCCGCCCGTGGCGCGGGGCCGGACGGAGGCCAGGCCGGCCGAGACGGGCTGCGCGTTCCGGCTGCGCTGCCCGCTGGCCGCGGCGGCCTGCGAGCGGGCGCCCGCCCTCCGGGAGGTGGCGGACCGTCAGGTGGCCTGCCACCGCGCGGAGGACGTACTCGGCGGCTTGAGCGGCGTTCGGGAACGGGAGGACGTGCCGGAGGGGTGAGCGGCGCTCAGAGGGCCTTCAGCCCGTTGATCACCTCGAGCAGCACGGTGGCGTCGGGCGCGGGCGGCGGCAGCTCGACCTGGACGAGCTTCTGCGCGTGCAGGTCGCCGACCAGCACCCGCACCACGCCGATCGGCAGGTTGAGCTCGGCCGCCACGTCGACGAGCCGGGTCGGTTTCGTGCACTTCTGCATGATGATCAGATGTTCGGGGCCGAGGCCGACCGGCGGGGTGAGCCCGCCGGACGTGATGATCACCGCGATGAGGTCGATCGACTCGCTCGCGGGGATGGTACGGCCCTTGGTCAGCAGGTAGGCGGGGACGATCGGCCCCGCGGCCTCGTCCAGCCAGCGCTCGTCATTCACCCTGCACCACCCGCATGGGACGGCCGGGCTCCTTGGCGGGCTCCGTCGGCTCGGCAGGCGGAGCGCTCACGTGTTCTGCCGGGATCAGCACGATGGCGGTGGTCCCTCCATATGGTGAACCGCGCAACGTTACGCGGATGTCATGCCTGGCGGCCAGGCGGGAGACGACGAAAAGGCCGAGCCGGTCACTGTCGGCCAGGTCGAACTCCGGTGGGCTGACCAGCCGCTCGTTGAAGTCGGCCAGCTCCTCAGAGCTCATTCCGAGCCCGCGATCCTCGACCTCGAAGGCGAAGCCGCGGGCCGCCACCTCGCCGCGCACGTGGACCGTGGTGTGCGGCGGCGAGTAGACGGTGGCGTTCTCGATGAGCTCGGCGATCAGATGGATCATGTCACCTACGACCGGTCCGGCCAAACGGTGGCCGGGCATCGGTTCGATGACGACCCGCTGGTAGTCCTCGACCTCGGCGGTCGCGCCGCGCGCCACGTCGAGCAGCGACACGGGCTTGCTCCAGCCCCGGCCAGGTGTGGCGCCGGACAGGATGATCAGACCTTCGGCGTGGCGGCGCATCCGGGTGGTCAGGTGATCCAGGCGGAACAGGTCGTCGAGGTCGTGCGGGTCCGTGGCCCGGTGCTGCATCCCCTCCAGCTGGATGCGCTGGCGGTGCAGCAGGGTCTGGCTCCGCCTGGCCAGGTTGCGGAAGACGTGGCCGACGCCCTCGCGCAGCTGCGCCTGGCCGACCGCGGCCTCGACGGCGGTCTGCTGGACGGTGGAGAAGGCCTTGCCCACGTCGTCGATCTCGGCCGTGGTGCTGGCCACCGACAGCTCGGGCACCTCGACGGCCTCGCCCCTGCGCAGCTTCGCCACGACCTGCGGCAGGCGCTTCTCGGCCACCTCGAGCGCGGCCAGCCGCAGCGCGCCCAGCTCCTTCGACAGCCGGGTGCCCATCCGCAGCGAGAACACGATCGACACGATCACCAGCACGAAACAGGTGCCGGCCAGCACGAAGGCGCGCGTGAGCACCGAGTCGGCCACCGGCTCGGCCCGCTCGGACAGCAGCGCGCTGGCCCGCATCTGGGCCTCCAGGAACGCCTTGCTGAGCTCCTCGGTCGTGCTGAGCCAGGCGCGCGGAGTGCCGCCCGCGCTGATCTGGTCCTCCATCAACCGCATGCGTTGGTAGGCGGGCGAGGTGATGATCGAGACCTGGGTGTTGCGCAGGCCGGGGTCGAGCTCGGTCAACGCCTGGTCGATGAGGAATCGGCGGTTGCCGACCAGCTGGGTGAACAGGCGGCGCTCGACCTCCGTGGTGGGCCCCGCGGCGAGGGCCTGCTCCCGGGTCAGCAGCTCTCTGGCGTAGCTGAGGTCGATCACGACGCGTGACTGCTCGTAGATCGGGATGTCGTCGATGAACGCGACGTGCCGGTGCAGGCCGAACAGCGCGTCGGTGATGCCGTTGTACGCCTCGATCGCGTGCATGCGGTCGGACAGGCCCGCGTCGATCTCGCCTCTGAACACGTCGAGGCGGTTGAGCTGCGTGAGCACCGCTTCCACCGAGGTGCCGATCTCCTCGGAGGTGTTCATGGAGCGGCTGGAGAGCTGCCGGAACCGATCGACGGCCGTGTTGGTGCGGGAGCGCTGCGCGGTGAGGGCCGACTCGCCGGTCGAGCCGCCGGAGCGGAGCAGCTGGACGGAGCCCAGACGTTCGCGCTGGAGTTCGGCGGTGAGCTGGTAGGCGGGATGACGAAGATTGGTCCAGAATGTCTTGTACTGGCGTAATTCAAGGCCCTCACCTGCCGTGACGACTGTGAGAACCCCCCAAAGCACCACCATCGAGGCCAGTGGGACCAGCAGGAGGCCGATGATCTTCATGCGGATCGTGCGGCTGCGACCCATGGCACCTCTTCCGGTCGGTCCCCTGCACGTGAACCCCGGACGGGACGATCTCGGCTAGCGGGACGAGAATAGCAATTCGATCTCCGGAAGTCCTAATTTTTCAGGACTTTTGAGCACTCCAATATGATCTTGCAGTAGGTTTCGCCTACATCCGTCACAGAGGGAGTTGCGTTGCGCCGTCGTCTCGTAGCGGTTGCCGCGCTGGCGCTCTCCATCGCGGCGTGCTCAGCCCCCGCAGAGGTCGCGCAGGCGCCGAAGGCGGAGTCGGCGTTCGTCATCGTGCAGAATCTCGACGTCATCACCGACTGGGACCCCGCCACCTCCTACTCCAACGAGATCATCGCCCACCAGAACATCTACGAGACCCTGACCGTCTGGAACCCGGTGACCAAGAAGGCGAGCCCCCGCCTGGCCACCTCGTGGCGCTCGTCCGGCGACGGCAAGGTCTGGATGTTCACCCTGCGCCCCGGTGTGACCTTCCACACCGGCAGGCCCTTCGACTCGGCGGCGGTGAAGTCGTCGATCGAACGCACGATGAAGCTCGGCGAGGGCGCCGCCTACATCTGGGACGCCGTGTCCGACATCAAGGCCGACGACCCGCTGACCGTGACGTTCACCCTGAAGTATCCGGTCCCCCTGGATCTGGTCGCCTCCGCCGGCTACGCCGCCTACATCTACGACACCCAGGCCGCCGCCGACCTGAGCACGTGGTTCAAGGCCGGCCGGGACGCCGGCACGGGTCCCTACACCGTCGCCTCCTGGGCCAAGGGCAAGGAGGAGGAGCTCACGCTCACCTCGTACCAGGACTACTGGGGAGGGTGGGAGCGCCCGCACTACGGCACGGTGAAGTACCGCGTCGTGCCCGACGAGGACCGGGCCTGGCGCCTCCTGCTGCGCGGCGAGGTCAGCTTCGTGGACCGGCTCAGCCCGCGACTGCAGGCCAAGGCCGAGGCCAACCCCGGCGTGCGGACCTCACGGCGCCCGTCGTTTCAGACCGCGATGCTGCTGTTCAACACCGAGAGCGGGCCGATGGCCGACCTCCGGGTACGGCGGGCCGTGCAGAAGGCCATCGACTACCGGGGTGTCATCAAGGCGCTCCGGGGCGCGGCGGCGCCGATCAGCGGTGTCATCCCGGAGGGTCTGTTCGGGCACGTGCCCGACCGGGCGCCGAAGCAGGACCTGGCGGCCGCGACCCGGCTGCTGGAGCGGGCCGGTTACGGCCCCGCCGGACGGCCGCTACGGCTCAGCCTCACCTACGCCGAGGGCGACGCCGACCAGGAGGTGCTGGCCACCCTGCTGACGGAGACGCTCAAGGAGCTGAACGTCACGCTGGAGGCCCGGGCGATGCCCTGGCTCGAACAGTGGGACCTCGGCAAGAAGCGCGGGCAGGACATCTTCCTCATGTACTGGTGGCCCGACTACGCCGACGGCTACTCGTGGTTCGGCAACGTCTTCCACAGCGAGTCGCCGACCGTCTTCAACCTGGCCTATCTCAACGACCCGGCCACGGACAAGCTGCTGGACACGCTGCCCCAGCTCTCGGTGACCGACCGGGCCGCGGCGCAGCGCGGCTTCGTCAGGGCCACGACCCGGGTGCTCGACCAGAAGGCCGCCGCGGCCCTGCCCTGGGTGGTCAACTATCACCGGGCGTTCCTCGGCGGTGTACAGGGCTACGACGACAACCCGGCCTACCCGGACGTGGTCTTCGTCTACGATCTGCGGCCCTCGGGCTGATCGGGCTGATCGGGCTGAGGCGGCTCGACGCGGCTGCGCAGCCGCTGCCTGATCTCTTCGGGCGTGTAGGCCCGGCGGCGGCGTTCGGCTCGCGCGATCGCCACGCCCGTGGCCGCGACCCCCGCCATCCCGGCCAGACCGAGTATCTTCCACCAGCGCATGTGCCTAGGCTAGCGGTGTGCTGACTCTCGACGAGGCCGTCAACCTGACCCGGACCGGCGATCTGTGGGTCTTCCGGGGGCGCTCGGTGCCCGACCGCGCCATCCAGACGATGACCAACAGCCCGGTCAACCATGTGGGCATGGCGATCGTGATCGAGGATCTGCCGCCGATGATGTGGCACGCCGAGCTCGGCAGGTCGCTGCCCGACCTGTGGTCCGGCGACCACCACCGCGGGGTCCAGCTGCACGACCTGCGCGACGCGGTCACCGTCTGGGCCAACCGCTACGGCCAGCGCGCCTGGCTGCGCCAGCTGGAGCCGCAGGCGACGGCCGAGATGGAGGACGCCGCCCTGCGCACGGTGGCTCGGCTCGACGGCACCCCGTTCCCCAGCACGGCACGGCTGGCGGCGCGCTGGGCCCGCGGCCGCGTCCCCCGCATGCGCCACCGCATCAGCGAGCACACGCTGGAGCGCGCCTACTGCGCCGAGGTCGTGGCCGTCACCTACGAGGAGATGGGGCTGCTGCCGGCCGGCCGCCGCCCCAACTGGTACGACCCGGGCAGGTTCTGGAGCGGCGACGACCTCGGCCTGCTGGGCGACCACAAGCTGGGCAACGAGATCACCGTGGGCGTCGAGCGGGCTAGGTGAGCTTGTCGCGCAGCGGCACGTCGCGGATGATCGGCCAGCTGAGCGCCAGCCCAAGGGCGAACGCCACGCATCCGGCCCCGATCGCCTCCGCGGGCGCGGGCGAGAGGTTCAGCCCGAACCTGAAGTTGTTCAAGGGCAGACCGTAGTAGGTGCCCAGCCCCTCCGCGGCGAGAGCGATCAGGCCGACGCCGAGCGGGATCGACAGCAGCAAGCCGCCGGCCCGCCAGCGGTAGTACGCGGACGCGATGAGGATCCCGGCGCCGGTCCAGGCCAGGAACTCCGTCAGGTACTCGACGAGGACCAGCGGCACCTGTGTGGGCTCGGTGAAGAGGTGGGGCCGGTCGAGCGCCTGCGTCCAGCCGGCCAGGTCGTACAGGAGCCACTCCAGCAGATAGCCCACGACCATGAGCAGCGCGTAGAACCCGGAGAGCAGCAGCGCGGTGACGGCGGCGTGCAGGCCGAAGACGCGCCGGGTCTGCCCGTTCGCGATGTACATCGGCATGAACCGGGTCACCAGCGACACCCCGACGGACAGCACGAACCAGCGGGGCACCTGCATGGCCTGCTCCCACACGCTCTGCGTGAGCGTCCCGAAGGTCGCGATGGTCACGGTGATCACGACGACCAGGACGTAGAAGCCCGCCCAGACCATCGCCCCGAAGAACGACAACGCCGTCAGCAGGCGGGTGGGGAACCTCATCGGGAGCCTCCGGTCAGGTGGATGAACAACTCCTGCATGCCGACGGGGCCGAGCTCCAGGCCGGCCGCCGCGGCCTTCGCACGCTGGGCCTCGTCGAGCTCGCCGTACACCATGGCCGAGGAGGTCGGGCCGAGCCGCCTCTGATCGAGCACGGTCAGCCCGGTGGTGAACGCCTCGACGTGGGCTGCCGGGCCGATGACCTCGGTGCCTCGGGACAGCAGCGTCTCGCTGTCCTCGTGGGCCACGAGCCGCCCCTGGTCGATGATCAGCACGTCTTCGAACAGCGGGCCGAACTCCTGGATGAGGTGGGTCGACATGATGATCGTGCGCGGGTGCGCCAGGTAGTCGGCCAGCAGCGCGTCGTAGAACGCCCGGCGGGACGGGGCGTCCATGCCCAGGTAGGACTCGTCGAACATGGTCAGCGGCGCCCGGCCGGCCAGCCCGACCACCACGCCCATGGCCGAGCGTTGCCCCTTGGACATGGCCTTGACGCTCATCTTGGGCCTGAGCCCGAACAGGTCCATCAGCGACCGGGCGTAGCCCGCGTCCCAGCGGGGACGCAGCCATTCGGCGAAGTAGAGGGCGTCCTCGGCGGTGCCCAGATCGACGGTCTCCCCGGCGTCACGGATCAGGCTGACGTCGCGGGTGACGGCGCCGTTCTCGAACACCGGCCGGCCGCCGATCCGTACGGTGCCCGCCGACTGCCTGCGGAAGGCGGCCAGCACCGACAGCAGGCTCGTCTTGCCCGAGCCGTTCCTGCCGAGTAACCCGTGGATCTTCTCGCCCTCCAGCGTGAAGCTGAGCCGGTCGAGCGCCGTGACGTCGCCGTAGCGCAGGACCAGGTCCTCGACCTCGACCCTCATGCCTTCAGCTCCTCGATGCGCCGGATGACGTCGTCCAGCGGGATGCCGATGGTCCTGGCCTCGGCCACCATCGGGTCGACCACGTCGGTGAAGAACGACCGCCTGCGCTCGGTCCTGAGCGCGTCTCTGGCGTCGGGGCTGACGAACATGCCGATACCTCGCTTCTTGTAGAGCACGCCCTCGTCGACGAGGTGCTGGAACGCCTTGGCCGCGGTGGCCGGGTTGATCCGGTAGAAGGCGGCGTACTGGGTGGTCGACATCACCTGCTCGTCGCCCTTCAGCGTCTCGCTCAGGATGTCGGCCTTGATCCGTTCCGCGATCTGCCGGTAGATGGGGCTCCGGTCGTCGAACATCACACCTACTTCTATGGTTCATTACTCTACTAATGAACCATAGAAGACCGGTGGGCCCGCGTCAACGCGGGGAGGGCCGTGGCGAGGCCCGCGCAGGGGCCCACCGGTCCGGGCGTCACCGCCGGAGGGCCCTGACCTCCTCGGGGCCGAGGGCGACGGGCCAGGCCTGGACGTCACTGATCTGGCCGGGGAAGAAATCGGTCCTGGCCCCGTTCCACTTCCCGTGCCCGATGGCCAGAGGGCCGGTGGCGCTCCACGCGTTGGCGACGGTGACCGGGGTGCCGGCGGGCGCACCGTCCACATAGAGGCGGACGGTCCTGTCGGTGGCGTTGTAGACACCGGCGAGATGCGTCCAGCCGGTGGTCGGAGGGGATGTCCCGTACGTGCTGGTGTTGTTGGCGGGGTTGGCGACGTCGGCGCTCATGCGGGTGAACCCCCAGGCGTTCATGCTCCTGGAGTACTGAAGGTAGAAGCCGCTCTGCTGAACGCCGTCCTGGCTCACCGCGGTGACATTCCGGGTGGGCGTGGCGGTGAGTTTGACCCAGGCGGACACGGTGAAGCTCTTGGAGGTGTCGACGACGGGCCCGGTCGCGGTCGCGCAGGACCGGCTGCCGTCGAACTGGGCCACGGTCCCCCGGGCCGCGTCGTTCGCCCACGTCACGCCGGAGGCGCAGGTGGCGTGGGCGGCGTTTCTGGAAGCGTCCTTCACCGTGGTCCCGGCGCCGTCGTCGAGCTTCCACCGGCCGGTCGGGGCGGTCGGGAGACTCCAGCCCTGCGCCAGGGCCGGGCCGCACTCCCGGACTTCGAGCCGGCTGCCCGTCGAGGGGACCTGCAGGCACTTGGCGCTCGCGAGGTGGTAGAGCTGGGCCATCTTCACGGTGGCGGACTGGGCGGCGGCCTCCACCCGCCACTGCTGGGTGTCCGCGCCGCTCGCGCAGGTGCGCAGCTCGGCTCCGCTCCCCGCCGCGCCGCCGAGCACGGTGAGGCACTTGCCGAGCGCCCGGACGGTGCCGTCGGTGGCCAGGGTCCAGGTCTGGGCGCCGGTGCGGTTGCAGGCGTACTGCTGGACGGCGGTTCCGTCGGCGGTGCCGGCGGCCGCGACGTCCACGCACTGGTCGTTGTGGTTGGTGATCGCGCCGATCGCGTCGACGAGGGGAGTGGTCGCCTTGAACACCCGCACGTAGTCGATGTACATCCTGCTGGGGAACGGTGTGGTCTCGTCCGGCGGGCCCGGCCAGTCACCGCCCACGGCGAGGTTGAGGATCAGGTAGAAGTCCTCGACCAGCGGCCACTTCCGTCCCGACTGCTCGACGGCGTTCCTGTAGATGGTGTGGTAGGAAACGCCGTCGACCGAATAGTTGATGTGGTCGGGATACCAGTCGGCCGCGAACAGGTGATACTCGTCGGCGAACTTCCCGCTGGGCAGGGTGTAGGTGCCGTTCAGGTGGAGGTCGTCGGTCCCGTGCAGCGCGCTGTGGGCCCGGCCGGCCTCGCTGCCGCGGTTGCCGATCTGCTCCATGACGTCGATCTCGTTCACCCGGGTCCCGGTGCCCTTGGCCCAGAACGCGGGCCAGAGCCCCCGTCCGTCCGGCACCTTGATCCGGGCTTCGAACCGCCCGCCCTGCTGGGAGAACTTGCCGAAGGTGTCCAGCCGCGCCGAGGTGGCGGCGCAGACGGTCGGGCTCTCCTGGTTGGGGCAGCGCAGGTTCGGATCGGTGTTCTTGTACGCCGTGATGACGAGGTGGCCGTCGCCGTCCAGTGAGGCGTGTTTCTGGGCGGCGCCGTCGGGATCGCCGAGCTTCACGTAGCGCTCAAGCTCGTTGTTGCCGACGCCGCCCTCGTAGAAGTTCCACTTGTCGGCCCGGGGCAGTGTCCCCGCCGCCCCGGAGAACTCGTCCGACCAGGTCAGCTCCCAGGTGGTCGGACCGCTGGACCGACTCTCCACCCAGGTGCTGACGGCTTCCGCGCGCCGTGCCGTTATGAAGACCATCGTGGCGGCCAACACGACGGCCATCGTTAAGCCGAGACCGCGCCTGCCATGACTTATATGCATGATCGGTGACTTTAGCTCCACCCGCGCGCGGTTCGGGCTTCACTCGCGTTCGGGGCTCTTTCAGCGCCGCAGCCGCCAGGCCGCGACCACCGCGATGGCGGCGGCGGCCAGCCCCACCGCCCTCGTGAGGCGCACGGCCCGGCGGATGTCCCGCACCGCGGGCGCGGGGCCGTCGCCCATGACGGGGCGGTGCTCGGTCCGGCCGCCGTAGACGTTCGTGCCGCCGAGCGTGACGTCCAGCGCTCCGGCGAACGCCGCCTCGCACCGCCCCGCGTTGGGGCTGGGATGCCGGTGGCCGTCCCTGGCGAGCACGGCCAGCGCGCGGCGCGGATCGGGCCCGGCCACGGCGGCGAGCAGCCCGGTGAGCCGGGCCGGGACATAGTTGGCCACGTCGTCGAGCCGCGCCGCGGCCCAGCCGAACCGCTCGTACCGGGCCGACCGGTGCCCGACCATCGCGTCCAGCGTGTTGATCGCCCGATACGCCAGCAACCCCGGCACACCCGCCACCGCCCCCCAGAAGAGGGGCGCCACGACGGCGTCGGAGGTGTTCTCGGCCAGCGACTCGACCGTCGCCCTGGCCATCTCGGCGGCCTCCAGCCCCGAGGGGTCGCGACCGCACAGGTGGGGCAGCCGGGCCCGCGCCCGGTCGAGGTCGCCGGCCTCCAGCGCCCCGGCCAGGTAGGCGCCCTCACGGGCCAGCGTGGTGCCGCCGAGCACGGCCCAGGTGGCGACCGCCGTCAGCGCCGCCCGCCCGGCCGAATGGGCCACGCGCTCGGCCGCGACGCCGATCCCGGCCGCGCCGCCCACGCACAGGAGCACGTGCACGACTCCGTTCGGCCGCGCGTCGCCGTACAGGAACTCCTCGACCCGGGAGGCGGCCCGGCCGAACAGCGCGACCGGATGCCCGGCGCGCGGGTCGGCGACGAGCGCGTCGAGCGCCACGCCCATCGCGAGGCCGAGCGCGCGGGGATGATCAGACCAGATGGGCATGCAGCTCATCTTCGTGCGTGTCCAGCCACGCGGCCGCCCGGCGGATGCGCTGGCCCGCGCCCTGCGCCCACATCCTGCCCCAGCCGCCGCCCGCCGCCGCCCGGTCGCGCATGACCGCGTAGGAGCGGTGGAGGCGGAGCCTGGACAGCTCCACGAACCGCCGCCGCTCGCGGGGCGGCAGGCCGTACGCGTCGCAGAACAGCCGCACCCGCGCCCCCACGTCCAGGCCGCGCTGCAACGGGTGCAGGTCGACCGGATCGGCGATCGGCGCCCAGTGCCGCAGCGTCGTGACTATGTCGAACAGCCTGGTCGTCGGCCGCGCCAGATCGAAGTCGATCAGCGCGCGCGGCGTCGCCCCCTCGAACACGACGTTGTCCGGGGTCAGATCGCAGTGACCGATGACCTCGGGCGGCGCGTCGTCGTTCGACCCGCCCTCCCAGCCGTCGCCGCCGAGCGGAAAGCCGGCCGTCGCGTCGTGGAAGTCGCGCAGCAGCCCGGCCAGCTCCGCCAGCGCCTCGTCCGTGACGGTCGTGCGGGTGACCCCCGTCGTGCCGGGGAGGTAGGTGAGGACCTCGCGTCCGAGCCCGTCCATGCCCACTACGCGTGGCGCGCCCTCGAAGCCCGCGGCTTCGAGGTGGCGGAGCAGGGCGTGCACGGCGGGGGTGGACGGGCTGACGGGCCGGCGCACGGTGTCACCCACGCGCACCACACCGTCTGTCACGTCCCCGCCCTGCAGGGGGATCTCATGCAGGAGCGTCGCGACCATGGGACGAGAGCTTAGACCTATTTGTACCGCTCCCGCCTGGAGTTTCGGCCATCCCTTCGCGGCTTCCCGAGCCCTCTGGGCCTGCCCCGGCGGGGGTGCGTGTCGCGAAGGTGGGACGTGGAATGATGTTCCCGGTAGGCGCGCAGTGGCGTCCGGAGCCGGTCGGCGACTCCCAGGCCAGAGACGGTAATCGAGTGGGCCGTCAGGGTTGTGGTGATCTATCCTGTTTGGGGTGCGCGCATGCCTGGCATCGCATGCTTTACCCTTAGCGTGCGCGTGACGTTTCCGTGCGGGGTCCCCGCCTGGTCGTCCGCCTTCACAACTCCATCAGGCGCCCTTAGCTCAGCTGGATAGAGCACCGGACTTCTAATCCGACGGTCGCAGGTTCGAATCCTGCAGGGCGCGCTTCTGTGATGTCTCAGGACATCGGAAACCCCCGAACCTACGGGTTCGGGGGTTTCGTCTTGTTAAGGTTTGCCTGGGGTTGGTAGTCGCGGGTGGGGTCGATGGTCAGCTCGCGTAGGAGTTCTCCGGTGATGGCGTTGACGACGCGGACGTGCTGGTCGTCGATGAGAAGGATGACGTGGGTTCGGGCGTGGGTTCGTCCGACGCTACGTCGCCAGAGGCGTTCCCGGCGGTTACCGGATCTGGGACAACAAGTCGCGCCGCTGGTGGGGCGACCTCTACGAGTTATGCCCTGACGACCTGCTCGACGAGCTGAACGGCGCGCGTAACTACGACAAAATCACGGCCCTGCTCAAGCGTTATAGAGCTATGCAGCGGTAGGCCGCGCACGCGCGAACACCAGATGCCTGCCGGCAGCCGAAAAGCGGATCAGCAGGGCGGGCGTGTGCGACGAACCCGATGCTGCAACTTCATCTTGACGGAGACTGACAGTGTCATGCGGCGAGAGCGTCCAGGATCCGCTGGTTGGCCACGTCGCGTTGCCCGTCGATGCACTTGGCGTAGACGCAGAGCATGACGTCCACAGTGACGGCCTTTGCTCCTCCGTCCCCGAGCTGTTGCCCCTCTGGGTGGGACGAGGCAAACGGGAAGGTTCGGCGGGGAGGCGCATGTCCGTGGTGAGACTCCACCATGGAGCTATGGGACAAAACAACACCTCACCCAGCGCCGCTGAAGCGGTCGCGACCCGTGAAGATCTTGCCCGCTACGTTGAGGCCCTTCACGCTGAACCGGTCAGCGGCGCGGTCTGGGAGAACGATCGCCTAAACCGTTTCCTGGAAGCGCTGGCGAGTTGGATCGAATCAGGTGCGTCAGAGACCTTCCAGGCTGATGGCGCCCATTTCACTCTGTCTGCAGGTCGTGCCCGCTCGCAACCACGGTAAGAATGTGGATGAGGCCCAGGCGAGCGCGGAAAGCTGGCGCGAAGGCGTTCGCAGGCGTGGCTCTGTCGAACAGGACCGTGAAACACTGGCCCAGCTCATCGACTACGACGGTGACGCGTTCGAGGTGGAGCTCTATGAGCATTCCTCAGACCCCTTGATCCGCGCTGTCGACAAGGCCCAGAGGTCGTATGCGGGCCAGTACGAACGTCGGCGACGTCGGCTACGAGAGTGGGCCAGGCATCAGGCAACCGGTCGGTAGCTCTGCGGGATACGTGCGGGATGATCTTCGCCGTTGATCGACCTCGACGCCTCGCTTAGCTGGTTGAATGTCCAGCCCGATCTCGGCGATGATCGCGGGTCATGGTCGAATACGACTGCACCTCTTGCAGTCCGCGCCCGGGTCGTGCTTCATCCGGCACTTTCACGCAGCACATCAGCGTGGCCTTGCCGATGTCCAGCGCCGCGAACCGTTCAATGATCTCCTCCCCGATTTCAGCCCGGAACGGGCCTCCGCCGGGGGAGAACGGAGACTGATCCGACGCTTGTAGTCATCCGATTTGCCTAACGTGTCGATCGTCACTTGTGGGTCGATGACTGTTTTTTCATGAGGGTGTTCGGTGTCAGACTGCCGATCATGAGTGGTGAACAGGCGTCTGTCGTGATCCGGCCGTACCGAGATGAAGACCGCGATGCCGTCGCCGCGCTGGCTCCGCGCCTGACCGAGGGCGTCGCGGCATGGCGGGATGCCGATGCGGTCGCCGACGCCGTGCGCGGCTGGGTCACCGGTTCCTTGGACCGGGACGGCAGCGATGGTCACGGGGTGCTCGTGGCGGTCCGCGACGGCTGTGTCGCGGGCTTTGTCACGTTGACCACCCAGCGGCACTTCACCGGCCAGGTGGACGCCTACATCGGCGAACTCGTCGTCTGCGCCGAGGCGGAGCGCATGGGCATCGGGCGTGCTCTGGTGAACGCCGCCGAATCATGGGCACGTGAACGCGGTCTGCGGCGCATCACGCTGGAGACCGGAGCGGCCAACGTCGCCGCCCGGAGCTTCTATCGGGCGCTGGGATATGCGGAGGAGGAGGTACGGCTGAGCAGGCCGGTATCGATGGATGAGCAGGCGGCGGGGCTTGATGTCGCCGACTTTGAGCTTGATGCCGGGAACGCTGCGAGGTCGTAGACCTTGCCTTCCTAGGCAGCGATAGAGGCAGCCGAGCATTCGGTCGAAGGTGTTGCGGAGCGTGCTGGGGTGCCGTCGCCTTCGCGCCGGCGGCGGTCGTAGTGGGCCCGAGGACCGAGTGCTCGCAGGGAGGCGAAGGCCCATACGTAGCCGGCGGCGACCAGGCGCTGGTTTGGACCTTGATGGTGAACAACCAGCCTCTCGCCCGAGCCTCGGCCCTGCCAGGGAGATCATCCTCGCCTGTCAATCGTGTACGCGTCCCAGGTGACCGGGAGGCTCTTGACCCCGTAGATGTCGGCGGCCTCCGGGCGCAGGGCGACCTCGTCGGCCGGTACGGCCAGGCGGAGCGTGGGGAAGCGGTTGAGCAGCGCGGGAAGCGCGACCCGCAACTCGACACGGGCGAGCTGCTGACCCAGGCACTGGTGGATGCCGTGGCTGAAGGCCAGGTGGCCGCCGTCCTGCCGGCGCAGGTCGAGGACGTGGGGGTCAGGGAAGCGGTCAGGGTCGCGGTTGGCGGTGTTGAGGGACAGGATGACCGTCGTGCCGGCCGTGATGGTGTGGCCGTCCAGCTCGACGTCCTCCAGCGCGACCCTGTGGAACTGCTTGGCGACGCTCAGGTAGCGCAGCAGCTCTTCCACGGCCTGGTCGGTGAGGGTGGGGTCGGTGCGCAGCGCGGCGAGCTGCTCCGGGTTCCGCAGCAGCGCGAAGGTGCCCAGTGCCAGCATGTTGGCGGTGGTGTCGAACCCGGCCGACAGCAGGATCAGGGCCATCCCCTGCAGCTCCTCGTCGGTGAGGTCGCTGTCGAGCAGGTCGCTGAGCACGTCGTCGGTGGGGTCGGCGCGCTTGGCCGTCACCAGCTCGGCGAGATACTGCTGGGTCGCGAGGTAGGCCGCGATCAGCTCCTCGTCGCCGGCCTCGCCGCCGAGGAACATGTCGATGTTCTCCTGGAAGCGGCCCCGGTCCTCGTACGGCACGCCCAGCAGCTCACAGATGATGACGGCGGGGATGGGCTTGGCGAACGCGGTCACCAGGTCGGCCGTCGGGCCGGCCTGCTCCATGGCGTCCAGGTGCTCGGCGGTGACCTGCTCGACGCGTTCGGTGAGCTGCCGCATCCGGCGGACGGTGAACTTGCCGACCAGTGGTTTGCGGTAGCGGCCGTGCTGGGGCTCGTCCATGAGCAGGAACTCGCCGGGCGGCGCCGGGGGGACCTCGAGGTCGCCGTAGTCGATGGTCGGGTGGTGGCGCATGAGCTCCTTGCGGGAGCTGAACCGCGAGTCTGCCAGGATCGATCGGACCAGGTCGTAGCCGGTGACCAGCCAGCCTTGGTGCCCGTCGGGGAAGGGGAAGCGGCTGATCGGGCTCTGCTCGCGGGCCTCGATCAGCTCCTTGGGCGGGTCGAAGGGACAGCCGGGCTGACGCTCGGTCGGCATCGTCGTGACGGTGTGGGGAGATTCAGTCATGATCTTTCCTTCATGCTCATCGGGATCAGGACCTGCTTGATCGAGACGCCCTAGGAGATCTTGCGGCGGTAGGTGTTCATGGCGAAGCCGTACGCGACGATCAGGATGCCGACACACCAGGCGAGGGCGATCCAGAGGTCGTTGCCGACCGGCTGCTGGGCGAACAGGTCGCGGATGGCGTTGACGATGGAGGTCACCGGCTGGTTCTCGGCGAAGACGCGCAGCGGGCCGGGCATGGTGTCGGTGGGCACGAAGGCCGAGCTGAGGAAGGGCAGGAAGATGAGCGGGTAGGAGAACGCGCTCGCGCCTTCCAGGGTCGTGGCGGTCAGGCCGGGGATCACGGCGATCCAGGTCAACGCCAGGGTGAACAGGATCAGGATGCCAGCGACCGCGAGCCACGCCGGCACTCCCGCCCCCGAGCGGAAGCCCATGAGCAGGGCCACGAACATCACGACCACGAGCGAGACCAGATTGGCGACCAGCGAGGTCAGCACGTGCGCCCACAGCACCGCCGACCGCGCGGTCGGCATCGACTGGAAGCGCTCGAAGATGCCGCCCTTCAGGTCCATGAACAGCCGGTACGCGGTGTAGGCGATGCCCGAGGCGACCGTGATGAGCAGGATGCCGGGCAGCATGTAGTTCACATACGAATCCGAGTCTGTCCTGATCGCGCCGCCGAACACGTAGACGAACAGCAGCAGCATGGCGATCGGCATGATCGCGGTCGTGATGATGGTGTCCGGGCTGCGCGTGATGTGGCGCAGGGACCGTCCCAGCAGGACGGCGGTGTCGCCGAAGAAGTGCTTGCTCATCATTGCTCCTTATGCCTTCGTGCCGACGAGGGTGAGGAAGACGTCCTCGAGGGTCGGCTGCTTTTCGATGTATTCGACCTTGGCGGGCGGGAGCAGTTGCTTGAGCTCGGCCAGGGTGCCGTCGACGATGATCCGGCCCTCGTGGAGGATCGCGATCCGGTCGGCGAGTTGTTCGGCCTCGTCCAGGTACTGCGTGGTGAGCAGCACCGTGGTGCCCTGGGCGGCGAGCTCCTTGACGGCCTGCCACACCTCGATGCGCGCCTGCGGGTCGAGCCCGGTCGTCGGCTCGTCGAGGAAGATGATCGGCGGGTTGCCGATGAGGCTCATCGCGATGTCCAGGCGGCGGCGCATGCCGCCGGAGTACGTCGCGACCCTCCGTCCGCCCGCGTCGGTGAGCGAGAAGCGGGCGAGCAGCTCGTCCGCGATCGCGCCCGGATCCTTGAGATGCCGCAGCCGGGCGACCAGCACGAGGTTCTCCCGCCCGCTGAGGATCTCGTCGACGGCGGCGAACTGCCCGGTGAGGCTGATGGACTCGCGTACGTCCGCGGCCTGCGTGGCGACGTCGAAGCCGTGCACGCGGGCCGTCCCCGCGTCGGCCTTGAGCAGCGTGGACAGGATCTTCACGACCGTGGTCTTGCCCGCCCCGTTGGTGCCGAGCAGGGCGAAGATGCTGCCCCGCGCCACGGTGAAGTCCACGCCGCGCAGCACCCGCAGCTCCTTGTACGACTTTTCCAGGCCATGCACGTGGATCGCCGGGGTCTGCTGTGTCGTCATCGGTCCGTCCTGTCCTCTGTCGCGGTGTTCTCGCCGGCGGCGCGCGCGATGGCGCCGGTGAAGCGGCTGCGCTCGCGGACCCTGTACTGGCCGATCGGGTAGTTGGCCACGAACGCCTCGACGAACTCCACCGGGTCGTTCCCGAAGATGTCGCGGATCGGGGTGCCGTCGGCCACGCTCTGCTCGAACAGATCGGCCAGATCCTCGAACATCGCCATCGCACCGGCGCCGTCCGCCGGCCCGAAGTGCATCAGGTACCGCTCCAGCGCTTCGACGGCCGTGCGGTAGTTGTCAGGAAGCTGCTTGATGCGCGCCTTGTACTGCCGCCAGCGCTTCTTCTCCTCCAGTGACCCGGTGACGATCTCCAGGTACTGCAGGTAGCGGCTCTTCGGCTTGTTGGACCCGGTCGTCATGACTGCTTGCCTCCCTCGCGGAGCTGTTCGAGCCGTTCTGCGAGGAAGCTCCAGGTCCTCCAGAACTCTTCGAGGTACTCCCGGCCCTGATCGTTGAGCGTGTAGACCTTGCGCGGTGGCCCCTTCTCGGACGGGACCTTCTCCACGTCGACCAGGCCGCGCTGCTCGACCCGGACCAGCAGGGCGTAGATGGTGCCTTCGGCGATGTCGGAGAAGCCCTGGTCGCGCAGCCACGCCGTGATCTCGTAGCCGTAGGCGGGACGGACGGACAGGATCGCCAGGACGATGCCCTCCAACGTTCCCTTGAGCATCTCCGTCACGAGCTTGCCCATAGGCACCTCCCTTCAGCTACTTGGTGTCGCTAGCTACTGGTACAAAGTAACACTGACTACCAGTACCTAGCAACACCGAATAGCTGGCGGTGCTTCGGGCTCTTGGGCGTGCGGGGTGGGTGCGGCCGTGGGTCAGGGCTGGACGAGCTGGTCCTGTGCGGCTCGGCGGAGGCGTTCCTCGCTCGTGATCTCGACGCGTCTCATCGCGATGCGCAGGAGCGGCGGAGCCATGAGGGAGGTGACGATCGCGACGACGATCACAATGGTGTACATCTCCGTGTTGATGATGCCGAGACGCAGGCCGACCATCGCCACGATGACCTCGATGACCCCGCGCGCGTTCATGCCGGCCCCGAGCGCGAGGGCCTCCCAGCCGCTCATCCGGCTCAGCAGGGCCCCCAGGTAGGCGCCGAGGAACTTGCCGACGACGGCCACGCCGAGGACGATGCCGGACGCGGCCAGGACGGCGGGCTGGGCCAGCAGGGTGAGGTCCATGCGCAGGCCGGCCGTCGCGAAGAAGAGGGGCGCGAGGACGCTGAGGACGATCGTGCGCAGCGGGGCCAGCCATTCGGCGTCGGCCTGGCCCGAGCGGCCGATGAGGATGCCGCAGACGAACGCCCCCAGGATGGCCTCCAGGCCGAGCGCGTGCGTGGCGGCGGCCGACAGGAGCACGAGGACCACGGCGACGGCCACGGCCGGGCCGGGCTCCGCGGATCGGGTGGCGGCGGCCATCGTCCAGCGGACGAGCGGGCGGCCGATCCAGACGGCGAACGGCACGAGGGCGACGAGGGAGATCAGCGACAGCACGACCTGGCCGGTGCGTACGCCGGTGGTCGCCATGGCGGAGACGATCGAGAGCATGAACCAGCCGAACGCGTCGTCCACCATCCCGGCGGTCAGGCAGAGCTGGCCGACGTTGCGGTGCAGGAGTTTCATGTCCGTCAGCGTCTTGGCGATCACCGGGATGGCACTGACGCAGGTGGCCACCCCGAGGAACAGGGCGAAGACGGTGACGCTCGTGCCCTCGGCGAGGAGGGAAGCGGGCAGCAGGTAGCCGGTGGCCACGCCGAGTGCCAGCGGGACGACCAGGCCGGCGATGCTCACTTTGGCGGCGGTGGAGCCGCGGCGGCGGACGAGGCCGAAGTCGAGCTGGATGCCGGTGATGGCGACGAGCAGCAGCACGCCGACCTGGCCGACCGCGTCCAGCAGGTGGAGCTGGGTGAACTTCAGGCCGGGGGCCAGCTGGTTGAGCAGGGAAGGGCCCAGGAGCACGCCCACGGTCAGCTCGCCGACGATGGCGGGCATGCGCAGGCGTACGGACAGCCGGCCGAGAAGGACGGCGAGACCGAGGAGCAGGCCCAGCTGCAGCATGAAGACCAGCAGTTCGTGGGCTCCCAGAGGCATGTCAGGCACAGGAGAGGCTAAGCCGATCGGGTGTGCGTCCTGCTGCTCAATATTGAGCCCGGCGCTCCTGCCAGGGGTGGACGCCTGCAAGGGGCCTGCTCAATATTGAGCGGACGTCCCCGCGCCCGTGGGTGACATTCGGGGCATGACGAAGTCGGCGCAGTATCAGACCACCCTGCCCCCCGAGCAGCTGCTGCACTCGGGCAACGCGGGCTTGATCATCCATCGTGTGGGGATGCTGGAGTACGGCATGGCCCGCGAGGGCCGCGACTTCAGCGTCGACCTGCTCGACTACATGAACCGCGCTCAGGCCGGCGTCGCCACGACCTTCTGCTACGAGGAGATCTTCGGCGTACGCGAGCGGCTGCACTGGTTCGTGCACATGAAGTCCCCCGAGAAGTACAGCAAGCTCCTCGACATGGTCGACCACGACGAGGCGTTCCAGCAGATCTCGCTCAAGGACCGGCTGCCCAAGAAGGGCGGCGGCAACTGGGAGAAGATGTTCGTCTACGGCAGCCTGCGCGAGACGATCATGTGCCCGCAGCACGGGTTCACCGACGACGTGCACGACGTGCCGGGCACGTTCGTGCCGCCCGCGACGCACCAGACCACGCAGAAGGAGCAGCTCAACTCGGCGACCGCCGGGGCGATCGTGCTGCGCAGCGCCGACGTGCGCTACGAGCTGCGCGAGGAGGGACGGCAGTTCCTCTACGACTGGTCGCAGTACGTCAACAACAGCCTCGAAGGCCGGGCCACGGCCTACATCTACGAGCAGACGTGGGGGCAGCAGGACCGCATCCACGCCCTCATCCACCTGCGCGAGCTGGACGACTACCAGGCGGTGCAGGAGGTGGACCGGGGCGACGGCATGCGCGAAGAGGTCTACGGCGTGGAGCGGGTGCCGGAGCGGCACGGCGGCGGGCAGTGGGACCGGCTGTTCGTGCCGACCAGCATCAACGACGTCCTGATGGTGCCCTAGCCCATGGCTCTCGGGATCGAGGCGATCAACGCGTACGTCGGCCGGGCGTACACGGACGTGCGCGCGCTGTTCGACGCGCGCGGCCTGGACGTGAACCGCTTCGGCAACCTGATGATGGAGCAGCGCTCGGTCAACCTGCCCTGCGAGGACCCGGTCACCAACGCGGTGAACGCCGCCAGGCCGCTGGTGGACGCGCTCACCCCGGAGGAGAGGGACCGGATCGAGCTGCTGGTCGTCGGCACGGAGTCGGGGCTCGACTTCGGCAAGCCGATCAGCACGTACATCCACCACCATCTGGGGCTGAACCCGGCCTGCCGGTCGTTCGAGGTCAAGCACGCCTGTTACGGCGGGACGGCCGCGCTGCAGAGCGCGGCCGCCGTCGTCGGCGCGAGCCCGATCCCCGGGGTGAAGGCGCTGGCCATCGCCACGGACGCGGCCAGCGGCACGGCGAAGTCCACCTACTGGGAGCCGTCGGAGGGCGCCGGGGCGGTGGCGATGCTGGTCGGCGAGGACGCGCGGGTGCTGCGGCTCGATCCGGGCGCCAACGGCTACCACACCTTCGAGGTGATGGACACGGCCCGGCCGCGGCACGACACGGACGCGGTCGATCCCGACCTGTCGCTGCTGGCGTACATGCGCTGCGTCGAGGAGTGCTTCGCGGTCTACGAGCGGCGGGTGACCGGGGCCGACATCGTGGACACCTTCGACTACCTGGCGCTGCACACGCCGTTCGCCGGAATGGTGAAGGGCGCGCACCGGATGCTGCTGCGCAAGCTCAAAGGGCTGGGGCCGCGTGAGATCGAGGCCGACTTCGAGGCGCGGGTCGCGCCGTCCCTGGCTTACGGGGTGCGGGTGGGCAACACCTACTCGGCCGCGCTCTATCTGGCGCTGTGCTCGCTCATCGACCACGGCGGCTTCGACGCGCCGAAGCGGGCGGGGCTGTTCTCGTACGGGTCGGGCTGCGCGTCGGAGTTCTTCAGCGGCGTGATCCCCGCCCAGGGGCGCAGCGGCATCGCCGAGGCGCTGGACGACCGGCGCGGGATCACCGTCGAGGAGCTGGACGCGCTCACCGAGCTGAGCGCCGACCGCGCGTTCGGGGTGCGGGACGCGGTGCTGGACCCCAAGCCGTACGGCGACCTGTACGAGGAGGCTTTCGGCGGGCGCGGCCTGCTGGTGCTGGACCGCATCGCGGACTTCCACCGGGAGTACAGATGGAGCTGACGTCGGCGACGATGCGGCACAGGCTGCGGCGCGGCACGATCGACGACCGTGTCGTCAAGGAGATCGGCGCCGCCCTGGACGAGGCCGAGCGCGCTCCCGGCTGCCGCATCCTCCTGCTGGAGGGCGGCGGCGACGGCGTCTTCTGCACCGGCATGGACCTGGAGGAGGCGGCGGTCGGGGACGTCGCGGACGGCGGCCGGGCGTTCTACGGGCTGCTGCGGCGCTTCACCGAGACGCCGGTGACGGTGGTCGCGCGGGTGGACGGCCGGGCGGCGGGCGGCGGCGTGGGGCTGGCCGCGGCCAGCGACTTCGTCTTCGCCAGCGAGCGCAGCACGTTCAGCCTCCCCGAGGCGTTGTGGGGGCTGCTGCCGTGCTGCGTGCTGCCGTTCCTGATCCGGCGCACCGGCTTCCAGAAGGCGTACGCGATGACGCTGAGCACTCAGCCGGTGAGCGCCACGGAGGCCGCCGCCTTCCATCTGGTGGACGAGGTGTCGGACGACTCCGAGGCGCTCGTGCGGCGGCTGGCGTACCGGCTGACGAAGCTGGACCGGTCGATCGTCACGGACATGAAGCGCTACTTCCGCGAGCTGTGGATCGTCTCGGACGAGACCGAGCGGGTGGCGGTCGAGGAGTTCGGCAGGCTCATGTCCAGCCCCGAGGTGCGCCGGCGGCTCGTCGACTACGCGACCGAGAAGAGATTCCCCTGGGAACGCTAGAGAGGAACACGCCTGATGTCCGTCGTGTGGGTTTTCCCCGGGCAGGGGTCGCAGCGCAAGGGCATGGGGGCGGGCGTCCTGGAGAGGTACCCCGAGCTGTGCGCCCGCGCCGACGAGATCCTCGGCTACTCCGTCGCCGAGCTGTGCGACGACCCGGTGCGGCTGCGTGAGACCCGCTACGCGCAGCCGGCGCTCTTCACGGTCAACGCCCTGAGCTTCCTGGCCCGGCAGGACGAGGGCGGCCGGCCGGACTACCTGGCCGGGCACAGCCTGGGCGAGTACACGGCGCTGTTCGCGGCCGGCTGCTTCGACTTCGAGACCGGGCTGGCCCTGGTCAAGCGGCGGGGCGAGCTGATGTCCGGGGCGTCCGGCGGCACCATGGCGGCGGTGCTCGGGGCCGAGCCGGAACAGCTGGAAGAACTGCTGGCGGGCACCGGCGTCGACATCGCCAACTACAACTCCCCGGAACAGGTGGTGCTCGCCGGGCCCAAGGACGAGCTCGACTCGCTCAGCGGTCGTGTCCCCGGCAAGTGGGTGCCGCTGAGCGTGAGCGTCCCCTCGCACTCGCGCTACATGGAGCCGGCCGCCGCCGCCTTCGCCGAGGCGCTGGACGGCGTCCGCATCGCCGAGCCGCGGGTGCCCGTCATCTCCAACGTGACCGCGCGCCCGTACCAGGCGGGGGAGGCGGCCGACCTGCTGCGCCGCCAGATCTGCAACCCGGTGCGGTGGCTGGACGGCCTGCGCTACCTGATGGGCCAGGGCGTGCGCGAGCTGGAGGAGATCGGCCCCGGCGACGTGCTCGGCAAGCTCTGGGAGGTCACCCTGCGCCATCCCGTCGAGACGCCGCCGGACCGGAACTCCGGGGTCGCGCTCCGCTCCGGAGTCCCGGGCCGCGACTCCGTGGTCGCGCTCGGCTCCGCCGAGTTCCGCGCGGACTACCGCGTCCGCCACGCCTACCTGGCCGGGTCGATGTTCAAGGGCATCGCGTCGGCCGACCTCGTGATCAGGATGGGCCGGGCCGGGCTGATGGGCTTCTTCGGCGCGGGCGGGCTCACCCTGGACGAGATCGGCCAGGCGCTCGACCGGATCGAGCGTGGCCTCGGGCCGGACGGCGTGTACGGCGTGAACCTGCTCTACGGCTTCGACGAGGAGGGCCTGGAGCGCGAGACGGTGGACCTGCTGCTGCGGCGCGACGTCCGCCACGTCGAGGCCGCCGCCTACTCGCGCGTCACCGCGCCCCTCGTGCGCTACCGCTACAGCGGCGCCCACCGTGACGCCTCCGGCCGGCCGGTCGCCGTCCGGCACGTGCTGGCCAAGGTCTCCAGGCCCGAGGTCGCGAGCGCCTTCATGCGGCCCGCGCCGCGCGCCGTCCTGGACAGGCTCGTACGGGAGGGGGTGCTGAGCGCGGCCGAGGCGGAGGTCGCCGCGGAGCTGCCGGTCAGCGCGGACATCTGCGTCGAGGCCGACTCGGCGGGGCACACCGACGGGCGCTCACCGTACGCGCTGATGCCCGCGATCGTGCGGCTGCGCGATGAGGAGATGGCCGCGCACGGCTACGGCAGGCGCATCAGGGTCGGCGCGTCGGGCGGGATCGGCTCCCCGGAGGCGGCCGCCGCCGCGTTCGTGCTCGGCGCCGACTTCATCGTCACCGGCAGCGTCAACCAGTGCACGCCGGAGGCGGGGACGTCCGACGCCGTCAAGGACCTGCTCGCCGGGCTCGACGTGCAGGACACCGCCTACGCCCCGGCGGGCGACATGTTCGAGCTGGGCGCGCAGGTGCAGGTGGCCAGGAAGGGCACGCTCTTCCCGGCGCGGGCCAACAAGCTCTACCAGCTCTACCGGCAGTACGGCTCGCTGGAGGAGATCGACGAGAAGACCAGGCGGACGATCCAGGACAAGTTCTTCCGCCGATCCTTCGACGAGGTCTGGGAGGAGACGCGGGCGTTCCTGGCCGCGCGCAGACCGGGCGAGCTGGCCCGCGCCGAGCGGGACCCCAAGCACCGGATGGCGCTCGTCTTCCGCTGGTACTTCGTGCACACGATCAGGCTGGCGCTGCGCGGCGAGGCCGGGCGGGAGGTGGACTACCAGGTCCACTGCGGCCCGGCGATGGGCGCGTTCAACCGGTGGGTCGCGGGCACCGAGCTGGCCGACTGGCGGGCCAGGCACGTGGACGTCATCGCCGACCGGCTGATGGAGGCCGCGGCCGGGCTGCTCGAAGCCCGGCTGCGTGACCTGTCCAAGGACGGTTGACGGCCAGGCCGGTCAGGAGACGTTCAGAAGGTGGCGGTCCAGGTCCTCCTGGATCGCCGCCAGCACCTCGGGCCGCGGGCCCTTGAGGTAGAAGTGGTCGCCGCCGAACACGCGCAGCGTGAAGCCGCCGCCGGTGGCGTCGGCCCAGGCGGCGATCTCGTCCGGGTCGACCTCGGGGTCGGCGTCGCCGAGCAGCGCCGAGATCGGGCAGCCCGGCCGCGTGCCGGGCAGCGGCGTGTACGACTCGTTCAGCTCGAAGTCGGCGCGCAGGCTCGGCAGGAACAGCTCCAGCAGGCTGCGCTGGCCCATCACCTCGGACGGCGTGCCGTTCAGCTTGCCCAGCTCGGCCAGCAGCTCGTCCTCGGACAGGTCGCTGAAGCGGCGGCGCCGCGTCGGCAGCTGCGGCGCGCGCCGCCCCGACACGAACAGCACGACAGGGGGAAACCGGCGGGCCGTCTCCCAGGCCACGGCGGCGCCCATGCTGTGCCCGAACAGCGCGAAGGGCCGGTCGGTGTACGGCTCGATGGCCTCCGACAGCGGGCCCACGAGCCGCTCCATGCGGTCGTAGGGCCGCTCGCGGATGCGCGACTCGCGCCCCGGCAGCACCACGGGGCAGACGTCGATCTCCGGCGACAGGTGCTCGTCCCACTTGCGGAACAGCGCCGACCCGCCTCCCGCGTGCGCGAAGCAGAACAGTCTGATCCGAGCGTCGGCCCTGGGCTCTCCGCCCGCAATCCAGGAATCAGGCATGGTCCGAAAGCTACGGCCGGACGCCTCTCGGTGACTGCTCAGTCTTGAGCAGGCAGGGCGCGGCCTCCTCACTAGCGTCGCAGAGACGGAGGAGGCTTATGGAGCACAACGAGCGCGTGACCGAGGCGGTCGTCCGCCTGCTGGCCGAGGCGCTGCCCGGCGGCGCGGACCTGACCCCCGACGCGTCACTCAAGGACAGCGGACTCGACTCGATCTCCGCGGTACGGGTGTGGTTCGAGATCCAGCGGGAGTTCGCGCTGGACTTCCCCGTCGAGTGGCTGGGCGAGTGCGCGACGCCGGCGCGGCTGGCCGAGCGGATCGCCGAGCTGGCCGGGCCGGAGCGGAACGCCGGCGGGGCCGCCCCTGCCGCCCCCGCCGCCCCGGCCGGCCCGGTGATCGGCGCGGCCCCCGGCGAGCGGCACGAGCCGTTCGCCCTGACGCCCCTGCAGCAGGCCTACGTCATGGGCGCGGACGAGGACGTCACCCCCGACCCGGTCGGCTGCCAGGTCTACCGGGAGTTCGAGGTGCCCGACGTCGACGCCGGACGCCTGCGCGAAGCCTGGCAGCGCGTCGTCGACCACCACGACGCGCTGCGCCTGCGGCTGGACGAGGACGGCACCCAGCGGGTGCTGGAGCGGGCCCCGTCGTGGGAGCTGCCGGTGGACCGGCCCGGCGCCCGCGAGCGCCTCGCGCACCGGCGCTACGAGCCCGGCGTCTGGCCGCCGTTCGCCGTCGAGGTCACCACCCCCGGCACCGTGCACTTCGGCATCGACGCGAGCGTGACCGACGGGCGCGGGCTCGACGTGCTCCTGCGCGACTGGTGGCGCTGCTACCGCGACCCCGGCCACCGGCTCGGCGACGCCGCCCCCTCCCTCCGCGACTGCCTGCGGGCGCTGGAGGCGTACCGGCAGGGCCCCCGCCTCCAGGAGGACCTGGACTACTGGCGGGGACGCCTGGCGGACCTGCCGCCCGGCCCCGCCGCCGGTGTGCCGGACGGGTCGCCGCGCTCCGCGCTGACCGGCTCGCTGAGCGCCGCCCAGTGGAGCGCCCTGCGCGCCAGAGCCGCCGAGCTGGACGTCTCGCCGACCGCCCTGGTGCTGACCCTGTTCGCCGAGACGGTCGGCAGGGGCGAGGACTGCTCCCTGGCCGTCACCACGACCGGCCGGGCGTGGCTGCCGCGCGAGGTGGACGAGGTCGTCGGGCCGTTCACCGGCACGGCCGTGTTCGCCGCCGAGAGCACGTCGGGCGAGCCGCTGGAGGAGGCGGTCCAGGAGGTGCACCGGCGGCTGTGGCGGGATCTCGGCCACGCGGCCGTCCCCGGCGTGACCGTCATGCGGGAGCTGCGCGAGCGGACGCCGCTGCCCGTCGTCTTCACCAGCCTGCTCGACGCCCGGCCCGACGAGGCCGTGCCGCCGGTGTCGTACGCCCTCAGCCAGACCTCCGGCGTCGCGCTCGACCACCAGATGTGGGAGCTCGACGGCGAGCTGCGGATCCGCTGGGACCTCGTGCCCGGCTGCTTCGCGCCCGGCGAGCCGGAGACGCTGTTCGCCCGTTTCACCAACGCGCTGCGCGCCCTGTGCTCCGACGCCGGAGAAGCGGAGATCCGGCCGCTCAACGAGCTGCAGAAGGCGTACTACGTGGCCCGCGCGGCCGGTTCGTGCCGATACGACGGCTGCCAGGTCTACCACTGCTTCCACGTCCGCGATCTGGACCGGGACCGGCTCGAACGCGCCTGGCTGCGCCTGGTGGCCGCCTACGACGCGCTGCGTTCGGAGGTCACGCACGACGGCACGCTGCGGATCAGGCCGCACGCGCCGCGGAACTGGAGCATCCCCGAGACCACCGAGGTCGAGGTCGAGGAGATGGCGGGGCGGGCCTTCCCGCTGGGCCGCTGGCCGCAGTGGGAGCTGCGGGTCACCGGCGAGACGGTGCACGCGGCCGTCGACCTCACCGTGCTCGACGGGCGGAGCATCCACCTCGTGCTGCGCGAGCTGTTCCGGCTGTACGCCGACCCGTCCGCCGAGCCGCGCCCGCCGCAGGAGCACGCCCTTGAGGACTCGGGCGAGGCCGGCTACTGGACCGAGCGGTTCCGTGACCTGCCGCCCGGACCCGAGGTGGCCACCACGCCCGCCCGCCGCGTCCGGCTGAGCGGCAGCGTCGCCGCGGTCTCCGACGAGACCGTCTTCGCCGCCCTGACCGGCGCGCTGGGCAGGCGCTTCCCCGACCCGTTCAGCGTGTCCGTGGTGCGCTGGACCGCCGAGTCCGAGCCGCTGCGCCCCGGCGAGTTCACCGCGCTGAGCTGGGTCACCAATGCGGAGTCCTACCAGGACCGGATCGGGGCCGACGCCGCGAACGGCGCTCTGACCGGCCTGGCCACGCTGCGCGGCCACGTCATGAAGGAGCGCCGCCGCCGCGCCTACGCCTTCCCCGTCGTCTACACCAGCACCCTCGACCTGACCGCGCATCCGCTGCCGGACGGCGTGGAGGCAGGGCCGTGGATGACCTACACGCCGGACGTCGCGCTCGACTGCATCGTCATCAGGGAAGGCGACCGGCTGCAGTACCACTGGGACGCGCTGGAGCCGGAGTTCCCCGACCTCGCCGAGCTGTTCGCGGCCTTCGAGGACCGGCTGCGCCCCGCGCACCAGCTGTTCGAACGGCAGGCCGCCGCCCGGCCTGACGCGGTCGCGCTGCGGCACGCCGGCGGGACCATGACGTACGGCGAGCTGAACCGCCGGGCCAACGCCGCCGCCTGGCGGCTGAAGGAGCTGGGCGTGGGGCCGGGGACGGTGGTCGGCGTGCGCCTGTGCCGTGGGCCGGACATGGTGGCCGCCGTCCTCGGGATACTCAAGGCGGGCGGCGCCTACCTGCCCGTCGAGCCGTCGCTGCCGGACGAGCGGGCCGCCGTCATGCTGGACGACGCCGCCGCCGGGATCGTGCTCACCTGCCCGCGGACGCCCGGCTGGGCGGTGCCCGAGGGCGTGCGCACCGTCGAGCTCGACGCGGACGGCGACGACCGCGGTGACCCGCCCCTGGTGAACACCGTGGACGACCTCGCCTACGTGATCTTCACCTCAGGCAGCACGGGCAAGCCCAAGGGCGTCGAGGTCAGCCACCGGCCGCTGCTCAACCTGCTCGACTGGTGTTACCGCACCTTCGAGTTCGACGCCTCCGACGTCGGGCTCTGCGTCACCTCGCTCGGCTTCGACCTGTCGGTCTTCGACATCTTCGGCCTGCTCGGCCGGGGCGCCTCGCTCTACATCGCCGACGAGGACCAGCAGCGCGACCCCGAGCTGCTGCTGAACATCCTGCTCGACGAGCCCATCACGTTCTGGAACTCCGCGCCCACCACGCTCAACCAGCTCGCCCCGCTGCTCGCCGACCGCCAGGGCCACGAGGGCACCGGCGACCTGCGGCTGGTCTTCCTCAGCGGCGACTACACGCCGCTGCCACTGCCGGACGCCGTGCGCGCGACCTTCCCGCGGGCGCGGGTGGTCAGCCTGGGCGGCGCCACCGAGGCCACCGTCTGGTCGAACTGGTTCGAGGTGGCGGAGATCGACCCGTCGTGGCGGAGCATCCCGTACGGCCGGCCGATCGACGACGCCCTCTACTACATCCTCGACGAGAACCGGCGGCCCTGCCCCGAAGGCGTCGAAGGCGACCTGTTCATCGGCGGCGGCTGCCTGAGCCTCGGCTACCGCAACCAGCCGGAGCTGACCGCCGAGCGGTTCGTGCCCGACCCGTTCGCGGGCGGCCGCATGTACATGACCGGCGACCGGGCCGCCCTGCTGCCCGACGGGAACATCACCTTCCTCGGCCGGGCCGACAACCAGGTCAAGATCCGCGGTTTCCGGGTCGAGCTGGGCGAGATCGAGCACCGGCTGCGGCAGCACCCGGGCGTGCGGGACGTCGTCGTCCTGGCCCGCGACGACCGCTCCGGCGAGCGGAAGCTGGTCGCGTACGTGGTGGCCGAGGGCGAGAAGCCCGACGTGGGTGAACTGCGCGGGCACGCGGCCGAGACGCTGCCGGCGTACATGGTGCCCAACCACGTGGCGTTCGTGACCACGTTCCCGGCCACGTCCAACGGCAAGCTGGACCGTGACGCGCTCCCATGGCCGCTCGGCGAGCGCGCCTCCGAGCCCGTCGCAGCGCCTGCCCCGGAGCTTGTCTCCGAGCCGGCCTCCGAGCGCGTCCCGGAGCGTGTCTCCGAGCCCGTTCCCGAGCCCGTGTCCGAGCCCGTGTCCGAGCGCGCCGCGGAGGTGGCGGCCTCGGCGGTGACGGAGATCGCGGAGCTGTTCGCCGAGCTACTCGGGGTCGACGAGGTCGATGTCGGGCAGGACCTCTGGGACCAGGGCGTCACCTCCTTCACCATGGTCCAGGTCTCCAAGGCGCTGCGGAAGCGGTACGGCAGGCGCGTCCCCGTCGCGCTGCTGCTGGAGAACCCGACCGTCACCGGCATCGCCGCGATGACGGGCGGCACCGACGAACCGCCCGCCGAGGTGCGGCCTGCTGGTGAACCGCCTGGTGTGGAGCGGCCTGGGCCGGAGCGGCCTGGCGAGGAGCGGCCCCCCGCCGAGGTGCCCGTGCGGCCCGCCGAGGTGGGCGAGCCGGGCGAGGTCGACTTCTTCTCGGCCGAGGACCGGGAGGCGTTCAAAGCCGGCCGGTGGAACCTGCGCCCGCTGGAGCCGGACGCCAGCCTCATCCGGCTGGACCGGATCGACGTGCCCGAGGAGCACTTCGCGTGGCGGGCCAGCGTGCGCGACTTCGAGCCCGGCTCCCTGCCGTACCGGTCGCTGTGCCGGCTGCTCAGCCTGCTGCGCGAGCGAAGGCTCGGCGACCGCGAGCGCCACCTGTACCCGTCGGCCGGAGACACCTACGCGGTGCAGGCGTACCTGCACGTCACCAGGGGCGCGATCGACGGCGTCGCCGAGGGGATCTACTACTACAACCCGAGCGAGCACGCGCTCCAGCTGGTGAACGGCCGTCCGGAGATCGACCGCTCGGCGCACTTCGTCTACAACCGCGACCTGTACGACCGCGCCGGTTTCAGCCTCTATCTGATCGGCCAGGTCAAGGGCATCGAGCCGTTGTACGGCGAGCAGAGCCTGCGCTACCTGACCCTGGAGGCGGGCTACCTCGGGCAGCTGCTGATGACCGGCCAGGCGGCCTGCGGCATCGGGCTCTGCCCCATCGGAGAGGTGGCCTTCGACCGCCTCCGCGACCAGTTCGACCTCGACGACGGGCACCACTTCCTGCAGGCGTTCCTGGGCGGTCCAGCCGAGTGCGCGACCCGCGACGCCGCGCCCGTGTACTCCGCACCGGTGTCCACCGCGCCCGTGTCCACCGCGCCCGTGTCCACCGCGCCCGTGTCTGTCGCATCCGTGTCTGTCGCATCCGTGTCTGCCGCACCGGTGTCTGCCGCGCCCGTGTCCTCCGTACCGCGAATGGAGTCGGCGGCCGGGGCGGAGCAGGCCGGCCTCGCGGTGATCGGCATGGCCGGGCGCTACCCCGGCGCTGACGACCTGGACCGTTTCTGGCACAACCTGCGCACCGGCACCCGCAGCGTCGGTCCGAACGCCAGAGGCGAGCGGCCCGGCGGCTACCTGGAGCACATCGACCGCTTCGACAGCCTGCTCTTCCACGTCTCTCCGAAGGAGGCCGCGACGCTGGACCCGCAGCTCCGGCTGCTGCTGCACAGCGTCTGGGAGTGTCTGGAGCACGCCGGGCACACCCCCGCCTCGCTGCACAGGGGCGCGCCCAGGGTGGGCGTCTTCGTCGGCTCGATGTGGCACGACTACCAGCACGCGGGCGCCGCGGCCTGGCGCGAGGGCGGCCCGGCGGTGGTCTCGGCGACAGCCTCCGACATGGTCAACCGCGTCTCCTACTTCTTCGGTTTCACCGGGCCGAGCATCGCCGTGGACACCTCGTGCTCCTCCACGCTGACCGCCCTGCACCTGGCCGCCCAGGCCATTCGCGCGGGAGACTGCGACGCGGCCGTGGTCGCGGGCGTCAACGTGCTCGCCGACCCCTATCACGCCGGGCTGCTGGCCGGGCTCGGCCTGCTGGCCGACGAGGCCGGCGGCGCCGCCTTCGACGCCGACCGATCGGGCTGGACCGTGGGCGAGGGCGTCGGCTCCTTCCTGCTGCGGCCCGTCGCGGACGCCGTACGGGAGGGCGACGCCGTCCACGGCGTGGTCGAGGCCACCTGGGTCGCGCACACCGGTCGCAGCGGACGCTTCACCGCGCCGAGCGCCGATGCCATGGCCGAGTCCATGCGCCGCACCCTGGAGCGGGCCGGGGCCGGGCCCGACGACGTCGGCTACGTCGAGAGCGCCGCGGCCGGCGCCGCCCTGGCCGACGCGGCCGAGGCGGAGGCGCTCACCGAGGTCTTCGCCAGGCGGACCGAGCCCGTCGCGGCGGGCACGCTCAAGCCGAACATCGGCCACCTCGAAGCCGCCTCGGGCGCCTCCCAGCTCGCCAAGGTGCTGCTGCAGATCCGGCACGGACTGCTGGCGCCCACCCTTCTCGCGGAACCGCCCACCGACGCGGTGACCGTGCCCGAACAGCCTCGGCCGTGGACGGGCGAGCGGCGGGCACTGATCAACGCCTTCGGGGCGACCGGGACGCACGCGCACGCCGTCGTGCGCGCGCCCCTTCCCGAGGAGTCCCAGAGGGCCGCGCCCGACGACGGCCGGGAGCACGCGGTCCTGGTGTCCGCCGCGACCGGTGAGCAGCTCGTAACCGCCGCGCGCCGACTCGCCGCCGAGGTCGCCGGAGCCGCCGAGGTCGCCGGAGCCGCCGAGGTCGCCGGGGCGGCCGAGGTCGCCGGGGTGGCCGGGGCCGCCGGGGCGGGGGCCGCTGGGGAGTTGGGACTGAGCCGCGTCGCCTACACCACCCAGACCGGGCGCGCCGCCCTCGCGCACCGGCTCGCCGTCGTATGCCGCGACCTGGAGGGGCTGCGGGAGGGGCTGGAGGCGTTCGCGGCGGGCAGGGCGCACGGGTCCGTGCTCACCGGTGACGCCGACCGCCCCCATGCCGCCGACTCGCAGGACCTCCGGACGGAGGCCGAGGCGGCCGTTGCCTGGGTGACCGGGCAGGAGGTGGAGTGGGAGCGGTTCTGGCCGGAGGTCCCCGGGCGGGTGGCGCTGCCCGCCTACCCATTCGCGGCGGAGCCGTACTGGATCGAACGGACGGAGCCGGCCGTGGCTCAGGTCGCCACGGACGAGATGGAGGAGTACCTCAAGAGCGTCTACGCCGAGGTCTCGGGCATCGACGCGGACCGGTTGGGCCTGCGGGTGCCGTTGGAGCAGTACGGGCTGACCTCGTACCAGATCGTGCAGCTCAACGAGCGGCTGGAGCGGGACCTGGGCGAGCGGTCGCGGACGCTCTTCTTCGAGCACCGGGACCTCGCCGGCGTCGCCGCCGCGCTGTCCGCCAAGGCGCCCGCTCCACGGGCGACGCCCGCCAGCGCCACGCTGCCGGCCAGCAGCGGGCGTCCGGCCCGCGCCGAGCCCGTACGGCCCGACCCGGAGGACGACGACGCGATCGCCGTGATCGGGATCGCCGGGCGGTACCCGGATGCCCCCGATCTGGCGGCGTTCTGGGAGAACCTGGCCGCCGGGCGGCACTCGCTCTCCCGTGTCCCGGACGGCCGGACCCGCGATGGCTGGCCGGTGGACCTGATGTGGGGCGGCTTCCTCGACGGCGTGACCGACTTCGACCCGCTGCTGTTCGGCATCACGCCGCGCGACGCGGCCCTCATGGACCCGCAGGAGCGCGTCTTTCTCGAGGTCACCTGGGAGGCGCTGGAGGACGCGGGCTACCCGCGCACCCGGCTGCGCGACCGGCACGGATCGAGCGTGGCCGTCTACGCGGGCGTGATGTACAACGAGTACCCCTTCTTCGGCGTCGAGGAGGGCGTGCGCGGCACGCCCCAGGACACCGGCGCGACCCTCGGCGGCGTGGCCAACCGCGTCTCCTATCACCTGGACCTCAAGGGGCCCAGCATGTCGATCGACACGATGTGCTCGTCCTCGCTGGCCGCGCTGCACCTCGCGGTCCGGTCGCTGCGCCAGGGGGAGTGCGAGCTGGCGATCGCCGGCGGAGTCAACCTCAACCTGCACCCGAACAAGTTCATCCAGCACGCCCGGATGCGGCTGACCGCCGGCGACCGGCGCTGCCACAGCTTCGGAGCGGGCGGCGACGGCTTCGTGCCGGCCGAGGGCGCAGGGGTCGTCCTGCTCAAGCCGCTGTCCAGGGCGAAGGCGGACGGCGACCGGATCCACGCCGTGATCAGGGGCACCGCCGTGGTGCACTCCGGCCGGACCAACGGCTGGGTGGTGCCCAGCCCGGTCGAGGAGGGCGACCTCGTGGCTCGCGCGCTGGCCGACGCGGGAGTGGACCCCGCCGACATCGGCTACCTGGAATGCCACGGCGCGGGCACCGCGCTCGGTGACCCCATCGAGATCAACGCCCTCATGCGGGTGTTCGGGCAGGCAGGGCTGGCTCCGGGGAGCATCCCGATCGGGTCGGTCAAGTCCAACCTCGGGCACGTCGAGTCGGGCGCCGGCATCGCCGGGCTCACCAAGGTCGTGCTGCAGTTGCGGCACCGGCGGCTCGTGCCCTCCCTGCACGCCGACGAGCTCAACCCGAACATCGACTGGGACGAGATCCCCTTCCGCGTGCAGCGCGAGGCGGCCGACTGGCCCGAGGGGCCCGGCGGCGCGCCCCGGCGGGCGGGCATCAGCTCGTTCGGCGCCGGAGGGACGATCGCGCACGCGGTGCTCGAAGAACCCCCGCCCGCCGGGACCGGCGCGCCCGCCGGAGGACCGCGGCTGATCGTGTTGTCGGCGCACGACGAGAAGCGGCTGCGCGTCATGGCCGGTCGGCTGGCCGGGCACCTGCGCGCGACGCCCGAGAGCCTGGCCGACGTCGCCTACACGCTTCAGACCGGGCGGGAGCCGCTGCGCGAGCGGCTCGCGCTGGTCGTCTCCGAGGTGGGGGAGCTGTGCGAGCGGCTGGAGCGGTTCGCCCGGTCGGAGCCCGCCGACGTGCTGCGGGGCCGGGTCCGGGCGGGCAGCCTGCCACCCGGCGATTTGCCGCCCCACGACCTGGCGTCCCACGACCTCGCGTCGGGCGATCTGGCGGGCAACGCGCGGGGTGCGCGGTCCGGCGACCTGGCGGAGTTGGGGCGGCGCTGGGTGAACGGGGAGCACGTGGCCTGGGCGCCTGTCGAGGGCGCGCGTCTGGTGGGACTGCCGTCGTACCCGTTCGACCGGATGCGGTGCTGGCCCTTCGAGGCCCCGGCCGCACCTGAGGACTCCGGCGTCTTGGTGGCCCCCGGCGCCGGGCGGCCCGCCGCCACCGACGGGACCGTCTCCGAGGCCGTCACCGGGGCCGTCTCTGAGTCGGCTGTGGCCGAGATGCCGCTCTTCGAGCGGACCTGGACCGCGTGCGAGCGTCCCGCCCACGATCCGGGAACGCTCGGCGGCGGGACAGTGGTGTGCCTGTTCAACGACGCCTCCGAAGCGCTCGCGCGGTCACTCGGCGAGCAGGTCGTGCTCGTACGCGAAGGGGAGGCAACACCGGAGGAGTTCGCCGGCTGGATCGACCTGTGCGACCTGGGCGAGGCGCGCCCAGCCAGCGAGCTGGAACGGCTCGCGTCCCTTCAGGACGCCCTGGCCCGACGCCGCCCGCTGACGATCCTGCACGTCACCAGCGGTCTACTGGACCTCGACGGAGCCCGGCCGAGCCTGGCCGGGGCGCGAATGGCGGGCTTCGTGCGGATGCTCGCCGCCGAGTACCCGGCGGTCACGGCCACCGTGCTGGACAGCGACCGTCCCTGCGCGCAACAGATCCGCGCCGAGTGGGCGGCCACCGAGCCCTACGGCGAAATCTGCTACCGCGACGGCGGGCGGTACCGTCCCGCCCTGCGCGAGCTGCCCGCACCGTACGCGGAGCCGGACCTCGACCCCGAGGCCGTCTACGTCGTGAGCGGCGGCACCAGAGGACTGGGCGCGCTGGTGGCCCGCCACCTGGCCGATCACGGCGCACGCCGGCTCGCCCTCCTCGGCCTGCGGCCACTGCCGCCGCGCGACCAATGGGACCAAGCGGACGGGCCCGGCCAGGAGGCGGTCGCCACCGTCCTGGACCTGGAGCGCATGGGCGCCCGGGTGGCCGTGCACAGCGGGCCGCTGTCCGAACGTACCGACCTGACCTCCTTCCTGGACGGTGTGCGGCGCGAGCTGGGACCGATCGGCGGCGTCGTGCACTGCGCCGGACGCTCCAGCCAAGGCCGTCCGTCGCTGGCGCACAAGAGCCAGGACGACCTCAGCGCGGTGCTCGCGCCCAAGGCCGACGGCCTCGAGGCGCTGGACGAGGCGTGCGCCGAGGACCGCCCCGCCTTCTTCGTCACCTTCTCCTCCGTCTGCGCCGCCGTGCCCGCGCTGGCCGCCGGGGTGGCGGACTACGCGGCCGCCAACACCTTCCTCGACCTGTACACCGGGGTCAGGCGGCGGGCCGGACGACCCGAGTTCCGCTCGGTCAACTGGCCGCAGTGGCGGGAGTCCGGCGGGGCGCGCGGGAAGCCGAACGTCTGCGAGCCCGTCGGGATCGCGCCGCTCGGCGACCGGGACGGGCTGCGGGTGCTGGACCGGGTCATCGGGCTCGCGCGCGGCGCGACCGTGCTGCCGTGCCCGCCGACGGACGTGGCCGTGGACGTTCCGGCGCTGATCAGGCTGCCCGAGCAGGGGGAACGGCGTTCGGTCCCCGAGCGGGAGGAACGCCGTCCGGTCGCCGAACCCGCGCAGGCTGAGGGGCCCGACTGGCTGGCCGTACTGTTCTCCGAGACGATCGGCATCCCCGTGGACGTGCTGGACCCGACGGCGGAGTTCGGGGAACTCGGCGTCGAGTCGGTGATGCTGGCCGAGCTGGTGCAGCGGATCGAGGAGCGGCTCGGGGAGAGTCTCGAACCGTCCTTGCTGCTGGACTATCCGACGCTGGAGCAGCTCCGCGAGCGGCTCGGCGTCCCCGAGGAGGCCGTCCGGGACGCTGCGGAGTCCATCCCGGAGCCTGGGTTGAAGCCCGTGGCGGAATCCGTTCGGGAGTCTGTGCAGGGGGCCGTTCGGGAGCCCGTGCCTGAGCCTGTTGCGGGGGCCGTTTCCGCTGGGCCCGTCGAGGTACGTGAGCGGCCCGTGGGCGAGGACCGCAGGATCGCGATCATCGGGATGGCCTGCCGGCTGCCCGGCGCCCCCGACGTGGCCGCCTTCTGGCGGAACCTGATCACGGGCCGGTGCGACGTGGGTGAGGTGCCCGCCTCCCGCTGGGACCACCGCGAGCTGTACCGGCCCGAGCCCGCGCTGGGGCGCACCATCAGCAAGTGGGGCGGGTTCGTCGACGACATCGAGTACTTCGACAACGACTACTTCGAGATGGGCGAGGACGAGGCCCGGGCCCTGGACCCGGCCATCCGCATGTTCCTGGAATGCTGCGCCGTCTGCCTCGCCGACGCCGGTTACCAGCCCGGCGAGCTGCGTGGACGGCGGGTCGGCGTGTTCGCGGGGGCTCGCATGTCCGACTACGGGCGGCGGGTCGGCGTCCGGCCGGGCGGGCTCGCCTCCGACCAGAACTTCATCGCGGCCCGGGTCGCCCACCACTTCGATCTGCGCGGCCCCAACCTCGTCGTGGACAGCGCCTGCTCGTCCTCCCTGGTCGGCGTCCAACTGGCCGGGCAGAGCCTGCTCGCCGGAGAGGCGGAAGTCGCCCTGGCGGGCGGGGTGGAGGTGCTCCTCGACGAGAACGACTACCTGCAGCTCAGCGCGGCCAAGGCGTTGTCGCCCACCGGCCGGTGCCACACCTTCGACGAGCGTGCCGACGGGTTCGTCCCCGGCGAGGGGTGCGGGGTCGTCCTGCTCAAGCCGCTGCGCGCGGCCCTGGCCGACGGCGACCGGGTGCACGCGGTCATCGAGGCGGTCGCCGTGAACAACGACGGCCGCACCATGGGCGTCACCACGCCCAACCCCGAAGCGCAGGCCGACGTGGTCCGCCGGGCCCTGGCGGCGGCGGGGCGCACGCCGCGTGAGATCGGCCTGGTCGAGGCGCACGGCACCGGCACGCTCATCGGCGACCCCATCGAGTTGCGCGCCCTGACGCGCGTGTTCGGCGAGGGCGGCGACGCGGGGACGTGCGCGATCGGCAGCGTGAAGACCAACATCGGGCACACGCTGAGCGCGGCCGGGATCGCCGGGCTGCTCAAGGCGGCGCTGGCTGTGGAGCACGGGCAGATCCCGCCGACGCTGTCCTGCGAGCGGCCCAACCCGCGCTTCGACTTCGGCGCCTCGCCCTTCGAGCCCGCCACCGAGCCGCGGGACTGGCCCTCGCCGCGGGTCGCGGGCGTGAGCTCATTCGGGCTCGGCGGCACCAACGCGCATCTCGTGCTCAGCGAGCTCGATCCGCGGCTACGCGCGAAGCCGGAGCGCGAGCCCGTCTCCGCGCCGGTCTTCCGGCGCAGGCGGCTGTGGCTGGACCGCGACCCCGGCCTGGATCCTGGCCACGATCTCAGCTCGCCGGACGACGCGAGCTCGCTGCTCGACCTGAACATCACCACGGGGAGGCGCTGACTCCATGCCCGCCATCGAGTGCCACACCACGCTGAAGCACACGGACTTCATCATGCGGAACCACCGGGTGCACGACGTTTCCGTCATGCCCGGGGTGACGTTCCTCGATCTCGTGTTCCGGACGCTGATCGCGACCGGGCGCGACCCGGGAGAGATCGTCCTGCGCGAGGTGCTGTTCACCGAGGCGATCGTCACCAAGCCGGAGGCCGACCGCGAGATCCGCGTCACCGTGGACGGTGAGGACGTTCAGGCGGAGAGCCGCTGGAGCAGGGACGGGACGCCGCTGTCCGGCTGGCGGCGGAACTTCACCGGCAAGGTGGGCACGCCCGAAGGCCCCGTGCCCGGCCCGATCGACGTGGACGCGCTCAGGAGGGGCGCGCGACGGCAGGGCGACATGGAGGAGCTGTACGCCCGCGCCAGAGCCGAGGACATCAGCCACGGCGAGCCGATGAAGTGCGCCGGGCGGCTGCACCGCGGCGACGGCTACCTGCTCGCCGAGCTGCGGCAGGAGTCGCCGGCTCCGGGCCACGAGGGCTTCCACCTGCACCCCGCCCGGCTGGACGCGGCCACGCTGGCCGGGCTCGGGCAGACGCAGGCGTCGGGGGAGGAGCCGTTCATCCCGGTGTACATCGCCGAGTTCCGCGCGCCCGAGAGGCTGGGGGCCGCCTTCTACGTGTACGCGCCGCGGCCGGAGACCATCGCGCCGTCCGGGGACGTGATCACCAACGACTTCGGGCTCTACGACGAGCGGGGACGCTTCGTCGCGAGGTTCGGCGGGCTGTCGTGCAAGCGCATCAGGTCGCCGCGGCTGATCGAGCGGCTGCTGGACGACTCCGGGCCGCCGGAGCGGCCCGCCGTGGGCCACAACGGTGCAGGTGACCTGGTCGGCCACCTGCGCGCCCTCGTCGCGGGGCCGCTCGGCCGCTCTCCCGGCGAGGTGCCCACCGACATCGGCTTCTACGACCTCGGCCTGGACTCGGTCACGCTCGTGGACATCGGCGAGCAACTGGAGCAGATCGTCGGGCGGCGGCTCTATCCGACGCTGCTCTTCGAGTACGGCGACATCGACACGCTCGCCGCCCACCTGTCCTCGGCCTACGACATCTCGCTGCCGGAGCCGGAGCCGGAGCCGGAGCCGGAGCCGGGGTCAGGGTCGGAGTCGGGGGCGGGGCAGGAGCTGGGGCTGGAGCCAAAGCCGCTGCCAGGGCCGGTGCAGGAGCCGGTGCCGGGCGGGGGCGAGACACGGTGCTTCCGTGACGTGTGGGTGCCGATGCCGCCGGACGGCGACGATCCCGGCGAGTACCGCGAGATCACCCCCGGCACCCAGCCCGACGATTCCCGGCATTTCCTGCTCCGCGCCAAGGCCGGGGAGCCCGCCGACCCCTGCCTGGCCGTCTGGGAGCTGGCTCGGGCCGTCCTCGCCACGAAGCCGGAGCGGCCGGTCACCATCACGTGGGCGCACACCGGCGACGACCCCTCCCACGAGGCCGTCGGCGCGCTGGCCAGGACGATCACGGCGGAGACTCCGCTGATCCGCTGCCGGAGCATCCGCCTGGACGGCGCGGCCCCGGCCGACGCGCTCAGGGACGCCTCCAGCGAGTCCGAGATCCGCTATGTGCGGGGTGAGCGCCTGGTGCGCCGCTGGCTTCCGGCCGACCCACGCGAGGCGGGCTGGACTGCGGCCGAGCCACGCGACACTGGCCGGACTGCGGCCGAGCCGCGTGACGAGGGCGGCGCCGTACCGTTCAGGAAGGGCGGCGTGTACGTGATCGCCGGCGGGACGGGCGGGATCGGCCGGATCCTCGCCGACCACCTGGAATGCCACCACCAGGCCATCGCCGTGCCGATCAGCAGGAGCGCGGCGGTCGCGGCCGACCTGACCAGCCCGGACGAGGTCGAGCGCGCTCTCGCCACGGTGCGCGAGCGCCACGGCCGCGTCGACGGCGTCATCCACTGCGCGGGTGTCAACCGCGACGGGCTCTACCCCGGCAAGCGGGCCGCCGACATCGAGGCCGTGGTGGCGGCCAAGGCGCTGAGCGTGCGCAACCTCGACGCCGCGACCAAGGACGACGACCTTGACTGCTTCGTGGTGTTCTCGTCCATCTCGGCGTCCCTGCCGAACCCAGGCCAGGCCGACTACGCCTTCGCGAACGCCTACCTGGAGGACTTCGCGCGCCGGCGCGCGGAGCGGGCGGACCGGCCCGGCCGGACCCTGGCCGTGGCGTGGCCGTACTGGGCCGAGGGCGGGATGCGGGTCGGGCCGGACACGATCGAGCGCGCCCGCACGGCCACCGGGATGGTTCCGTTGCCCAGCGAGGCCGCGTTGGAGGTGCTCGACCGTGCCCTGAGCGGCACCGAGCACGTCCTGGCGGTGCTGCACGGCGATGCCGAACGCCTCACCACCCTGCTGCCGCGCCCGCTGTCGACCATTCCGCCGTCAACGACACTGCCGTCAACGGGCGCGCGTCCGGTCGCCAGGTCTTCCAGCGAGGGACCGGCGGGACGTGGTGAGGAGCCCGTGGCCGTCGTCGGCATGGCGGGCCGCTACCCCCAGGCGCCCGACCTCCGGGTCTTCTGGCGCAACCTCGCCGAAGGACGCGACTGCATTGAGGAGATCCCGGACGGCCGCTGGAATCACCATGAGATCTTCGACCCCGAGAAGGGCCGCGAGGGCAGGACGTACGGCAAATGGGGCGGTTTCCTCGACGGCGTAGACCGCTTCGACCCCGCCTTCTTCGGCATCTCCCGCCGCGACGCCGAACGCATGGACCCACAGGAGCGGCTGTTCCTGCAGACCTGCTGGCACACGCTGGAGGACGCCGGCTACCCGCCGGACGCGCTGTCGAAGGAGAGCGTCGGCGTGTTCGCGGGCGTCATGTGGAACCACTACCAGCTGGTCGAGGGCGGTGAGGGCGGCGTCGCCCCCACGGCCATGCACGCCTCCATCGCCAACCGCGTCTCCTACACCTTCGACCTGCACGGGCCGAGCCTCGCGCTGGACACCGCCTGCTCCTCCTCGCTGACCGCCGTACACCTGGCCGTCGAGAGTCTGCGGCGCGGTGAATGCACCCTTGCCCTGGCCGGCGGTGTGAACGCGACCGTGCACCCGCAGAAGTACCTGCAGCTCGCCCAGGGGCACTGGCTGTCGGAGGACGGCCGATGCCGCGCCTTCGGCGCAGGTGGCACCGGGTACGTCCCCGGCGAGGGCGTCGGGGCCGTGCTGCTCAAGCCGCTGTCGCGGGCCAGGGAGGACGGCGACCACATCTACGGCGTGATCGCCGCCACCGCCGTCAACCACACCGGCAAGACCAGCGGCGCTACCGTCCCGAGCCCGCGCTCCCAGGCCGCGCTCATCGGCGCGGCGATCCGCCGGTCCGGCTGGGACCCGGCGAGCATCGGCTACATCGAGGCGCACGGCACCGGCACCTCGCTCGGCGACCCGATCGAGGTCGAGGGCATGCGCCAGGCCCTGCCGGAGGGCGCGGACCGCGCGATCGGCTCGGTCAAGTCCAATATCGGCCACCTGGAGGGCGCCGCAGGGATCGCCGGGCTCACCAAGGTGCTGTTGCAGCTCCAGCACGGGCAGCTGGTGCCGTCCCTGCACGCGGAGGAACTGAACCCCAAGATCGACTTTGACGCCACGCCCTTCCACGTGCAGCGCGCGCTCGAACCCTGGGCCCGCGCGGACGGCACGCCCCGGCGGGCCGGGGTCAGCGCGTTCGGCGCGGGCGGCACGAACGCGCACGTCCTGGTCGAGGAGCACGCGGAACCCGCTTCCGAGCGGACCTCGGACGAGGCCGGCGCGGACGGGCCCTGTCTGTTCGTGCTCTCCGCCCGTACGCCCGAGGCGCTGCGCGACTATGCCCGCGCCTACATCGGGTTCCTGTCGTCGGCCGACTCCGCCCCGGCCGTGGAGCGGGTGGCCGCGCTGATCGGCGTCCCCGCCGACCAGCTCGACCCCGCCGACTCGCTGGGCGACCTCGGCCTCGATCCCGCCGCGCTGATCCAGCTGGGGCGCGGGCTCTCACTCGACGACACCGTGGCCGACCTGGCCGGGCCGGGCCCCGCCCTGGCCGACCTCGCCTACACCTCCCAGGTGGGACGGACCGGCATGGCGGTACGGCTGGCGCTGGTCGTGAACGACCTGGCCGAGCTGCGGACCCGGCTGGAGGCGTACGTACGGGGCGAGAGCCTCGGCTCCGGAGCCTTCACTGGCTCGGGCAGCGGGGACGGGATGCCGACAGGTGAGGAATGCGTGCGGTTGTTCCGGGCCGGACGGCTGGAGGAGGTGGCGGCGGCCTGGGCGGAGGGGGCCAAGGTGCCGTGGCGCGACTGCCACGACGGCGGGCGGCTGCTGTCGCTGCCGCTCTACCCGTTCCAGGAGGAGAGCTGCTGGGTCGGCCGCTGGCAGCGCGGCACGCCTGCCACGGCCGACGAGGCTCCCGCGCCCTCCGCCGCCTCCATGCCCGTCGAGCAGCCCTCCGTCGCGTCCGTGCCCGTCGAGCAGCCGGGCGAGGCCGAGGAGGTCCTGCCGGACGGGGAAGGGGTGCGGTTCGAGGTGCTGCCCGAAGGCGTGGCGCTGGTGGTCATGGGTTCGGAAGGGGCCATGTTCACCCGGGAGCTCATCGACGACCTGCGGGCCGTGTTCGCCGAGATCGCCGGACGCGAGGACGTCAAGGCGGTCGTGCTCACCGGCAGCGGCAACGTCTTCAGCATGGGCGCCACACCGGAGGCGCTGCGCACTCTCGCGGGCGGCGAAGGGCGCTTCACGGACGTGCCGTTCCTGTACGAAGGACTGCTGCGGTGCGACCGGCCGGTCATCGCCGCCGTTCAGGGGCACGCGTCGGGCGGCGGGCTGGCCTTCGGGCTGTTCGCCGACCTCGTCATCATGGCCGCCGAAGGCGTCTACAGCGCCAACTTCATGAAGTTCGGCTTCACGCCGGGCATGGGCGCCACGTACATCCTCGAAGAACGGCTCGGCCGCTCGCCGGCGCACGAGATGCTCTACACCGGCCGTTCCGTCACGGGAGAGGAACTCGCCCGGCGAGGGGCCGGCGTCACCGTGTTGCCGCGGCGGGACGTGCTGAAGGCGGCGCTCAGGCACGCCCGGTCGATCGCCGCCCTGCCGCTGCCCGCCCTGCGGGCACTCAAGTCCGAGCTGGCCGGACGGATACTCGACCGGCTGTCCGGTGTGATCGCCGGGGAGTCCGGGATGCACGAGCGCGTGCTGGGGGAGGAGTCGCTGGCCCGGGTCGACGAGTACTTCGCCAAGGTGGACACCTTCAAGGGCGAGCCCCGGACCGAGCGCCCCGCACCCGCACGTCACGAGCCTGTACGTCCTGAGCCTGTACGTCCTGAGCAGAGCGGACGCCGCGACGAGCCGGTCGCCACGGACGCCGGCCCCGACCCGGCGGAGGTGCGGCGCGTTGTCGAGGCAACGCTCATGAACCACCTCTACCTGGAGGCCCACGAGGTGGACGACTCGCTGAGCTTCAGCGAGATGGGGTTGGACTCGATCGGCGCCGTGGAGATCGTCCGCGACCTGAACCGAGGCTTCGGCCTCGACCTGGACTCCGTCGCCGTCTATGACCATCCGACCATCCCCGCGCTGGTGGACGCCGTCCGCGACGCCGCGACCGCCGACGGCCTGAATCCCCCTTCGCCACGGCCCGCTCCCGGGCGAAAGACCACGGAGGAGGAACCTGCCGCGACCGAGCAGACCCAGCAGGCCGAACACGCCCAACAGGCCGAGCAGACGCAGAAGGCCGGGCAGTCTGGGCAGACCGAGCGGGTCGGGCAGTCCGAGCGGGCCGAGGGGGCCGGGCGGGCCGTGGCTGTGAAATCCGCCGAGCCTGAGCGGACAGGTCGCGTTCGGCTGCCCTCGCTCGACGGTGACCGCGCCGAGCCGGGAGCCGAGGTCGAGGAGACGTTCGCGCGGGCCGGCAAGGTCACGCTGGAGGCGGTGGAGACCACCTCGGAGGTCTCGGGACGTGACGGGGACATCGCCGTCATCGGGATGGCCGGGCGCTTCCCGGACGCGCCGGACCTCCGGGCGTTCTGGGAGAACCTGGCGGCCGGGCGATGCAGCATCCGGGAGGTCCCGCCCGAGCGGTTCGACGTGTCGGAGGTGTACGACGCCGATCGGATGGCGCCGGGCAGGACGTACAGCAAGTGGGCGGCCATGCTCGCCGACATCGACGCCTTCGACGCGGGCTTCTTCAACGTCTCCCCGCTTGAGGCGGAGACGATGGACCCGCAGCAGCGGCTGTTCCTGCAGGAGGCGTGGCACGCCCTGGAGGACGCCGGGTACGCGGGCAGGTCGGGCCGCAGGCCGTGGGGGTGCTTCGTCGGCTGCGGGGCGGGCGACTACGCGAGTCTGCTCGCCGAGGCCGGGCGTGACGACACCGGGCACGCCTTCCTCGGCAACGCCTCGTCGGTGCTGCCCGCGCGGATCGCGTACCTGCTGGACTTCGGCGGGCCCACCATGGCCGTGGACACCGCGTGCTCGTCCTCGCTGGTGGCCGTGCATCTGGCCTGCGAGAGCATCCGGCGCGGGGAGTGCGAGGCGGCGCTCGCGGGCGGTGTGGCCGTGATGAACACCCCGAAGATGCACGTCTGGTGCAGCAAGGCCGGGATGCTCTCGCCGACTGGGACCTGCGCGCCCTTCGACGAGTCGGCGGACGGCATCGTGCTGGGCGAGGGCGTGGGCGTGGTCGTGCTGAAGCGCCTGGACCGGGCGCTGGCCGACGGCGACCACGTGCACGGCGTGATCCGGGCCGGCGGCGTCAACGGCGACGGCGCGTCGAACGGCATCACCGCCCCCTCCGCGTCCTCGCAGGCGGAACTGCTCACCGAGGTGCACCGCCGGGCCGGCGTCAGGCCCGGCGCGATCGACTACGTCGAGACGCACGGCACCGGGACGGAGCTGGGCGACCCGATCGAGGTCAAGGCCCTGGCGAAGGTGTTCGGCACGGATGAGGCCCGCGAGCGCCCGTGCCGCATCGGGTCGCTCAAGGCGAACGTGGGCCACACCACGATGGCGGCCGGGATCGGCGGGTTGCTGAAGACGCTGCTGGCGCTGCGGCACCGTCGGTTGCCGCCGTCGCCGGGGTTCGTGCGTGCCAACCCGAAAATCGACTTCGCGGACGGCGCGCTCGAAGTGGTCACCGAGCTGTCGGAGTGGACGGCCGACGGCTCCGGGGAGCGGGTGGCGGCCGTGAGCAGCTTCGGCTTCAGCGGGACGAACTGCCACCTCGTGGTCTCCGAGGCGCCCTCCCGCGAACCCCGCGCCGACGCGCACGACGGCGCGGACGTCGTCGTGCCCTTGTCGGCGTCGGACGAGCAGGCCCTGGCACGGCTGCGCACTGAGCTGGCCGCCCACCTGGACGACCACCCGGAGCTGGACGTGCGCGACGTCGCGCACACGCTCGCCGTCGGCAGGCGGCACCTGGCGGGGGCGCGGAGCGCGTACGTGGCCAGGGATCTCGCGGATCTGCGCGGGCAACTGCGCGACGGCGCCCGCGCGGCGCGGGGCGAGGCGGGACGCCTCGCCGAGCGGTACGCGTCCGGGGACGATCTGGACTGGAGCGACCTGAGCGCGGGCGGGCGGCGGGTGCCGCTGCCGACGTACCCGTTCGCGGACGACCAGCGCCACTGGGGCGGCCCCAATGGCTCCAACGGGCGCCCGGCACGGCCCGCGCCCGCTCAGAACGCTCGTGAAGCGAACCCTCGTGAAGACAACGCCTATGAGGCGCAAGGTCGCGAAGCGTGGGTGCGTCCCGATGACCTCCTGGTGGCCGATCATCGGATCGACGGCACTCCCGTGCTGCCCGGCGTGGCCTTCCTGACGATCGCCGCCGACCGTAGCGGGCTGCCCGCTCCGGTGCGGTTCGAGCGGGTCCGCTGGCTGCGCCCGTTCGAGGTGCGTGAGGCGCGTCCCCTGGACGTCGTGATACACGACGACGGCGGATTCGAGCTGGGCGGGCACGCCCACGGCAGCCTGCGGCGCGCGAGCGGCGAGCGGCGGCGGCTGGACGTCGCCGAGATCGAGGCCCGCTGCCCGGGGCGCCGCCCCACCGAGGACCTCTACCGCGCCTTCGACCGCGCCGGGCTGCACTACGGGCCCGCGTTCCGGGTGCTCCGCGAGATCCGCGTCGGCACCGGCGAGGCCCTCGGCGTCCTGTGGGACGGCGCGCGCTGGGAGGCGCTCCTGGACGGTGCCCTCCAGAGCATCGTGGCGCTGCGTCCGGAGGGCGCCGAACCCGCGATGCCGTTCAGCGTGGAGGTGGCCGAGCTGCACGGGCCGGTCACCGGTCCCGCCTACGCGCACGTGATCGAGGAGGGCCGGGACAGGTACACGGTCCGGCTCGCGGACGCCGACGGGCAGGTCCGGGCCGAGTTCCAGGGAGTCGTCCTGCGGACCAGGCCGCCCCGCGCCACAGCCGAAGGCATGATCTTCGCGCCGGTCTGGCGCGAGGAGGAGAACGCCGGACCGGCCGTGGGCGGCGGGCGGGCGCTCGTGCTGCACACCCCCGCCAGCGAGCCGCTCGCTCGCGCCCTGCTGGCCGCGCACGAGGGCGGCCGCCTGGCGCCGTTGGACGGCCCCGGCCTCCCGGAGGAGCGGTACGACACCGTGTACGTCCTCGCCGGGACCGGCCGGAACACCTCGACGCCGGCGGACGATCCGACAACGCGCGACGTGTTCCGCCTGGTCAAACGACTTTCCGAGCGGGCGCGCGGCGGATGGGCGCCCACGGTGAAGGTGGTTCTCGCGGGAGCCGTACGAGTCGGGGACGAGGAGACCGTCCCGCACGCGGCGGGTGTGATCGGCCTGACCAGAGCGGTGGCCGCCGAGCACCCGCGCTGGACCGTCGCAACCATCGACGTGGGCGCCACGCCGCCGCGTCCCGCGGACCTCGCCCGCCTGGTGCGCGCCGAGGGCTGCGCCGATGACCTCGTCGCCCTGCGCGGCGGGCGCCGGTACGTCCGCACCCTGGAGCCGCTGACCCTGGACGCCCAGGGCAGCCCGTACCGGGACGGCGGGACGTACCTGATCGTGGGAGGAACGGGTGGTCTCGGCCGCACGCTGAGCAGGGAGCTGGCCGCCAAGCACGGCGCGCGGCTCGCGCTGGTCGGGCGCCGGGAGGCCACGCCGGAGATCCACGAGCAGCTCGCCGAGATCGAGGCGCTCGGAGGCCAGGCCGTGTACCTGCCGGCCGACGTCGCCGACCGGACCGCGTTCGGCAGGGCCGTCGAGGCGGCGCGGGAGCGGTTCGGCGAGATCCACGGCGCCTTCCACGCGGCCCTGGTGCTGCGCGACAAGACGCTCGCCAACATGGACGACGACGCCTTCTCCGAGGTGCTGGCGCCCAAGGTGGCCGGAGCGGTCGTCTTCGCGGAGGCGCTCGCGGACGAGCCGCTCGACTTCCTGGCCTACTTCTCCTCGGCGGCCTCGTTCGTCGAGGTGGGCGGGCAGGCGAACTACGCGGCCGCCAGCACGTTCGAGGACGCCTACGCGCTGAGTCTGCGTGACCGGCCGGTAAGCGTGATCAACTGGGGCTACTGGGGCAGCGTCGGCGCGGTCTCGGGCGGCGGCTACGACGGCAGGTTCGCCGAGCTGGGCATCGCCTCGATCGAGCCCGAAGAGGGCATGGCGGCGCTGGCGACCCTCCTGAAGGCGGGTGTGCGGCAGGCGCTCGTGGTCAAGGCGGAGCCGGAAGGGCTGGCCCGCATCGGCGTGCGCGCCGCCGGCACCGGCGAGTGGGCCTCGCTGGAGCGGGGCCGGGCGGCGTTCGCCGCGCTCGACGAGCTGGCCCGCGGCCTGCTACGCCGCTCGGCGGACCGGATCCGCGCCGTTCGGGAGGTTCCGGAGGGCCGCGGGCGGCTGCGCGCCGCTGTCCTCCACCTGCTGGACCGGCCGGCGCGCGAGCCGTCGCCGGAAGAGGTGCTGGCCCGCTTCCCCGACCTGGAACCGCACGTCAAGCTGCTGACCGCGTGCGTCGAGGCGCTGCCCGGCGTGCTGTCGGGTGAGCGCGACCCCATGGAGGTGCTGTTCCCCGGCGGGTCGATGAGCCTGGTCGAAGAGGTCTACAAGGGGCAGGCGGTCTCTGACCACTTCAACCGGCTGCTCGGCGAGGAGGTCGCCCGTGGCGGGGCCGGACGCGTCCTGGAGATCGGGGCCGGCACCGGCGCGAGCACCGGCTTCGTGCTGGACGCCCTCGAAGGCCGGGACATCGAATACACCTACACCGATATCTCGGCCGGGTTCCTGCGCCATGGCGAGCGGGAGTTCGGCGAGCGGCGACCGGACCTCGTCTACGCCCTCTTCGACGTGGAGCGGGACCCGTCCGAGCAGGGCTTCGAGACCGGGGTGTACGACGTCGTGCTGGCCACGAACGTGCTGCACGCCACCGCCGACGTCGGCCGGACGCTGCGCAACGCGGCGGCGCTGCTGAGCCCCGGCGGGCGGCTGCTGGTCAACGAGGTGACCCGGGCGGCCGATTTCCTGACCCTCACCTTCGGGCTGACGACGGGGTGGTGGCGCTTCACGGACGAGGAACTGCGGCTGCCGCACAGCCCGCTGCTCAGTGCGGTCCAGTGGCACCGGGCGTTCAGGGACGCCGGCCTCACCCCTGCCCGCACCCTGGGCATCCCCGGCACGCCGGTCGAGGAGCTCGACCAGTGCGTCCTGGTGGGCGAGGCGGCCTCCCCCGGCACCGGCGGCGGCGCGCGCGACTACGTCAGGCGGGTGTTCGCGGAGGTGCTCAAGTACGGCACGACCGACCTGGACGAGCGCGCCACGTTCGAGACGTTCGGCATCGACTCGCTGGTGAGCCAGAACGTCATCCACCGGTTCGAGCAGGACCTCGGCCCGCTGCCGTCCACCCTCCTGTTCGAGAACCTCACCATCGAGGAGCTGGCCGCGCACCTGGAGGCCGAGCACGGCGAGCGCCTGCGCGCGGCCCTGGGACAGCGGCCCGCGCGGGAGGAGCCGGCGCGGGTCACGCGGCGGCGGGAGCCCGCTTCGCAGGCCCTCGACATCGCCGTGGTCGCGGTGACCGGCCGCTACCCGGCCTCACCCGACCTGGACGCCTTCTGGCGCAACCTCGCGGAAGGGGCGAACTGCGTCACCGAGGCGGACCGCTTCGACCTGGACGCCCTGTACGACCCCAAACGAGGCCGCAAGCAGCGCACCTACAGCCGGTGGGGCGGCTTCATCGAGGGCGTGGAGGAGTTCGACGCGCCGTTCTTCGGCATCCTCCCGCGAGACGCCGAGATCACCGACCCGCAGGAGCGCCTGTTCCTGGAGACCGCCTGGACCCTGCTCGAAGACGCCGGCTACCTGAGCGAGCACACCAGGCAGCCGCGCACCGGCGTGTTCGTCGGCACCATGTACGGCTCCTACGGCCGGATGGCGGCGGCCGAAGGCTGGCCGCGCGGCAGGTTCGCCGGGGCGCACTCGGCGTACTGGTCGATCGCCAACCGGGTGTCGTACTTCTTCGACCTGCGCGGGCCGAGCTTCGCCGTCGACTCGGCCTGCTCGTCCTCGCTGACCGCGATCCAGCTCGCCTGCGAGAGCCTGCGGCGCGGCGAGTGCGCGCACGCCATCGCGGGCGGCGTGAACCTCATCCTGCACCCCGCCCACTTCGTCTCGCTCTGCTCGCTGAACATGCTCGCCGCCGACGACGCCTGCAAGGTGTTCGATGAGGCGGCGGACGGCTTCGTGCCAGGTGAGGGCGTCGGCGCGGTGCTGCTCAAGCCCCTGGCCGACGCCGAGGCGGACGGCGACCGGATCTACGGTGTCATCAAGGGCGCCTTCGCCAACGCCGGTGGGAAGACCGCCGGCTACACCGTGCCGAACCCGGGCGCCCAGGCCGAACTGGTCTCCGAAGCGGTGCGGCGCGCCGGGATGGACCCGCGGACCGTCTCCTACGTCGAGGCGCACGGTACGGGCACCGCGCTCGGCGACCCCATCGAGATCGCCAGCCTGACCAGGGCGTTCGGCTCCGATCAGGGAGACGGCGTGGACCGCATGGTCGGCTCCGTCAAGGCCAACATCGGGCACTTGGAGGGGGCGGCCGGCATCGCCGGGCTGACGAAGGTGCTGCTGCAGTTCCAGCACGGGCAGGTGGCTCCCTGCGCGAACCTGGTGACCCCCAACACGAAGATCGACTTCGCCGCGTCGCCCTTCCGGCCGCCGGACCGGCTGACCGACTGGCGCCGGCTCGTGCTGGACGACGAGACGTTCCCGCGCCGGGCGGGGGTGAGCTCGTTCGGGGCCGGCGGGGCCAACGCGCACGTGGTCCTGGAGGAGTACGTGCCCTCCACCGGGACGCCGCCGGAGCCCGCGGACGCGGGGGAGCACGTGGTGCTGCTCTCGGCGCGCACCCCCGCCCAGCTTCGCGCCATGGCGGGCGGGGTCGCCGACCTCGCCGCGCGCGGGACGGCGGGGCTGGCCGAACTGGCCTACACCACCCAGGTCGGCCGGGCGGAGCTGTCCGAACGGCTCGCCGTGCGGGCCGCCGGCCTGGACGAGCTCGCTGACCGGCTGCGGTCCTTCGCGGACACCGGGGAGGCCGAGGGAGTCACCGCCGGGACGGCGGAAACCGGGACGGCGGAAACCGGGTCGGACGCGGTTCCGTCGGAGGCTGGACGGGACAAGGTCTCGTCGGAGGTCGGACGGGGGGAGATCGCGTCGGCGGCCGGGGCGGACGGCGTCGAGCGGCTTGCCGCGAGGTGGGTCGCGGGCGCCCGCGTGGACTGGGGAGCGAGGTGGCCCGCACCGCACCCGAGCCGTGTCACGCTGCCGCCCTACCCCTTCGACCGGCGCCGCTACTGGCTGCCGTCCGACCCGACCGCTGAGCCGGCCGTGGAGTCGGTGTCCGAGTCGGCCGTGGGGTCGGCGGCCGAGGGCGGGCCGGTGGGAGGGGGAGCCGCTGACGTGCGGTGTACCTACCTGCGGCCGGTCTGGACGCCCGCCCCGCTTCCCGAAGAGACCTGGGAGCCGAGCACGCTCCTGGTGGTCACCGAGGACGACCGGCTCGCCGAGGCGCTCGGCGGCGTCCGGGTCCGGCTCGGAGACGCGTTCTCCTCGGACGCGGGCGCGTACACCATCGACCCGGCCGAACCTGAGCACGCCGGCCTGCTCCTCAGCGACCTGGACGAGACGCCGGACGCGCTCGTGATCGCCCCGTCGGACCCGTTCCCCGGCAGCGCCGCCTTCCACGCTCTGCTGTGGACGGCCACGGCCGTGCTGCGCGAAGGGGGCCCGCTGCGGGTGGTGGTGTCCGCCTCGACCGGCGAGCCGCACCACACCGCCCTGGCCGCCGCGCTGAGAACGCTGGCCCTGGAGCACACCAGGTTCGGCGGCGTCTGCGTCACCGGAGCGGATCCGGCACAGGTCGCGGCCGAGCTGCGTGCGCCCGGCGCCGACACCGGTCCGGAGCGGCGGGTCTGCGAGGTCGCCTACCGCGACGGCACCCGCCTGCTGAAGAACATGGAGCCGTACGAGCCGCCCGCGCCGGGTCTGGACGTCCGGCGGGACGGCACGTACCTGATCACCGGCGGCGCCGGCGCCATCGGGCTGGCCTTCGCCCGATTCCTCGCCGAGCGGGGAGCGGCGAAGCTGGTCCTGACCGGACGGTCCGAGCCCAGTGACGACGTCGCACGCCGGATCGCCGACCTGCCCGCCGTCTACGTGCGCGCCGACGTGTGCTCGGCCGGTGACCTGCGCGAGCTGCTCGACCGGCACGGCCCCTTCCACGGCGTCATCCACGCCGCCGGAATCCACCGGGACGCCCGGGCCGTGCGCAAACGTCCCGAGGACACCCAGGCCGTCCTGAGCCCCAAGATCCTCGGCACCACCCTGCTCGACGAGGCCCTGCGCGGGCAGCCGCTGGACTTCCTGGCGCTGTTCTCGTCCGTGGCGGCCGAGACCGGCAACATCGGGCAGATCGACTACGCCTACGCCAACGCCTTCCTCAACCACTTCGCCGAGCTGCGCGAGCGGCTCGGGCACGGCAGAACGCTCGCCGTCGGCTGGCCGCTGTGGGAGGAGGGCGGCATGACGGTGGACGACGCCACCCGCCGGCTGTTCGAACGCCGCTGGGGCAGCGTCCCGATGGGCACCGCCGCCGGGCTCACCGCCTTCGCCAGAGGGCTCGCCGGCCCCGAGACGAGCTTCGCCGTGGTCGAGGGCCCTTCCAGGCCCGTACCCGAACAGTCCCAGCCGCCCGCGACCCCCGAACCCGAGGTTATGGAGATGAGCGAGCCCATGTCCGCGCCGGAGCCGACCAGGTCCGGCGGCGATCCGAACGATCTGGCCGAGGCGGTCCGGGCGGAGCTGCGCCGGGCGGCGGCCGGGTTCCTGCTGGTGGGCGAGGAGCACGTGGACCTCGACGCCGAGTTGATGGAGATGGGATTCGACTCGATCTCCCTGGCCGAGCTGGTGGACCAGGTCAACGAGCGGTACCAGCTGGATCTGCTGCCGACCGTGCTCTTCGAGGCGTCCAACCTGGCCGCCTTCGGCGACCACCTGCTCGCGGAGCACCCGGCCGAGGTGGCCACCGCCCACACGCCTCCCCGACCTGCCGAAAGGCCCGCCGCCGAGCCCGCCGAGCCCGCCACCGAGCCCGCCGAAGAGCCCGCCGGGCAGCGGGAGAACGCCGAGCCAGGCCCGGCGCCGGAGACCGTGAACTCGCCCCCACGGCCCGGCGCCGGGACCTCCCCGGCCGTGCTCGGCGGCGTCGCGATCGTCGGCATGGCGGGCAGCCTGCCCGGCTCCTCCGATCTGGACGACTTCTGGCGGCACCTGGCCGAAGGGCGCGACCTCACCCGCTCGGTCCCCGAAGACCGGCGCGAGCTGCGCGAGAACCCCGAGACGGCGAACGTCCGCGCCGGGTTCCTCGACGACGTGCGCTCCTTCGACGCCGCGCTGTTCGGCATCTCGCCCAAGGAGGCGGCGATGATGGACCCGCAGCAGCGGCTGTTCCTGCAGACCGTCTGGCGGGCCGTCGAGGACGCGGGCTACCGGCCCTCCGACCTGGCGGGGACCAGGACGGGCCTGTTCGCGGGCGTGTCCGCGTGCGACTACGACGACCTGCTGCGCGAGCACGGGGTGCCGGTCGAGGCGCACACCGCCAGCGGCGTGGCCGACTGCATCCTGGCGAACCGCGTCTCGCACCTGCTCGACCTGCGCGGCCCGAGCGAGGCGGTGGACACCGCCTGCTCCAGCTCCCTTGTCGCCCTGCACCACGCGGTGCGCGCTATCGAGGACGGCGAATGCGACACGGCCATCGCCGGGGGCGTCAACCTGACGCTGAGCCCGGGACTCTACATCGCGTTCGCCAAGTCCGGCATGATCAGCGACGACGGCGTCTGCAAGACGTTCGACGAGCGCGCCGACGGCTACGGCCGGGGCGAGGGCTGCGGCGCCGTGCTGCTCAAGCCGCTGAAGGCGGCGCTGGCGGACGGCGACCAGATCCTCGCCGTGGTCAGGGGCAGCGCGGTCAACCACGGGGGCCGGGCCAGCTCGCTCACCGCGCCCAACCCCGAGGCGCAGGCGCGCGTGCTGCTCGACGCCTACCGCAAGGCGGACGTCGATCCCACGCGGGTCAGCTACATCGAGGCGCACGGCACCGGCACCAGACTCGGCGACCCGATCGAGATCGAGGGCATGAAGAAGGCGTTCGCCCGGCTGTACGCCGATTGGGGGCTGCCCGCGCCGGACGCCCCGCACATCGCTCTCGCCTCCGTCAAGACCAACATCGGGCACCTGGAGGCGGCGGCCGGCATCGCCGGGCTGCTCAAGGTGGTGCTCTGCATGCGTCACGGGGCGCTGCCACCGACGATCCACTACGAGCGCCCCAACCCGTACGTGCGGCTGGAGGGCACTCCGTTCGCCATCAACACGCGGCTCACGCCGTGGGACGCGGCGGACCGGGTGGCCGGGCTCAGCTCGTTCGGCTTCGGCGGCACCAACGCGCACGTGGTGCTGGAGGCGTACCGGCAGGAAATCCCGGCGGACACCGCGGGCGAGCCGCGGCTGCTGGTCCTGTCGGCGGCCGGCCGGGAGGCCCTGGAGGAGTACGCGGCGAACGTCGCCCGCCACATCCGGGAACATCCGGAGATCGGCCTCGACCGCATCGCCTACACGCTGCAGATCGGACGCCGCCCCTTGGCCGAGCGGCTCGCCGTGGTCGTCCGGGATCGCGAGCAGGCGGTCCGGGCGCTGAGCGGCGAACTGGACGAGGTGCACAGGGGCACCGCCCGCAAGGACGCCCCGGCGCCGTGGGGGACCGGGCTGGAGGACATCGCGCAGGCGTGGGTCTCCGGCAGCGAGGTGGACTGGCCTCGGCTGTGGCAGGACCCGCCCCCGGTGCGGGTCTCGCTCCCCGGCCCGCCCTTCGCCCGCACCGAGCACTGGTTCGCCGTTCCCGCGCCGACGCCGCCCGCCCCGCAGGCCGACGCCTCCCCACAGGCTGACGCCGCCCCGCAGGCCAACGGGGCCGTCCGGCGGACGAGCGACGGGAAGGTGCGCCTGCGCGCCGCCAAGGGCGGCCAGGCGCCGAGCGCGCCCGGCCCGGCCGGGCGGGCGGGTCGCGCTCAGCCGGGCAGAACCGGTCCGGCCGAGCGGGCGGAGGCCGTGCGGCTGGACGAGACGCCGGTCGCGCCCGCCGGGAGCGCCGGTGGTCCCGCCGGGGTGGAGGAGATGCTGCGCGAACGGCTCTCCGCGATCCTGGACACCGACCCGGCCGGCGTGGACGTGGACACTCCCTTCGGGGAGCTGGGGCTCGACTCCATCTTCAGAATGGAGCTGGTCAAGGCGATCAACACCGCCTTCTCCCTCGACCTGCAGGCGGCGGAGCTGTACGAGTACGACACGGTGGACCGGCTCGCCCGTGCCGTGGAGGCGGCGATCGCCGACGCCCCCCGTCCCGAGCCCGCCCCGGAGCCGGAGCTGAAGACCAGGCCGGAGCCGGACCGGAAGCCGGAGCCGGACCGGAAGCCGGAGCCGGACCGGAAGCCGGAGCCGGACCGGAAGCCGGAGCCGGAGCCGGAGCCGGAGCGGGAGCGGGAGTCCGTGCGGGTGAAGGCGTCGACCGGCCTGGAGGAGCAGCTCGCGGAGCTGATCGGCTCGATCATCGAGCGCCCGCTCGACCGCGACCGAGGCTTCGCCGACAACGGGCTCACCTCCTTCGAGATGCTGCGCGTGGTGAGCGCCCTGGAGAAGCAGGTCGGCGCGTTGCACAAGACCCTCCTGTTCGACCACCCCACGCTCGCGGAGCTGGCCGCGTACCTGCGCGACGAGTGCGGCGCCGACGCCGTCCAGAGCCCGCCGGAGCCGGACGGGCCCGCGCTGCACCAGGCGGAGGCGCGCGACGGTGATCCGGTCGTGCTGCTGAAGCGGGACCTGCCCCGGCATCCGGAGCTGCGCGAGCTGGTGGAGGGCATCGACCGCCGTCACGCCAAGGAGGGCGGCCTGGCCGGCCGCGACATCGCGCCGCTGGCCTTCATCGGGTCGGCCAGGAAGGGATACCTGCACTTCTCCGAGAACGGTGGCAACCTGCTGGCCTGGAGCTACGCGGGCTCGGAGGAGTACTTCCACGAGCTGGTCGAGGAGTACACCGGTTACGCGAAGGCGAACGGCCTGCGGCCCAACTTCCTGTCCCTCGTCCCGGTGCGCGAGGTGGCCGGGCAGCCGTACAGCGCGACGCCGTTCGGGGCCGTGCAGCGGCTTGAGGACCTGGGCTCGTTCACCCTCAAGGGCGGGCGGATGGAGCGCCTGCGCTACATGGTGCGGCGCTTCCGCAAGGCGGGCGAGTGCCGGACGGTCGAGTACCGCTCGGGGGACGACCCCGCGATGGACCGCAGGCTGGCCGAGCTGGTGGACGAGTGGGCCGAAGGAAAGCAGATGGTCAACCCGTACGTGGCGGTCGTCCGGCGGGAGATCGAGGAGGGGCGCCTGGACCGCAGGCACCGCGTCTTCGTCACCTATCTGGACGACGAGGTGGCCAACGCCGTCGTCATCACGGAGATCCCGTCGGAGAACGGCTATCTGCTGGACGTCGAGTTCTACCCGAAGGGCATGCCGCTCGGCGGGCTGGAGTTCGCGATCGTGCGCGTCATCGAGCAGCTCGTGGACGAGGGACGCACGATGTTCAGCTTCGGCGCGAGCTTCGGCGTGGAGACCGAGGAGTCGGCCAACGCGGCCCCGGACGTCAGGGAGGCGCTGGACGAGCTGCGCTCGATGGGCGTCTTCGGTGAGGGAAACTTCCAGTTCAAGAACAAGTTCCGGCCGGTCAACGTCCCCCTCTACCTGTGCCAGCCGGAAGGGCCGGACCGCACCCCGGTGTCCGAGATCATCCTCATGATCGCGGACCCGGACGTCAGATCCGCCGCGGACGAGAAGCCCGCTGCGGACGGGAAGCCCGCTGCGGACGGGAAGCCCGCCGTGGACGGGAAGCCCGCCGCGGGCGGGAAGGGCTCCGGGAGCACCGACGAACAGCGGGCCGCCAGGGGCGAGCTGCTGGCCGCGCACGGCGACGAGCCGGCCCGCGTCCCCGCCCACCACATCACCACCGACCTGATCACCGACTCCTGGGCCGAGCTGGACGCCCCCTGGATCGCCGAGCGGCTGCGGCGGCTGACGGACCGGTCGGCCGCCCGCCCGGACGCGCCGGAGATCGAGGGCCTGCCGTTCCCGTTCGTGGTTCCGACGGGATCCGGCCGGTCGGCGGAGGCGCTGCTGTGCCGGTCGTGGCCGGGGCGGAGAGGACGGGTGCTGCACAACGGCCTGTTCCCGACGTGGTTCCTGAGCCTGGCCGACAACGGGTTCAAGCCGGTCGAGATCCCCGGTGGCGCGGAGCTCGCGGAGCTCGCGGAGCTCGACGTCGAGGCGCTCCGGTCGGAGCTGGCCGGGGACGAGCCGGTGTCGTTCGTCTGCGTGGAGGTGAGCAACAACGCGGCCGGCGGCCGGCCGACCACCCTGGCGAACCTGCGCGCGGTCAAGGAGGCCGCGGCCGGGCACGGCGTCCCGCTGGTGATCGACGGTGCCCGCGTCGTGGACAACGCGGTGGCGATCGCGGACGGCCAGGACGGGTGGGAGGTCGTCCGCGAGATCCTGGACCTGGCCGACAGCGCGACGATCAGCCTGTCCAAGGACTTCGGGGTGCCGTTCGGCGGGCTGCTCGCCACCCGCGACGAGGCGCTGCGGCGGCAGGTCGCCGAGCGGCTGGAGACATGGGGCAGGGACGTCGGCCTGGCCAACCGCAGAATCATCGCGGCCGCTCTGGAGGACCGCGAGACGGTCGTCGAGCAGGTGCGCGCCCGGATGGACGCGGTGGCGGCGCTCTGGCAGGGCCTGTCGGAGTCGGGCGTGCCGCTGGACGGCCCGGCCGGCGGCCACTGCGTCCTGCTCAAGGACGCCGACCACGTCCGGATCTTCCGGGAGACGGGCATCCGGGGCGCTCCGCACTTCGGCCGCGAGGGCCTGGTGCGGCTGGCGGTGCCGGTCGGCCTGAGCGTGGAGGAGGCCAAGGACGCCGCCGCCCGCCTGGGCGCCGTCCTCGGCGGCGACGCCCCTCCCAGGAAGCGCGCCGGACAGCGGAGCAAGAACGCGGGACCACGCAGAAAGAACACCGGACCACGGAGCAAGGACGCGGACAACCCCAACCTGGCGATCCTGCGCGAGCACAACCCCGACGTCGTCCACGAGATCGTGGACACCCCGGACGGGGACGTCGAGGTGTTCAGCGCCGGTTCGGGACCGCCGCTCCTGCTCATGCACCCGTTCAACATCGGCGCCGGCGTCTACGCCCGGCAGTTCGAGGGCCTGGCGCACCGCCACCGGGTGACGAGCGTGCACCATCCGGGGGTCGGCAACACCACGGCCACCGCCGACCTGTCGCTCGACGGCCTGGCCCGGCTCTGCCACGACGTCGCGGGAGGCCCAGCGCACGTGGCCGGGGCGTCGTTCGGCGGCCTGATCGCCCTGACGTACGCGCTGGCCTACCCGGACGACACCGAGTCGCTGATCCTGATCGGCAGCTCCTACCGCATCGGCAACCGCGTGGGCGACATCGACAAGCTGGAGGTGGTGGCCACCCAGGACTTCGACCGGGTCATCGAGGGCAGCGGATCGAAGCGGCTGCGCGAGCGGCGGGCCGGGCTGATGCGGCTGTTGCTGCGCGCGGAGAGCATGGCCCCGCAGGTCGGCCTGCGGTACCTGGACGTGTTCGCCGAGCGTCCCGACCTCGGCGACCGGCTGGAGGAGGTCCGGGCGCGCACCCTGATCATCCAGGGCCGGCATGACACCGTGATCCCGCCCAAGACCGCGCACCTGCTGCACGGTCTGATCCCCGACGCCCGCTACGAGGAGATCCCCGACGCGGGGCACTTCCCGCAGCTCACCAGCCCTGGCCACGTCAACCGGCTCATCTGCGAGTTCCTCGATGAACAGAATTGACGAAAGCACCGTGACCAGGACCGCGCTGGTGAAACCCGGCATGTGCGGGCCCAACTCGCTGTTCGTGGGCGAGGTCGGCGACTGGACCTGGGACACGGTCAGCGCGCTGTGCGGCACGAACGCCTTCGACGCGAGGAACGCGGCCGGCGATCCGACGTACCTGTCGTTCTACTACTTCCACGTCCGGGGCAGCCGGGACCTGCACGTCAACGCGCTGACGTTCGGCGACGAACTGGAGGTCACCTCCAGGCTGTTCGGCTTCGGCAGCGAGTCGGTGCTGGCGCTGCACCGGATCGGCCGCGACGGCGGCCAGGCCGGGCCGCTGGACCCGGACCGCTTCTACGCCTTCGACGACCCCGGCTCCATCTACGTGGAGACCTTCAACCGCTGGATCGCGCGGAGCGCCCCGGGCAGCAACGAGGGCCTGGTCAAGTCGTCTCCGGTGGACTTCAGGCACGAGCACCTGCCGGCGCTGCCCGGGGCGTACTCGCCGAGGAGGGTCTACAGCCACGCGAGGAGCACCGGAACCTTCCTGGACCGCAAGCCGGACGATCCGGTCACGTTCACCGCCGACTACCCGGTGGAGCCGTCCAGGGACCTCAACGGCGTGGGCCTGCTCTACTTCGCCTCCTACTTCTCGATCATCGACTGGGCGCTGCTGCGCTTCTGGCGGCACCGGGGCTTCAGCGTCGCGGACTTCCTCGGCCGCGTCGTGCTCGACCAGCGGCTCTGCTACCTGGGCAACGCGAACGCCGACTCGGTGCTGCGCCTCCGCCTGGAGTGCTGGCCTGCGGCCACGAACGAGAACGAGAACGAGAACGAGGAGATCGTCAACCTCGTCATGGAGGACCGGGGCCGCACGATCGCGGTCAGCACCCTGCACCTGCTCAGGAGGGGAGACACCGATGGCGACGCGTGAACACGTCGAAGGCGTCGTGCACAAGGCGATCGACGAGATCCTGCCCGGCGTCGAGATCGACGGCCGGGCGCACCTGAAGGACCTGGGCGCGGACTCCGTGGACCGGGTCGAGATCATCCTGGCCGTGCTCGACCGGCTCGGCGTCTCCGAGCCGCTGTCCTCCTTCGGCGGCGTGCCCAGCATCGACGCCCTGGTCGACTACCTGTGGGAGCGTTTGACATCCTCCACCCGCCTGAAGGCGGGGGATTCCAACAGCACCTACCCCGCGAGGAGGAGAGCGCGTTGAGGTTCACGGTTCATCGGCTCACCCAACGGCGGGCCTCCCCGTGCAGCGACCGCATGCCCTGCGGCCGTATCGCGGATGTTCTTGGCCGCGTTGACGTCGGCGTGCGCCTGGTGTCCGCAGGCGACGCAGCGGAATCGAGATTGGCTCTCTCTCGACTCGGCCGCGCGGTGCCCGCAGGCGTTGCAGGTCTGCGACGTCCAACGCGGGTTGATCTTCTGGACACGGCCGGGAGCCTTGCGCTCCAGCCGTTCTACAAGCCGGCCCCACCCGGCGGCGAGGATGCCCCGGTTGAGGCCGGCTTTCTGCCGGACGCTCCGGCCCGGCGCTTCGAGAGCGCCCTTCGCCGACCGCGTCATGTTGCCGATCTTCAGGTCCTCGACCGCGATCATGTCGAAACGGCGGGCCAGATCGGTGGAGGTCTTTTCGACCCAGTCTTTGCGCCGATCGACCTCGCGCGCCTTCAGCTTCGCGATCGCCTGCTTGACCTTGGCGCGCCGGTTCGCCCGGTCGCGGGTCACCCGGAACGACTTCACACCTTCCGGGACGGTGCGGGACCAGCGGAAGCGGACCCAGCCCACCTTCGGGACCTTCACCTCACCCACCTTGCGGGACAGGCGGCGAACATCTCCGGCCTTGACCGCGACGATGCGGAACCCTTCACCCTGGCCGCGTTTGCGCCACGTCGGGCGGCGGTGGGTTTTGCCGAAGAAGTTCGCCATGTCTTGGGCGAAGTCCTTGAGCGCCTGCTGCTGCACCACGATCGACCCGCCGCGCAGCCACTCATTCGCCGCACGCGCCTGCGTGAGCTGCCTGCACTGCTCGGCGAATCCGGGCGCGCTCTTGCGGCCCGGCCTCCAGTGCGCGTGCTGCTCGACCGCGAGGTTCCACACGTATCGGGCGTGCCCGTAATGCCCGGCCAGCGCCGCCTCCTGGGCAGGTGTCGGCTGGAGCCGGTAGCGGGACATGCCGAGCAACCTACCGACCCGCACCGACAAAACCGGGAGCCCGAAGTGTCCGACCGTTCCGCGTTTCCTCCCCGCCCTGAAGGACGGAGCATCCACGCTGTAGGTGCTCGATGAACGTCGGCATCGAGGCACTCAACGTCTACTGCGGCCTGGCCCAGATCCCGGTGCCGGCGCTGTTCGAGGGGCGCGGGCTGGACGCCGAGCGCCTGGGCAACCTGATGATGCGCAACCGCTCAGTCGGCCTGCCCTTCGAGGACCCGGTGACGAACGCGGTCAACGCCGCCCGGCCGATCGCCGACGACGACCGCATCGAGATCCTGATCACCTCCACCGAGTCCGGCCTGGACTACAGCAAGTCGGTGGCCTCCTACGCGCACGAGTACCTCGGCCTGCCGAAGAGCTGCCGCGTCGTGGAGGTCAAGCAGGCGTGCTACGCGGCGACGGCCGCGGTCCAGCTCGCCGCCGCGTACGTCGCCTCGGGCGTGTCGCCCGGCGCGAAGGCGCTGGTCATCGCGACGGACGTGGCGCTGGTGGACGAGCGGGCCGCCTACGCGGAGCCCGCGATGGGTGCCGGGGCGGCTGCCGTGCTGATCAGTGACCGGCCGCGCATCCTGGACCTGGACCTCGGGGCGTTCGGCAACCACAGCTACGAGACCATGGACTCGGCGCGGCCGGAGCCGACGTTCGACATCGCCGACTCCGACCGTTCGCTGTTCGCCTACCTCGACTGCCTCACGAGCTGCCTGGCGGGCTACCAGGCCAAGGTGGACAACGCCGACTTCGCCACCACCTTCGACTACCTGGCCATGCACACCCCGTTCGCCGGGATGGTCAAGGCCGCGCACCGCAAGCTGATGCGGGAGTCGGAGAGCGGCCCAGGAAACGGCACGGCGTCGGTCGAGGAGGACTTCGAGCGGCGGATGCTGCCGTCGCTGGCCTACCCGAGCCGGGTGGGCAACCTCTGCTCCGGCTCGGTCTACCTGGCGCTGGCCAGCCTGATCGACCACGCCGCCCTGGACGGCGCGGCCAGGGTCGGCCTCTACTCCTACGGCTCCGGCTGCTCCTCGGAGTTCTTCAGCGGCCTGGTGGACGAGGAGTCGGCGCGGACGCTGGCCGCGATGCGGATCGGCGACCATCTGGACGGCCGCTGCGAGCTCGGCTTCGACGAGTACGCGGCGCTGCTGCCCGCCACGCTCACCTGCCTCGTGCCGGAGCGGGACAGGGAGGTCGACGTGGGCGCGTACGAGCACCTGCTCGGCCGGGCCCGCTTCGACCGTGACCTCCTGGTGAACACCGGGACGAAGGACTATCACCGAACCTACGAATGGCTGGCACGATGACCGACGCGCAGATTTTCGAGACCGTCAAGCAGAACGTCCTGAAGGTGCTGCCGGACCTGCGGCCCGGCGACGTGACGACCGAGGGCACCTTGACCGACCTGGGGGCCAACAGCGTCGACAGGGCCGACGTGGTCACCATGAGCATGGAGGACCTCGGGCTGACCGTGCCGGTGTCGGAGTTCCAGGAGGTGCACGACATCCGGTCCCTGGTCGACCTGCTGGCGAGGCACGCATGAGGGTCGTCGTCACCGGCATGGGCATCGTCTGCTCGATCGCCTCCACCGTGCCGTCGTTCACCAGGGCGCTGCGGGCGGGCCGGTGCGGGATCGGCCCGGTGCCCGATCCCGGCGACGGCGGGCCGCGGCTGGCCGCCCTGGTCAAGGGCTTCCGCTTCAGGGACGCCGTGGCGGCGCGCCATCGCCTGCCCGAGGAGACGCGCCGCAGCGCGCTGCGAGCCGCGAGCCGCTCCCCGCGGCCGCTGCAGATGGACCTGGTCGCCGCCATGCAGGCGTTCGAACAGGCGGGGCTGCACGAGGCGAAGGCCGACCCGGAGCGGATGGGCCTGGTCGTGGCCGGGCACAACCTCAGCTCCGGCTACGCGCACGACCTGCACCCCAAGTACGAGGACAACCCGGCGCACTTGCCGGCCAGGTTCGCCCTGCACTTCATGGACACCGACCGGGTCGGCACGCTCAGCCAGGTTTTCGGCATCAGGGGCGAGGGATACACCGTGGGCGGCGCCTCGGCCAGCGGGAACGTGGGCATCATCAACGCCGCCCGGCTGGTGGAGTCGGGAGCCGTGGACGTCTGTCTGGTGGTGGGCGCCATGACCGACCTGTCGCCGATGGAGAAGCGCGGGCTGGCCACGCTGGGCGCGGTCGCCGGCGTCGAGGAGCCGCACAAGGCCAGGTGCCGGCCGTTCGACGAGGACCACGAGGGGTTCGTGCCGGGTCAGGGCGCCGGCTGCGTCGTGCTGGAGAGCGCCCGCTCGGCCGCCGCCCGCAGCGCGACGACCCTGGCCGAGCTGTGCGGCTACGACCTGAAGCTGGACGCCAACAGCCTGCCCGACCCGCGCGAGGAGGGCGAGGCCAAGGTGATGGTCAACGCCATGGCCAACGCGGGCGTCGGGGCGCGCGACATCGACTACGTCAACGCCCACGCCACCGCGACGCCGAGCGGCGACCTGGCCGAGCTGGCCGCGCTGCGCCGGGCGCTCGGCGACAGCTTCGGCCGGCCGTGGGTCAACTCCACCAAGGGGCTGGTCGGGCACTGCATGTGCGCGGCCGGCGTGGTGGAGGCGATCGCCACCGTGGTGCAGATGCGCGGCGGCTTCGTCCATCCCAACCTGAACCTGCGCCATCCGATCAACGACGACTGCCGCCTGGCGCCGGGCAAACTTCGCGACGCCGACATCCGCTACGCGCTGTCCAACAGCTTCGGATTCGGCGGCTTCAACACGTGCATAGTCCTCGGGCGCGAGCGCTGAGCCGGCGGCGAATCGCCGGTGAACGCATAGCGCCCAGAGTCAGGGGTAGCGCAACACCGAGCAAAGAAGGAGCTGACATGACCACCCAAGGCAAGGGCTCGTACCAGATCACCGGATGGGACGAGAAGCCCTACGAGGAGAAGAAGGGCCAGCCCAAGCTCACTCAGGCCCACGTCACCAACGCCTTCAGCGGTGACATCGAAGGAGAGGGCCGGGCCGAGTACCTCATGGCCTACGCCAGCGACAGCGACGCCAGCTTCGTCGGCCTGCAGAAGGTCGTCGGGAGCGTCCGCGGCAAGAAGGGTTCCTTCGTGCTGCAGACGACGGGCACCTTCGACGGCGGCAAGGCCAAGGCCGACTGGTTCGTCGTGCCGGACTCCGGCACCGACGAGCTGAAGGGGCTGAGCGGCAAGGGGGGTTACGTCTCCAAGAGCGACGGCTCGGCGGAGGTCACCCTCAACTTCACCCTCAAGTAGGCGCTTCCCACATCGGGTACGCGGGGCCACGCGCCCCGCGTACCCGCATGTCAGGAGTGCTCAGTGTTGAGCAGACCGGCCCGCGCCCTCGCGGAACGATGGCCGCATGGACACTGAAGTGATCGTCGTCGGTGGCGGCCAGAGCGGGCTCGTCGCGGGCTACTACCTGAAGCAGGCCGGCATCCCCTTCGTCATCCTGGACGAGGAGCCCCGGCTCGGCGAGGCGTGGCGGCAGCGCTGGGACTCGCTGGAGCTCTTCACGATCGCCGAGTACTGCGCCCTGCCCGGCCTGCGCTTCCCCGGCAGGAAAAACCGCTTCCCCGGCAAGGAGGAGATGGCCGACTACGTGGAGGCGTACGGCAGGGAGTTCGACCTGCCGGTCAGGCTCGGCACCCGCGTCACCTCCCTGGAGCCCATCGAAGGCGGCTATCGGCTGGAGACCACGAAGGGCACGTTCGAGGCGCCTCAGGTGATCGTCGCGACCGGCGCCTACCGGCTGCCGAAGCTGCCGGACCTCGCGAGCAGGCTGGACCCGGACGTCTTCCAGGTGCACACCGGCCGCTACCGCAACCCGTCCCAGGTGCCCGGCGGCACGGTCGTCGTGGTCGGCGCCGCCAACTCCGGCGCGCAGATCGCCCCCGAACTGGCCGCCGGTCGCCGCGTCCTGCTGTCGCAGGGCTCGCCGCTGCCGCACTTCGGCCGCCGCTTCCTCGGCAAGGGCCTGCACTGGTGGGGCGACAAGTTCGGGCTGATCGCCAAGCCGCTGATGGGCGAGCGCGACCGCCTGCACAAGAAGACGATCCTGGTGGGGCCGAGCCTGAAGAAACTGGCCCGGCGGCACGGCTTCGAGCTCGTCGGCCGCACGGTCGACGCCGACGGCCGCACGCTGCGCTTCGAGGACGGCCGCTCGGCCGAGGTCGACGCCGTCGTCTGGGCCACCGGCTTCCGCTACGACTACTCCTGGATGCGCGTGCCGGTGCTGGACGACGCCGGCGCCCCGGCGCAGGAGCGCGGCGTGACGTCCGCCCCGGGGCTCTACATCCTCGGCATGCAGTGCCAGCACTCCTACGGTTCGGCGCTCATCTGGTGGGTAAAGGACGACGCGGCCTATCTGGTCGAGCGCATCAGGCAGTTCCGTCCCCAAGCGGTGGCCGGCAGAAGGGGTTGATGGACATGTCCAGGCAGGTGGCGTTGCTGCGCGGCGTGAACGTCGGCGGCCGGAACATGGTGAGCATGGCGGGGCTCCGCGAGCTGCTGGAGGGCCTCGGCTTCGAGGACGTCAAGACGCATCTGCAGAGCGGCAACGTCGTCTACACCAGCGGCGAGAGCCCCGACAAGGCGGCGGCCGAGATCCAGGCCGCGCTCGCCCGCGACCTGGGAGTCGACGTGCCCGTCCTGGCCAGGACGGGCACCCAGCTCGGCGAGATCCTCAAGGCCGACCCGCTCGGCGACGTGGCCGACGACCACGCCCTCTACCTGGTCACGTTCCTGTCCGGGAAGCCGGAGAGCAAGCCGATCAAGGAGCTCGACCCCGACGTCTTCAAGCCGGACGTGTTCAAGCAGGTCGGCAAGGAGATCTACGTGTGGTGCCCCAACGGGGTGCGCAACACCAAGCTGTCGTACTCCTTCTGGGAGAAGAAGCTCGGTCTGACCGCGACCGCCCGGAACTGGAAGACCGTCACCAAGCTGCACGAGCTGGCCATCGCGAGCTAGCGGGCCTCGCGGGTCTCGCGGGCCAGCCGCCGCTTGAGGGTCTTGCCGATCGGGCCGCGCGGCAGCGCTTCGGTGACGACGTAACGCGCCGGCCGCTCGGCCGGGTCGAGCCGGTCGGCGGCGAAGGCGCTCAGCTCGCTCTCGGGCACAGGGGAGCGCAGCACGACGGCCGCGGTGACGCCTCGTGGCCCCTCGAACGCGGCCGCCTCGATCACCTCGGGATGCCAGTGCAGCGCGTGCTCGACCCGCAGCGAGGAGATCCGGCGCCCGCCGGACGTGATGACGTCGGCGGCGCGGTCGAAGAAGCGCAGCCGCCCCTCACCGTCCAGGTCGCCCAGGTCGCCCATGTGCGTCCAGCCGTCGCGGAAGGTCCGCTCGCCGGCGGCGACGTCGTTCAGGTAGTAGCGGGGCGGGGCGGCCGAGCGCAGGCAGATCTCGCCCTCCTCGGTGATCCGCACGTCGGTGCCGGCGCTCGGCAGGCCCAGCAGCCCTTCGTCCGCCTCGGTGGGCGGCGTCTCCACCGGGCGGTGCACGAAGGCGGGCGCCGACTCCGTCGAGCCGTAGCCGATGACGATCCGGACGCCCGGCAGGGCCTCCATGAGCCGGGCGACCGTCGCCATCGGCACCGGCGCCGAGCCCAGCATGAGCGCCCGCAGGCCGGACAGGTCGAAGCGCTGGTGCCAGCCGTGCGCCACCATGCGGGTCGCCGTGGACGGCGGGACGATCGCCATCGGCACCCGCAGTTTCTCCAGCATGCGGGCCACGTTCTCCGGCCCGAGGTCGGTCAGCACGTGCGTGGTGGCCGGGGCGGTCATCGCCGTCATCAGCGCGCTGTGCCCGGCGTTCGTGCCCAGCGGGACGGCGGTGAGCACCCCGTCCACGCCGGTGAACAGCTTCCCGCGGCCCTCGTGGCCGTAGGTGAGGTTCGCGACGGGGACCGCCACGGCCTTGGGACGGCCGGTCGTGCCCGAGGTGTAGAGGATCTCGGCCAGGTGGTCGTCCCGTGACTCGTTCCGCGAGTCGTTCCGCGCGCCGTTCCGTGAGTCGTTCCGCGTGCCCGCGTGGGCGTCGATCGGGCCGGGCAGCACCTGGCCCACCCCGCACTCGGCCAGCCGGGCGCGCACCTCCTTGTCCGGCAGCGCGGGCGGCAGGCCGAGCACGGTGCCGCCGGCCAGGTGCACGGCCAGAGCGGCCACGGCGTGCTCGATCCAGTCGTCGTGCCGCAGCGCCGTCCTGACGGGGGCGAGCCGTCCGGCCAGCTCCTGTGACCGGGCGGTCCAGTCCGCCACGCTCAACTCGCGCTCGCCGTCCACGACGAGCGCTACATGATCGCCCGGGCGGGCGCTGACCAGGTCTGCCGGGGTCGTCGTCATGCGGCCGATCGTAGGAAGCCGGCCGCTCCCCGGATGCTCAGTGTTGAGCAGACCCGGGAGACGGCTTCGTGTGGGCTGGAGTCGGCATGGGTCCGAGAAGAAGTGGGACGGCTGCCAAGAACAAGGGAGGCGATGACATGAACCAAACCGGTTCGAGTACGCGCGGCCAGCTGTTCGCCACCATCGGCGCACTCCTGGCCCTGGCCCTGGCCTCGATCGACGTCTCGGTGGTGGGGGCGGCCATGCCCCGGATCGCCGACGACCTGAACGGCCTGTCGCTGTACGCGTGGGTGGGGGTCTCCTACGCGGTGGCGGCCGCCGTCGTCGTGCCGATCGCCGGCAAGCTCGGCGACATGTTCGGCCGCAAACCGGTGCTCCTCGTCGGCCTGGCGGGCTTCCTGGTGGCGTCGTGGCTGTGCGGCGCGGCCCAGACGATGCCCCAGCTGGTCGGCGCGCGAGGGCTGGCGGGGCTGTTCGGCGGTGTGCTGATGGCCAACGTCTTCACGCTGCTGGCCGACATCTACACGCCGGAGCGCCGCACCCAGATGCAGGGAGTCTTCTTCGGCTTCTCCGGCCTCAGCATGGTGATCGGGCCGCCGCTCGGCGGGGTCATCACCGACAACTGGAGCTGGCGCTGGGTCTTCTACGTCAACGTGCCCATCGGCCTGCTCGCGATCGCCGCCGTGCTGATCGGCGTGCCGTTCGTGCGCAGCGGCGCGAGCTGGCGCGACATCGACTTCGCCGGCGTCGTCACGCTCGTGGCCGGGCTCGTCCCGATCCTGATCGGGCTCACCCTCACCGGCGACGGGCACGCCTGGACCTCGCCCGAGGTTCTCGCGCTGCTGATCGGCGGCGCCGCGCTGCTCGTGGCGTTCTACCTCGTGGAGACGCGGGTGGCCAAGAACCCGCTGGTGCCGTTCGGGCTGTTCCGGAGCAACCAGGTCTCCGTCATGGCCGTGGTGGCCTTCTTCTCCGCGTTCGCCATGATGGGCACGGCCTTCTACGTGCCGCTGCTCTACCAGGGCGTGCTCGGCGTGAGCGCGACCCACTCCGGCACCCTGCTCATCCCGATGATGCTCGGCCTGATGCTCATGGCGCCGATCGCCGGCAAGGCCATGACGGCCCTGCCGCGCTACCGCGTCCTCGGCGTGTTCGCCATGGCCGCCATCGTCGCCGGGCTGCTGATCCTGTCGGCCGTCGGGCCGGGCAGCGGCCAGGGCCTGCCGATCACCGCCATGGTGCTCATCGGCGTCGGCATCGGCATCGCCTTCCCGATGGCCACGGCCGTCGTGCAGAGCGCGATCCCGATGGAGCAGGTGGGCGTCGGCACCAGCCAGATCCAGTTCTGGCGGATGATCGCGGGACCGGTCTCGCTGGCGATCCTCGGCTCGATCATGTCGAGCCGGCTCGGCGTCGCCGCGCAGGGCGGCGAGGGGGTGTCCGCGCCGGTGCTCGCCGACGCGCTGGGCGACCTGTTCCTCGCCTGCGCGATCGCGGTGGGCATCGGCCTGGTGGCCAGCCTGTTCCTGAAGGAGATCCCGCTGCGCGACATGTCCATGGGCAAGTCGCCAGGGGGTAAGCCGGATCAGCGAACCTCTCAGCAGCAGGACCGTACAGCCAGGGCGTGATCCGGTTCGTCGGTGGCGGGGCCGTGCGCGGCCCCGCCATCGCCGTGCCTGCTCACAGTTGAGCAGACGGACGCGGGCGCGCCGACCAGGCTTGCTGGCATGAACTCCTACCCGATCCCCAGGACGTGCCCGCTGGATCCGCCGTCCGAATACCGGGACCCGCGATCGGGGCGGCCCATCAGGCGCGTGCGGCTGGACTTCGACGGGAGCGAGGTCTGGCTGGTGACGCGGTACGAGGACGCCCGCGCCGTGCTCGGCGACGCCAGGTTCAGCTCCGACTTCGCCACCCCCGGCTTCCCGGCCCGGCTCACCTCGCAGCCCCCAGGGCCGGGCACCTTCATCAGGATGGACCCGCCCGACCACTCGCGGCTGCGCCGCCTGCTGCTGCCGGAGTTCAACCGCAGGCGGGTCGAGGCGCTGCGTCCGGCGATCCGGCGCATCGCCGGGGCGCTGGTCGACGAGCTGGCCGCGCAGGGGCCGCCGGCGGACCTGGTCGAGGCGCTGGCCCTGCCGCTGCCGTCCCAGGTCATCACCGAGCTGCTCGGGGTGCCGTACGAGGACCGCGACTACTTCCACGAGACCACCAAGGTCATCGGTGATCGGAACGTGGAGCCCGAGCAGCGCATGAAGGTCCGCGAGGATCTGCGGCACTACCTGGAGCGGCTGGTGGCCGAGCGCGAGCAGCGGCCGGTGGACGATCTGCTCAGCCGCCTCGGCGCGCACCGGGAGGCGGCCAAGGTCAGCCGCGAGGAGGTCGTCGGCATCGCGACGCTGCTGATGGTGGCCGGCTACGAGACCATCGCCAACCAGATCGGCGTGGGCACCGTGGCGCTGCTGGAGAACCCCGACCGGCTGACGGAGCTGCGCGAGCGGCCCGAGGCGCTGCCCGCCGCCGTCGAGGAGATCATCCGCCACCAGACCGTCATCGACTACGGCGCCCGCCGCGCCGCCACCGCCGACGTCGAGGTCGGCGGCCAGACCATCAAACAGGGCGAGGGCGTGGTGGTGGTGCTGGCCGCGGCCAACCGCGACGAGGAGGCCTGGGCCGAACCCGACCGGCTCGACTTCAGCCGGTTCGGCGACCTCACCGATCGGCAGGAGCACCTCTCCTTCGGCTTCGGCATCCACCAGTGCATGGGCCAGTTGCTGGCCCGTGCCCAGTTGGAGATCGCCTGGTCCACCCTGTTCGACCGGCTCCCGGGGCTGCGCCTCGCGGTGCCCCTCGACGAGGTGCCCTTCCGCTCGGACATGTTCGTGTACGGCGTCCACGCGCTCCCGGTGACCTGGGGATGAGCCGCGACCCGCGGGACCGGCTCCGCGCGCTCTTCGACCCGGGGACCGTCCGGCCGCTGCCGGGCGACGACGGCTGCGGCGTGCTCGCCGCGCGGGGCGGCATCGGCGGTCGCCCGGCCGTCGCCTACGCGACCGACCCCGGCCGCATGGGCGGCGCGATGGGCGCCGAGGGCTGCGCCGGCATCGTCGACACCATCGACCTCGGCGTCCGGGAGAGGATGCCCGTCGTAGGCCTCTGGCACTCCGGCGGCGCGCGACTGGGCGAGGGCGTCACCGCCCTCGACGGCGTCGGCCAGGTGTTCGCCGCGATGGTCCGGGCCTCCGGCACCGTCCCGCAGATCTCCGTCGTGCTCGGCCCCGCCGCCGGCGGCGCGGCCTACGGTCCGGCGCTCACCGACGTGGTGATCATGAGCGAGAGCGGGCGCGTCTTCGTCACCGGCCCGGACGTCGTCCGCAAGGTCACCGGCGAGGACGTCGACATGGAGCACCTCGGCGGCCCCGACCCGCACAGCAGGCGCAGCGGCCTGGCGCACCTCACCGCGCCCGACGACGAAGCCGCCATCGACGCCGCCCGCCGGGTCACCACCCTGCTCGGCGGCCAGGGCGAGCTGCGCCCCTGCGACGCCCGCGCCGACGCCGGGCTCGGCGAGCTGCTCCCCGAACGCGCCAACCGCGCCTACGACGTGCACCGCATCGTCGCCAGGCTGCTCGACGGCCCCGGCGAGGAGCTGCACCCGAAGTGGGCGCCCAACCTGGTCACCACGCTCGGCCGGCTGACCGGCAGGACCGTCGGCGTCATCGCCAACAACCCCCTGCGCAAGGGCGGCTGCCTCGACGCGGCCGCCGCCGAGAAGGCGGCGCGGTTCGTGCGCATGTGCGACTCCCTCGGCGTCCCCCTCGTCGTGCTCGTGGACGTGCCCGGCTACCTGCCCGGCGTCCGGCAGGAGTGGGACGGCGTGGTCCGGCGCGGCGCCAAGCTGCTGCACGCCTTCGCCGAGGCCGTGGTGCCCCGGGTGACGCTGGTGATCCGCAAGTCGTACGGCGGCGCGTACGTCGCCATGAACTCCCGGGCTCTGGGCGCCTCCGCGGTGTTCGCCTGGCCCACCGCCGAGGTGGCCGTCATGGGCGCCGAGGCGGCCGTGGACATCCTGCACCGCAGGAAGCTGCGCGACGGCCCGGAGGACGGGCGCGAGGAGTTGCGCCGCCGGCTCATCGCCGAACACGAGCAGGAGGTCGGCGGCGTCGGCAAGGCGGTGGAGATCGGCGTCGTGGACGAGGTGATCGAGCCCGCCGACACCCGGCGCCGGCTCGCCGACGCCCTGCTGCGGGCCGTGCCGCTGCGCGGCAACCACACGAACATCCCGCTGTGAAGCTCCTGCTCACTATTGAGCAGGCAACGCGGCGGCCCCTGATTAGCGTGACGAACAAGTCCGACCAGACGGAGTGAGCGATGACCAACCCGAATCCCGTCATCCCGCCCGCCGAGCACCAGACCTCGGTGCCCGCGGCGGATCTGATCAACTCGGCCACGGCCGGCGTGATCGTCGAGCGGACCGCACAGGTCAAGAACGGCTTCCACGCCAAGGGGCGCAAGTTCGCCCGCATGATGGCGGAGATGGTGACCGCCAAGCAGGTGGGAGTCGCCAGCGTCTTCCTGTACGAGGAGACGTTCGGAACCAAGGACCGGCTGCACTGGCTCATCCACCTCAGCTCGCTGCACGCGTACGAGCAGATGGTGCACATGGGCACCTCCGACGACGAGTACCGCGACAACACCGCCGACGGCGGCTGGGACGAGATCTTCGTCGACGGCAGCATGCGGGAGACCGTGCTGCTGCCGCAGTTCTGGGGCATGTACGGCACCAAGGTCGACGGTGAGCGCGAGAAGCAGTCCGCGGTCTACCGGCAGCAGGGTGAGATCACCGGGCTGCCCGGCGCCCTCGAGCAGGTGCCGCAGCCCTACGAGCAGCTCGTCCACTCGGGCAACTGCGGTCTCCTGCTGCACCGGGCCGCCCAGCTCGACTACGACTTCCGGTCCGAGGGGCGCACGTTCGCCCGCGAGGCCGCCGAGTCCATCAACGAGAACCTGCCCGGCGAGGCGACCGTCTTCGTCTACGAGGAGGCCTTCGGCGCGGCCGACCGCATCCACTGGCTCATCCACCTGAAGTCGCTGAGCACCTACTACAAGGTGCTGGCGCTGCACGTGAAGGACGAGAGGGTGCGGGAGCTGTACTTCCAGGAGCGCATCGCGCCCGAGCGCGGCGGCGGCACCTGGGCCAGGATGTTCACGCCCGGCAGCATGACCGACACCGGCCTCACCCCGCACCACTGGGGGATGTACGCCACATGACCGGCCGCTGCCTGCATGAGATCTTCGCCGAGCGGGCCGCGAAGGCCCCCGAGCGGACCGCCGTGACCTGCGGCACCGAGGAGATCTCCTACGGTGACCTGGACGTCCGGGCCGACCGGCTCGCCCGCCGGTTGCGGGCCGCGGGCGCCGGTCCCGGCGTGCTGGTGGGGCTCTGCGCGGACCGCGGCGTCGACCTGGTGGCGGGGCTGCTCGCGATACTCAAGGCGGGCGGCGCGTATGTGCCGATCGACCCGGCCTATCCGGCCGAGCGGATCGCCTACCTGCTGGCCGACAGCGGTGTCCGCACGGTCGTGACGACGTCGGACGTGGCGGCCCGTCTCGACGGCACCCTGCCGGACGAGACCGTGCTCGCCGACGCCGACGCCGACGCCGACGCCGACGCCGACGCCGACGGTCGCGTGGCGGCCACGGCCTCCGAGGAGGACCTGGCCTACGTCATCTACACCTCGGGCTCGACCGGCGCGCCCAAGGGGGTGCTGGTCGAGCACCGCAACGTCGTGCGCCTCTTCGAGCGGACCGAGCACTGGTTCGGCTTCGGCGACGGCGACGTCTGGACGCTCTTCCACTCCGTCAGCTTCGACTTCTCGGTGTGGGAGCTCTGGGGCGCGCTGTTGTACGGCGGCCGGCTGGTGATCGTCCCGGCCGAGGTGGCCAGGTCGCCGGAGGCGCTGCGGCGCCTGCTGCTGGACGAGGGCGTCACCGTGCTGAACCAGACGCCCTCCGCCTTCCGGCACCTGGTGGCCGCCGACGCCCGGCAGGAGCGCCCTGCGCCGTACCGGCTGCGTCAGGTCGTCTTCGGCGGCGAGCGGCTGGACGTGGAGCTGCTCGAACCGTGGATCGCCCGCTACGGCGACGACCGCCCGCGGCTCGTCAACATGTACGGAATCACCGAGACCACCGTCCACGTGACCTACCGCCGCGTCCGCGCGGCCGACCTCGACCACCCGGAGCTGAGCCCGATCGGCGTGCCCATCCCGGACCTCCGTCTCGACGTGCTCGACGAGCGCGGACGCCCGGCCACGACCGGAAACCTGCACGTCTCCGGTCCCGGGCTGGCCCGCGGCTACCTCGACCGGCCCGAGCTGACCGCCGAGCGCTTCGCGGTCCTGCCGGACGGCGGGCGCCGCTACGACTCGGGCGACGTCGTCACCCGGCTGCCCGGCGGCGAGTACGCCTACCTGGGGCGGTCCGACGACCAGATCAAGGTCCGAGGGTTCCGCCTGGAGCCCAGGGAGATCGAGCTGTGCCTCCTGGGACACCCGCGGGTCGCCCACGCGGTGGTGGCCCACCGCGACTACGGAGAGGGCGACGTCCGGCTGCTGGCTTTCGTCGTCGTGGACGGCGATCCAGGCCCCGACCTGATCGAGCAGCTCACCGGGCGGGCCGCGGACCGGCTTCCGGCGCACGCCCGCCCGTCCACCTACCACATCGTGTCGGAGATCCCCATGACGCCGCAGGGAAAGGCGGACCGTGCCGCTCTGGCCAGGTCCGCGCAGGCATCGTCGGCCGCCAAGGTCGTGCAGCGCATCGCCGAGGACGTGCTCGAACGCGACGAGGTGCCACCCCGGGTGGACCTGTTCGACCTGGGCGCCACCTCGCTGGCGATGACCCGCATCATCGCCCAGGTCAACGAGCGCTTCGGCCTGGAGCTGACGGGACGTGAGCTGGAGGAGGAGGCGTCCGTCGCCTGCCTGGCCTCCTGCGTCGAGGAACAACTGACCGTGAGGGGATAGACCATGGGAGAGACCACAGTGCGCGGCGCGTACTCGATGAGCCCCGAGGAGCTGAAGAGCTTCCACACGCAGGGCTACTTCGGGCCGTTCAAGGTCTACGAGATCGACGAGATGCGCCAGAACTGGCGGCGCGAGCGGATGCGTCTCATGGACCGCGGCAACGCCGTCTACCGGGACGACGCCGCCTCGTCGGGCAACACCAACATCTCCAACTACGACCGGCACCTGGACTCGGCCTTCCTCGCCGACCACATCAGCCGGCCGCAGATCGTGGACCGGGTGGTCAGCGTGCTCGGCCCGGATGTGCTCTGCTGGCGCACGGAGTTCTTCCCCAAGTACCCCGGCGACGAGGGCACCGACTGGCACCAGGCGGACACCTTCGCCAACGCCTCGGGCCAGCCGCAGATCGTCTGGCCGGAGGCGGAGGAGTTCGGCGGCACCATCACCGTCTGGACCGCCTTCACCGAGGCGAACGAGGACACCGGGTGCCTGCAGTTCATCCCCGGCACGCACGAGACGATGTTCTACGACGAGACCAAGCGCATGCACTACGACCCCAACAAGATCAACCAGGAGGACAAGGACGGCGTCCGGCGCGGCTTCTTCGGCTACGACTACCGCGACCTGCAGATCGACCCCGCATGGAAGCCCGACGAGTCGAAGGCCGTCTCCATGGTCATGAGGCCGGGCGAGGCCATCCTGTTCTGGTCGACGCTCATGCACGCCTCGCTGCCGCACAACGGCCGCACCGAGGAGATGCGCCTCGGCTTCGCCTCGCGCTACGTGCCGACCAAGGTGGACGTCTACCCCGACACGGACGAGATCGAGGAGTACGGCGGCCGGGTCAGTCTGGACAGGTACGGCGCGGTCCTGGTGGCCGGGCAGAACGGCAACCCGCGCAACCGGATCGCGACCGCGACCACCACCGGGCACGCCTTCACGACGCGGTGAGGCGATCGTGACATCTCACAACCCACGGAACGCGGTGATCAACTCGTGACCGCCGAACTCAGGCGTCTGACACGGGCCGTGCAGGACGCGCGGCCACTGGTGGACGTCCTGCGACACCCGGTGCGCCTGGCCGGCCCGCCTGGCCTCGCCTCCCTTGTGGGCCGTGTGACCCGACGGCTGGGCGCACCGGAGTTCGCACTCGACGACCAGGACTCACTCGACACCTTCGAACGCCTGGTCAGTGACCATCTCGCGCTGCGCGAGGGCATGGGGGAGGACCTGCCGCCCGACGTCGTCGACGAGATCGTGGACGACGCGGCGAAGGACGGCTTCGAGGGGCTGTGCGTCCGCGACGAGGTCAAGCCGGCGGACGGTGGCGCGCCGCTGCCCGCCTACGCGGCCGGCGACCCGGCGGCCCCGGCCGTCGTGATCGTGGCCGCCTGCGGCATGCCGGCCCGGCTGTGCGAGCGGTGGACGCGCTTCCTGTCCCGCACCCATTACGTGGTCACGTGGGAGACCCGCGGCCTGTTCGGCCCCGGCGCGGGCGGCTGCCCGGAGGCCGGGGTGACGGCGCAGGCCGGCGACCTCTTCGCGGTCATGGACCACTTCGGCGTCCGGCGCGCGCACCTGATGTGCCTGTGCGGCGGAGCCGTCATCGGCCTGGCCGCGGCGCACCGCGACCTCACCCGCGTGGACTCGCTCAGCCTCTGGCACGGCGACTTCGCCGCCGTCGCGGGGGCCGAGCGGACCTACCACCAGCAGAACCTGGTGGCGCTCATGGAGATGGGCGCGACCGCCCCGGACCGGGCCGCCGCCATCCATCCCGTGCTCTGCCAGACGATGCTCTCCTCGGTGCCGCCGGATCTGGCGCACCTGGTGGTCTATCCGTACGCGACGGCAGATCTCCTGCACCGCTACTGCCGGTTGAACGGGGAGATCATGAAGACCGACGTGAGCCCCTGGCTGGCCGGCATCGACCGGCCCGCGCTCGTGGTCACCAGCCGTGACGACGAGACCGCGCATCCGGAGGGGTCGAAGGCGGTCGCGGGATCGCTGCCCGACGCCATGCTGCACATCCGGCCGCACGGTGATCACATTTCACTCTTCAAGGGAGATCCTGAATTGATGAACATGGCCCGCGACTTCATTGATTCGGCGGCGGGCCGATAATGTTGTGAATTCGCTCCTCGATCGATTTTCTCATCGAGCCTGAAAATTCCGGTACATCCTGTTAATCAGTCGCTTGATGGGTAGGGCTAGTGTATTCCCGGCATACACATGAGGGGCGAGCTAAATGAAGTCGTCGGATGTCGCGCAACTGAAGGACGGCCTCCGCTCCTTCATTGCGCACGATGCGTCAGGAGCATGTTCGATCAGAGTGCCGAAGCGTGCCAACATCTACAACTGCGGGCAGCGTGACAGCAATATCTACGTGATCGAAAGCGGGCAGATCAAGACCCAGATGTACGCCCGCTGCGGCAAGGAGTGCCTGCTGTCGATCTTCACCGCCGGCGACATCTTCGGGGAGTCCTCGCTGCTCGGGGCCGAGCGCAGCGAGACGGCGACCGCCATGCGGACCACCTGGGTCCGCCGCATCCCGGCCGCCCGCTTCCGCGCGGCGGTGGCCGACCACGAGCTCATGGACGGGTTCGTCGACTATCTCGCGCTGCGACTGCGGGAGCAGCAGGAAGTCATCGCGACAATGGTGACAATGGACAGTGAGCAGCGCCTCGCCTCGGTCTTATTACGGTTATCCCGTAAAATCGGCAAACGTCGCTCGCCGAATGTGCGGGCCATTGAGGAACGCATCACCCAGGAAGAACTCTCCGGCATGGTCGGCACCACCAGATCTCGCGTCGGCTTCTTTCTGAAGCGATTCAAGGACGCCGGTCTGGTCCTGCCCACCTCGGACCCGTTCCTCGTGGTGAACGAGGAACGCCTGGCCGAGTACGTCGACGAGGTCGACTGAGCGAGGTCGACTGAGCGGGAACGGCTGGACCGGCCGGTGCGGGGGCCGGTCGCCGTTCTGCCGGTTCAGCCGTTCTGCGGGTTCACCCGTTCAGCAGTTCGGCCGCTCAGCAGGTGATCAGTTCGAAGGGAACCGCCGGGCGCCCGCCGAAGCGCTGCCCGGCCGCGTTCACGAAGCCCTCCAGCGGCACCCGCGCACCACCCGGGGGGACACCCAGCGCGGCCAGGTACACGGCGTGCGCCTCGACCGAGGCCAGCGCCGTGTCCAGCCGCCCGGTCACGTCCACCGCGTGCGTCGGCTGGACGGAGCCGGCGATCGCCACGTACTTGACACCGCCCCACGGCTCGGCGCCGGCGTCGGGCAGGATCCACCGGTTGCCCGCGTCGAGGACCGCGTCGAGCACGGCCCGCCCGGTGTTGCGGTGATCGGGGCTGTTCCACTTCCCGGTGAAGGTGAAGTCGTGGTGGTTGAAGGTGATCACCAGCTCGGGCCGGTGACGGCGGAGCGCGGCCACCAGGTCGTGCCGCAGTTGGGGCGAGCGCTCGATCCCGCCGTCCGGATGGTCGAGGAACTCGACCGGCGAGGCGCCGACGATGGCGGCACTGGCGTGCTGCTCCTCCTCCCGCACCTTCCGTGCCTGCTCCGGCGGCATCGAGTCGATGCCCGCCTCTCCTCGGGTGAGCAGGAGATACCCCACCTCCTTGCCGGCCGCGGTCCAGGCGGCCACGGCGCCGGCGCTGCCGAACTCCATGTCGTCGGGATGGGCCACGACGGCCAGGGCTCTCGTCCAGTCATCGGGCATGGGCTGTAAGTCATCCGTCATGCCGTTTCCCCTGACATACACGGAGATCGCTAAACCTGCCGGCCCGCCCGTACGTTGAAGGCAGGACCGAAAGCCCCCTGCCGTCCACTCTCCGGCGTGAGCCCTTGCGGTGATCGTTCGACAACCGGCCTGAGGGGTTGGCTGGAGGCGGGTGATCGTATTGTCTGGGGAGACACTCCGCGACATGAGGATCACAAGATGCCCCGTTCGAGAGTTGTCCTGTCCGTGCTCGCCGCCGCCGCGTCCGTCCTGCTGATCAGCGGATCCGCCGAGGCGTTGGACGACCCGCCGTTACCCTCGGCGATCTTCCGCGCCACGCACAACAGCTATTCGGGCAATGTCGCCGGCGCGAGGGGCTCGATCGCCTCCCAGCTCGACCATGGCGTCCGCTTCATCGAACTCGACATTCACGACAACGGGTACGCCACCTCGAATGACTACTCGATCGGCCACGACTCTCCCGGCGATCAGGTCGACCACAAGGGAAACCCCGCGTCGAACCTCTTGCGCGACTGGCTCAACGCGATCAACGCCTGGTCCGCGGCGCATCCCACCGCCGCGCCGATCGTCGTCGCGCTCGACGTCAAGGACAACCTGACCGACAACACCTCCTACGCCGCGGGCAACCTGGCCGCGCTCAACGAGGAGCTCGTTTCCGTCTTCGGCGCGCGGCTGTACCGGGCCGAGGACTACCCGGCCGGCTCGCCGACGGTGGACGCGTTACGCGGTAGGGTGCTCGCCCTCATCTCCGGTCACGCCGAGACCCGCACCCTGTACAAGCGTGACATCGGCGTCAATCCGGCCGTCGCGATCAACGGGCGGGGCCAGGTCGTGGAGGTGCACGACTCGGGCTCGGGCGCGCTGTGGTACTGGACCGGCAGGTACGGCGCCGACGGCCGGGTGACCTGGCTGCGCCACGGCAGGTACGACAGCGGTGTGACGCCGGCCGTCGCGCTGAACGACAACGGTGACCTGGTCGAGGTCCACCAGTCCCAGAACAACACCACGCTGTGGTACCGCGTGGGACGCCTCGGCGCCGACGGGGAGATCGCGTGGGGGCCCAGCGGCCAGTACGACCGCGGCGTCCTGCCGACGGTCAGGTTCACCGACGCGGCGGGCACCCGGCTCCGCGAGATCCACCGCAGCCAGAGCAACAGCCAGAACTGGCAGTGGGCCGGCACGCTCAACGCCGCGGCGAAGACCGTCGCGTGGAGCGGCAACGCCACCACCGGCGACGCCCGCTATGACAAGGCCACCTCGACCAGCGGCACGTCGAGCGTGCGCGTATGGACCGGCGCCGACGGCCCGACCCCGTCCCAGACCCTGCGCGTGGACACCGACAGGTTCGCGGGCGACCGCATCCGTTATCCGCAGGTCGCCTTCGACGAGTTCCAGCAGGGCGACAGCGCCGAGCTCCGGCAGGGCGCGCTGTTCTACGCGGCGAAGGCGGGGGAGTCGTCGTTCATCACCGACGCGCGGCGGGCGGGACGGCTCGTGCGGGGCTGGGACTTCGACGCGGCGAGTCAGGCGACCGACCCGCTGGCCAACTATCCGGCGACCAACCACCCGTACGCCACCTGGTACCAGAACCTCCTCACCCAGGCCGGCGCCGTGGACTGAGCCGGCCGCTGGATCCGTGGCCCGGCACCGCCCTTGACCGTCAGGGGGACAGCAGGCCATGGGAGAGCTGGTCGGCGGTCCAGTCCTCCCACTCCGGGGTGGTCCAAGCGCATTCGCGCGTCATCACCAGAAACAGATCCGGCGACAACATCCCGACGGTGATGTCCGTGGCCCGGCGCTCGGTCAGGCCGGTCCGCAGCGCCCGCAGGCGGGCCAGGATGGCGATGACCTCCGCGTGGGCGGCGTGCCGCTGCTCGCTGTTGGCGGCCCATTGGGCGGCCATGTCGGGGTCGCCGGCCGCCGCGTCGCGGACCACCGCGAGGACGGGGGCGACCCGGTCGAGGATGACCCCGCTGTGGTGCACCCATCCTCGTACGACCTCGTTGGGGTCCTGTGCCGCCCGCAACGCGGCGAACCAGGGCCGTCGCAGGAGCGGCACGGGCTCGTCGTCTCCGGCGGAGGCGACGTCGACGACGTGCTTGAGCAGCTGGCTCTTGGTCCCGTAGTGGAAGTAGACCGTCTGCACCGACACCTCGGCCGCGTCGGCGACCAGCTGGAAGGTCGTCCCGGTGTAGCCCCGCACGACGAACAGCCCATGCGCGGCCTTCACGATGCGGCTTCGGGTCTGTGCCGAGCGCCGCTTCGGACTCTTGACGTCTTCCATCGACTTAAAGTATCACTTTAGAGTACGACTTTAGAGTGAGACTATAAAAGATGGGGCATGATGCTGTTCCTCGGCACCACGATGACCGTGAAGGCGGGGGGATCGGAGACCGGCGAGGCGCTGACCCTGATCGAGCAGGAGTGCCCGCCGGGTTTCGCCACCCCCTGGCACGTGCACCAGCACGACGACGAGGCGTTCTACGTCCTGTCGGGAACGATCCAGGTGTACTGCGGCGAGCGGACGTGGCAGGCCGGGGCCGGTGCCTTCGTCCTGCTGCCCCGCGACCTGCCGCACGCCTTCGTCAACGCCCAGGACTCTCCGCTGCGCCTGCTCCAGCTGACCTGGCCGGCCGGATTCGAGCACTTCGCCGCCGACGTCGCCGCCGGTGACACCGACCCCGGCCGGCTGATCGAGGTGGCCGCCCGCCATGGTTACCGGATCACCGGCCCGCCGCCGGGCACTCGGCCGGAGATGCCCCGACCCCCTTCCAGCGAAAGGACCGTTCTATGAAAGGGAAGCGCAGGTTCTTGGCCACGACCGTGGGTGCGCTCACGCTGATCGTCGTTCTCCCGTCGGCGGCGGTCGCGCAGGCGACGTCCACCGGGGACATCCTGGCCGCGCACGAGGGGGTGAGCACGGCGCCGAGGTTCGTGGCCTACCACAACCTGACCCCGGCGCAGCAGACCGAGCGGTTCGACACCCTGCGCGGTCAGGGTTATCGGCCCATCACGGTCAGCGTGTCCACCGACTTGTCGGGTCGCACTCGGTATGCCGGGATGTGGTCGGTGTCGGGTCGTGCCATGGGTGGGGATCTGCCGTGGGCGATGTATCAGGACATGTCCGCAGATGGTTATCAGCAGCGCTTCGACCAGCTCACCGCTCAGGGGTATCAGCCGGCCGTGGTCAGCGCCACCGGCTCGGGTGAGCGTGCTCGTTTCGCGGCCATCTTCGTGAAGAACCCCGGTTTCCGGTACGTGGCCAAGCACGGCATCACTCCTGCCGAGCTCCTGCGGATGAGCGGCACGGCCCGCCAGGACGGTCTGATGCTGTCGTCGGTCGACACCTACGGCACCGCCTCCGCGCCGCGCTATGTCGCGGTCTGGTCGGCCAACCCAGGCCGGGTGAGCTGGCATGTCAACGTCAGCCTGGCCCAGGAGGGCCATGAGGCCGAGTTCAGGAAGAACGTGGCGAAGGGCTTCCGCCCCACCACGGTCGCGGTGAGCGCCACCGGCCGCTACACCACCGTCTGGCGTGACGACAAGCCCGGCGCCTGGCATTCCTACATCGGCATGACCGCCGCGGGCTACCAGAGCCGGTTCGACGAGCTCAAGGCCAAGGGCTTCTACCCGATCCACATCAACGCGGAAACGGGCCGCTACGCCGCCATCTGGACCAAGTGACACCCCCGCCCAGACCGCGGCGTGCGAGACCCGTCTGCATCCCGTAGTACGCCAGAGCTACGCGAAATGTGCACTCCACAGCGGGACGCCGACTACCAGCGGTGATCCATACCTTCGAGCCCGAGCACGATCTCCGGCACGAAGGGACCACCGCCCATGACGACCCGCCCGCGTGGCAGCCGCCTGCGCCGCCTCCTGCCCGCCACGCTCGTCGCCGCTGCGCTGGCTGGGCCGATGACAGGCGTGGCCATGCCCGGGCGGGTACCGGCCCCCGTTCCAGCTCCCGCGCCACCGCTGGCCGCCGCGACCCCGGCCGTGCTCGCCGAGCGGTATGCGGCCGTCCGCGCGGAGATCGTGGCGGCCGCGCGGACGGCGGCCCGGCACGGCCACCACTGGCGTGCCGCGAGGTTGCGCGAGATGGCTGATCCCGCGCGGCGGTTCCTGTCCTTCGACGGCCGTGACGGCGGCCGGGCCGTGGAGGTGTTCGGCGAGCTGTCCAGCGCCGAACGGATCGCCGTGCTGGTTCCGGGAGCCGGCGTCGACCTGGACAGGTACGGGCTGGTGCGCGGCGGCTCGATGCGGCTTCGGGACGCGCTGGGCGACCGGTCGGCCGTGATCGCCTGGCTCGGGTACGCCACGCCGAGCAGCGTGAGCCTCCAGGCGCTGACCCCCGGCCGCGCCGACGGGGCCGCCCCCGGCCTGCGTGCCTTCATGGGCGAGCTGCGCGCGGCCAGGCCGGGCGCACGGGTCTCGCTCCTGTGCCACTCCTACGGCTCCGTGGTGTGCGGCCGGGCCGCGCCGGGGCTGGACGTCGCCGACATCGTCCTGTTCGGCAGCCCCGGCGCGGGCGTGGCGGACGCCGCCGCGCTGCGCACCCCGGCCGTGGTGTGGGCCGGGCGCACGGACGGGGACTGGGTCGGCGGGCTGCCGCACCTGTCGGTCGAGTTACCGTTCGTCACGGTGGGGCTGGGCGGTGATCCGGTCTCGCCCGGATTCGGCGCCAGGATCTTCGCGGCGGGCGGCGGCGGGCACAGCGACTACCTGACGGCCGGATCCACGGCGCTGGCCGGCATCGCGTGGATCGCGTCGGGACGGGCTGACGGCGATGCGTGACCTTGTCGCCCGGCTCGACGCCGAGACGCCGCCCGATCGAGACCGTGCCGTGGACGCTCTGCGCGCGCTGGCCATTCTGGGCGTGGTGGCCGGGCATTGGCTGGTGACCGCGCTGGTCGTGGACAGCGGGACGGTGCGGGTCGCCAGCCCGCTGCGGTACCTGCCGCAGCTCACCCCGGTTTCCTGGGTGTTCCAGACTCTTGCGGTCTTCTTCCTGGTGGGCGGGATGGTGGGGACGCGGAGCCGGCTGCGTGCCCGGGCGGAAGGCGTGCCGTACGGGCGGTGGCTCGCGGGGCGGACGGCCCGGCTGTTCCGGCCGGCGGCGGCCGTGGTGGTGGTGTGGGGCATGGCGGCCCTCGCGATGCTGGCCGCCGGGGTCAGGCTGGACAGCGTCCAGGCGTTGGTCAAGCTCGTGCTGTCCCCGATGTGGTTCCTGCTGGTCTTCGCGGCGCTGACCGCGGCGACCCCGCTGGTGTCGAGACTGCACCCGGTGTGGCCGCTCGCTGTGGTGGTGTGTGTCGATCTGGTCAGGTTCGGCGCCATCCCGGTCGGCGCCCACGCGGAGGGAGCGGGTCCTTTGGGCGGGCTCGTGGACGCGGTGGCCGGACATGGAGAGGAGCTGGGCTGGTGGGTCAACGTGGCGGCCGGGTGGCTGGTGCCGTACTGCCTGGGGGCGGCCTGGGCGCGAGGCCGGCTGCGTGGGCGCGTGACCGGGTGGGCGCTGCTGCTCGGAGGCGCGGTCGTCACCGTCGCGCTCGTCACCTGGGCCGGTTACCCGGCCGCCATGGTCGGTGTGCCGGGGGCGTCGCTGTCCAACCTGGATCCGCCCTCCCTGGCCGCCGTCACCTTCGGCCTCGCCCAGTGCGGTGCGGCCCTGCTGCTGCTCGGTCCGCTGAGGCGGCTGCTGCGCCGCCCGGCGGCCTGGGCCGCGGTGGCGCTGACGAACCTCGCCGCGATGACGATCTTCCTCTGGCACCAGACCGCGATGATCGCGGTCACCTCCTTCGGCCTGCTCGCCGAGAGCGCGATGCTGAGGGCCGGTTTACTCGGTGACGGGATGCTGCCCGGCCTGCGTACGGTCCCCGACGGGCCCGGCTGGGTCCTCGCCCGGGTGGCCTGGCTGCCGCTGTTCGCGGTGGCGCTGCTGGCGTGCTGCGCCGTCTTCCACGGTTCGGAGCGAGGACCGTCACGCTCGAAGCCGGTCGCGGCACGTCGCTAAGCTGGAGCGCCCCGACAAAGGGGGCGTAGGGGACATGAGGCGAGGGCTGGTGAGCAGGCTGCGAAGAGCCTTCGGCGCCTTACGCTCCGACCTGTGGACGACCGCCGCCGACCCGCTGCCCCGCATGGCGAGACCGCGCCGGCTGTCCCGGCTCCCGCACCTTCTGGTCATCCTGTACGCGCTGGTCATGGGCATGTTCTCCGGTGGAGAGGGTGCGGATTCGACGGTCCCGCTGCTCGCCATGATCCAGGCGGCGATCCTGGTGTTCGCGATGTCGCGCCCGCTGCCCGCCTGGTGGGCGTCGATCGCTGCCACGGTGATCGGCGCGAGGACGGGGATGACCTACCTCTCGCAGAGGCTGAGCTTCCCCTGGATGGTGCACACGGGGACGCCCAGGGGGCCGGTCTTCCCGACGCTCCCGCATGACGCGCTGGCCTTCCCGTGGACGGGCTCGGGCATCGCGCTGCAGGCCGGTGTGCTCTTCCTGCTGGCTCTGCGGGTCCGCCCCCGCGTGGCGGTCTCGGCGCTGGCGATCACCACGCTGGTGGGAGCGGGATGCGTGGTGTTCGTGCCCGAGGGCAACGGGAGCGGCGAGGTGCTGCTGGCCGTGGCGGTCGAAGCGGTCGCGGTCGTGATCGGGGCCGGGAAGCGCGCGCTCAGGACGACCCGTACCCGGCTGGAGGCCCAGGAGGAGTTGACAGCCGAGGAGCGGGCCCGCAGCACGCTGCTGGAGGAGCGCGCCAGGATCGCCCGCGAACTGCACGACGTGGTCGCGCACCACATGTCGGTGATCTCCATTCAGGCGCAGGTGGCGCCGCACCTGGTGGCGAATCCGTCCGACGAGCTGAAGGAGAACCTCGCGGGCATTCGCGAGAACGCCGTCGAGGCGCTGACCGAGCTGCGCCGAGTCCTGGGCCTCCTGCGCGCGCAGGACACACCCGGGGACGCTCCGCAGCCCACCCTCGACCGGCTCGGCGAACTGCTCGCCAACGTACGCGGCGCAGGCGTCGCGCTCACCGCCGAGACCCTGGGGGAGCCGCGCCCGCTGTCGCCCGGGGTGGAGTTGTCGGCGTTCAGGATCGTGCAGGAGGCGCTCAGCAACGCCATGCGGCACGCGCCGGGCGCGCCCGTCGCGGTCCGGCTGCGCTATCGAAGCGACGCCCTCACGATCCGAGTCGTCAACGCCGCGCCCGCCGCGCCGCCCGCGCCCGCGCCCGCACCCGGCGCGGGGCACGGGCTGCTGGGGATGCGCGAGCGCGCGGCCATGCTGGGCGGCGACCTCGTCACGGGACCCACGCCCGGCGGCGGCTACGAGGTGAGTGTGTTCCTGCCCATCGACTCCCAGAAAGGCATCGAGGCCACCCCATGACGAGCATCCGCGTGCTCATAGCCGACGACCAGATCATGGTCCGTCAGGGCTTCACCGTGCTGCTCAACGCCGAGCCCGGCATAGAAGTCGTCGGCCAGGCCGTGAACGGTCTCGACGCCGTCGCGAAGGTCGCCGAGCTGGCCCCCGACGTCGTGCTGATGGACGTGCGGATGCCCGAGCTGGGCGGCATCGAGGCGACCCGCCGCCTCGCCGGGCAGCCGGACACGACCGTGAAGGTCCTGGTTCTGACCACCTTCGACCTCGACGACTATGTCTACGAGGCGCTGCGGGCCGGCGCGTCAGGCTTCCTGCTCAAGGACGCGTCGGCGGCCGAGCTGGCCCACGCGGTGCGGGTGGTGGCGGCCGGGGACGCCCTGCTCGCGCCGAACGTCACCAAGCGCCTGATCGCCGAGTTCTCCCGGGTGAGCGGCGCCCCGCGCGCCCCGCTGAAGGAGCGCGTGGGCGACCTGACCGAACGCGAGACCGAGGTGCTGTCGCTGATCGCGCAGGGTCTGTCCAACGCGGAGATCGCCGGGCGCCTCGTGGTCGCCGAGCAGACCGTCAAGACCCATGTGAGCCGGATCCTGGTCAAGTTGGGGCTGCGCGACCGCACCCAGGCGGCGGTCTTCGCCTACGAGACGGGGTTGGTGCGCCCGTCGGGTTACCAGCCGGACGGTCGCGAAGCTCTCCCGCCTCCTGATCGCCGAGCTACCGGACGGCACGGCATTTCAGATGGGTGACCAGAGCGGTGCCCGACGCCTCGCCGATCGGTTCGAGGGTGGTGTCCCCGAGCCCGCCGGCCTTCCCGACCTCGCCGATCCCGCGTGGCGCCGGCGTGCGCTTGAGGGAGTGCGCGGTTCAGTACGTGATGAATCCGTACAGCGCCAGATGGTTCGACTTCGTGCCGCTGACCGTGTGATCGATGCTCGACGGCTGCACGGCGCCCCTGACGAACAGGTAGTCGATCTTTCTGGAACCGGAGGTCGCTTTCGCTCCGTAGCCGGTCATGCCGAAGCCGCCGAGCGTCGAGGAGGCGATGTTCGTGCGATTGGCGTCGATCCCGATCACCCGGATCGTGGAGGCGTTCATCAGGCTCGTGGCGTCCGCGCCGACATGGATGCCGGAGTTGGCGATGCCCGCGGTGCCCGCGCCCGCGCAGGCGTTCGCGCCGTTCTGTTCGGGGAGGTGCATGGTCGCGGCGAAGACCGTCGTCCCCGTTTCCTTGATCGTGAATCTCGCCGCGATGGCGCTGGTGCGCTTCCACTTGTGCGCGTTGGTGGTGCCGCTGTCGTTGTTCGGCGGCTTGTACAGCGTGCACCCGGCCCCGCCGTTGTACGGTGTCCCGGGTTTTAACCAGCCCGCGCTCCAGTACTTCGAGACGTCGCCCGACGCCAGGCTCAGCGTTCTGGTGTTGTAGACGATCGCGTTGGTCTGCTTCTTCTTCAGGTCGCCGAGCGCCTGCTGACTGCACTTGTGCGAGCTGCCCCACGCTTCGGGGTCGTCCCAGGCCACGACCGCCTTGTAGGTGCCCGCCGGATATCCGAACTTGGCCGAGAGCTGGTCGGCGTAGGCCGTGGTCTGCCCGGTGCCGCGCACCTGTTGCACGATCAGCAGATCGGGAGCCCGTACGCCGGAGGTGCCCGTCCTGCCGTTGTCGTCGACCAGCATCGACGTGAGGTGGTCCGGGCCTGAGATCCGGGTGCACGTGCCGTCGGCGTTGTTTCTCACCAGGTTCTCGATGTTGTTGTTGTAGACGCGCAGCACGCGATCCGCCGTGGTCGCGGGCGCTTCGTACGCCCGCGCGCTCGACGTTGTGGCTGTGGTGGTGAGGAGGGTGGCAGCCGCCACGAGGACCATCGCGCCAGGCGATCGATAAGTGAGCATTGTCGCAGAGTAGCGATCATCTCGAACCGGTGGCGATGACAATTTTGACCTTTTAACGTGACAAGCTGGACCGGAAGAGCGTTCGCCCAGGTCAGGCGGAAGGGCCGGGCTCGGGCACGGCGGCAGGCTTCGTCGGTCCCGTTACCATGCGCCTGTGATCCACATCTCAAGAACATCTCCCGTCCTCGTGGTCGGAGGAGGTCCCGTCGGTCTCGCCGCGGCCCTCGAACTGGCCCGCTTCGGTGTCCCGTCGGTCGTGCTGGAGCAGCGCGCGCAGACGTCCCTGCACCCCAAGACCCGCAACTTCAACACCCGGACGATGGAGATCGCGCGCGGTTGGGGACACGCCGTCTACCAGCGGCTGCGCGGCATCGACACGCCGCCCGGCTGGAAGAGCCCGATCCGGTTCTTCGACACCCTCACCGGTGCGGAGACCGGGCAGATCGAGACCCTGGGATTCCTCGGTCCGGGACCGGAGATCAGTCCCGCCTTACCCGTGATGTCGTCCCAGGACCTCATCGAGAAGATCCTCCGGGACGCGGCCGCCGCCACCGGGCTCGTCGACCTGCGCTTCGGTCACGAGGTCACGCGGGTGCTGACCGGCTGGCTCCCCGAGGACACCGAGGCCTCCCTGGAGGTGCTCGACCCGCGGTCGGGCACCGCCTACACGATCTCGGGCAGCGCCCTGGTCGCCGCAGACGGCGTCGACAGCCTCGTCCGGCGGCAGCTGGGGATCGCCCTGGACGGCGCCCAGGCGGTCAGCCACTTCGTCAACTGCTACTTCCGCGCCGACCTGGAGTCCTACCTCGGCGACCGGACCGGCGTGCTGCTCTACGTCGGCGGATCCGAGGCCGCCGGGGTGTTCCAGCCGCTCGACGCCCGGGGTCGCTGGCTCTGCCAGATCCCGGTGCAGCGCGAGGAGTGGGAGGCCGGCATCCACACCCCGGAGTGGTGCGCGCGGTGGATCCGCGCCGGCTCCGGGATCGAGGACCTGGAGGTGGAGGTGCGCACCGTCGGGCGGTGGAGGATGAACGCCACCGTCGCCGACCGGCTGGTCGCGGGCCGGATCGTGCTGTGCGGCGACGCCGCCCATCAGTTCCCGCCCACCGGCGGCCTCGGCGTCAACACCGGCCTGCAGGGCATGCACAACGTGATGTGGAAGCTGGCCCTCTGCGCGCGGGGGAGCGCGGACTGGTCGCTCCTGGACACCTACGACGCCGAACGCCGCCCGCCCGCCAAGACCACCGTCGAGCAGTCGCTGGCCAACTTCCACAACGTCCTGCAGATCTCCGTCGCCATCCTGTATGGCCTCGACCAGCAGCTCAGCCCCGAGGACGCCATTCAGGCGACTCACCGGTACGGCAACCACCTCGGCGTCGAGTTCGGCACCCGCTACGCCTCCGGCGCCGTCGTGCCGGACGGCGCCGTCCCCCCGGCGGTCGACGACTCCTACGCCGACTACCGGCAGAGCGCCACCCCCGGCTGCCGGGCCCCTCATCTCTGGCTCGGACGCGGCGACGGCAGGCTGTCCACCCTGGACCTGTTCGGCCCCCGGTTCACCCTCCTGACCACCCGCGAAGGCGACGACTGGCGGCGCGGCGCCGCGCTCGCCGCCGAACGGCACGGTGTCCCGCTGGCCGCGTTCGCCATCGGAGACCCGGGGATCGAGGACGACGCCGACGCGTTCACCAGCCTCTACGGCATCGAGCCGACCGGAGCCGTCCTGGTGCGCCCCGACGGCTACGTCGCCTGGCGCTCACCCGCCGCCGCCCCCGCCCCCGACACCGTTCTCGGCGGAGTGATCAGCCAGATCCTCGGCCGCTCGGCGACCGTCTCGGTGGAGCCGGCATGAGACCGTGAACGCCTGGGAGCAGGGGCCCGGTCTCATCGTCCGTGAGCCTGCTCGGGGTGATGGTGTTCGAGGAGGGCCGCCGCGAGCATCGCGGCGAGCCACTCCTCGTACTCGCCTTCGCTCCATCCGCACACTTCGGTGAGCTTCTCGAAGTTCTCCGTCGAGGTGAGGACATAGATCTGCTCAGCCGCTCTGGCCGGCGGAAGGTCTGGGCGCAACGCTCCGAGAGCGTGGAGATGTTCGGCCGGTCCGCGGCTTCCCATCAGCCTTTCGCGTTCGATGTCGGCCAGTACGTCCTGGAGTCCCGCGTCGGTGGGTGACGCGGCGGCCGCCGCGCGGAGGAGGCGGTGCACCGGCTGGATGCGCCGGAGGATCGCGGTGGCCGTGGCGGCGTGCAGGGCCAGCTTGCGCACGGGGTCCGGCTCCTCGATGATCGCCCGGACCTCGGGGCGGTCGCTCTGTGGCAGGGCCTGGGAGTCCCCGGCCAGGGTGATGTCGTAGACGAGCTTGGCCAGAGCGGGTTTGCCGCCGGGGCAGGACGTGTACAGCGTCTGAACGGCCACGCCGGCCTGACGTGCCACTTCGGCCATGGTGGTGTCGGCGTAGCCCTTCCTGATCATCAACTCCCGCGCCGCCGTCGCGATCCTCTGCCGGGTGGCCTGGGCCTGTTCATGGCGCAGCGCGCTGGCGTAGGGGCGTCGCTTCTTCTGCTCAGTCATCGCCAGCCATGATTTCAGAAGTACATTGACTAGAAATGACTCTAATGAAGGAGTGTGGACTGGCGGCCGAGGTCGCGCGAGACGGCTGATCCCCCGCGACACTCCCTGCCCTCGGGACGCGCTGGGCCGCTGTCAGCGCTCCCGCGCCAAGCTGCCGACCGGATGTTCGCCCTCGGTCTCCAGGCGGTACTCGTGGCCGGACTTGGCCCGGTTGTCCTCGATGACGCGTTCGGAGGGCGCCTTCTCGCCGCCCATGATCGCTTCCTGCATCTTCTCGAACCGCTCGTGGGCCTCCTGGACGTAGCCCGTGCCCAGGGTGGTGTAGTCGATCTGGGTGGCGAGCAGCTCACGCAGGTAGCCCTTGTTCGGCTCGAAGGTGACCGGGGCGGGCAGTTCGGGCGCGCAGACCTGCTCGGGGTCGCGGCCGTCGTGCTTCTTGAACAGTTCGGCGGCCAGCCGCAGGTGCTCCAGCTCCATGTTCAGGTGCAGCTCCCAGATGGCCTTCACCTTGGGGTCGGACTCGGTCTCCATGAACGAGTGGTAGAGGTAGCACTCGTTGTACTCGTGGTTGAGCAGCATCTCCCACCAGCTCTCACCCGGGTCGACGAGCGACTCGTAGTGGGTGACGTGCTCTTCCTCGACGAGGCCGATCTCCTGGTAGAGCTGGCGGGCGATGGGCTCCATGTAGGTGGGGCCGACGTTCATGTAGAAGTTCATGGTCTGCTGCTCGGCGGCCATGATGGTGAGGGCGTGCAGCTTGGAGAGGGGCGCGGCCGTGCTCTTGTCGTAGGGCTCGCGCACGTTGTCGACCGGGTTGCGGTGGTGCAGGTAGGTCGGGCGGCCGGGCATGACCTCGGTGAGGTTGTCGACGATCTTCTCGGCCTTGCGGTGCTCGATCATCTCGTACAGGTTGGCGTAGCGGTAGAGATGGTCGAAGTCCTCCAGCACCCCGAACTGGTAGGCCTGCTTCAGGTACGGGTCCGGCTCCATCCTGGCCACCCACGCGGTCAGGTCGACGGCCACCTGCTCGTAGGCGATCGTGGTCTCCAGCACGGAGGCCAGGCCGGGCAGCAGCCAGTTGACGACCTTCTGCTGCTGCGCCTCGATGTAACGCACCCGGGCGAGCTGCTGCTTGAGCTCGATGTCGGGACAGTGGCGGGCGAGCTGGTGGCTGAACAGGATCGCCTCCACCTCGATCCCGTTCATCGCGATGATCCGGCACCGCGTGTACGGGTCGGCGTGGTCGGGATCGATCGGCATGACGTCCAGCTCGCGCCAGTTGCGCAGCTGCTTGTCCAGCGGGATGCCCCGCTCCCGCAGTGGGTTGAAGGTCATGTGCGTGCGCTCCTTCGCGCTGGTCGAATGTGCCGGCGCAGCAAGCTGCCCGCGCGTCCTACCCGAGGCTTCCCGCCCCAATCTCCGCGGTCACCCCCTGAAGAGTCCAAGGAGGGCAAACACCACACCGCCCTCTCCGTACGCCGGTGTGTCACCTCCCGCGATGGGTAGGCAGGGGCCCATATCCCAGAGGAGGTTCACATGGCCGACCAGCACACGGCACCGGAGATGATGGGCGAGACGGACGTCATCGATCTGCTCGTGGCCCAGCACGCGATGATCAGGGATCTGTTCGACGAGGTCGAGCAGGCGCCCGCGGCGGAGCGGGGCGAGACGTTCAGCCGGCTGGTGCGGCTGCTGGCCGTGCACGAGACGGCGGAGGAGGAGATCGTCCACCCGTACGCCCGCCGCAAGATCGACGGGGGTGATGCCGTGGTCGACGATCGCCTGGAGGAGGAGAACGAGGCCAAGCAACTCCTCATGCGCATGGACGAGGCGGGGCCGGAGGCGGCGGACTTCACGCAGAACCTGGCGCTGCTGCGCGGCGCGGTGGAGGCGCACGCCCGCGCCGAGGAGCGCTACGAGTTCACCAAGCTGCGTGGCCACACCAGCGAGGCCGAGCGTCGTGGCATGGCCGTCGGGGTCAAGGCCGCCGAGGCGATGGCCCCCACCCACCCGCATCCCGGCACCGAGTCGGCCATTAAGAACGTGCTGGTCGGCACGCCGGTGGCGATGATGGACCGGGCCCGCGACGTCATCCGCCAGGCCATGGGCAAGAACCCCTGAGCCCATGGCGGTGGCCGACAACAGACAGCGGATCAGGCTGCCCGGTGTGATCCTCGGCATCGGGCTGGGCGGATTCCTTGACGGCATCCTGCTCCACCAGATCCTGCAGTGGCACCACATGCTGAGCAGCACCGACACCGACAACATCGGAGTGCGGTACTACCCGCCCGACACGGTGCCGGGCCTGCGGATGAACACCCTGTGGGACGGGCTGTTCCATGCCGTCACCTGGCTGGCGGTGCTGATCGGGCTCGGTCTGCTCTACTCCCGCGTCACCGGTTCGCGCGGCCGGGTGTGGACGTCGCGGACGCTGTGGGGATGGATTCTGGTCGGCTGGGGAGCGTTCAACCTTGTGGAGGGTGTGATCGACCACCACCTGCTGGGCATCCACCACGTCCTGCTCGGCCCGCACCAGCTCTGGTGGGACCTCGGCTTCCTGCTCCTCGGCGCGCTCCTGGTGGCCGCCGGATGGGGCCTGCAGCGCACCGGCGGGGAGCTCGACCTGTGCGGCGGTGATGCGCCCGCGGCCAGAACATGATGGTCCACGGTGCCCACTCGCACGCCGGCGGCGCACTGATCCTGGCGGCGACCGGCCTGGCCGCGGCCGGTTACCTGCTGCTGGCGGCGCGCCGGAGCCGGGAGCCCAGGGGATGGAGCCGGTGGCGTCTCACGTCGTTCCTCGCGGGCGGCGCGCTGGTGGCGGCCGGGCTCGTGGGGCCGGTCGCCGCGCTGGCCGGCACCGACTTCCGCGGCCACATGCTGCAGCACCTGCTCATCGGCATGCTGGCGCCGCTGTGCCTGGTGCTCGGCGCGCCGATGACCCTGCTGCTACGGTCGCTGCCCGCCGCCCACGGCCGCCGCCTCGGCGCGCTGCTGCGCGGGCGGGCCATGCACCTGCTGGCCAATCCGGTTACCGCGCTGGTGCTGAGCGTGGGCGGCATGGTGGCCCTGTACTGCACGCCGCTCTACCGGCTGACCACCTCCTACGGCTGGCTGCACGAAGGGGTGCACGCGCATTTCCTGCTCGCCGGCTGCCTGTTCGCGTGGGTGATCGCCGGGCCGGACCCCGCTCCCCGCCGCCCGTCGGTGCCGACGCGGCTGGTGGTGCTCGGAGTGGCGATCGCCGTGCACGCCGGGCTGTCGCAGTTGATGTACGCCGGGCTCTGGGTGGACCTGCCCGTGCCCGTGGAGCAGCGGCGCGGCGCGGCCGAGATCATGTACTACGGCGGAGACCTCGCCGAACTGCTGCTGGCACTGGCCCTCGTCGCCTCCTGGCGCCCTCGGCGCGCTTCCGTTCGGCGCGGGACGAACGGGGCGCCCGTCGAGGCGCTCGTGGCCAGGAGTGCCAAGGCGTGACACCTGGTGGTCCGGGGAGGCCGATCAGAGGCGGGAGGTCTGGCCGGACGGTTTGGCGCGGCGGGCGGCGGGCTGCTCGACCAGCGTGACGCCGGTCTCGGCCTCCAGGGCCGGGGCGTAACCGGCGGCCCGCAGGGCGTCCATCGTCTCCCGCTCGGAGCTCGCGCTGATCAGTACGGTCGGCGCGATCAGGCGCAGGCCGAGTCCGCGCAGCGCCTTGGCGCCGGCGAGCTCCGCGAGGAGGGCCTCGTCCTCGGATCGGACGCAGCAACCGGAGCGAACCACCCGCATCCGGCCGTGGGTCCGGCCGACGTCCTTGATCAGGTATTCGAGGGGCTGCGGAAGATCGCCCTGGGCCACGGCTCGCAACCGCCTGACCAGGTCCTCGGCGTCGTGACCCGCGTCGAGCGCGTGCCGTACGGAGGCGGGGGAGATCCGCCACACCACCGCGTGCCCCTCGGACTCACGCGCGCCCACCGCGTTGAGCAGGGCGGCCAGGCCCGCCTCCGGAGTGCCGCTCACCACGGCGGTCAGGTCGGTCTGGAAACGGGCGGTCGTCTGCGGCGGCGGCAGCAGGTCGGTGAGCACGGGGGTGAGGACCGGCTCCGGCTCGCGCCAGGCCCGGCCGGTGCGGAGCAGGCCGAGCAGGGCGTGGCCGAGGGCCGTCAGGGTGTCGTCGGCGACGACGCCGAGGAGCCGGGCCTCGCGCACGGTGGCGCCGATCCGCTCGGCTCCGGGCAGACCCTCGGCGACGCGCATGGGACGGTGCCAGGTCGCGGCGGCCACCAGATATTCGGGCGCCGCGGCGGCGCGGCGGCCCGGAGCGGCGGCGAGCGCCTCGAGCAGCGCGTAGCGGAGGCCGACGGCGTCGGGATCGTCCGCCCCGGTCAGGGCGACCGGGGTCTGGTCGGGGTCGGGCCACCACAGCGGGATATCGCGGCAGGTGGCCCAGGCGGCGAGCACCGGCACCAGCCGCTCGGCCGGAGGACGTGGCAGCCACCGGTCGTAGGACGTGGTGGGCAGCACCACGTAGGTAGGGTCGGGAGCCTTGGCCCGGCGGTTGGCGGGGCGTTCGGCCGGCTCGGCCAGCGGGCCCAGCAGGTCGGCCCGGACGCACAGTTCGAGCAGGAAGCGGACGGTCTCCTCTGGCTGGCCGACCTGCTTGGCCAGCCGCTTCGTGTCGCGCACCGCCACTCCGCCGGCCTTGCGCACGGCGAGTGGCCGCTCGGCGCAGGCGGCCAGCAGCCGTTCGAGCTGCCAGGCCACGGCGACCACCGCGCCCTGGGAGGCCGCCTCGGCCCGCTCGGCCGGCGGCAGCTCGGGCGGGGAGGGCGGCCGGGGATGGAACGTGGCCCGCACCTCGCCGCGGACCGCCAGCGCGACCTCCAGCGGGAGCTCGGCCACGCCGGGCAGACCGGAGGGCAGGAGCAGGCCCCGGGCGGCCAGCCAGTCGACCCCCTGGTGACCGGACCCGCCCGGGAAGAAGGTGTACTTGCCGGTGGAGTTGTAGCCGTAGACGCCCGCGGGGTGGAAGCAGCGGGTCTCCAGCAGAGGGCCGTCGTGCGCGAGCAGCTCCAGCAGTCGCGTGGCCGCCTCGGGCGCCCGGTCGAGCAGCGCGCGCAGCCGCTCGGGATCGGTGAGAACCGTCACGACGTTCCGCTCGGCGGCCGACCGGTTGGCCGCCTTCTCCAGCCCCAGCCCGGCGGCCACGTGGTGCACCTCGGGCGCGTTGAAGTGGCGGGAGATGAGCTGATGGGCAGGCCGGCCCAGCGCCATGCCGCCCATCATCGAGCGGTGGACGTAGGTGTGGGCCACCACCTGCTCGCCGTGTGGCGGCAGCAGGAGCGCCTGGTCCGCCAGCCGGTCCAGCGTCGCCTCCGCATCGGCCCGCAGGCCGGGGTCGTCGCCGGCCAGCAGGTCCAGCACCGCGCTCCGGGGGACCGCGCGATCGTAGGGGTCGGGGGAGCGCCAGCGCTCCTCGGGGAAGGGACCGTGCCGTTGGTCGGCCAGCCACGAGACGGCGCCCAGCGCCTGGACGTCCGGGAGCGTGCAGAACTTCACCAGCTCGGCGGCCACGTGGTCCTGGGTGAGCAGATGAGCGAAGTCGCGCAGCGACACTTCCCGACCGCGACGGCGCAGGGCGGCGCGGTTGGCGATCAACCCGAGCTGCTCGGGGCTGCGCGTGGCGAGCCAGTCGATCAGGGAGTTGCTGGGCATGGTCGCCAGGGTAGTGCCGCGCGGCGAGCTCCGTGAGCCGGAGCGGTGCCGCGGCGGGGCGACGGTACGGGTGACGCGCGCGGGGAACGGGTCCCGCATGAGTGACGAAACAGCCGACTGGCGCGGTCGCCGCCCCCGGGGACTCGACGACGCGACCGTCGACGCGCTGGGCATGCTGTCGTGCGCGCTGGAGACGGTCCAGCGGGCCCGCGGGCACCTGTACGCCTTCCACCAGCTGACCGGGACCGCCCATCGGGAGCTGGAAGAGGCCATTGAGGCGCTGCGCGCGGCGGGACGCGACGCGCAGGCCGACCTGCTGACCGCCGAACTCCTCGGCCGCGACGTGCTGGCCGGCCGGTGGACGTTCCAGGTGGTCGAGGAGTACGACGACGGTTACCACCGGCACTTCACCGAGCTGGAGCGGAAGATCAGGGACGAGCTGGCGGGAGGCGTGCGGCACATCTACGAAGCGGAGATGAAGGAGCGTCAGCAGGGGTGAGGCGACGGCCTCTGGTGCCTTTCGACAAGTGGCGGTGGTCGAGGTGTTGAGACATCCGAACGGCGCGGGGTGGTCGGCGCGGTAGAACGGCACCAATGGCGGCGGTCCTCTTGATCGAGAAGTGGGCCGCCCTTAATAATCTTCCTGACGTCCCAGAAAGGGGGAAATGCCGAAAAAAGGGGACTTTGTCACCCTCGTGGTTGAGATCTGGTCAAGTGAGTCGGAAACGGATTTCCGTCCGCGAGTCGACCATGCCGACGCCCCGACGAGCTTGACGCACGAATCCGCTAGCACACACCTGAAGGCGCGAGGAGAACAATCATGGTGTCGGCCATCCAAAGCATCAGCGACCGGTTGCTCACGTTGTTCGTGCCGAAGGCGGAGGCGTCCGCCGGAAGCTGCACGTGCAACTGTGCCTACAACTACTGGTACTCCTGCAGGGAGTGCACCCGCTGCTACCGCTGCACCGACTGCACGGCCGGCGGCAACTGCCTGCAGTGCTCCTACAAGGCCGCCTGCTGCTGAACGCAGTGGACTATCCGGCGATCGGCTGCGCCTGTCTCGTGGCTCTCGTTTTCGCGCTGTCGGCATGGAGTAAGGTGCGCGGTCGCGCGGCGTTCCGCGAGTTCGCCGCCGCCACGCGCGTCCTCGCCGGCTCCGTACGGGCGCGTGGGATAAGTGATTCCGTCGCCAGAACAACCGCACTGGTGGTCGTCGTCGCGGAGGCGGCGACGGCCCTGCTGGTCGCAGTGCCGTACACCGCGCGGGCCGGCTTCGCCCTCGCCGTCGTGCTGCTGACCGGTTTCAGCGTCGCCATCGCGGCCTCCTTGCGCCGTGGTGTCAGCACGTCCTGCCGGTGTTTCGGCGCGTCGTCGGCGCCGCTCTCCGGCCGCCACCTCGTACGCAACGGAGTGCTGCTGGCGGCCTCGCTCGCCGGCCTGGTCACCGCCGGCGGGCAGCTCGGCTCGCCGCATCCCGGCGGCATCGCGATCGCGGCCGTGGCGGCTCTGGTGGTGGCCGTGTTGTTGACCCGCATTGATGATCTGGCCGAGCTGTTCGCGCCTCCCGCCGCCGTCGGCCGCGGAGCGCAGAGAGGAAAGCACGATGCCCTTTCTCGTCGCCGCAGTGGTCCTGGTGGGAGTGCTGTGCCTGCTGAACCTGCTCCTGACGTTCGGCGTCATCCGCCGGCTCAAGGAGCACACGGCACAGCTGGAGAAGGTTCTCAGCGGCGGTCGTGACGATGCGCTGCAGATGCTCGGCGAACAGGTCGGCGAGTTCGCCGCCACGACCACGGACGGCGAGCCGGTGTCCCGGGCCCTGCTGGCCGGGGAGACCGTGGTGGCCTTCTTCAGCCCGAGTTGCGCCCCCTGCCGGGAGAAGATGCCGGTGTTCGTCGAGCAGGCGCGGGCGCGGGACTTCGACCGGCAGCAGGTGCTCGCCGTCGTCGTCAACGAGTCGGGTGAGCCCGAGGCGGCCGGCGTGAAGGAGATGGCCGAGGCGCTGGCCACCGTCGCCCGGGTCGTCGTGGAAAGCGCCGACCATCCCCTGGCGAACGCGTTCAAGGTGCACGCCTTCCCGGCTTTCTGCGTGGTCGACGCCGAGGGCGTGGTGCGCGTCATCGGAGGTGACCTGGACCAGCTCCTCGTCTCGGCGGAGGCGTGAGCGCGGGCCGGGCCGCCACCGGCGATGCCCGGCCCGGCCGCCGCGAGCTGCTGGTCAGTGGCGCCAAGGCGCTCCGCCTGGTCTGGCGGGCCGCGCCTGGGCAACTGGCCGGCTTCTCGGCGATCACGCTGGCGGGCGGCGTCGTCCCGGTCGTGGCGGCCTGGCTGACCAAAATCGTCCTCGACCGGCTCGTCGCGCCGGGCCCGATCGGCGCCGTGGTGGGGCTCGCGATCGGCCTGGCCTGCGTAGGAGTGGTCAACGCGGTGCTCCCGCAACTCGGCCAGTACCTCCAGAGCGAGGTGGACCGGCGCGTCGGGCTGCGGGCCCAGGACGAGTTGTTCGCCGCCGTGGAGCGGTTCGTCGGTCTGGGGCGGTTCGAGGAGCCGGCGTTCCTGGACCGGCTGCGGCTCGCGCAGCACAGCGCCCGGTCGCCGGGGCAGATCGCCGGCGCGATGTTCGGCCTGGGCCGTGGCGCGGTCACCCTGGCCGGGTTCGTCGCCTCGCTGGCGCTGATCAGCCCGCTGTTCACCGTCATCGTGCTGGTGGCGGCGGCCCCCGCCCTGGTCATCGAGCTCCGCATCTCCCGGCAGCGGGCCGAGACGATGCTGCGCATCGAGCCGGCCGAACGCTGGCGGTTCTTCTACAGCGAGCTGCTGACGACGGTGGAGGCGGCCAAGGAGATCCGGCTGTTCGACCTCGGCGGCTATCTGCGCGGCCGGATGAACTCCCAGCTGCGTCAGACCAACCACGCCCACCGGGTCCTGGACCGCCGCGAGCTCGGGGCGCAGGGGGCGCTCGCGCTGCTGGCGGCGCTCGTCTCCGGCGGCGGGCTGATCTGGATCCTGGTGTCCGCCGGGAGGGGCGGGTTCACCGTGGGCGACGTGTCGGTGTTCGTCGCCGCGGTCGCGGGTGTGCAGGGCGCGCTCAACGGGCTGGTCCACGCCACCGCCGAGACGCACCGGCTGCTGCTGATGTTCGGCCACTACACGGCCGTCACCGGGGCCGGCCGCGATCTCCCGTCCCCGGCGACGCCACGGGAGCTGGCGCCGCTGCGCGACGGCATCGAGCTGCGCGACGTGTGGTTCCGCTACAGCGACGACCATCCCTGGGTGCTGCGCGGCATCAACCTGTCCATCCCGCGCGGCGCCACGGTGGCCCTCGTCGGCCGCAACGGGGCCGGCAAGAGCACGCTGGTCAAGCTGCTGTGCCGGTTCTACGACCCGACCAAGGGGGCGATCCTGTGGGACGGCGTCGACATCCGTGACGTGCCCATCGACCGGCTGCGCGCCCGAATCGGCGCCGTCTTCCAGGACTTCATGGCGTACGACTTCAGCGCCGCCGACAACATCGCCGTCGGCGATCTGACGGCGCGCGGCGACCAGGGCCGGATCGAGGCCGCGGCCCGCCACGCCGGGATCCACGACATGGTCACCGAGCTGCCACGCGGCTACGACACGCTGCTGACCCGGATGTTCTCGAGCGACTCCATCGACGGCGATCCGCAGACGGGCGTGACACTGTCGGGCGGGCAGTGGCAGCGCCTGGCCCTGGCCAGGGCGCTCGTCCGCGACGAGCGCGACCTGATGATCCTCGACGAGCCCAGCGCGGGGCTGGACGCCGAGGCCGAGCACGACATCCACACCCGGCTGCGCCGGCTGCGGGCCGGGCGCACCAACGTGCTCATCACGCACCGGCTCGGCGCCGTCCGGGAGGCCGACGTCATCGTCGTCCTGTCCGGTGACGAGATCGTCGAGCAGGGCGACCACGCCCGCCTGCTGGCGGCCGACGGCGTCTACGCCCGGATGTTCACCCTGCAGGCGGCCGGATACGCCGCGCTCTCCGGGGAGCCGGGATGACGGGCTGGTATGTCGCCCTGGCGGCGGCCTGCGCCCTGGCGCTGCCGGCAGGCGTGCTGCTGTGGGCGCGTCGCAGGTACGTCGTGATCACGGTGTCGGGCCTGAGCATGCGGCCCACGTACGATCACGGCGAGCGGGTGCTGATCCGGCGCGTCCCGGTCACCCGGGTGCGGCCCGGCCAGGTCGTGGTCTTCGCCGCCGCGCCACCCGGCACCTGGCAAGGCTTCGAGGCCCATCACGCCGCCGACCCGGACGGCGCCGGTCTCCAGGCTCGTGATGACGCTGACGCGAACACTCCCGTGGCTCCCCGGTGGATGCTCAAGCGGGCCATCGCGGTGCCCGGCGACCCGGTGCCGCGCGAGCGGTGCCCGGCGCTGCGTTCCGTCGCCGACGCGGCGGTGCCGCCCGGGCACCTGGTCGTGCTCGGCGACAACCCGAGCCGTTCCTTCGACTCGCGCCAGTCGGGCTACGTGACTCCGGACCGGCTCGTGGGCGTGGTCGTGCGCCGGCTGTCCCGCGCGTGACCGTCAGGAGCACTCGGGCCAGGCGATGAGCTGGAACCAGACGGACTTGCCTTGCTGGGCGACGGTCCAGCCCCAGTCGTGGGAGAGGGTCTGCACGATGGCGAGCCCCCGGCCGCCGACGTCGAACCGGCCGGCCAGGCGAAGGCAGGGGAGCGTGGGGCAGGAGTCGTGCACGTCGACCACCATCAGCTCGCGCTCGCGCAGGACCGAGACGCGGACGGCGCCCGCGCCCCCGTGCGTGATGGCGTTGGTGACCAACTCGGAGACCAGGAGCTCGGCCACCTCCGCGACGTCCTGCCCGGCCTGCCAGTCGAGGGCCACGTCGCGCACGAACCGGCGGGCGGAGGAGAGGCACCTGTCGGCGCGCGGGATCCACCTGTCGCCGAGCACGGGAAGGAGCCGGTCGGGCACGGGGCGGTGCTCGGCCAGTGCCGTACGGGCCTTGAGCGCCTCTTTCATCTACGTTCTCCCCGTCTCGGATTCACCGCTTCGAACTTGACAAGCCCTAATTACTCTCAGTAGTGGGTCCATTACCAATACCGCGTTTTGAGGGCCGCGTCCATGGCCTGAAATCCGGCAAAGCACGCCACTTCGCTGACTCTCCGCGTACCAGCCCTTGCCTGGACCGGAGTTCGGCCCTCGCGAGGGCCCGATGAGGTCACGCGGGCAAGATCGTGCCGGAGGTCGGCGGGGGGCGAGGAGAGAACGCGGGAGGTCACCTCGCCGCGGGCGTAAGGCTCCGGCGGCGGGTGACCGTTCTTCCTGAGTCACGGCTGCCGGGGCGGTCGCGCAGCGCGTCCACCGCCCCGGCAGGGGCCGTCAGCCGCGTGCCGCGTCCAGGACCTTGGCGGCGTCGCGCTCGAAGGAGGCGCGGGCGCCGAGGGTGAGCAGGCCGCCGATCACCATCGCCGGCACCAGGATGTACATGCCGGACAGCAGCGAGCCCATCCGGTCGGAGACGATGCCCACGATCAGCGAGCCGAACGCGCCGCCCGCTGTGATCAGCAGTTGCAGCACGCCGAAGCCGAGCCCGCGCGCGCTGGCCGGTACGACGTCCGCGACGCAGGCCATCATGTTCGGGATGGCGATCGACATGAGCGAGCAGGCCAGCAGGGTCAGGACCGTGAGCCCGGCGATCGAGTCCACGGAGAGGGCGAGCGCCAGCACGGCGGAGCCGATCGTGATGCCGCCGCCACCGGCGAGCAGCCGCCCGCCCTTGCGGGTGCCGTGCCACCTGCGGCCCAGCCAGGAGCCGATCAGGGTGCCCGCGAGCGTGCCCGCGATGGTGATCAGGCCGCTGAGCGACCCGGCGGCGCCTGCGCCCACGCCGAAGGTGCGCACCATCAGCGACGGCAGCCAGTAGAAGACACCGGCCAGGCCGAGCGTGAGCAGGCTGAGCCCGGCGCAGACGAAGAGCAGCGTGGGGATGGACAGCACCTGGCGGATCTGCGGCCAGAACGGCGGCTTCGCGGCGGGCACGGCGTCGTCCGAGTGCCCGTCAGGCGGTACGGTCGGCGGCGTCACGGGGGGCGCGCCCGGCGTCGCCGTGCCGGAGGCCGGGGCGAGCCTGGCGACCAGCCGGTCCAGCTCGCCTCGGCCGGGTTCACGCAGTCGCCAGACGAGCCAGGCCGTCACCAGCCCCGGGACGACCATGATGAGGAACGCGCTGCGCCAGCCGTACGCCTGCCCGAGGACACCGCCGAGCAGGGTGCCGACACCGCCCAGGTAGGTCGTGACCCGGGTCAGCCCGTACGCCTTGGCCCGGCTGACTGGGGGGTAGTAGTCGGCGAGCAAGCTGCCCGAGGCGGGGTTGTCGATGTTCTCGGCCGCGGCGAGCAGCACGCGCATCAGGTAGAACATCGCGAACCCCGTCGCGAGGCCCGAGCCGAGCGTCGCCACGGCCCAGATGACGACCACGGTGGCGATGATGCGGGTGCGGTTGCGCCGGTCGGCCAGGTAGCCGGCGGGCAGCGCGACCAGCGCGCCCGCGAGCGCGGCGGCCGTGGGGATGGAGCCCGCGGCGGTGTCGCTGAAGCCCCACTCCTGCTGCACCAGCGGCAGCACGCCGGACAGCAGGTTGTACTCGATGCGGTCGACGAGCCCGACGATGAACAGGACGACGAGCGGCGCCCAACCGAATGGCGCGGGTTTGTCCGCGTCGATCTCCCCCGTGCGATGCGATCCGAACGTCCCGACCATACGAGTCCTTTCACGAGGCAACTCTAGAATCTCGTTCTAGGTGAACGTTCTAGCCAGAGTGGCAGAAGTCACAGGATTCGTAAATGGGTGACTCGTGAAACGAACGGCACCCGCCCATCCACGCCGGCGGCGTTGCCGGATGCCGGAAGGCAAGCGCCCCGGCGGCTGCCGAGATGCGCCCGTGACGCCGCCGCCCCCAGAGCGGGACCATGTCGGCATGACAGCAGTGGTGCGGGCCGAAGGGCTGACGAAGTACTACGGCAGGCGCAGGGGCCTGGAGGATCTCACGCTCGACATCCGGCCGGGCGAGATCTTCGGCTACCTGGGGCCGAACGGCGCGGGCAAGACGACCACGATCCGGTTACTGCTCGACGTGATCAGGCCGACCCGCGGCCACGTCCGCGTCCTCGGCGCCGACTCACGGGAGGCCGCGGTGCGGCGCCGGATCGGCTACCTGCCGGGCGATCTGGCGCTGGAGGAACGTGAGCCGGGACGCGCCTACCTGCGGTTTCTCGGCAAGGTGCGCGGCGGAGTGCCGGCCGGCCGGATCGACGCGCTGGCCGAACGGCTGGACGCCGACCTGTCGGTGCCCATGCGCAAGCTCTCCAAGGGCAACAGGCAGAAGATCGGGCTGATCCAGGCGTTCATGCACGAGCCGGAGTTCCTCATTCTGGACGAGCCGACCGGCGGGCTCGACCCCCTGGTGCAGCAGGAGTTCCTCGCCATGGTCCGCGAGGTGCGCACCTCCGGCCGCACGGTGCTGATGTCCTCGCACGTGCTCGCCGAGGTGGAGCACGTCTCCGACCGGGTGGGCATCGTACGGGCCGGCCGCCTGGTCGCGGTCGAGAACGTGGCCGCGCTGCGCGAGAAGGCGGTGCGCCGCGTGGAGTTCCACTTCGACGCCCCCGTGCCGCGCGAGGCGTTCGAGCACCTGCCGGGGGTGCGCGACCTGCGGGTGGCGGGCGCCAGCGTACGCTGCACCATCGACGGCCGGCCGGACCCCCTGATCAAGGCCGCCGCCCGCTTCACCGTCGTGCACATGGTCAGCGCCGAGCCCGACCTGGAGGAGATCTTCCTCACCTACTACAGCGGGGAGGACCACGATCATGATCGCCAAGTGTCTGCGTGACTGGCGCAGGACGCTCATCTGGTGGACGATCGGCATCGGCGCCTTCATGGCGCTCTACCTCGGCACCTACCAGAGCATCAAGCAGTCCCCGGAGATCTACGGCCCGGCCGGCCTGGCCAAGTTCCCCGGCGCGCTCCGTGATCTCATGGGCGGCCTGGAGGACTTCACCTCCGGCACCGGCTACCTCCAGTCGGTGGTCTACCAGCTCTTCGTGCCGCTCCTGTTCATCGTCTGCGCGATGGTCCTGGCGGGCCGGGCGCTCGCCGGCCCCGAGGAGGCGGGCACGCTAGAGCTGATCGTCACGCTGCCCGTCGACCGCAGGCGGCTGGTGCTGGAGAGGTTCGCCTCGATCGCGCTCGGCCTGCTCGCCGTGGCCGCCGTGACCCTGCTGGTGACCTGGGCGATGGCGGAGGCCGTCGGCATGGGCGTCGGCTTCGACCGGATCCTCGCCGCCCATCTCGGGGTCTACCTGCTCGCGCTGCTCTTCGGCACGGTGACGCTGGCCGTGGGCGCGGCCACCGGCCGCAAGGCGGCAGGCTCGGCGGTCATGGGCGTCTGGGCCGTGCTCGGCTACATGGTCGTCACGATCGGCCGGAACGTCGAGGCCATCGCCTGGCTCAAGTGGGTCTCGCCGTTCCACTACTACGCCGAGGGCAGGCCGCTGTACGAGGGTCTCCCGGCCGGCGACTACCTGGTGCTGGCGGCCGCGACGGCCGTGCTGGCGCTCACGGCGGTCCTCGCCTTCGACAGGCGCGACGTAGGAGTCTGACGGTGACCTCAGAGGCGCCCGCCGACCTGCTCGGCGAGCACTTACAGGTGCTGGCCGAGGCGGCCGCCACCGGACGGCGGCCCGGCCGGGCGGCGCTCGACCGCTACCGCGAGGCCGGCGGCCGGGCCGCCCGGCTCGGGGTGCCGCTGCGGTCGCTGGTCGACGCCGCCCTCGCGGCGGCCGAGGGCCTGGCCGGCGACGCGGTCCTGCCCGCTCTGCGCCGCGCCGTCTCGGCGCTGATGGAGGGGTACGAGCGGGCGCAGCTGGTCGCCTTCCGAGAGGAGGAGGCGGCACGCAGGGAGTTCGTCGACGACCTGCTCCTGGGCCGGGCCGAACGGCTGGCCGAGCGGGCCGAGCACTTCGGGTTGCGGCTGGCTGAGTCGTACGTGGTGGCGGTGGCCGGCGGTCTCGAGGACGGCGACCAGGACCGGATCGAACGTGACCTGATCGCCCGGTTCGGCTCGCACAACGTCCTGGTCGCGGTCCGCGACGGCCGGCTGGTCTGCGTGGTCCCGGCCACGCTCCCGGCGGCGGTGGGAGAGTTCACCCACCACGTGCGGGCCCGGTTCGCGCCCGGCTGGCGGGTCGGGATCGGCCGCCCGCAGCGCGGCCCCGGCGGCGTGGTCGCCTCCTATCGGGAGGCCGTGGGCGCGCTCGACCTGGCCGACCGGCTCGGCCTGCGGTCCGACGTCGTCAAGGCCGCCGACCTGCTCGTCTTCCCCGTGCTGCTGCGTGACCGGGTCGCCATGGAGGACCTGGTGACCAGCGTGCTGAGCCCGTTGCTGCACACGCGGGGCGGGCACGAGCCGCTGCTGGAGACCCTGGAGGCGGTCTTCGCCTCGCACGGCAACCACGCGGCGGCCGCGCGCCGCCTCGGGCTCAGCACGCGCGCCATCACCTACCGGCTCGAACGCGTCCGCCGCCTGACCGGCTTCTCGCCCGAGGACCCCACGCAGCGCTTCACGCTGGAGACGGCCGTTCTCGGCGCCCGGTTGCTCGACTGGCCCTGGCCCTGACCCCGGCTCACCGGCCGCTCAAGGCCGGAGGGGCGGTGGAGGCCGGGTGGGCAGGCTGCGGGCCGGGCGCCGCGCCGGACCGGCGGGCCCGCCAGGAGGCGTAGACGGGGTGACCCGACAGCGCCTCCTCGTGGGCCTCGGCGGCCAGAGCCGCCAGCTCGTCGGCGCGGTGCGCGAGCGAGCCGTCGTGCCGCCAGGCCACCAGGTGCCGGATCCACAGGGGCGTCCCAGCCAGCGGGCGGACCACGAGGCCGTCTCCGGGCGCGAACGTGGCCTGGCAGGGCGAGACGGCCTGCCCGCCGGCGATGAGGACGCGGATCATCGGCACCTCGATCATGATGTGCCGCACGTTCGGCGCGAACCCGGCGTCCCGGCACGCCGCGACGAAGCACTCCGGCCAGCCGGCTCCGTCCGGGGGCGACAACACCCAGTCGTCGTCGGCGAGCCGGGCGAGAGGCACCTCGTCCAGCGAGGCGAGGGGATGGGCGGCGGCCATGGCGACGAAGACCGGCTCCACGGCGACGGGACGCGCGCCCACCGAGGCGGGGATGGGCAGCTCGTGGCCCGGATAGTCGACCAGGGTGGCGGCGTCCAGCCGCCGCGAGACGAGCAGGTCGAGCAGCAGCCGGGGGGAGTGCTCGGTGTGCACGGTGATGGCGGCGCCCGGCACCTCGAACAGCCGCCGCAGCAGCCCGCTGAGCACCGGATTGGCATAGCCACCGAGCCGGGCCTGGGCCGCGTGGCCGGTCGACGGCATGACGCCCGTCATCAGCTCGTCGACGGTCTGCAACGCCGACCGCGCCCGGATGAGCACGAACTGCCCGAACGGGGTGGGCGTCACGCCCAGCCGGCTGCGCCGGTAGACCTGGCCGCCGAGCGTCGACTCGATCCGCTGCAACTGGGCGGTGAGGGCGGGCTGCGAGACGCCCAGGGCGACCGCGGCCTTGCTCAGGCTGCCCGCGTCAGAGATCTCGCACAAGGTCCGCAGATGCCGTAACTCCAGCTGCATGTTCTCAACCTAGTGCGAGATCGCCTGCGATATAACGCATGATTTATCCCTCCCTGGGATAAGACGCGGCCCGCTCGCCTGCCGCAGAGTTCAGGGTGACCCGCCGATTCCCAGAAGGGATCTTCATGCCTGTGACGTACCACCGCTCCGGTCTCGTCTTCACCGAGCACACGATCACCGTCCCGCTCGACCACACGCGCCCGGACGGGCCGGTGATCGAGGTGTTCGGGCGCGAGGTGGTCGCCGCGGACCGCGGTGGGAGGGACCTGCCCTGGCTGCTCTACCTGCAGGGCGGTCCGGGCCACAGCGCGCCGCGGTCGCCGGCCGCCTGGGTGCGCCGCGCCACCCGCGACTACCGGGTGCTGCTGCTGGACCAGCGGGGCACCGGACGCAGCACGCCCGCCAACCGGAGGTCGCTGGCCCGCCTCGACGACCCGGCCGCGCACCTGCGGCACTTCCGGGCCGACTCCATCGTCAGGGACGCCGAGCTGTTCCGGGGGCACCTGGCCGGCGACCGTCCGTGGAGCGTGCTCGGGCAGAGCTTCGGCGGCTTCTGCGCGCTCACCTACCTGTCCCTGGCCCCGGAGGGGCTGCGCGAAGTCATGATCGCGGGCGGGCTGCCCTCCCTGACGGCGGGTCCCGAGGAGGTGTACCGGGCCGCCTATCCCCGGGTCCTGGCGCACAACGACCGGTTCTTCGCCCGTTACCCGGAGGACCAGGCCATCGCCCGCCGGGTGGCCGACCACCTCGCACGATGCGAGGAGCTCCTGCCCGGTGGCGGGCGGCTGACCCCGCGGCGCTTCCAAAGCCTCGGCATCACCTTCGGCGGGGAGTCGTCCTTCGACACGCTCCACCACCTGCTGGAGGAGGCGTTCGCCGACGAGAAGACGCTGTCCGACGTGTTCCTGCGCCGGGTGGACGCGTTGGTGTCCTACACGGAGTATCCGTTGTACGCGCTGTTGCACGAGGCCGCCTACTGCCAGGGCGCCGCCTCCGGCTGGGCCGCGCACCGCGTGCTCGGCGAGTTTCCGGAGTTCGACGTGGAACTGGGCGGGCAGGTCCGGTTCCTCGGTGAGATGATCTTTCCGTGGCACTTCGAGGAGGATCCGGCGCTCGTCCCGCTGCGCGCCTGCGCCGAGGAGCTGGCCGCCTGCCGATCCTGGCCGCCCCTGTACGACCTGGAACGGCTGGCCCGCAACGAGGTGCCCGTGTCCGCGGTGATCTACTACGACGACATGTACGTGGACCGCGACCACTCCCTCCGTACGGCGGGCATGGTGCGCGACCTGTCCTGGTGGATCACCAACGAGTACGCCCACGACGGCCTGAAGGCGGACGTGGCCGTCCTCGACCGGCTCATCGCGATGGCGCGGCGGTGAGCCCGGCCCCCGCCATCGTCGCTCCTCGCCGGACGGTCGCATAGCTCCCGATCTGCCATAACCACCGGGTTATGGCAGAGGGCGTCGCCCTCATCCCGAACACGGATAACTCCCGGGTTATCTCCCGGCCTGAGCTGGGTGTTCGCGGAGTGTGCTTTTGCGGCCCACCGGCTCGACATCCCAGCGTTACCGCCCCGTGATCCGCGACCGCCAACAATCTGCGCCATATCCCCCTAATGGAGGAACTCCATGCGCAAACTAAGCTTGGCTGTCGGGAGCATTCTGCTGGCCACCTGCCTGTCGGCCGCACCCGCGTACGCGGACGACCCGGACACCCGGCGGGTCGAGGTCTTCGGCGAGGACGCGCCCCAGGGCTATGTCGAGATCCCGAAGGCCGACGCCAACCGGAGGGGCCTGGCCGCGCCGACCGGAACCGTGACGCCCATCGAGGTCAACGGTCCCAGCGACAAGCGGATCGACCTGGTCTATCTCGGCGACGGCTTCACCGCGGCCGAGCAGGACCTCTACACCTCCCAGGTGGCGCACAGCTGGGAGGTGCTCGCGCAGCGCGAGCCGTTCAAGACCTACCGCAAGCTGTTCAACGTCTGGCAGGTCAACGTCGTCTCCAACGAGTCCGGCTCCGACAACGACCCGACCGAGGGCGTGCGGAAGGACACGGCGCTCAACGGCGAGTATTACTGCGAGGGCCTGGCCCGTCTGATCTGCATCGACGTCCCCATCGCCCAGTCCTACGCCGCGCTCGCCCCGGCCTACGACCAGATCGCCGTCGTCATCAACAGCACCACGTACGGCGGCGCCGGCTACACCGACGAGGAGCTGGTCACCTTCTCCGGCGGCCATGTCTCCGGCGCGGAGATCCTGCCGCACGAGCTCGGCCACTCCCTCGGCGACCTGGCCGACGAGTACCCCTACTGGGCCTATCCCGACGACGGCAGCACCTACACCGGCCCGGAGCCGGCGGAGCGCAACATCTCGATCCACAACGCCGAGCGGCAGGCGGCCCAGCAGGCCAAGTGGTGGCGCTGGCTGGGCGCCCCGACTCCGGACGGCGGCGCCATCGGCACCTTCGAGGGCGCGTACTACAACAACCTCGGCATCTACCGGCCCAGCGACAACTCGCTGATGCGGTCCCTGCGCAAGCCGTTCAACCTGGTCGGCAGCGAGGAGATGACCCGCAGGTTCTACGAGACGACCGGTCTCGTCGACGCGGCCACCCCGAGCGACAAGCCGGTGCGGGCGCCCGCCAGGCTGTCGGTCACGCACGTCGACATCCCGACCGTGTCCACCCGCTGGTTCGTCAACGGCGAGGAGATCGCCGAGTGGGCCGGAGCCACCTCGGTCGACGTCCTGGCCAAGAAGCCGAAGGGGAAGCCCGAGGGCCCGTGGTGCGGCCGTAAGGACCTGGAGCGGAAGAAGGGCGAGTGCGCCTACACCGTCACCGTCTCCGACTCCACCGACTTCGTGCGCGACCCCGGGTACCGCGCCGACACCCTGACCACCTCGATCACCTGGAAGGTCGACTACAAGCACGGCCCCAAGAAGTAGTGCCCGCGCCGGCCGGACGGTGCCGGCGGTGGACCTCCCGGACCGGACCCGCCCACGACAGCCGGACGTCGTGGGCGGGTTCCCGGCTGCTGCCTCAGGCGATCGGTTACGGGACCAGCAGCAGCTTGCCGGTGGTGCGGCGGGCGGCCAGGTCCTCGTGAGCCCGTACGGCCTCCACCAGCGGGTAGCGGTGGGAGATGTTGATCTTCAGTTCGCCGGAGGCGATCCAGCCGAACACGTCGGAGGACCGCCGCAGCAGTTCGTCCCGCTCGGCGATGTAGTGGACCAGGGTCGGCCGGGTGAGGAAGAGCGACCCGTTCTGGTTGAGCCGCTGCGGATCGACCGGCGGCACCGGCCCGCTGGCCGCCCCGAACAGCGCCATGAGCCCGCGCGGGCGGAGCGCCACCAGCCCGCCGTCGAACGTGGTGGCCCCCACGCCGTCGTAGACGACGTCCATCCGGTCGCGCAGCGCCTCGGCGAAGTCGTCGTAGCGCAGCACCTCGTCGGCCCCCGCCTCGCGGGCCAGCTTCTCCTTCTCCTCGGTCGACACCGTCGCGAACACCCGGGCGCCCCTGAGCTTGGCCAGCTGGGTGAGCAGCTGGCCCATGCCTCCGGCGGCGGCGTGCACGAGCACGTTGTCGCCCTCGCGCACCTCGTGGGTGGAGTGCGTGAGGTAGTGGGCCGTCATCCCCTGGAGCATCGCGGCGGCGGCCACCTCGGCCGGCACCCCGTCCGGCACCGGCACCACCCGGGCCGCGGGCACCACGGCCTTCTCGGCGTAGCTGCCGAGCACGTTCACCCAGGCCACGGTGTCGCCCACGGCCACGCCGCGCACGCCCGGCCCCACGGCGGACACGACACCGGCTCCCTCTGTCCCGATGGGACTCGGCAGGGACAGGGGATAGGCCCCGGAGCGGTGGTAGATGTCGATGAAGTTGACCCCGCTCGCCGCGACGTCGACCAGCACCTCACCCTCTCCCGGCACGGGGTCGGGATGCTCGGCGTATACGAGGACGTCTGGACCGCCCTGGGCGGTGATGACTATGGCACGCATGCTTCTAGTCAACCCCGCCCATAACCGCGTATTCCACGGGGCTCCCCGTACGCCTCGGAAATGGGCGACAACCTTTCGCCCGGAAGGTCGCGTTGGAACGGGTGAGAGGAGATCACATTGGATCGTCACGACGACTTCCGTGAGTTCGTGCTCGCCCGCCAGCAGGTCTTGATGCGGACGGCGTACTTGCTCACGGGAGACGCGCACCTCGCCGAGGACTTACTGCAGAGCGTCCTGATCAAGGTCGCGGGCAAGTGGCCCAAGCTGTCCGGCGGCAACCCCGAGGCGTACGTCCGCAAGGCGCTCGTCAACCAGTACATCTCGTGGAAGCGCCGGCCGCGGCCGGAGGTGCCGAGCACCGAGCTGCCAGAGCGTGGTGCCTCCCATGACGACGCCGCGCTCCATCGGATCGTGTTGCGCCAGGCTCTCGCCAGGCTGGCGCCCAGGCAGCGGGCCGTGATCGTGCTGCGGTTCTGGGAGGACCTGACCGAAGCGCAGACCGCCGAGGCGCTCGGTTGCTCGCCCGGCACCGTCAAGAGCCAGGCCCATCACGCGCTGGCCCGCCTGCGGGCGTTCGCGCCCGAACTGGCGTGTCTGCTGAACGATTCGGAGATGGAGGAGGTAGCCCGATGACGAGGCTGCGTGAGGCGCTGGACGGCATCGCCGCGGAGGCGCCTCTGGTGAACCTGGCCGACGTGGCCGTGGCGGGCCACCGGCGCCGGCGGCGGGCCACCGCCGTGCTGGCCGCCGCCGCGACGGTCGCGGTGGTGGGCGCGGCGAGCATCGCCGTCGCACCGCCGTGGCAGCGAGCCGACCGTACGGCCACGCCGCAGGGGGTGGACACCGTTCCCGACCTGCCGGACGGGGCGGTGGGGCCGATCGCGTACGCGTTCCAGACGCCCTGCGAGAAACAGAGAAATCCGGTCCGTATCGACTGCGGCACGGTCGAGTGGCGGGTGGTCACCCGGAGCGGCAGGACGTATCGGGTGCCGCAGGCGCTGGTCAGCACCGCCAAGGACCACAAGGTGCCCGTCGCGATCAGCCGGGACGGGCGCATGCTCGCCTACTACAGCCGCCAGGCCCAGGCGCACGTGGTCCGCGACCTGGTGGGCGGCACGCAGGCGACCTCGCCTGTCACCGTGAAGGAGGAGCGGATCAGCATGGGCTCCACGCTGGCGCTCTCCGACGACGGCCGCTACCTGATCTTCGATCCGCGCGAGGGGACCAAGGATCCCGGGTTGCTGATCGACGTGCGCACCGGCAAGAGCCGGCCGGTGGACGGCAACTACGAGGTGGTCAGCATCAAGGGCGGCGTCGCCGTGCTGGTCCGTTACGTCAAAACCGACCTGTGGCGGATGCCGGTCACCGGCGGAGGCCGGCCGGTGCGCTTCGACGGGAAGTTCATCATGTTCAGCGAGATCGCCCCAGATGGCCGCACGGTGGCCGCCTTCGAGTTCTCGGACTACGCCAAGCGCAGGCTCACCGTGCTCGACGCCAAGAGCGGACAGCCCCTTCGGAAAGTGCCCATCCGCGGGCTGCCCGCAGGCCGTGGCGGAGCTGTGATGGGCACCGCTCTGTGGACCAGCGGATCCGAGGTCGCGGTCGTCTACCAGAGCCGGGACGACGTCCGCACGTACGCGGTCAACGTCAAGACCGGACAGGCCCACCAGGTGGCCCGCTACCCGGGAGTTTTGCACATGAGGCTGGTACTGCCCGGGGTCGCGAGCCAATAAGCGGGGGCGGTAGACCGGCCCGGCGGGCAGCGGGAACGCCACCGCCGGCGCGGCGACCAGGAACACCCGATCTCCCACCAGGCGGCCACGACCGACGGCACCGCGAATCAGGGGTCCTTCTGGCCGCGCAGCTCGAAGTCGTCGAACGCCGTCTTCATCAGTGACGAGCCGCCCTTCGGCGTGCGCGCGAACACCCCGACGGCGCCGTTGCCGATGCCGTTGGGGTCGTCGACCTGGTGGATCCGGTCGCCGTTCACCCACATCGTCAGCCGCACGCCGTTGCCGCGCCGCTCGCAGGCGGCCTCGATGCGGGCCCTGCCCGGCAGGTCGTCGACCATGACCGGCTGGGCCAGGGTGCCGCCCGAGCCGTCGAAGACCCGCCGGATACGGGCGTTGCCCGTCGTGTCGAGCCCGAACTCGTAGTAGGTGTCGGCATCGACGGCGTGGCAGTAGACGCCGTACTCGCCGCTGCCGGTGATGTGCTTGACCTCGGCGGTGACGGCTACGACCACGGTCTCGGGCAGCATCGGCGTCGGGCTGGCCGTCGGATTGGGGGAGGACGTGGGCTTTTCGTACAGGAATGGCAGCGGGGCCTGGGCCCAGCGCTCCTCGCGGTTCTCCCCGACGTCGAGGCCGTAGGTGCCGTCGGTCCGATAGCCGTAGCTGGTCGTGTCCTCGGGGTCGTATCTGCCGTTCCAGCCGCCGGAGGTCTGCGTGAAGTCCTCCTGGTAGAGCATCGGGAATTCGGGCGGGCCGCTGGGCGCGAGCAACGCCCATGCCCCCACGCCCAGGCCCACGACGACAGCCGCGGCCACGGCGAGCCCCATGACGAGCCGGGCCCTGCCGGCACGGTAGGGGCCGATCTGGGTCAGCGGAGTGGTGTGCTGCTGCCACGCCACCTGTACGTTTCTGGCGGCCTGCTCCGGCTCGGCCGAGCGGCCCACGAGATGGTCGAGCAACTGCTGCGCGGTCGGCCGCCTGGCCGGGTCCTTGTGCAGCGCGGCCCTGACCAGGTCGCGCATCGCCGGGTCGACGGCGTCGAGGTCGGGCTCGGTGTTGAGCACCTGGTAGACGATCGTGGGCAGCGAGTCGCCGGGAAACGGCGCCTTCCCGCTGGCGGCGAAGGCCACCAGGCAGCCCCACGAGAACACGTCGCAGGCCGGCGAGACCGGCATGCCGCGCAGCACCTCGGGCGCCATGTACCGGGGCGTGCCGACGAGCTCCCCGGTGCCGGTGACCCCGCCCAGCGTGTCGAGCGCCCTGGCGATGCCGAAGTCGATGACCCGCGGCCCGACCGGTGACAGCAGCACGTTGGACGGCTTGAGATCGCGGTGCACCACCCCGGCCCCGTGGATGGCGGTCAGGCCGGTCGCCACGCTGACGGCCAGCGCGTCGAGGCTCGACCCCTTGAGCGGCCCCGACTGCCGCACCGCGTCCTCCAGGCTGGGCCCCGGGACGTACTCGGTGACGACGTAGAGCTGGTCGCCGTCGAGCGCCGCCTCCAGCACCGCGGCCGTGCAGAACCTGCGCACTCGCCGGGCGGCGTCGGCCTCCCTGCGAAAACGCATCCTGAACTGCTCGTGCTGGCTGAGCTCGGGATTGATCACCTTGACGGCGACCTGCTGCCCCGTGGCGTCCTCGGCAAGGTAGACCGTGCCCATTCCGCCCCGGCCCAGCACGCTCAACAGCTTGTAGCGCCCGATGTGGGATGATTCACGGCTCACGGCGCGCTAGCTTACCGATTCCTGCCCGACTGGCGTATGACGTCCACGATCAGCCACGCGTTGGTGGATGGATTTCGGCCCCGGCGGTTGGGCTCGCAATGCTGCGGATCCACGCGCTGGGCGCGCTCGCGGGCGGCCTCGTGACGGGCGAAAGGGAAGTCTCGGCCCAGGTGTTTGTCATAGTCCTTGATGTGTCTTCGGAGTTTGCGCCTGATCTGGTCGGAGTCGTGCGCCGCGGCGCACGACTCGAAGTGGTAGAGGATCCACAGTTCGAAGCACGGCAGTGAGACCACCAGATTGATCTGTTCCCTGCGCGCCGCGATCAGCGCTTGGTCGAGCGTGTCGTGGTCGTCGACGTCGACTACGCACCAGACCTCGTCGTAGGCGATGTCGCCATCTCGCTGGGCACGGGCCTCCCTGTCTTTCCTGTCGCGCTCGCGAATCGCGTAGCCCACCAAGGAACCCGGGTCGCGGCCGAGACCGATCACCTTGCAGTTGCGGATTTCGACGGGAAGGGAGCGAAAGTGGTCGCGAACTCCTTCGAAGTACTCGACCTCGGTGACCTGACCTTCGCAGACGATGAGGACGCGCTTCTTCGGTGCTCGTCTGCCGGTGGGGCGATCAAGGCGCGGGGGGTACGCCTGGGACTCATCGTGTCTCGTCGTCCCTCTCCCGGAAGACTTCGCGGATGCTGTCGAAGTTGAGGTAGGGCACCGCTCCGTAGCGCCCCTGAAGGTAGCCGCGTTCGACGTTCTCGTCGCGCCGCGGATGGAATTCGGAGAGGGCATAGAGGCTGGTGGCGCCTGAGTCGTCCTTTTCGGTGAACCAGACCTCGTCCCTGGCCATGATCTCGTCCTCGAGCATCGAGCCCAGCAACGTCGTGTCGTGAGAGGCGAAGACCAACTGGGCTCCGTGTCTGTTGATCTCTGGATCCTTGAACATGCGGATCAGACTGGAACTGAGGAGGGGGTGCAGGCTGGAGTCGATCTCGTCGGTGATGAGCACACAGTCTCCGCGGAGGGTGATGAGCGCGTGGCCGAGCAGGGAGAGCCAGGCCCTGGTGCCGGCGCTTTCCTCGTCAAGGCCGAGCGACACGCCACCGGTCGATCTGCGCAGCACGACCCGCGCCCGAACCGCTCGCAACGCGGCTTCTGACGACGGTACGGCGAAATCCTCCGGGTAGAGCCTGGCGAACTCATCCAGCACGGGGTCGTCCGGTGTCTCGACCAACTCGGCTCGCTCCACGCCGAGATCCGCGATGCGCAGGAGTTTGTTGAGGGCCGGGGCGAAGTCCGTTTCGTTCAGCAGGAATTTCGCCAGGTGAAGGCGCAGCTTCTGGTCTTCCTCGCCATGCTGCGCGAACAGCACCTTCCCAACCAGGCTCGCGTACAGATCGCCAAGCAACGGGTGGTTGTTGGACGCCGCGGCGGACAGGTAGAGCGAATTGGGTCGGGTGAGTCGCCGGATGCGCTGAATCTCGCCGGTGAGTCCGCGGCCGAAGGCCATGTCGTCGGCCGCGGATCGCTCGAACAACCTCTTCTTTCGGCCGTGGGGGAACGTATAGAGCCATTCGCCCAAGACCCGGGTGTCGTCCACTTCGAAGCCGTAGGAATACCGCGTTTCGTCGTGCAGGAAGTCCACTTCGAAGAACGACGCGGTCGCCAGGCCTGTCTCCGAGAGCTTGAACGCCTGTCGGGGCACTCCGCCGACCGGCCCCCATCGGGTATGTGACGATCGGATCGCGTCGATCATCCAGATCAAGGCACTGAGCACGTTGGACTTGCCAGAGGCGTTCGCTCCGTAGATGCCGGCCACTCGGACCGTGCCGAGATCCTTCGTCTCACCCCGGCGAGGAACGGCGACGAGGGAGAGTGTCTGCTCATCACGGATGGACCGATGATTGGCCACTCTGAAGCGCAACAACATGACGATCTTCTCCCTGCACAAGTCTGCGGCCAGACTACATATTCAACCGTGCTTGTGAAGGGATTCCCCGCGAGGAAGCATGAAATCACATACCCATGGCAATCCGGCGGGGTCGGCGATGAGGACGTGGCAGCCGGCGGCGGTGGCGGCGGCGATGCCGGGCGGGCTGTCCTCGACGGCGACGCAGCGGCGCGGGTCCACGCCGAGCCGGCGGGCCGCCTCCAGGTAGGGGTCAGGGGACGGCTTGCCGCGGACGGCGTCCTCGGCGGCGATGACCAGGTCGAACTCGTGGCGGAGCCGGGGCAGCACCAGTTCGACGATGCTCCGGGGCGAGGCGCTGACCAGGGCGGTGGGGATGCCCTGCGCGGACAGCGCGGCGAGCAGGTCGACGGCGCCGGGCACGACGTCGACGCCCCGGCCGACGCGGTCGGCGAAGGCGTCGGTGAGGCGCCGGCCGACCTCGGCCCGCTCACCGGCGCCGGCGGTCTCCACCAAGTACGCCGCCACGTCCTCGATCATGCGGCCGAGGACGTGGGGCACGTCGGCGGGCCCGAGCGTCACGCCCAGCGAACCGGCCACCGCCTCCGTGGCCTGCCACCAGAGGGTCTCGGTGTCCACCAGGGTGCCGTCCAGGTCGAACAGGACGGCCCGCGGTGGCACGGAAGCAGGCTCTGGAGGCGGCTGGGCGGGCACCTCAGACGGCATCGGCCGTGGCGGGCGCCGGGACCGTGACCGTCCGGGCCGCCACCAGGACGGGCCGCTCGACCAGCCGCACGCCGACCCGGGCGCCGGGCGTCAGGCGCACGGCCTCGTGACCGGGCACGTCGGCGAGCACCTCGCCGCCTTCCAGGGCCAGCCGCAGCCGGACGGACGCGCCGCGGAAGGACGCGGCGATCACCTCGGCGGCGCCGTCTGCGGCCGGTGTGACCCGCACCGCCTCCGGGCGGATCAGCACGTCCACGTCGGGGTCGGCCGGGGCGGTGCCGTCGACGGGCAGGAGCTGGCCGAGGACCGTCACCTGGTCGCCGGAGACCCGCCCGGCCAGGTGGTTCATGGTGCCGACGAACTCGGCGACGAACGGCGTGGCCGGCCGGTCGTACACCTCGGCGGGCGGGCCGACCTGCTCCAGCCGGCCCTCGCGCAGCACCGCGACCCGGTCGGCGATCGACAGGGCCTCCTCCTGGTCGTGGGTGACGAAGACGGTGGTGATGCCGAGGTCGAGCTGGAGGCGGCGGATCTCCTCGCGCAGCGAGACGCGTACCTTCGCGTCCAGCGCCGACAGCGGCTCGTCGAGCAGCAGGACCCGCGGCTCCAGGGCCAGCGCGCGGGCCAGGGCGACGCGCTGCTGCTGACCGCCGGACAGCTCATGAGGGTAGCGCTCGGCGTGGTCGGGCAGCCCGACCAGCTCCAGCAACTCGGCGGCCTTGGCCCGTCTGGTGGCGACGGGCACCCGGCGGACCCGCAGGCCGAAGGCGACGTTGTCGCGGGCGTTGAGGTTGGGGAAGAGCGAGTAGGACTGGAAGACCATGCCCGCGTCGCGCTTGCTGGCCGGGACGTCGGTGATGTCCTTGCCGTCGACGAGCACGGCTCCCGAGTCGGGCCGTTCGAACCCGGCGACGCACCGCAGCGCGGTCGTCTTGCCGCAGCCCGAGGGGCCGAGCAGGGCGACGAACTCGCCCGGCTCGATGGTCAGGTCGAGCCCGTCCAGCGCGACCGTCTTGCCGAAGATCCGCCGTAGCCCGCGGAACTCCACCTTGGACGTCATTTCTTCTCCCTCCCGAACGCGCTGGAGACCGCGAGCAGCAGCAGCCAGATGAGCAGCAGGCTGAGGATCGAGACCGCGACCGACAGCTGCCCTCGCGAGCCGGAGATCGTCACGATCCACACCGCGAACGGCTGGTAGCCGAGCAGCCTGGCCACGGTGAACTCGCCGAACACCAGGGCGAGCGTGAGGAACGACGCGCTGGCCAGGGCCGAGCGCAGGTTGGGGATGATCACCCGGAACACCACGTGCGGCCACGACGCGCCCAGGTTGCGGGCCGCCTCGACCAGGGTCCGCACGTCCATCGTGCGCAGCCCCGCGTCCAGCGACCGGTAGACGAACGGCAGCACCAGCACCACGTACGCCAGGACCAGCACGATCGGGAACGCCGGATCCTGCACCGCGATGAGCGTGGCCCAGAACGGCGTCGGAGCCAGCACGTCGGCCCCGGCGCGCAGCGAGGTGCCGAGCCCGGCCACGAACGTGATCGGCGGTACCACCAGCGGCAGCGTGCAGAGCACCTCCATGACCGGCCGCAGCCGCGGCGTGAAGAGCCGTACGGCCAGCATCGCGGGCAGCGTGAGCAGCAGGGCGAGCGCGATCGTGGCGAGCCCGAGCCCCAGCGAGAGGGCCAGGCTCCCGGCGAAGCCCTCGGCGGTCAGCAGCTCGCCGTAGGCGGCGAACGACACCCCGGCGGTCGGGGTGTAGATCGTGTACCAGAGCGACGCCCCGAGCGGCACCAGGAAGTAGAGCCCGGCCAGCACGAGGACCAGCGCCCGCCAGGCGCGCGGCCGGGCCGCCGGGGGCGCGGCCGTGGCCGGCGTTCGCTCCAGGCCGGTCACCGCAGCCATCGGGTGCTCCTCTTCTGCAGCGGCAGGTAGACCGCCATGACCAGGCCCGCGATCACGATCATGTCGAGGCTGAGCGCGAGCGCGACGTTCTCCTGGCCGATCAGCACGTCGCTGGTCAGCGCGTTCGCGATCTTCAGCGTGACCAGCGGCACGACCGTGCCGGCGCCCATGGCCGCCGCCGTGGCGTAGGCCGCGAACGCCGACCCGAACAGCAGCACCACGCCGCCGAGCAGCGCGGGTGTCAGCACCGGCAGGCCGACGTAGCGCCAGTAGTGCCAGGCGGTGGCGCCGTTGCCGGCCGCCGCCTCGCGCCACTGCGGCCGCAGCCCGTCGAGGGCGGGCGCCATGACCAGCACCATCAACGGGACCGAGAAGTAGAGATAGACCACGACCAGGCCCCAGAAGGTGTAGAGCGCGCCCGAGGGCAGCCCCAGCAGCCCGCTGACCACGCCGGAGTTGCCCAGCGTGGCCACCCAGAAGAAGGCCAGCGGGACACCGCCGAAGTTGGCCAGCACGCCGGACGCCGTCAGCACCGACTGCCGCAGCGCCGCGAACCTGGAGGTCACGACCGCGTAGGCGAGGAACGTGCCGAGCACGGCGCCCAGCAGCGCCACGACGGCCGACACCTGGACGCTGCCGGCCATCGAGGTCAGGTTGCCGCCCTGCAGGCTCTGCCGCATGTTCTCGAGCGTCGGCCGTCCCTGCGAGGTGAAGGCGCCCACCAGCAGCGCGACCAGCGGGACGCCGAAGACGAACGCGTAGAAGGCGAACAGGGGCAGCGTGCCGAGCCACCCCCTGGACCTGGTCGTCATCCGGAGATGGCGGCGTCCCAGCCGCTGGCCAGCTTGGCCTTGGCCGCGTCGACCTGGGCGCTCGTCGGGAAGGTGGGCGTGCCCTCGACCTTGGGCAGCGCCTCGGCCGCGACCTTGTCGACCGTGCCGTCGGCCTCCATCGCGGGCAGCAGCACCGGCCGGGCGAAGCCCTTCAGGTAGAGGTTCTGGCCTTCGGGGCTGTAAAGGTACTCCTGCCACAGGCGGGCCGCCGCCGGGTGCGGGGCGTCCTTGTTGATGGCCTGCGCGTACATCTGGAAGTACTTGCCGTCGCTCGGCACGTTGACCTTCCAGTCGAGACCCTTGGCCGCCATCTGCGGCGCGTAGGCGGCGTTGTTGTAGTCCCAGTCGATGCTGATCTGGGTCTCGCCCTTCTCGATCGTCGCCGGCGTGGTCTCGACCGGGTTGAAGTTGCCCGCGTCCTTCAGCTTCTTGAAGAAGTCGAGGCCCGGCTGGATGTCGTCGAAGGAGCCGCCGTTCGCGATCGACGCGGCGTAGACGCCGGCGAACGCCGAGCCCGACTTGGTGGGGTTGCCGTTGAGCGCGACCTTGCCCTTGTACTCGGGCTTGAGCAGGTCGGCGAAGCTCGTCGGGCAGGTGGCGATCTTCTTGGCGTCGCAGCCGATCGAGATGTAGCCGCCGTAGTCGTTGGTCCAGAGTCCGGTGGGCTCCTTCTGGCCCTCGGGGATCTTGTCGAACGTCTGCACCTTGTACGGGGCGAACAGGCCCTCGGCGGCGCCGCTGATCGCGAACGACTGGCCGAGGTCGAGCACGTCGGGCGCCCGGTCCTGGCCCTTGCGGGTCTTGACGGCGTTGATCTCGTCGGCGCTGGCGGCGTCGGGATCCTCGCTCTCGATCTTGATGCCGTACTTGGCCTCGAACGACTTGATGATCTCGCCGTAGTTGGCCCAGTCGGGCGGCAACGCGATGACGTGCAGGTTGCCTTCCTCCTTGGCCGCCTCCACCAGCTTGTCCAGGCCGCCGAAGTCGGCGGCGGAGGTGGCGGTGCGCGCGCTGACGCCGCCCTTCGCTGCCTGGTGTTCGGTGCCGGGCGCGGCGCCGCAGGCCGCGGTGACTGCCGCAAGTGCTGCTACAACGCCTGCCACACGGGCGCGAGATGTGAACACGTCGTCTCCACTCTCCGGGGGGTGTGGAAAGAATTTAAGGGAGCTTGTACAAACAAGCCAGCACCAGTAAGTCCCATAAAGATTGCTCTTTCATGAACGGGAAAGGTCGCGGATGGTCGCCCGCTATGAACGGATCGCCGCCGAGCTGCGCGACGAGATCATCGGCGGCGTCCGTCCGGTCGGCTCGCAGCTGCCCACCGAGTCGGAGCTGGCCGCGCGCTACTCCGCCGCCCGCGGCACGGTACGGCAGGCGGTGGCCCTGCTCGTCGCCGAAGGGCTGGTCGGGTCGCGCCAGGGGGCCAGGCGCATCGTGCTGGGCCACGCCCGCAGCCAGAGCTTCGCCGAGCTGCACAGCTTCGCCCAGTGGGCCCGCGCCAACGGCTACCGCTTCGGCGGCCAGGTGATCAGTCAGCGTCGCAGGCCGGCGACGCCGGCCGAGTCCGCCCGGCTCGGCTGCGAGGAGGTGCTGGAGGTGCTGCGGGTGCGCTCGCTGGAGGGCGAGCCGGTGCTGGTCGAGCGGACCGCCTACGCGGGCTGGACGGCCGCCGCCGTCGAACGGCTGCCGGCCGACTGCGAGTCGGTCACCGAGGCGCTGCGCGCCTCGGTCGGGCTGGTCTTCGCCTACGGCGAGCACCTCATCGACGCGGTCCCGGCCGGCGCGCACGACGCCCGCCTGCTGGGGGTACGGCGCGGCAGCCCGCTCCTGCGGCAGCGCCGGATCACCACCACGCACGAGGGCAGGCCGGTGGAGTGGTCGGACGACCGCTACCGGGCGGGCAGCGTGGAGTTCAGTGTGCGCAACTCGATCGGCGCCAATCCGCTGGCGCGGCAGGCGGGCGACTTGCGCTTCGGAGGCTGAGAACATATGTTCGATACATAGCGCCCGCCTTCCCCCGGGTGGCTCAGCACAGGCACCAAGAGCCGCGGGGAGAAGCGACTTGAGCAGACTCTATGGCGATCCGATCGAGGTGTGGACCAGGGACGGGGAGCCCACCCAGTTCGTCTGGCGCGATCGCCTCTACCTCGTCCGCCGCGTCCTCGACCACTGGGTGGTCGCGCGCGAGTGGTGGAAGACCAGCGAGGGAGACCCCGGCGAGCGCCAGTTCTGGCGGGTCGAGGCCAGTCCGGGGCGTGAGCCCGGCTCCTACGAGCTGAGGTTCGACACCGCCAGCAGCGGCTGGCTGCTGCTGAGGGCGTGGGACTGATGGCCGCGCCGTTCCCGCACCTGAACGTGTGCTCGGCCTACTCGATGCGCTACGGCACCGCCTTCCCCCAGGCCCTGGCGCGGCGGGCGGCCGAGGACGGGATGGACATCCTCGCGCTGACCGACCGCGACGGCCTCTACGGAGCGGTCAAGCACGCGCATGCCTGCGCGGACGCCGGGATCGGCCCGGTCCTCGGCGTCAGCCTGGCGCTCGCCGCCCAGGGCACCGGCTTCGACCCGGTCCCCGGTGCCGAAGCCGGTCTCGATCCCGACCTGCTGCCCGGGTTCGCGCCCCGGTCCGGCAGCGGGCCCGGCAGCGGGTCCGGTCGCGGGTCAGGGCGGGGGGCCGGTCGCGGGTCGGGCCGGTCGGGTGGCCATGGGCCGGGCTCCCGGAGCGGGCGGCCCCGGACGGGGCCCGACTCGGCCGACCGGGTCACCGTGCTGGCGCGTTCGGGCGGCTGGTCCCGGCTGGCGCGCCTGGTCACGGCCGCCCACTACGCGGCCGAGCGCGGCGCGCCCCGGATCACCCGCGAGCTGGTCGCGACCTGGGCGGGCTCGGGCGCCGATGGGCTGGTGGTGCTCCTGGGCCCGCGCTCCGACGTGGGCCGCGCGGTGGCCGAGCGGCGCGACGACCGCGCCAGGGCGCTGCTCGACCTGTGGCGCTCCACGGTCCCCGGCGGCGTGGTGGTCGAGCTGGTCGACCAGTACGGCTACCGCGACGCCATCACCGCCGTCCGCATGCTGGCCCTGGCCGAGTCGCTCGGCGTGCCCGCCGTGCTGACCAACGCCGTCAGATACCTCGACCCCGCCGACCACCAGGTGGGCGACGTGCTCGACGCGGCCCGCCAGCTGGTCCCGCTGCACCCCCGCCACCTGGAACGTGCCACGTCCCACGCCTACCTCAAGAGCACGAAGGACATGCGGCAGGTGGCCGCCAAGATCTGCGGCTCCGACCAGACCCGGATCGCCGACCTGCTGCGCACCACCAGGCGCGTCGCCGAGGAGTGCGTGATCGACCCGGTCGAGCTGCTCGCGCTGCGCCGCGACCCGCCCAACCTGCACCTGCCTGAGATCGGCCGCGACCCGGTGCCGCTGCTGCGCCACCGCGTCGAGGACGGCCTGGTCTCCCGCGGCCTGGCCCGCTCCCGCGAGGCCAGGGAGCGGCTCACGGCCGAGATGGACATCATCGAGAAGAAGCGCCTGTCCGGATACTTCATCGCCGTGGCCGGCATCACCGACATGATCCGCGGCATGGACGTCCGCTGCGCGATCCGCGGCTCGGGCGCGGGCAGCCTGGTCAACTACCTCATCGGCATCGGCGAGGTCGACCCGCTCCGGCACGGCCTGCTCATGGAGCGCTTCCTGTCCGAGGGCCGCGTCGGGCTGCCCGACATCGACGTCGACGTCGAGTCCGCGCGCCGGCTCGACTGCTACAAAGCGATCTTCGACAGGTACGGCGAGGCCCGCGTGGCCTGCGTGTCCATGATGGAGACCTACCGGGCGCGCAGCGCGATCCGCGACGTGGCGGGGGCGATGGGGTTGCCGCCGCACGAGATCGACGCGATCGCCAAGGCGTTCCCGCACATCCGGGCCGCGCAGATCACCGCCTCGCTGACCGACCTGCCCGAGCTGCGCGAGAGCCGGCTCGGCGAGGCGGGGCTGGAGCGGGTGTTCCGGCTGGCCGAGAAGCTCGACGGGCTGCCCAGGCACATCGCGCTGCACCCGTGCGGGGTGCTGATCGGCAACTCCGGCCTGCGTGACCGCACCCCGGTGGAGCGGAGCCTGCTGGAGTTCCCGATGTCGCAGTTCGACAAGGAGGACGTGGAGGAGGCCGGCCTGCTCAAGCTCGACGTGCTGGGCGTGCGGATGCAGTCGGCGATGGCCTACACGCTGGGCGAGATCGAGCGGGTCGACGACGTCGTGGTCGCCCTCGACCGGCAGAGCGGCGCCGAGCCGGGCGTCCAGTACGTGTCCCACGACGACCAGGACACCTACGACATGATCTGCGCCGGCCGTACCCTCGGCTGCTTCCAGATCGAGTCGCCGGGGCAGCGTGAGCTCGTCGCCAAGCTGGAGCCGCGCAGGATGCACGACCTGATCGTGGACATCTCACTGTTCCGGCCCGGACCGGTCAACTCCGACATGGTCACGCCCTACCTGGAGGCCAGGCACGGGTGGCGCCGGCCACGCTATCCGCACGAGAGGCTGCGCGAGGCGCTGAAGGAGACGCACGGCGTGGTGGTCTTCCACGAGCAGGTGCTCAAGATCATCTCGGTGATGACCGGCAGGGACCTGTCGTTCGCCGAGATGTTGCGGCGCGCGCTGGGCACGCCCGAGGGGCGGGAGCGGGTCCGCAATGCGTTCGTGCCGCTGGCCAGGGCCAACGGGTTCGACGACGCCTCCGTGGAACGAGCCTGGCAGGTGCTCGACGCGTTCGGCGGGTTCGGCTTCTGCAAGGCGCACGCGGCCGCGTTCGCGCTGCCCACCTACCAGTCGGCGTGGCTCAAGCGGCACCACGCGGCGGCGTTCTTCGCCGGGGTGCTCACGCACGAGCCCGGCATGTACCCGCAGCGCGTCATCATCGACGAGGCCCGGCAGTGCGGGGTCGCGATCCTGCCGCTGGACATCAACAAGTCGGCCCGCGACTGGCGGGTGGAGCGGTTCGGGCCACGCCCCGCCGCCCGGATCCGGGTCACCCCCGCCGCCCTGGGCGAGGACGACCCGCCGCGCCGGATCGCCGACTTCGACGCCGGGCAGCTCGGCAGGGGCTACGCGCTGCGGGTGCCGTTCTCGGCGATCAAGGGGGTGAGCGAGGCGGAGGTCGGGCGCATGGTCGCCGGCCAGCCGTACACGTCGCTCGCCGACTTCTGGGACCGGGCCCGCCCGTCGCGCCCCACCATCGAGCGGATCGTCCAGGTCGGCGGCCTGGACGAGCTCCACGACCTGCGTCCCGGCGGCCCCCGCTGGCGCCCCGGCCGGCTCACCCGCCGCGACCTGATCGCCCAGGTCGGCACCCTCGACCGAGCCTCCGCCTCCGGGGTCGCGGCCACGGCGCGATCGTCGAAGCGCTACACCGCCGCCCGCCCCGAGACCACCGCGATCGGCGCCGATGCCGTGCAGCTCCCCCTGGGCTTCACCGAGCACGTCCCGCCGGGCGAGCTGCCCGAGATGACCGAGGCCGAGATGGTCGAGGCCGAGCTGGAGATCCTGGGCATCGACGTCAGCCGGCACGTCATCAGCTTCCACGACGAGCTGCTCGACGCGCTCGGGGTGGTGCGCTCCAAGGACCTGCCGGCCCAGCGCAACGGCGCCGAGGTGCTGGTCGCCGGGGTCAAGGTGGCCACCCAGACGCCGGCCGTCCGCTCGGGCCGGCGCGTCATCTTCACCACCCTCGACGACTCGACGGGGCCGGTCGATCTGACGTTCTTCGAATCGGTGCAGGGCAGGTGCGCGGCGACGGTGTTCGGCGCCTGGCTCCTGGTCGCCAGGGGAGTGGTCAGGCGGACGGGCATCCGGGCGATCTCGATGCGCGCCGTCGACTGCTGGGACCTGGCCGACCTCGACGCGCTCTGGCGCTCGCGCGGCATCGAGGCGGTCCGGGCGGTCCTCGCCCGCACTGATGATGACCGGGAAGGGGTCGGCGGGCACCCGATCGAGTACGCCAACGGGTTCCGGCTCTCGCCCTACTCCGACCTCCCCCCAGCGGTCACCACCGCGCCCCGCCTGCTGTGGCACGCCAGCCAGGGCAGCTCGGGCCCCACGGCGGCCTGACGGGTTTCAGCCCGTCTGCCCGAGCGGCGCCGACTCCGGGGCGGGGGGCACCAGCGGGCGGACAGGCTGGACGGCGGCGAGCGGCGCGGGGCGGCGCTGGATGTCGGTGATCGTGCGGACCGTGGCCGCGCAGAGCAGCGCGGCCAGCGACAGGCAGGCGAGCTCCGGCACCCCGATCCCGGTGAGGTCGCCCGGCGACGACTCGAACAGCCGCGACCCGACCAGCACCAGCGTCGCCAGCCAGCTCACCCACCACGCCCCCAGCAGCGCGAGCCAGCGGACCCGGCGATCGATCTGCGGATGGGAGCCGCGCCAGACCTCGTCCACGAACACCGGCGGCGCCACCAGGTTGAGCCCCGGCACGAGCCACGCGGTCAGGACCGGACGCGAGTGGGCGGACCGGTCGTTGACCTGCCGGGCCCGTACGAGCCAGGTGAGGTAGGCGATCGCGGCGGCGACGGTGGTGCCGGCGACCAGCATCATCAGAACGGCGAAGACGGTCACGGCGCCCACGACGGCCTCGGCGTCGGCTCCGTGGGGCCGGCCGCCGAAGGAGGCGAGCTGGGCCGCGAGCCGCCGGCCGCGGACCGCTTCGAAGATCACGAGAGAGCCGAGGGAGAGCACCTGCGCGACCAGGGTCACGTAGACGGCGGAGGCGGCTTTGGTGGGCGGGGCCTGGGCGTAGCGCACGTTGTTCTCCCCCCGTGCCATGCGCTGAGGTTCTGACTCACTTGTATCCCGCCGACCTCGTTGTTAATCAGCTCACGACCCCGCTTTCCCACGCCCACGCTGCTATTCCCACCCGATTGCGGACACCGAGTTTGGCCGTGATGCTCCCGAGGTGCGTCTTCACGGTCGACAGCGACACGAACAGCTCGGCGGCCACCTCCTGGTTGGTGCGCCCCCTGGCCACCAGCCGCACGACGTCGAGCTCCCGGTCGGTCAGCGAGGGGTCCGCCGAGACGGCGCTCCGCCGGGGCTGGACCAGCTGCCGCAGCAGCCGTACGGTCACCGACGGCGACACCAGTGCCTCGCCGTCGGCGGCGGCCTTGACCGCCTCGATCAGCAGCGCGGGACCGCTGTCCTTGAGCAGGAACCCGGTGGCGCCCGACCGGAGCGCGCCGTAGACGTACTCGTCGAGGTCGAAGGTGGTGACGATGACCACCCGCAACGGGTCCTCCACTCCCGGGCCGGCCAGCAGCCGGGTCACCTCCAGCCCGTCGAGCTTCGGCATCCGGATGTCGAGCAGGCACACGTCCGGCCGGAGCCGCCTGGCCGCGGCGACCGCTTCGGCCCCGTCGGCGACGGCGGCCACGACCCGCATGTCCGGCTGGGCGTCCAAGATCATCTGGAAGCCGGTGCGCACCAGCTCCTGGTCATCGGCGATGAGCACACTGATAGTCACGGCCCACACTCTAGGTTCGCCCGGCCAGGATCGGCCGTTCGGCCGAGGCGGACCGGACGCACGGCCGATCCGCCGCCCCGGCCGGGGGAGAGACGCTTTTCGGCATGAACGACGTGCTGGTTGGACGGAACCTCACCAAACGCTTTGGGCGGACGGTCGCCCTGGACGGCGTGGACCTCGCGGTGCGGACCGCCGAAGCAGTGGCGATCATGGGGCCGAGCGGAAATGATCAGCTTCGCCGCCTGTGGCGAGAAACTATTACTTCGTAGCGGAGCCCCTGGCCAAGGCATGATTTAGCCTCGGACGGCTTCTCTCAAGCGCACGGACACGCCCGATCGCTGTACAGGCGCCCGAGCGCTTTTCGGCTGGCGCGCTGTCTACATGGACGGCGAGTCGAACTCGCCTGCCTTCGCCCCCCCGATGAACGCGCCCCACTCGGATGCGCTGAACCGAAGGTGTGGCCCTTGAGGGTTCTTGCTGTCCCGCACGGCTACTCCACCATCGGGCAACGATGCGATCTCTACACAGTCGCCGCTGGCGTTGCTCGCGCGGGACTTGCGCCAAATGAGGGGCGGCGGGTCACCGTCGATGCTGGGGGTATCGTTCATGGCGCTTCCTTACCTAGCTTCGCGATGAAGCTCCGGCTCTGCCCCGGATTGAGAGCCTTTGCCGCTATATGGTCATAGACCAGGTTATACCTGTCTATATCAGCCGGTTCTTCAAGGTAGAGGCCACTGACTTCGTTCTCGATGTAGACGACATCGGGATCGGGTGGCGTGAAGCTCAGGATGACGAAGCCGCCGCCCATCCCAGCGTGCATAGCTGCGCCGAAGGGGAGGATCCGCAACGTCAGATGCGGAAGCTGGGACAGTTCGATCAACCGCTTGAGCTGGGCTTGGGGACCTGCGCTGGCGGCTGCCGCCGCCCATCGCAGACTTGCCTCGTTGAGGACAAAGGAGAGCTTGCGGGTCTCGTCTTGAAGCATCCGCTCTTGCCGGGCCATCCTGAACGCGATCTTTCGATCTATCTCGGCCGCGCTGTAGCTGGTTGGCTGGGTCGCGAGGTATGCCCGGTAGTAGTCGGCGGTTTGGAGCAGGCCGGGAATCAATTCCACGTCGTACGATCGCCGTCCTTCTGCCTCGACTTCCAGCCCGATGAGGACCTGGAGCCACTCCGGAAGGACGTCTCCGTAGGTCTGCCACCAACCTTTCTGCCGGGATTGGCGGGCGAGCGTGAGTAGTTCCTCTACTTCGGTGCTGTCAACGCCGTAGATCTCCAGGAGTAGCCGGAGATCGGACGCTTTGATGCCTCGACGGCCGCTCTCTATGCGACTGATCGATGACTGTGACACCTCCAGTCGCTCGGCAACCTGCTCAGCGGTGAGAGTGGATTCCTTGCGTAGACGCTTCAACTCGGCCGCCAACCGGCGTCGCCTCACGGTGGGGCTGCTTCCACCTTCACCTGTCATTGGTCCACCTCAAGTGCACAGACGTAGGCCTCAAGCTCGCGAACCCTATGAGGGTCGCGTACCGGCGAGCAACAAGCAAACGGCTTCATCCAGAATGGATATTGCCAATTGGATGAAGCAAGATGCATCATTGCCCTAGCGCGTCGAAGATACCCCTCCAGGCTCCGAGCGCAGGCCGCTTCGCACTCGCCCCGGCAGAGAGGCACTTGAAGGCAAGCGGCCGGAAGAGGTCCCGAAAACCGGCCCCTTGCCCCGACAGGCCAAGGGAGGACCACGTTGCGTTACTTCGATCACGATGAGGAGCAGTTCATTCACTTAGTGCGATTGGCGTGGGATCTGGCGGAACTCGGGGTGGGGCTGGCGGTGCAGTGGCCACGGCGGGAAGAGCCGTTCATCTCCGTTCCTCGGGCGCGCGGGGTGTTGCGGGTGCGGGCCGTGCTGAGGGGTGAGCACTGGGTCTTCACGTGGGGTCATGGTCGGGGTCGGTGTGTGGCCGCGTTCGAAGAAGACGCGGTTACACGGGTCTGGGAGGAGACGCGGTGAGCGAGCGGTTTCTGAGCGAGATGGTCTTCCCGGGAGAGAGGTGGGTGGTGCCGGTGGCTCGTCGTTGCGTCGGGTCGATCCTGCTCGGGGCCGGTTGCCCGGAAGACGTGGACAACGCACAGTTGATCGTTAGCGAGTTGGTCACAAACGCGCTCCAGCACACCGCTTCGGGGTGCGCTGGTGGTCTCGTCGCGGTGGATGTCCTCGGCGTCGGCGGACAGTTGGCACGTATAGAGGTGACCGATGACGGGGCGGACACCGTTCCTCGTCCGCGCCTGTCTGATGACCTGGACTCACGCGGGCGGGGCCTGCGGCTGGTGGCGCGACTCTCGACCGCATGGGGTGTGCGCGCGTTGGGCGGTCGGCAACTCACGGTCTGGTCGGAGTTTCCTATGGTGATGCACGCCGCGCATCTGTGCGAGGCCACCAGCAACGCTCTGACGCGAGAGATCGAGGGGCGGGCTGGATGATCCGATTCACGCAGTATCCGCCGCGCTGCGAATCGCCACACGTTCCCGACTCGGCGGAGTACGAACCGCTGACGTGGATGTCTCCGCGCGAGGGTGAGCCTGAAGTGCGGGTATTGCGGTGGACCTGCGACTGTCAGCCGGTCGTGTACGAGTTGGTCACGCTCGGTGGGGTGCGTTACATCCGCCGTATCCAGACTCTCAAGGGAAAGAGGGTGATACATGAGACAGATCGCTGGATAGACCGCGTTGCGGAGGGTCTGTGGAATGCGCTGCTTTTTGGGCATGTGCGATAGTCGAATGGACATCGCGCGGTTGATACTCCTTGGGAGAGAGTTGGCGCCCGCGTTGCCGCCTATTCCATCCTTCGTTCAATTAGCCAACAGGCCGAGAGGCGTGTCCATGGCGAGATGTATCGCTGCGAAGTGACCGAAGGGGATCCGGCTCGAATTACTGAGCATACGTAAAGACCGGCCTTGGCATATGTAGTACAAAGGAAGGTGCTGCATATACTGGGCAGTATTGACGTGCGCTTGAATATCGAATGCGACCCAAGAGATGTCATCTCAAGGAAAGAAGCGAATGCGCAGCGGTATCGGCGTTGGAGCGCTAAGGTTTGTTGACGCACCGGAAGGCGCCGATCAAGGTGTAAGCGAACGGAAAATCGCGTGTATGTACATGCGAGAAAATCGTCCGATGGAGGTAGTGAATGAGCACGTGTGAAGGTCTTCGTGTGCCCTGGGGTTTGGGGCGGATGACGGTAAGCGGTCTCGCAGAAGAGCCATGGTACGAGAGCGTATGCCTCGATCCCGCAACCCAGATCACTCGGTTCTACAACGCGGACGGGGAAGTCCTCCCGATTCAGATGGGTCAGACCGTCACCATGTCCAAGGGGGGCGGTGGGGATGGCTCGTCTGGGTCTCCTGAGGTCGCCGACGACTCCCAGAACGACAACTGATCGAGCAGGGGGATGGGTAACTCGCCCAGCGTGGTCTTGGTGGTCACATCGGCGCAAGACGTCACCGCGAACCTGGTCATCGACGCGTTGAACGAGCGGCAGGTGTGTGTCGTGCGTGTTGATCCGGCCAGCGTCGGCGTTGGTCTGATGTTCGGCGCATATTTGATCGACGGGCAGGCGGAATGGACGGGCCGCCTTCAGACGCCGAGCCGGGACGTCGCCTTGGGCGAGATCGGGGCGGTGTACTTTCGCCGCCCCACCCCGTACCTCGCCCGCTTTTCCCATCTGCCCCAGCAGGCGCGTGACTTCGCCGCTACCGAGGCTCGATACGGGCTCGGCGGCGTTTTGAATAGCCTCCTCAAGGCAACATATGTCAATCATCCCATCTCCGTCACTCGTGCGGATTACAAGCCTGCTCAGCTCCAAATGGCCGTCCAGCACGGCCTTTCCGTTCCAGCCACCCTGATTACAAATGATCCGGAAAGGGCACGGAAGTTCGCGGCGAAACATGGGCCTGTCATCTACAAGTCGTTCCGAGGCGCACCACGTCCAGCGGACGGGAATACGGCTGCCATATGGACGCAGCGCATCAAAGAAGAAGACCTTGATGAGTCGGTCACCGTGACTGCCCATATGTTTCAGCGGGAGGTGAACAAGACAGCGGATGCTAGGGTGACCGTGGTCGGACGATCTGTATTCGCAAGCAGGATCACCACACCTGATGGGGCTCTCGACTGGCGGCGCGGGAATTGGGATGAACTGATTCACGAGCCCATCGCTGTTCCCGACGCGGTCACGAGGGCGTTGCACGCCTACCTCAACGGCTTCGGGTTGGCGTTCGGATGTTTCGATTTCGCCCTGGAGCCCGACCCGAATGATCATACAGCGGGGGCGTGGACGTTCATCGAGTGCAACCCCAACGGGCAGTGGGGCTGGTTGCCTGATTCCGACGCGATAGCGCATGCATTCGCCGACGTGCTCACGGAAGGATGGCGGTAATGACTGACACGGCCACGGAACTACGGCTCGCCCTGGCCGACCGCCTAGGGTCTACAGGTTGGCACGAGGCACTGACGAAGGTCCCCCGCGAACTGTTCCTCGGCGAGGCGGTGTATCGCGCCGATGGGGTTCCTGCTGATCGGTGGGTTCCCATCCGGCGATCGGAGATGAGCCGGGAGGATTGGCTGAGCCTGGCCTACACCGACCAGACATGGGTCACACAGGTCGGTGGAGTCCTCGCGGAGGACGCGCCCGGTGTCGTGATCGGGTCGCCTAGCTCTTCCTCCACGCTTCCGAGCCTGGTCGTGCTGATGCTGGAAGCGGCTCGCATCAGTGAAGGTAGCAACGTGCTAGAGATCGGCACTGGCACCGGGTACTCGACGGCGCTGATGTGCGCCCGGCTCGGAGAGGGGGCGGTGACCTCGGTCGAATACGATCCCGAGGTTGCGGCCAGGGCTGAGAAGGCGATCTCTGCTGCCGGATACGCTCCCACGTGTGTAGTGGGAGACGGGCTGAACGGCTATGCCGCGAACGCTGCGTACGACAAGGTGATCTCTACCTGCTCGGTGCGGGTCATTCCGCTGCCGTGGTTGTGGCAGGCTCGCAGCGGTGGGACCATCACCACCCCGATGTGGGGCTGGATGGGCGGGGTCGCCTTCGCGCATCTCACGGTGGCCGATGGCGCTACGGCCAGCGGCCGGTTCCTGAAGGAGGATCTGTCCTTCATGACCGCCCGCGCTCATCTGGCACCGCCACGCCCGCCGATCGTCACGGGCATTGGTCAGGCCCGCCCGTCGAGAATTGATCCGGCGATTCTCCGGAACGATACCGCCCTGTGGGTCGCCCAGCTCGCCGCGCCTCAGGCGCAGTGTTCTTGGGGCGAGGACACCACGATTTTGATCGATGTCAGCACGGGATCACGGGCCGACACCAGGCCGGACCTCGCAGGCGGCTGGACGGTACACCAACACGGCCCAGTGCGGCTCTGGGATGCGGTGGAGGAGGCGATTCTGACGTGGCAGGGTGCGGGCAGCCCCCATCAGTCGGGCTTTGGTCTCACCATCAGCACGGATAGTCAGCGCGTATGGCTGGGGGAACCTGGTGGGCCGGGCTGGTACCTTCCCGCATGACATCCCGCTCGGGACGGGCGGGAGGGGTGGTGCCGGCGGAATGACCGTAGGCCACCCGTAGGGCGTGCGCTGGCCAGCCGCACGGTCACCGACAGCGACACCAGCGCCTCGCCGTCGGCGGCCGCCTTGACCGCTGAAAGCCGGTGCGCACCAGCTCCTGGTCGTCGGCGATGAGCACGCTGATAGTCACGGCCACACGTCCAGGATCGGCCGTTCGGCCGAGGCGGACCGGACGCACGGCCGATCCGCCGCCCCGGCCGACGGAGAGACCCTTTTCGGCATGAACGACGTGCTGGTTGGACGGAACCTGACCAAACGCTTTGGGCAGACGGTCGCCCTGGACGGCGTGGACCTCGCGGTGCGGACCGCCGAGGCGGTGGCGATCATGGGGCCGAGCGGCTCCGGCAAGTCCACCCTGCTGCACTGCCTGGCGGGCATCATGCGGCCGGACGAGGGCGAGGTGCACCTGCTGGGGCAGCGCATCGACGCGATGGGGGAGCGTAGGCGCAGCGCGCTGCGGCGTACCCGGTTCGGCTTCGTCTTCCAGTTCGGGCAGCTCCTGCCGGAGCTGCCGGCGGAGGAGAACGTGGCCCTGCCGCTCATGCTGGGCGGCATGCCCAGGCAGCAGGCGGTCCGGCAGGCGCGCGAGTGGTTCGCGCCGCTCGGACTGCAGGGCATGCAGGCGCGGCGGCCGGGCGAGCTGTCCGGCGGGCAGGCGCAGCGGGTGGCCATCGCGAGGGCGCTGGTCGCCAGGCCGGCGGTGGTGTTCGCCGACGAGCCGACCGGGGCGCTCGACCAGCGGACCGGGCAGGACACGATGCGGCTGCTGGTGGAGGCGACCCGGCACAACGACGCCTCGCTGATCGTCGTCACCCACGACCCGAACGTGGCCGCCTGGTGCGACCGCACCGTCGAGGTCCGCGACGGCCACCTGGTGGCGATGAGCGGAGCGACGGCGTGAACCTGGACCTGACGTGGCGGCTGCTCAAGGGCGGTGGCCGTAAGGGCCTGCTGGGCGTCTGGCTGACGCTGGGGGCCGTCGCCGTGTCCACGGCGCTGCTGCTGTTCGCCGTGGCCGCGAACCTGGCCTTCGACGCCCGCGCCGAGCGCGGCGCCTGGCGCAACCCGGTGCCGGCCGCCGACGACGCGCTCGCCGTCGAGGCGTCCCGCTTCGACTACGTACGCGACCGGGTGATCACCGTCGTGGACCTCGCCGCGCTCCGGCCCGACGCCGCTCCGCCGCCCGGCCTGCCGCGCTTCCCGAAGCCGGGGGAGACGTGGCTGTCGCCCGCACTCGCGGAGCTGGCTCGTGAGCTGCCTCCCGCCGAGCTGGGCGACCGTTACCCGCGCCGGGCGGGCGTCATCGGGGACGAGGCCCTGGTGTATCCGGGAGAGCTGGTCGCGGTCGTCGGCCACGCGCCGGACGCGCCGGCGATGACCGCGGAGCGCAGTGACGACTGGATCGTGGGCAAGCCGCCGGTCAGGGTCGCGAGCCTGGCGGGGACGCCGAGCGAGGACGCGGAGGCGTACAAGGTGCTCGCGGTCATCGCGAGCGTGCTCATGGTGGTGCCGCTGCTGGTGTTCGGGGGCGCGGCGGCCCGGCTCACGGTGGCCAGGCGGGACCGGCGGCTGGCCGCGCTCCGGCTGGTCGGCGCGACGCCGGGGCAGGTCGTGCGGATGACGGTGGCCGAGGCGGTGCTCGTGGCGCTGGCCGGGGCACTGGCGGGGGCGGTGGCGTTCGCGCTGGCCGTGCCGCATCTGACGCAGATCGAGATTCAGGGGGGCGCCTGGTTCGCAGGGGACCTGTTCCCCGGCCTGGCGGTGCTGGCCGGGGTGCTGGTGGCGGTGCCGCTGCTGGTGGGGCTGTCGGCAGTGGCGGGGCTGCGGCGGGTCGTGGTGAGCCCGCTCGGCGTGGCCAAGCGGGAGACGCCGCCCGGCATGCGCTTCGTCCGGGTGCTCGCGCTGCTCGTGGTGCTGGCCGCGTTCCCGATGCTGACCCAGGGGACCAGCGTGGCGATCGTGGCCGTGGCGCTGGGGCTCGCGTTCCTGTGCCTGAACCTGGCCGGGCCGTGGGTGGTGGGCCTCATCGGCCGGATCACGGCGGGTACGGCCCGCCGCCCCGCCCGGCTGCTGGCCGGGCGCAGGCTGGTGGACGATCCGCGTTCGGCCTGGCGGACGGTGAGCGGCGTGGCGCTGACCGGGTTCGTGGCGGGCTTCCTCGGCCTGCTCAGCCCGGGCGCGTTCGCGGGGGACGACGGGCCGCTTCAGCTGCGCGTCCTCGCGCCCGCCGGGCAGACCGAGCAGGTGGCAAGGCAGGCCCGCGAGCGGCTGGCGGCGGCGCAGGTGCCCGCCGTGGTCACGGTCGTCAAGCGGACCGTCGTCGCCGCGCCGTCGGGCCCGCTCGACGCCGCGGCCATGGACCAGGCGCGTACGGCGCTCGCCGGGCTCGTCCCAGGCCGCACCCCGACGACCGAGGCCGACGAGCGGGGCTTCGGCGATCAGCTGCTGGCCGACGTGCGGGTGGGGACGATCGTGGTGCTGTCGGTGTCGTTCCTGGTGGCCATCGCCAGCGCGGGCATCACGGCCGCCTCGTCGGTCCTCGACCGGCGGCAGACGTACGGGCTGCTTCGGCTGGCCGGGACGCCGCTGGAGGTGCTGGACCGGGCCAGGCGGGCCGAGACGCTGATCCCGCTGGGGGTGATGGGCGGCGGCGCGATCCTGGTGGGGGCGTTCTGCGCGACGCCGTTCATGATCGGCGGGGTCAGCGTGGCCGGGGTCGTCACGCTGGTGGTCTGTGTGGTGCTCGGGTTCGCCGGGGTGATCGGGGCGGGGGCGCTGAGCCGGCCGCTGCTGAGGTCGGTCACGGCCGACCCCGCGCCCCGTCCGGACTGAACAAGCTAGCCGAGGACCAGGTCGCGGACCAGCTTCAGCGTGGGCTCGTCGCGCGGGCCCATGACGAGCAGGCTCGTCACCGGGCTTTTGCGCCACAGCTCCAGGCGTTCCTTGATCCGGCCGGGCGGTCCGACGAGCGAGATGCCGTCGGCCAGCTCGTCAGGGATCGCCCGGAACGCCTCGTCCTTACGGCCCGACAGGTAGAGGGCCTGGATGTGCTCGGCCGCCTCGGCGTAGCCCATCCGGCCGATGATGTCGGCGTGGAAGTTGCGCTGCCGGGCTCCCATGCCGCCGATGTACAGGGTGAGCATCATCTTGACGCCGTCCAGCGCGGCCTGGACGTCGTCGGAGACGATCACCATGACCATGGCGGCGATGTCGAAGTCCGGGTCCCGGCCCGCGAGCGACTCGCCGTACATCTCCTCGATCTTGGTGGGGAAGGCGAACAGCGGGAGCCAGCCCTGGGCGAGCTCGGCGGCCAGGGCGACGTTCTTCGGGCCCTCCGCGCCGAGGTAGACGGGGATCTCGGCGCGGAGCGGGTGGGTGATGAGCTTGAGCGGTTTGCCCAGGCCGTCGGGGAGGGGGAGCGGGTAGTGCGGGCCGTCACTGGTCACCGGCTCCTCGCGGCGCCACACCCTGCGCATGATCTCGACGTACTCGCGGGTCCTGGCCAGGGGTCTGGCGAACGGCTGGCCGTACCAGCCCTCGACGACCTGGGGCCCCGAGGCGCCGACGCCGAGCAGCAGCCGCCCGCCCGTGAGGTGGTCGAGCGTCATCGCGGTCATCGCCGTCGTGACCGGCGGCCGGGCCGAGATCTGCGCGATCGAGGTGCCGAGTTTGATGCGTGACGTGCGCGCCCCGTACCACGCCAGGGGGGTGAAGACGTCGCTGCCGTAGGCCTCGGCGGTCCACACCGAGTCGTAGCCGAGCCGTTCGGCCGCCAGCACGGTCTCCGTCGCGTCGTCGGCGTTGCGCTGCCAGTAGCCGAGGTTCAAGCCGAGCTTCATGACACCTCCCGAATTAAGTTCTATACGGTCATGAGAAGCTCATGGTGTCAATGCGCCGCTATCGGGGACGTGAAGTCTGTGGTCAAAGGTCTCTGCCGTCTCGTGTGCATCCTGCTGCTCATCGTCATCGCAGCCGGGCCCACGGTGGCCGCCGGAGAGGCGCGCAAGTCCCCGCCCAACATCGTCTTCGTGCTCGCCGACGACCTCGAATCCGGGACACTGCCCTACTTCCCGAACATCACCCAGCAGTTGGTGAGGCAGGGGGCCTCGTTCGACCGGTTCTTCGTGACCAACTCGTGGTGCTGCCCCTCGCGGGCGTCCATCCTGCGTTCCCAGTACGTCCACAGCCACGGCGTGCTCACCAACACCGCGCCCGAGGGCGGCTTCGACCGCTTCAACAACCTGGCCCTGGAACGTTCCACGGTCGGCACCTGGATGCAGCAGGCCGGCTATCGCACCGGGCTGATGGGCAAGTTCCTCAACCACTACCCGGGCGAGACCGCCGAGGAGACGTACGTGCCGTCCGGCTGGAACGAGTGGGCCGTGCCGGTGCGCAACCTCTACACCGAGTACGGCTACCGCCTCAACGAGAACGGCGGCCTGGTCGACTACGGCTGGTCGGAGGGCGACTACCTGTCCGATGTGCTCGCCCGCAAGGCCGGCGACTTCATCGCGGCCGGCTCGGAGCCGTTCTTCCTCTACCTCGCGCCGACCGGCCCGCACAATCCGGCCAACCCGGCGGTGCGTCACGCCGACGCGTTCTCCGACGCCGTCGCGCCGCGCACCCCGTCGTTCGACCAGGCCGACGTGAGCGGCGAGCCCGCCTGGCTGCAGGCCCGGCCACCCCTGACCGCGCAGGCCATCGAGCGGATCGACGAGCGCTACCGCAGCAGGTTGCGGTCCATGCTGGGCGTCGACGACCTGGTGGGGTCGGTCATCGACAAGCTGCGCGAGACGGGCAAGCTCGACAACACCTACATCTTCTTCAGCTCCGACAACGGCTTCCATCTCGGCACGCACCGCCTCAAGCAGGGCAAGACCACTCCGTTCGACGAGGCCATCAAAGTGCCGCTCGTGGTGCGGGGGCCCGGCGTGGCGCCGGGGTCGGTGATCCGCGAGATGGCGGCCACGGTCGACCTGGCGCCCACGTTCGCCGCGCTCGGCGGGGCCTCGACGCCGTCCTTCGCCGAGGGACGCTCGCTGGAGCCGCTGCTGCGGGGGCAGCGCCCGGTCCCGTGGCGCAAGAACGCGCTGATCGAGTTCGTCAGGCCGCTCAACCAGGCGTCGGCCGCCCAGACGCCCGTGCCGCCCTACACCGCGCTGCGCACCGAGCAGTACACGTACGTCAAGTACGACACCGGAGAGCTCCAGCTCTACGACGTGGTCACCGACCCCCACCAGCTGCACAACCTGGCCCGGATCGCCGACCCGGCGCTGATGCAGGGGCTGGACCAGCGGTTGCAGGCCATGGCCTCCTGCTCCGGGGCCGGCTGCCGGGAGGCCGACTCCCGCTGACGCGCCCGGCCGTCAGCTGGTCGCCCCGGAGAGCACCCGCTTGGCCCACCGGTAGTCGGCCTTGCCGCTGGGGGAGCGCACGATGCCGTCGACGAAGGTGAACGAGCGCGGGACCTTGTAGCCGGCGATCTGCGCGCGGCAGTGCGCCTGGAGCTCCTCGACCGTGGGACGGGCGGCGTCCGCGCGGAGTTCGACCACGGCGGCGACCCGCTCGCCGTACCTCTCGTCGGGCACTCCCGCGACGAGCACGTCCATCACCGCCGGATGGGACTTGAGCGCCTGCTCGACCTCCTCGGGAAAGACCTTCTCCCCGCCGGTGTTGATGCAGTTGGAGCCCCGGCCGAGCAGGACCACGGTCCCGTCCGCCTCGACGTAGGCCATGTCCCCGCCCACGACCCAGCGGACCCCGTCGACGACAGGGAACGTCTTGGCCGTCTTCGCGCTGTCGTTGTAGTAGCCGAGCGGGACGTGCCCGGTGCGGGCGATGAATCCGACCTCGCCGGAGCCCGGCGCGAGCGGGGTGAAGGTCGTGTCGACGACGGAGACCCGCGGGTTCGGGGCCAGGCGCAGCAGGCCGTCCTGCCCCACGCTGATCCTGCCGTCCACGCCGGACTCTGAGGCGCCGAACCCGTCGCTGACGTAGATCCCGGGGATCAGCCCGGCCAGGTCCTCCCGCACGCTCCGCGAGAGCAGCGCGCCCCCGGAGCCGAGGATCTTCCAGGAGCTCAGGTCGTACTTCGGGCCGTGCTCCCGTACCGCGTCGACCAGCGGGCGGGCGATGGCGTCCCCGACGACGGTGACGATCACGGCGGACTCCCGCTCGACCAGCCGCAGCGTCTCGACGGGGTCGTACCTCCGCATCAGGATCACGGGGGAGCCGGAGAACAGGGCGGTGAACAGCGTGTACCCGGCGGCGCCGTGCATGAGGGGAGCGGTGATCAGGTAGCTCATCGGCGTCTGGTTCGCGGTCGCCGCCGCCGCGAGCTCCTTGGCCGTCCGGTACGGCTCCCCATAGGGGTTCGCGCCGGACAGGGCCGCGAAGTAGAAGTCCTCGTGCCGCCACACGACGCCCTTGGGCATCCCGGTGGTGCCACCGGTGTAGAGGATGTATCGGTCGTCGGCGGCGCGGCCGTCGGCCGGCGGCGCGGTGCGCGGACGCCCGGCGAGGGCCTCCTCGTAGGAGACGACCTCGATCCGGTCCGGCCAGGCCACCTGCGTGCCGCCGGATGCCGTGCCGTGGGAACCCGGGTCTCCGAGCACCGTGACATGACGCAGTTTCGGGCACTGGTCGGCGGGGGCGGCGGCCGACGGCTCGAACTCGTCGGCGACGATCAGGGCCACCAGATCCGCGTCGTTGTAGAGGTACTGGAGCTCACGGTCGGTGTAGCGGTAGTTGATCGTGATCGGCACCGCCCGGATCTTCAGGCAGGCGAGGAGTGATTCGACGAACTCGGTCCCGTTGAGCAGGTGGATGCCCACGTGCTGGTGTGGCTCGACCCCCGCCGACCTCAGATGATGAGCCAGGGCGTTGGCCCGTTCGTCCAGTTCGGAGAAACTCAGCCGCTGGTCACCGCAGACCAGGGCCGTCCGTCGCGGAATCTCGGAGGCCACGGCTTCGAACAGGTTCGCCAGGTTCAACGTCATAGCCGCAGGCTAGGATCGGTTTCGTGGCGAAGTCGGCGCTGTCCCACTGAGCGGTCCACGTCTCACCTCGCGCCCGATCTGGAGACGGGCACGGGCCCGCCGCACTGATGGCCCGGCTCACGCGGGACGCCGGGCCCCGGGATCTTCTCTGCGCCACTTGCCGTCGTTCTCCAGATTCATCAGCCCGCCCACATACACCTCCTGGTAGGCGGCGTAGTCGGTGGCCGGAGTGCCGTACTTGTCCGGCCTGGTACGAAGAGCGCTGACCTTGAACGGCTTGCCGTGATCGTCGATGGCCTGCCGGACCAGGGTCCCGTTATCGAGAATTTCCAGCGCCAGGGAGAATTCGCAGTAGTGCTTCAGCGTTCTGGCGAGCACTTGAAAGGCGATCTCCTCGTCACGTTTGAGAGAGATGGTCTTCCGCTGGAAGTAGTCGCCTCCCCAGCGCGACTTGTTGACGATGGTTCTCGCGCGCGGACTTTCTTCGTCCAGATCGAACCCGAGTTGGACGCTTTCCTCGCTGCCGGCGGTCGGGCTCTCGAACAAGGTGCCCGAGAGAGGCGCGCCGCAGCGCGGGACGACCTTCATGTCCACGATGCGCACCGGCCGATCCCGGTTGCCGTGCACGACGATTTTGATGTTCGTGTCGACTGGATCGACCGCGCCCTTCCGCCGGAGCCATTGGTGCTGTTCCTCGGAGTAGCTGGACATCTCGTTGAGCCGGCCCAGTTCGCCGTCCGAGAGGCGCACCGCGTGTGGGAAAGCCCAGGTAGGGGCGTCGCGTGGGCGTTCCAGCAGAACAAGATCCACTCCCACCGGTGAGCCTTCTGCCGGTTTGGGGGGAGATGTGAAAGTGCGAGGCGTGGCTGTGGCGGTGGGCGATGTCGGCGGGGTGAAAGGCCGTTGTATCAGCCAGACGAGCACACCAACGAGCACCGGGGCAGCAATCGCACTTCCGGCCCATTTCGCACCCGGCCGATTCCACCACTTTCTCGGTCGGCTCGTACGCCGATTCCGTGGATATTTCGGACGTTTCGCCAATTGAATACCCTGCTCTCGGAAAGACAGCAGGTCCCATGTTGGCACCATCCGCACTTGCGGGCGGCCCGGGCCGACGAAAATGTTTACCGCGTCCTGCCTGCCCGCCTTGTCAGCCGGATCCGCGGTTCGATGTGGGCGACTTTCACGTTCATGTGAGACATCAGCCTTCCGCCGGGTAGGCGTGGGCCAGGTGGTCGGTCACCGCCTGGGCCGCCGCCTCCGGATCACCCTCCTGGACGGCTCGCAGGATGCGCCGGTGGTCGGCCTGGAGTCCCGACGTGTCGCCCAGGCGCTCCACGGCCTCCACCGCGTACCTGCTCATCGACTCGCGCAGCGAGCGCATGAAGGCGGCGATCAGCCGGTTGCCGGCGATCTCCGCGATCGCGCAGTGGAACGCGGTGTCGTGCTCCACGAACTCCTCGGCCGAGCCGGCCTCGTCCATCCCCTTCAGCGCCTCGGCCAGCGCGGACGTGCCGGCCCCTGCCCGCGCCGCCTGGGCGGCCGCCCAGCGTTCGATCATCAGCCGGGTGTCGATCACCTCGCGCAGCTCCAGCGTGGCCAGGCCGAGGTTCAGCCTGAGCACGTCGGTGAGCGCGCTGTCGGGGCGCGAGGTGAGCACGGCTCCGGCGTCCGGGCCGCGCCCGGCCTGCGACGACACCACGCCGAGCGTCTCCAGCACGCGCATCGCCTCGCGCACCGACGAGCGGCTCACCCCGAGCTGCTCGGCGAGCCGGCGTTCGGCGGGGAGCCGGTCACCCGCGGTCAGGCCGTCCTCGGCGATGCGGTGCTCGATCTGTGCGAGTACGTCCTCGAACGTGCGGGTTCGTTTGACGGGCCGCCAGTGGGTGTCGGTCAACGCTTCCCCCTGGTTCTTGGGGCGAGGTGGTGGATTAGGTATGGTCTGACCATATTGTGGTCTGACCATACCTCGGCAACCCTGGAAGGAGAGCGGTGCGAGTCGCCCTGTTCATCACCTGTGTGAACGACACGCTCTTCCCCGGCACCGGCAAGGCCGCCGTCTCGCTGCTGCGCAGGCTCGGCTGCGACGTGGAGTTCCCCGTCGCCCAGACCTGCTGCGGCCAGATGCACGTCAACACCGGCTACCGCGAGGAGGGGGTACGGCTCGCGCGCCACTTAACCGAGGTGTTCGCCGGGTACGACGCCGTCGTCGCGCCGTCGGGCTCGTGCGCCGCCATGATCCGGGAGCAGTACCCCAAGCTGGTACGGCCGGGCAGCAGGGGAGCCGCGGCGATCGCCGAGGTGACGCCCAAGGTCTTCGAGCTGTCCGAGTTCCTGATCGACGTCCTGCAGGTCGACGACGTAGGCGCATATTTCCCGCACCGGGTGACATATCACCCGACGTGTCACTCTCTCCGCGGCCTCCGCCTCGCGGACCGGCCCACCAGGCTGCTCCGGAACGTCCGCGGCCTCGACCTGGTCCCGCTCCCGGCGGCCGACGAATGCTGCGGCTTCGGGGGCACGTTCGCGGTCAAGAACCCGGCCGTCTCCGCCGCGATGGGCGCCGACAAGGTGCGCAACGTCCTCGACACCGGCGCCGAGGTGCTCTGTGCGGCCGACAACTCGTGCCTCATGCACATCGGCGGCACGCTCGGCCGGCAGCGGACCGGCGTCCGCGTCATGCATCTGGCCGAGATCCTCGCCGCGACCGAAACGGCCATGGAGGGCACATCCACATGAGCGCCACCTTCCTCGGCATGCCCGGAAATTTCCCGCAGAACTCGGCGTTGGCCGTGCAGGACTCGCAGCTCCGCTACAACCTCCGCAAAGCCACCCACACCATCCGTGGCAAGCGCGCCACGGTCGTCGGCGAGCTGCCGGACTGGGCAGAACTGCGGGCCGCCGGCAAAGCGATCAAGGACGAGACCCTGCGCCACCTCGACCGCTACCTGATCCAGCTGGAGGAGGCCGTCACCCGGGCGGGCGGCACCGTCCACTGGGCCCGGGACGCCGCCGAGGCCAACCGCATCGTCGCCGGCCTGGTCCAGGCCACCGGCGAGACCGAGGTGGTCAAGGTCAAGTCGATGGCCACCCAGGAGATCGGGCTCAACGAGGCGCTGGCCGAGCAGGGCATCACCGCCTACGAGACCGACCTGGCCGAGCTGATCGTGCAGCTCGGCGACGACTTCCCGAGCCACATCCTGGTGCCCGCCATCCACCGGAACCGGGCGGAGATCCGCGACATCTTCCTCGACCGGATGGGCGACGCCCCGCCGGACCTCACCGACGAGCCCGCCGCGCTGGCCGAGGCCGCCCGGCTGCACCTGCGCGAACGCTTCCTGCGGAGCAAGGTGGCGATCTCGGGGGCCAACTTCATGGTCGCCGAGACCGGCACGCTGGTGGTGCTCGAATCCGAGGGCAACGGCCGCATGTGCCTCACGCTGCCCGAGACCCTGATCAGCGTCGTCGGCATCGAGAAGCTGCTGCCGAGCTGGCGCGACCTGGAGGTCTTCCTCCAGTTGCTGCCCAGGAGCTCCACCGGCGAGCGGATGAACCCCTACACCAGCACGTGGACCGGCTCCGTCGAAGGCCAGGACTTCCACCTGGTGCTGCTCGACAACGGCCGCACCGACGTGCTGGCCGACGAGGTCGGCCGCCAGGCGCTGCGCTGCATCCGCTGCTCGGCCTGCCTGAACGTGTGCCCGGTCTACGAACGCGCCGGCGGCCACGCGTACGGGTCGGTCTATCCGGGCCCGATCGGCGCGATCCTCACCCCGCAGCTCAGGGGCATGTCGTCGGCCCTGGACGCCTCGCTGCCGTACGCGTCGAGCCTGTGCGGCGCCTGCTTCGAGGTGTGCCCGGTCGCCATCGACATCCCCGAGGTGCTCGTCGACCTGCGCGCCAAGGCGCCGCACAGGCCGGCCGAGCGCGCGGGCATGCGCGTGGCGGGCTGGATCTTCAACGACCACGTACGCCTGGCCAAGGCGCAACGCCTGGCCGGCCGCCTCCGCAAGCTGGTGCCCAGACGCCTGCCGGGCCCGGCGTCGGCGTGGACCGACACGAGGGACCTGCCCGAGATCCCGGCCGAATCCTTCAGAGACTGGTGGGAACGCGATGAGCGCGCGTGAGGAGATCCTGGCCCGGATCAGGCGGGCCGTCGACGGCGCCCCGGAGGTGGAGATCCTCCGCGCCTACCGGACCACGAGCGAGGTCGCCGACCTGGTGCGACTGTTCGCCGAGAGGGTGGACGACTATCGGGCGATCGTGCACGTGATCCCGGCGGCCGAGGTGCCCGCCAGGATCGCCGGGCTCGTGGGCGACCGGCGCATGATCATCCCTGACGGGCTGCCCCGGGAGTGGGCCGCCGGCGTCCCGGCCGGCCTGCACGACGCCGACGGGGTGGTCACCGGCTGCGCGGTGGCGATCGCCGAGACGGGCACGATCGTCCTCGACTCCGGTCCCGGGCAGGGGAACAGGGCGCAGACGCTGGTGCCCGACTACCACCTGTGCGTGGTGCGGGCCGGCCAGATCGTCCCCGGAGTGCCCGAGGCGGTCGCCAGGCTCGACCCGGCCCGGCCGCTGACCTGGATCAGCGGTCCCTCGGCGACCAGCGACATCGAGCTGAACCGCGTCGAGGGCGTCCACGGCCCCAGGACGCTCGAAGTGATCATCAGTTCCTGATCACGGCCGCCACGTCGGTGATCTCGTCGGTGAACCACAGCTCGGCGTCCGTCATCGCCGCCGCCCTGGCCAGGGCCGAGTCGGCGCGGTCGCGCATCGGCTCCTCGACACCCCACCGGCGCAGTTCGGCGGCGTCGACCGACATCTGGGTGCCGCCTCCGCCGATCCACACCGGCTGCGGCAGCTCGCCGGGTGACAGCACCGCCTGTGCCCGGCCCTCGCGCAGGGCAAGGGCGACCCGGGCCACCCCGACGGGCCCCGCCGAGTCACGGTGCCGATCGAGCAGCTCGGCCCGGCGGCCGTCGAGCCACAGGTCGAGCGCTCGTTCCAGGTCGCGCTGGTGGTCCGCGCGGCTGGCGTGCTCGACCATCATCACCCGGTCCGCGGACTTGGTGCCTAGCCTGTCGCAGAGCAGCGCGCACGACCGGGGCTCGCCCGCCACCAGGATGAGCTCGGTGCCGATCCGCCGCACCTGCTCGTCGATCTCCCGGGCGACGGCCCCCGCGTCCCAGACGCCGTGCGCGGCGCGGTAACGCCGCCGCGCCCACCCGCCCTGCGCGGTCTTGGCGAGCGGCCACGGCTCGGCCCTCTCGGCGGCCCTGCGCGGCGAGCCGCCGCCGACCACTGTCAGCTCCACGCCCGCCTGGTCCACGACGACCCGCAGGTGCGGCAGGTTCTCGCCGCGCTGCATCAGCATGGGGGTGACGTGCGGCAACGGCGCCCAGGCGGCCAGCTCACGCGGCGGCGGCTCGGCGAGGCGCTCGGCCATCACCACGTCGCCGTGGGTGCCGAACAGGGCCGAGGATCCGGTCGCCGCCCTCTCCAGGGCGTCCAACGTCGCCGGGTCCGCGTCGGGGATCCGCTCACGCACCCCGCGCCAGTGGCTGGTCCGCCCGGTCCCGGTCCGCTCCCCCACGTAGACCGACGCGTACGGCCCGCGGCGCTCGTAGAGCGGCCGGATGAAGTCGAGCCGCACCGGTCACCACCTCCGCCCCTCATCCTTACCGATTGCGCTCTCTACCCCCGTTTTTTGGGACAAACATGGCAAGTGTGTAGCCTGCCGAGCGTGTTCGATCCCGACGTGAGCGTCGTCACCGAGCGTCTCCTGCTCCGGCCCTTCGGACCGGCGGACGCGCCCCGGATCAGATCCATCGTGGAGTCGGGTGTCCGGTTCCTGCCGCCCGGCGCTCCCACCCATGTGGCCGGCGTCACCACCTGGCTCGCGACCGGCGTTCACGAGCTACGGCACAGCGGCCAGGGCGTGCACCTCGCCATGACCGACGCGAACGGCCACATCGTGGGCGCCATCAGCCTGTTCAAGACCTCCTGGGGCGCGGGCACCACCGAGATCGGCTACGGCGTGCACCCCCTCTACCGGGGCCGCGGCCTCGCGCCCGAAGCCGTACGGGGATTAGTGGACTGGGTCTTCGCCACCACCGAGCTGCGCCGGATCGACCTGACGGCCAACCTGGACAACCTCCCGTCCTTGCGCGTCGCGCAGAAAGCCGGCTTCACCTGGGAGGGCGTGCTCCGTGACGCCAGCCTGGAGGACGACGGCCCGCACGACCTGGTGATCTTCGGCCTGCTGCGCGGCGACAGCCGCGTGCCCGCCGAGGAACTGCCCCGGGCCGAGCTGCGCGCCCCTCGGCTGCTGCTGCGCCCGCTCGTCGAACAGGACGTGCCCGACCTGGCCGCCACCGGCGCCGACCCGCTCACCCAGGCCATGACCGGGATCCCGCGCGGCTACACCCAGGCCGACGCGCGGGCGTTCGTCGCCCTCGCCGAGCGGATCAGGACCAGGGGCCAGGGCATCGCCTGGGCGGCGGTGGAGCTCGACGGCGGGCGCTTCGCGGCCAACATCGACCTCAGGGACCTGGACTGGGTCAACCGGACGGCCGAGGTCGGCTACATGACCGCCCCCTGGGCCCGCGGCAACGGCTACGCGGGTGAGGCGGTGCTGACCATCGCCCGCTGGCTGTTCGGCGTCCAGGGCTTCCAGCGGCTGACGCTCCGGACCGCCGTCCCCAACACGGCCTCGCAACGCGTCGCCGAGAAGGCCGGCTTCGTCCGCGAGGGCGTCGCCCGCAACGCGCTGCACGGGGACGATCTCGTGGTCTACAGTCTCATCCCGTCCGACCTGGCCTGAGACGAACGCCAGGGGGAGGACGTACTGACTGGTGAAACACTCCGGCAGCAGTCACCCTGGGTGGTGAGGACGGTGAGTGCCATGATCACGGTGGTCGGGTGGGACGGCTCAGAGTTGCCGGGCGGGGTGATCGAGCGGCTGCGCTCGGCGACGCTCGTCGTCGGGCCCGGCGCGTTGCTCGGGCGGCTCAGCCTCACCGCGTCGACCGTGGCCGACGACCGGCTGTTCGAAGCCCTCGACGAGCACCTCGAACACGGTGACGGCCCGGCCGTCGTGATCGCCGAGGGCGACCCCGGTTTCTTCGGCGTGCTCCGCGCCCTGCGCGCCCGCGGCCACAAGCCCGACGTGCTCCCCGCGACCTCCCTGGTGACCCGTGCCTTCGCCCGCGCCGGCCTCAACTGGGAGGACGCGCTCGTCGTCGCCCCCGCCGGCGTCCACCAGCTCAACCGGGTGGTCAACGCCTGCCGGGCGCATCCCAAGGTGGCCCTGCTCGTCACGCCGGGAGTCGGCCCCGCCGAGATCGCCAGAGAGCTGGCCCCCACCACCCCGCGCGAGCTCATCGTCTGCGAGGACCTGGGCGGCCCCGACGAACGCGTCACCCACAGCCGCATGGGCGAGGCCACCACCCGGCCGTGGAAGGACCCCGACGTGGTGCTCGTCATCGACCCCCTGCACCGGCCGCGCGAGCACGGCTGGGTGGCCGGCGCGCAGCCGGGGCCGGCCGAGTGGGCGCTGCCGTCCGAGAGCCACCTCCCCGCCGAGGTGCGGGCGTACATCCTGGCCAAACTGGGTCCCCGGCTCGGTGACCTGGTCTGGGACGTGGGCGCCGGTTCGGGCGAGATCGCGGTCGAGTGCGCCCGGCTCGGCGCGGCCGTCATGGCTGTCGAGCGCGATCACGAGGCGTGCGCCCGGCTCCGCGCCGCCGTGCTGGAGCACGGCGTCAAGGTCGCGCTGACCCGGGGGCAGGCGCCGCCCGCCCTCGAACCCCTGCCCGATCCCGACGCCGTCTTCGTCGGCGGCGGCGGCCCCGACGTGATCGTCGCCTGCGCCGCCCGCGGTCCCCGGACGCTGGTGTGCGCGCTCAAGTCGCTGGAACAGGTGCCCGCCGTGCTCGACCGGCTGCGCGAGCACGGCTATCGTGCGGAGGGCACCCAGATCCTCGCCTCCAAACTCACCATCCAGCCCGACGGTTCACACGGCCTGGCCGCGCCCGACCCCGTCTTCGTCGTCCACGCCGTCCTGGCTCATCCCATGTGACCTGTCGTTATCGGCACGCATCGGTTATCCTCGCGTGTCCGACTACGTACCGGAGTAACCCTCAAAATGAAGCCCCCGCTCCTGCTGATCGGGCAGGGCTCGAACGACGACGCCGACTCCGCGGAGTTCGGCAGGTTCGTCCATCGGCTGCGCTGCCGCCTCGATCGCACAGCCGTGGACGTCTCCGGTGGCTACCTCGAACGCGCCACGCCACGGCTGAGCGAGTCCGTCGCCTCCCTGGTCGCCCGCGGGCACCACCGCCTGGTGGCGCTCCCGCTGAGCCTCAACCGGGTGGGCGAGGAATACCCCGAGGCCATGGCGCGCGAACAGAAGCGACACCCCACGCTCATGTACGACTACGGGCGCCCGCTCGGGCCCGACCCCCGGGTGCTCGCCCTGCTGGCCGAGCGCCTCAACGACGCCGCCCTCGAGATGCCCCGCCCGCGCCCGCTGGAGCTGGCCGGCGCGAGGCCCCGGCTGCGGGCCGTCGACGCGGCGTTCGCCGAGACCCTTCCGGTGCACGTCGAGCCGGGAGAGACCGCGGTCGTGCTGGTCGGCGAGGGCTCCACCGACCCGTCGGCCAACGCCGAAGTCCACCGGGTGTCACGGCTGTTCTGGGAGACGCACGCCTACGACTTCATGACCGTCGAGACCGCGTTCGTCTCCGTCACCCCGCCGGGCGTGCCGGGCGGCCTCGAACGCTGCCGCCGGCTGGGCGCCAAGCGCGTGATCGTGGTGCCCTACCTGCTGTTCGCGGGCGGCCTGCTCGAACGGGTGTGGGCGCAGGCTCTGGCCTACGGCGCGGGCCACCCCGAGCTCGACATCCGGTGCGCCGAGGTGATCGGTGACTGTGAGACCCTGGCCGACGTCGTGATCGACCGCTATGAGGAAGCACTCCGGCTGGTCCCCTGATCCGTCCCTGGAGGTTCGACTTGCTCGCTGAAACGCTCGCCGCGATCCGTCCCGCCGACCCGCGGGCGCTCGCCGAGGCCCGCGCCTACCAGGACCGCCTCACCAAGCCGAAGGGCTCGCTGGGCGCGCTCGAGGACGTCGCCGTACGCCTGGCGGGCGCGGCCGGCGCCGTTCCGCCGCCCATGCCCGTGCCGGCGGCGCTGGCCATCTTCGCGGCCGACCACGGCGTCCACGCGCGGGGCGTCACCCCGTGGCCGCAGGAGGTCACGGTCCAGATGGTCGCCAACTTCCTGGCCGGCGGCGCCGTGGCCAACGCCTTCGCCGCACAGGCCGGGGCGTCGGTGACCGTGGTCGACGTGGGCGTCGCCGCCGACCTGCCCGACGCGCCGGGGCTGGTCAAACGCAAGATCGCGTACGGCACGGCCGACCTGTCCGCCGGGCCCGCGATGACCGTCGACCAGGCGGTCCAGGCGCTGGAAGCCGGCATCTCGGTGGCCCTGGACCTGGTCGCCGAGGGCGCCCGCTGCCTCATCACCGGCGACATGGGCATCGCCAACACCACCGCCTCGGCCGCGCTGATCGCCGCCTTCACCGGCCGCGACCCCGCCGAGGTGACCGGCAGGGGCACCGGCATCGACGACGACACGCACACCCACAAGATCGCCATTGTCCGCGAGGCGCTCGCCGTCAACTCCGCGACGCCCGTCGGCTCCCAGCCCAGCGACGCGCTGCGCGTCCTGGCCGGCGTCGGCGGATTCGAGCATGCCGCGATCGCCGGATTCGTCCTGGGCGGCGCCCGCGCCCGCGTGCCGGTGATCCTCGACGGCGTCATCGCGGGCGCCGCCGCCCTGGTCGCCGCCGCCCTCGACCCGGCCGTCGCCGACCACTGCGTCGCCGGCCACCGCTCGGCCGAGCCCGGCCACGCCGCCGCGCTCGAACACCTCGGGCTGCGTCCCCTGGTCGAGCTCGAACTCCGTGTCGGCGAGGGCACCGGCGGGCTGCTCGCCCACCCGCTGGTCTGCGCCGCCGTACGCGTCATGCACGACGTCGCGACGTTCGACTCGGCGGGAGTGACGGAAAAGCCCGTGTGATGATGGGACACGTTGACCAGCGAGTGAGGTGAGTGTGTCCAGGTACGGCCCGATGTACGGCCCTGACATCACGTTTCTCGGCGTCGACCGGTGCGACGTCGCCGATCCGGCGACCTACGCCGGCGCCGACGTGGTGATCATCGGCGCGCCGTTCGACGGCGGCACCTCCAACCGGCCCGGCGCCAGGTTCGGCCCGATGGCCCTGCGCCAGGCCTGCTACCTGCCGCACGACGGCTCCCGGCCGAGCCTGGCGCTGCGCGTCGACGCCCTGCGCGATCTTCGGGTGCTCGACGCCGGCGACGTCGAGTGCTACTCCGGCGACGTCGAGGGCTCGCTGGCGGCCATCGAGGACGCGGTCCACCGGGTCGCCTCCTCCGGTGCGATCCCTCTCGTGCTCGGCGGCGACCACACGGTCGCGCTGCCCGACGCGCGCGGCACCGCCCGTGCGTACGAACCGGGCCGCGTCTCGATGATCCACTTCGACGCCCACGCCGATACCGGCGACATCGAGTTCGGCCACCTGTACGGCCACGGCCAGCCGATGCGCCGGCTCATCGAGTCGGGCGCGATCCGCGGCGACCGGTTCCTGCAGATCGGACTGCGCGGCTACTGGCCCGGGCCCGAGACGCTCTCCTGGATGGCCGAGCAGCGGATGCGCTCCTACGAGATGACCGAGATCGTGGCCCGGGGGCTCGACGAGTGCCTGACCGAGTCGTTCCGGATCGCCCTCGACGAGTGCGACCGGATCTTCCTGTCCGTCGACATCGACGTGTGCGACCCCGGGCACGCGCCCGGCACCGGCACCCCCGAGCCGGGCGGGCTCTCGGCCCGGCAACTGCTCGATGCCGTTCGCCGCATCTGCTACGAGTTGCCCGTCGCAGGCATGGAGGTGGTCGAGGTGGCTCCGCCCTACGATCACGCGGACATCACCGCGTTCCTCGGAAACCGCGTTATCCTCGAGGCTCTGTCAGCGATGGCCAGACGCCGCAAGGACGACGAGGGCGGGCCTCGCTGGGATCCTCTCCAGCCCCTTCTTGACGGGCGTTAACTCACACGAAGCAATTGCCGGGTTAAGAACCGGTAGGTTTACCTCCAGACACACCAATCTTCGCAGACTGGAGCTTCCCCAGCATGGGCCCCTACCTCCTCGGCCTGCGGCTTTCCGGCCGCCGGGTGCTCGTCGTGGGCGGCGGTCGCGTCGCCCAGCGCCGGGTGCCCGCCCTGCTCGAGGCCGGTGCGGTGGTCACCCTGGTGTCGCCGGTGGTGACTCCGGCGCTCGACGACCTGATCGCCTCGGGCAGGGTCGCCTGGCAGGCCAGACCGTACGAAGTGGGCGACTGCGACGGCGCCTGGCTCGTCCAGGCGTGCACCGACGACCGGGGCGTCAACACGGCCGTGGCCGCGGAGGCCGAGGCCAAGCGCATCTGGTGCGTCCGGGCCGACGACAAGGACGCCTCCGCCGCGTGGACCCCGGCCTCCGGGCGGGTCGACGAGATCATCGTGGCCGTCACCGCGGGCGGTGACCCGCGCAGGGCGGCCGGCATCAGGGACGCCGTGGTGGGCGCGCTCCGCGACGGCACCGTCGACGCCCGGCGCGACCGCGCCAGACCGGTCGGCGTCGCCCTGGTCGGTGGAGGGCCCGGCGATCCCGGCCTGATCACCGTGCGTGGGCGGCAGCTGCTCGCGCAGGCCGACGTGGTGGTCGCCGACCGCCTCGCGCCCCGCGCTCTCCTCGACGAGCTGGCGCCGGATGTCGAGCTGATCGACGCCGCCAAGGTGCCCTACGGCAGGGCCCTGTCGCAGGACTCGATCAACGAGGTGCTGGTCGATCGGGCCAGGCAGGGAAAGTTCGTGGTCAGGCTCAAGGGCGGCGACCCGTTCGTCTTCGGCCGGGGTGGCGAGGAGATGATCGCCTGCGCCCGGGCCGGGATCCCGGTGCTCGTGGTGCCGGGCATCACCAGTGCCGTGGCGGTGCCCGCCGCGGCCGGCGTCCCAGTGACGCATCGGGGGATAAGTCAGGAATTCCACGTCATATCCGTGCACGTGGCGCCGGATGATCCGAAATCGACCGTCGACTGGCCCTCGGTGGCCCGCTCCCAGGGGACTCTGGTCCTCCTGATGGGCCTGGAACGGCTGGCCAAGGTGGCCGAAGCCCTCCTTCGAGACGGACGTTCACCGGAGACTCCCGTGATGGTGGTGCAGGACGGTACCCTTCCGACCCAGCGGGCGGTTATCGCTCCACTTTCCACCGTGGCCGATCGCGTGTCCGCGGCTGGGATACGACCGCCGGCGATCGTCATCGTCGGCGATGTCGTAAGGGTCGGCCAGGAGGTCGAGATGGTTCGAGCGGAGCGCTTGCCGTGAACACCGCCAAGGATGACGGGCGTCAGGAGTCACCAGGGGAGCAGACCCTGAGCTTCCGCCCCATCACGGAGGAGGACGTCGTCCCACCCGACGACACCCCGGACGACCGCGCCCGGCAGCGCGCCCCCGAGGAGCGTCCCGCCCCGGTGGAGCCGCTGCCGCGCCGCAAGCCGACCTCCAGAAAACCGGCCTCCACCTCCGCAGCAGCCTCGAAGGCCCCGCCCTCCGCCTCCGACGGGCCGGATGAGAACCATCGGCCGGCGTCGGATCCCGAGCCGGAGCGCAAGCGCCCCTCCCTGTGGGAGCGGCCCCCTTCGCTCGCCGAGGACCACGCGCCCGAGCCGAAGCGCCCCTCCTTGTGGGACACCAGATCATCACCGGACGAGGACGGCGCGCCCGAGCCGGAGCCGAAGCGCCCGTCCCTGTGGGACACCAGGTCCGCGCCGGACGAGGACGGCGTGCCCGAGCCGGAGTCGAAGCGCCCGTCCCTGTGGGACACCAGATCGTCACCGGACGAGGGCCGCGTGCCCGGTGCGGACGAGTCGTCGTCCGGCGCGGAGCGGCCCTCCCTGTGGGAAGCTCGCGAGTCCGCGCCGGTAGAGGAGCAGGACGAGTCGTCGCCGGACGAGGAGCCCGAGGCGGAGCCGAAGCGCCCGTCCTTGTGGGACACCAGGTCGTCATCGGACGAGGAGCCCGCGGCCGCCGAGGACGAGCCGTCCGAGCAGGAGCGGCCGTCCCTGTGGGAGCGCAAGGCGTCGACCGGTGAAGGGGCCGAGCAGGGGCCGAAGGCACCACCGGGCCAGGATGAGCGGCACGGTTCCGGCGCGGACGAGGAGAGCGGCGGGCGAACCCCGCACACCCCGGCAGGAGAGAAGACCGGACAGGGCGCGGCGTTGCCGGCCGAGGCGGCCAAGACGCTCATGACGGCACTGGACACACTGCGGGCGAGCGTCGCCGAGCTGCGGTTCGGCCTGGATCTGCCGGGCGCCGACGAGGCCAGGCAGGCGCGGGCCGACCTGCTCGCCCAGCTCCAGGACTACGTACTCCCCAGGGTGCGGACGAACACCGCGCCCGCCCTCATCGTGATCGCCGGTTCGACCGGCGCGGGCAAGTCGACGCTGGTCAACTCGCTCGCGGAGAAGAACGTCTCGCGCACCGGCGTGCGGCGGCCCACCACGGGCATCCCCGTCCTGGCCTGCCACCCCGACGACCACAAGTGGTTCGCCGAGGGAGAGCTGCTCAGCGGCCTCCGGCGGATCGACAAGGCGTCACCCGAGGCCGGGCCCGACACCCTCATCGTGGTCCCCACGGAGAAGCTGCCGCAGGGCGTGGCGCTGCTCGACACCCCCGACATCGACTCGGTCGTCGAGAAGCACCACGCGATCGCGCAGCGCATGCTCGACGCGGCCGACCTGTGGATCTTCGTCACCACCGCCGCCCGCTACGCCGACGCTCCCGCCTGGAATCTGCTCAGGCTGGCCAAGGAGCGCGGCGCCCGGCTGGCCATCGTGCTGTCCCGGGTGCAGCCCAAGGCGCGCGAGGTGGTGCTGAAGCACTTCGTCCGCATGCTCACCGAATACGGCCTGGGTGACATAGACCGGTTCGTCATCGGAGAGACCGACGTGACGGACGGCCGGTTGCCCGACCACGAGGTCACCGACCTGCGGCTGTGGCTGGCCGAGCTCTCCGTCGACGAGGATCGCCGCGCACTGGCCGTACGAGAGACCCTCAACGGCGTGCTCGACAGCTTCCGCACCCGCGTCCCCGCGCTCGCCCGGCAGATGGAGAGCCAGGTGAACTTCCGCGGCGAGCTGCGCACGGACGTGGAGGCCGCCTACCTGAGCGCGCTCACCGAGATCGACAAGGCGTTCCGCAACGGCTCGCTGATCCACGGCGAGGTGCTGGCCCGCTGGCAGGACTTCGTGGGATCCGGCGACCTCATGCGCACGATCCAGCTGCGCAAGCGCGGCAGGTCGGCCAGGCAGGCCCCCGAACGGATCATGGCGTTCAGAGCGGCCCTGCGCGCCGGCCTCGAGTCCGTGATCGTCATCGGTGCCAGCCGCGCCGCCGAGGAGGTGGTCGCGCGCTGGCGCCGCCGCGCCCCGCTCGGCGCCGCGCTCGGAGCCGACCTCGACCGCCCCTCCGACGATCTCGTACGGCACGCGAGCAGGGCCATCGCCGCCTGGCAGGAGCACGTCACCGAGCTGGTGCGGACCGAGGGAGTGGCCAAGCGCTCGGTGTCGAAGCTGGTCTCGTTCGACGCCGACTCGCTGTCGTTGATCTTCATGGTCGCCATGTTCACCGGCGGCGCGGCCGAGGGCGTGCCGCACCGGCTGGTCAACGCGCTGCTCGGCGCCGAGTCGCTGCGCGGCATCGGCACCAAGGCGCTGAGCGACCTGAGAGCCCGCATCGGCATGCTGTTCGACGAGGAATCCATGCGTTACGTGCAAGCGCTCGACTCCGCCGGGATCCCGGACGAGTCCATGGCGACGCGTCTCTACCAGGCGACGTACAACCTTGAGGTCGCTCGATGAGCACAGTCACCACCAAGCCGGGCCTCGCGCAGCGGCTCGCCGCACTCACCAAGATCGTCGAGCTCGGGCCTGGACGGCTCGAACCGAAGCTGCTCGCCGAGGCGAGCACGCTGCTGAACCGCGCAGGCGAGCGGCTCAAGCTGTCCTCCGAGCACACCGTGGTCGCCCTGGCAGGTGGCACGGGCAGCGGCAAGTCATCGCTGTTCAACGCGCTGTCGGGGCTGGAGCTCTCGCCCACCGGCGTGCGCAGGCCCACCACGGCCCGCACCCACGCCTGCGTGTGGGGGCTGGAGGGCGCCGCTCCGCTGCTCGACTGGCTGCAGGTGCAGTGGCGTCACCGGTTCGCCCGGGCCAGCGCGCTCGACAAGGGAGAGAGCCAGCTCCACGGGCTGATCCTGCTCGACCTGCCCGACCACGACTCGATCAGGGCCCTCACCGACACCGAGGCCGACCGGCTCATCGGTCAGGCCGACCTCGTGGTCTGGGTGCTCGACCCGCAGAAGTACGCCGACGCCTCCACGCACCGGCGCTACGTCACCGAGCTGGCGGGGCACGAAGCGGTCACCGTGTTCGCGCTCAACCAGGCCGACCTGCTGAGCACCGAGGAGCTCGCCGAGCTGGTCATCGACCTCAACGACCTGCTCCGCCGCGAAGGCGTCGAGCACCCCAGCGTGGTGCCCACCTCGGCGGTGACCGGCCGGGGCGTCGACAGCCTCAAGAGCGTCCTCGCCGGAGCGGTCTCCCGGCGCCGGTCCGCCATCCAGAAGCTGGAGGCCGACCTCCACCGGCTCGAACAACGCCTGGCCGAGACCATGCCGGTGGGCGAGGTCCTGTCCGCGCCGTCGTCGGTCGACGAGGCTCGCAGGCTCGGGCTCACCGACGCGCTCTGCGACGCCGTGGGCGTCCCGGCCGTCGGAGAGGCGATGGAGAACGTCTACGCCGAGCGGTCCATGCGCTGGGTGGGCTGGCCCTACTCCCGTTGGGTCGCCAAGCTGCGGCCCGACCCGCTCAGGAGCCTCCACCTCGAAGACGTCAGCGACGAGATCCACGGCATCACGACCAGCTCGGTCAGCGCCCAGACGGCCGAGACGGTCAACGCGGTGCAGGCGCTCGCCGACGGGCTGTCGGCCGGGATGCACCCGGTGTGGCGCACGTCGGTGCATCACGCGGCGCGTTCCCGCGCGGCGCAGCTGCCAAAGGCGCTGACAGAGGACCTCGCCGAGGTCGCGCCCCGCCTCGACCGGGTGCCGGGCTGGTGGTGGCTGCTCAAGGTGTGGCAGTACGTGCTGGTGGCGGCGTTCGTCCTCGGGCTGGCCTGGCTGGCCGTGGGCGTCTTCTTCCCCGGCCGTGCGCCGCTGGGCATCCAGTTGCTGGGCGACACGGCGGCGTTGCCGTGGGTGGGGTTGATGATGGCGTCCGTGCTGGGGCTCGGCGCGCTCTCGGGCATCGCGTCGCGCAACTTCGTCGAGCTGGGTGCGTCGAGGGAGCGCGAACGCCTCGAACGGGAGATGCGCCGCAGGGTGGCCGCGATCGCCGAGACCATGGTGGTCGAGCCGGTGGAGCGCGAGCTGGGCCGGCACCACGCCTTCTACACGGCCATGAACAACCTGGCGCGTTAGCTTTCCACAGGCATTCGTCCGCCGGTCGGCGTTGTCCACAGAACTCCGTTCGGCCGCCCATGAGTCAGGGCCGCTCCGGCACCGTGTTCCCAGGGCGCGGGCATTCCGCCCGCCGCATGGGAGGCAACGGGATGAACGACATCTACATCACGCTCACCGGCAATGTCGCGGCAGAGCCCAGGCAGCACACGTTCGAAGACGGCGCCAGGGTGACCTCACTGCGGGTGCTGACCGCTCACCGCTACTTCGACAGGAAGACCGGGCAGTGGACCGACGGCGAGAAGGTGTGTTTCGCGGTGCGCTGCTGGCGGACCCTGGGCGAGAACGTGGCTCAGTCGGTCAAGGTCGGGCAGCCCGTCGTGGTGTCCGGCAAGTTGCGCATCCGTGAGTTCGGCCCCGAGGGCGACCGCCGGTTCATGCCCGAGGTGGAGGCCAGCGCGGTGGGCCACGACCTGAGGTGGGGCACGGGCAGTTTCGCCAAGCCCGACCGCGGTGGCGGTGCCGCCCTGGTCAGCAGGGAGATGCGCGACCGGCTCGACGAGGAGACCCAGGACTGGGCCATGGGCGGTGCCGCGTCCGAGCGCCCGGGCCGGGATCGAGCGGAGCCTTTCCCGCTCACCGCCGGCGCGCGGCAGGACCCACCTCTGCGAGCCCTGAGCTCCGCCGATCCCGCGAACAGTGATGCTGCGAACGGCGTTGCCGCGCATGGTGATGCCGAGAAGGGTGACACCGCGAACGGCCACGCTGCGCATGGTGTTGCCGCGCATGGTGATGCCGCGAAGGGCCACGCCGTGAACGCGGACGCCGCGAACGGCGACGTAGGGAAGGGCAGGGCGCTCGACGACCACGCGACCGTCCGCATCCTCGGGGATGGCGACAACGAAAGCGACGCCGATGACGCCGAATGGCCCACAGAGGAACGCGCCGCCGCCTGACAAGACCGCGCCCGGCCCCCTTCGGAGATTCACCGGCGTGCTCACCGAAACCGGTCGCCGGGCGCTGTCCTGAGCGGAGTGCCGCTTAAGGCTCGACGGGGCTCGATGGGATTCGACATGGTCCCTTTTGGAGCGCGAGGTGAGCCCGACGACCTGTTGGAGGCTGTCCTCGGGTGCAGCCCTGAGCGGAGTGCCGCCCACCGCACGACGGAACTAGTGCTCTGATCGGGAAGGTTCGCCGGGTCGCTGGTTCCGGCGGTTGGATGTCCGGAGGCGTCCTATCCGACCGTTGGGGTGTGGTGGCTGAGCCTGTTCGTGTGCGCAGGTTGACCGACCAAGAGGGTCAGAAGCTGCAGCAGATCGTGCGTCGTGGCAGCACCAGTTCGGTGCGATACCGGCGCGCGATGATGCTGCTGGCCTCGGCTGGCGGGAACCGGGTCCCGGTGATCGCGAAGCTGGTGCAGGCCGACGAGGACACCGTCCGGGACGTGATCCACCGGTTCAACGAGATCGGCCTGGCCTGCCTGGACCCTCGATGGGCGGGAGGCCGTCCCCGCCTGCTCAGTCCTGACGACGAGGACTTCGTCGCCGCGACGGCCACCACCCGCCCGACCAACCTCGGCCAGCCCTTCACCCACTGGTCCATCCGTAAACTCGCCGCCTACCTGCGGAAAGTCCACGGCCGCGTGATCCGGATCGGCCGCGAGGCATTACGGTGCCTGCTCGCCCGCCGCGGCATCACCTTCCAACGCACCAAGACTTGGAAGGAGTCGCCCGACCCCGAGCGCGACACCAAGCTCGACCGCATCGAGGAGTCGTTGGAACGCTTCCCGGGCCGCGTGTTCGCGTTCGACGAGTTCGGCCCGCTCATCATCCGCCCCACCGCCGGAGCTGGCTGGGCTCTCGCCAGTCACCCCGAGCGCCATCCCGCGACCTACCATCGCACCCACGGGGTGCGGTACTTCCACGGCTGCTACTCCGTCGGCGACGACCGGCTGTGGGGTGTCAACCGCCGCAAGAAGGGTGCGGTGAACACCCTGACCGCACTGAGGTCGATCCGGGCCGTGCGCCCGGACGGCGCCCCGATCTACGTCATCCTGGACAATCTGTCCGCCCACAAGGGCGACAAGATCCGTCGCTGGGCCAAGAAGAACCGCGTCGAGCTGTGCTTCACCCCGACCTACGCCTCCTGGGCCAACCCGATCGAAGCCCATTTCGGGCCACTGCGGCAGTCCACGATCGCCAACTCCAACCACCGCAACCACAGCGTGCAGACCCGGGCCCTGCACGCCTACCTGCGCTGGCGCAACGTCAACGCCCGCCACCCCGACGTCCTCGCGGCGCAGCGCCGCGAACGCGCCCGCATCCGCAGCGAGAAAGGCATCCGCTGGGGAGGACGCTCCGTCCTCGAGACCGCGGCCTGAGCCGTCCTACACATGCGGCACACCGCACACGTTTCCCGGATCACCGCCTCAGGCTGCGGCCATCACTGTCGAGAGCTTCGGCGAGTTCGGCGCGCAGTTGGCTACGGGTGCGGACCAGAATCCGCCCGAGCATGTTCTTGCCGGTTCCGGTCCTGCCCCGACCCCAGTAGTGATCGGTGGTGGTGTCCTCGACGATCTCTTCGTCACCGGTGGACAGCAGAATGTCACGGATATCGGCATGCGCGCGGAACTTGGCTGCCACCGCACGGCGCATCGCGTCGTCCTTGACCCGCTCCCAGTCCCTCCGCAGAGGTTTGGATGAGTCACGTCCCAGCTCCGCCGCCCGCAGCGGCGTGCGAGCACGCCGGACGAGATCCGCGTGGCGAGTTCCCTTGAACTTCTGCGCCTGGAAGTAGTGCTCCGAGGTTGGCCAATAAACCCCGTCGAGATCGAAGCCATGATCAGAAAAGTTCGAGAAGCATCCGTAAGGGACTTCGTCAGCGCCGTAGAAGTAGATCGTCATGGAACCCTCGCGGAAGTTACGGAGACCCGCACCCTGCCAGGCATGCCCCACCCCCACAACCAATTTTCTTCGCCAGGCCCGGCTCTTCACCGCACCAGCGACCCGGCGAACCTTCCCGGTCAGAGCACTAGATGGGATTCGAGATGGCCCATTTCGGAGCGCGACGTGAGGCTGACGACCTGTTGGAAGCAGCCGCCGGGCGCTGTTCCGAGCGGCAGGCCGCTTCCTGATGACGGGGAAGCCTGAAGGTCAGGCCGGAGCACAGCGCGAGACGACGACCGTCAGGGGGGCCGCAGACCATCCGGCTGGCAAGGTGCCGACCGCGCCGCTGGTGGAGAAGCTCGATGGATACCGAGGCAGACGTCACCGGAGTCGTATGGGGCCGTATGGATGCTGACCGGCGAGGGGAGATCCAGAAGGGCGAGCGACCTCGGGCGGAAAGACATCCGGACCTGAGAGGCCGGACCTGAGAGGCGGGAATTGAGAGGCCCGAGCTGAGACATCGGGACTGAGACACCGACGTGAGAAGAGGAAGGCTGAAAGAAAGGAGGGAGTGGGGGTGGAGGGGGACTGACCCTTGCATGCCGCGAGTCCCCCGAAGGCCGCGGCAACGGCAAGCGGCCGATGACGCCGCGCATGTCATGTCGAACGGGTGGCTGGTGCACCTGTCAGGTCCAGGTGACGCCCCGCGCCATGGCTTCTCCTTTCCGGCACGGCCCGCAGGCGGAGCGAACCGCATCCACATTCCCGGACCACATGGAACATGTGACCCCGGCTGCCAACGTATCGGTTCCCATCGCACGACGCACACTCCGCAAATATTGTGTTACACATCGTTAGGCGGAGAGGAGTCGGTATGGCGGCGACCAGTCACACCTCGATCAAGTCTCGCGACGGTGTGTCAAGTCTGGTCGGCCGTTGGCCGCTGCTCGGGCAACGTCGTCCGCTCGTCGTCTATCTCTGCGGCATCGTGGCCCTCGATGTCGCCGCGATGGTGCTGCTCGCGACGGTCACCGACGTCCGCTGGCCGCACCTGCTGACCTTCGCCGCCCTCATGGCGTGCGGCGCGGTCTGCATCGAGGCCACCAGACGGCTCGGCATGCCCGCGGGCGTCGCGCGTGACCTGCTGTCAGCGTGGTGGCTGCCGGTGGCATTGCTGCTGCCGCCGGTCTACGCCCTGTTCGCGCCGATCGTGCTACAGGCGCTGCTGCAGTGGCGGGTCCGGGCGACGGTGCTCTACCGCAGGGTGTTCAGCTCGGCCGCCATCGGCCTGGCGGGGTGCGCCGCTTCGGTGCTGTTCCACCGGGTGGTCCCGGACTCGTCGGCGTTGACACGGGGTGGCGGGTCCGCGATCGCGCTGGCGGTGGGCGCGGCGGTGGTGTTCGCGCTGCTCAACACCGGGCTCATCGCGATCGCGGCGCACACCGCCGATCCCGAGGGGCCCTGGCGCGACGTGTTGTGGGACAGGGAGAGTGTGCTGCTGGACGTCGTGGAGCTGTGCCTGGGCGTCATCGTGGCGATCGCCTGCGGGCTCAACCTCGCCCTGCTCGTCCTCACCCTGCCGCCGGTGGTGCTGTTGCAGCGCAGCCTCCTGCACGCCCAGCTCCAGGCGGCGGCCCGCACCGACTCCAAGACCGGCCTGCTCAACGCCGCGGCCTGGCAGCGCGAAGCCGACACCGAGATCGTCCGGGCCCGGCGCAGCGGCGACACCCTGGCGCTGCTGATCATCGACATCGACCACTTCAAGCGCGTCAACGACAATCATGGCCATCTCGTGGGCGACCAGGTGCTGGTCAGCATCGCCACCACACTCCGCGGCCAACTGCGCGAATACGATGTCGTCGGCCGTTTCGGCGGCGAGGAGTTCGTGGTGCTGCTCCCGGGCGCCGACATCCACGAGGCCCGCCAGGTGGCCGAGCGGCTCCGCAGGCGCATCGGCCGGATGACGATCGCCGCCGACGACGTCATGATAAGCGTCACCATCTCGGCGGGCGTCGCCGTCATGAGCCTGCACGGCGACGATCTCATCGAGTTGCTCGCCGCCGCCGATCTGGCCCTCTACCGGGCCAAGGAGCTTGGCCGTGACCGCATCTGCGTGCCCGTCGTCCAGGCACCGCCGCCGCCGGTGGCCGACGCCTCCCCGGCCTGAATCCATCCCTGTCGCCCCAGAGGCAGAAGCCCGGGTCAGGAGCCCCTAAGCTAGATACCATGCCGGAGTACATCTATACGTTGCAGCGCGTGCGCAAGGCGCACGGCGACAAGGTTGTCCTTGACGACGTCACGCTGTCGTTTCTGCCAGGTGCCAAGATCGGCGTCCTGGGCCCTAACGGCACCGGAAAGTCGACGCTGCTCCGGATGATGGCCGGTCTGGAGCAGCCGTCCAATGGTGACGCCAAGCTCATGCCGGGCTTCTCGGTCGGCATGCTCCAGCAGGAGCCTCCACTCAACGAGGAGAAGACCGTCCTCGGCAACGTTCAGGAAGGCGTCGCCGAGACGATGGCGCTGCTTGAGCGCTACAACGAGATCGCCGAGCAGATGGCCACCGACTACAGCGACGAGCTGCTCGACGAGATGGGCAAGCTGCAGGAGCAGCTCGAGCACCGCAACGCGTGGGAGCTCGACAGCCAGCTGGAGCAGGCCATGGACGCCCTGCGCTGCCCGCCGCCCGACGCCGAGGTGAGCAAGCTCTCCGGTGGTGAGCGCCGCCGGGTCGCCCTGTGCAAGCTGCTGCTGGAGGCGCCCGACCTGCTGCTGCTCGACGAGCCGACCAACCATCTCGACGCCGAAAGCGTCCAGTGGCTGGAGCAGCACCTGGAGAAGTACGCCGGCACAGTGCTGGCCGTCACCCACGACCGCTACTTCCTCGACAACGTGGCCGGCTGGATCCTCGAGCTCGACCGAGGCCGTGCCTACGCCTACGAGGGCAACTACTCCACCTACCTGGAGGCCAAGACCCAGCGCCTCAAGGTCGAGGGGCAGAAGGACGTCAAGCGCAAGAAGCGGCTTGAGGACGAGCTCGAGTGGGTCCGGTCCAACCCCAAGGCCCGCCAGACCAAGAGCAAGGCCCGTCTCCAGCGTTACGAGGAGATGGCGGCCGAGGCCGACAAGCATCGCAAGCTCGACTTCGACGAGATCCAGATCCCGCCGGGGCCCCGCCTCGGCACCACGGTGATCAGGGCCGAGCGCCTGACCAAGGGGTTCGACGACCGGCTGCTCATGGAAGACCTCACCTTCGACCTGCCGCGCAACGGCATCGTCGGTGTGATCGGTCCCAACGGCGTCGGCAAGACCACCCTGTTCCGCATGATCACCGGGAGTGAGACGCCCGACAAGGGGGCGATCACGGTGGGCGACACGGTCAAGATCTCCTACGCCGACCAGAGCCGCGGCGGCATCGACTCCGCCAAGAACGTGTGGGAGGTCATCTCCGACGGCCTCGACCACATCAAGGTCGGCAATGTCGAGATGCCGTCGCGGGCCTACATCGCCGCGTTCGGCTTCAGGGGTCCCGACCAGCAGAAGAAGGCCGGCGTCCTGTCGGGCGGCGAGCGCAACCGGCTCAACCTGGCGCTCACCCTCAAGCAGGGCGGCAACGTGCTGCTGCTCGACGAGCCCACCAACGACCTCGACACCGAGACGCTCTCCTCGCTGGAGAACGCCCTGCTCGACTTCCCGGGCTGCGCGGTCATCACATCCCACGACCGGTGGTTCCTCGACCGGATCGCCACCCACATCCTGGCGTGGGAGGAAGGCTCCAACTGGTTCTGGTTCGAGGGCAACTTCGCCGACTACGAGAAGAACAAGATCGAGCGTCTCGGTGCCGACGCCGCCCGGCCCCACCGCGTCACCTACCGCAAGCTCCACCGCGCCTGAGCGTGACAGCGTGCCGCCGGTCTCGCTCGGCGGCACGCGACTTCCGTTCCTAGCCGCCGCTCGCCGTCCCGCCGCCGTCCACGTCCGCTGGGCGGCGCGTGATTCTCACCGCCGTTCCGGCTCGTGGACGAGGCATACCTCTCACCGCCTTCAAGGCTCGTGGGAGAGGTATGTCTTTCACCGCCGTTCCGGCTCGTTGGCGAGGCATGCGTCTCACCGCAGTTCCGGCTCGTGCTTGGGACATGTCTCTCGCCGCCGTTCCGGCTCGTGCGTACCCGTCGTTCGCCGCCGTTTCCAGCTTGTACGGCAAGCACGGGAAGGCCCAACCGCCGCCCGTGGTCGGGGCCTGTCCAGGGTGACGCTTACGAGGTTCACGTGGCCGGCCGCCGCGACGGCACCCTCCCGAGGCACACGGGATCACCCGTTCAGCCTGCTGTGACGGGCGGCCCGTGGATCCACACGAACGGTTGGCCGTCTGGAGGGTCCGCCGTCCCCGCTGCCCAGCGCGGGGCAGGCCGGCCACCGTGAACGGTCGTCGTCGGCCTCGGCCACTCAGGTCAGACGCCCGGCCCGTGAGTGCTTCGCGGCTCTCCCGCCAGGTGCGGATCGTGTGGTCCTTCCACGACAGCCTGCTGGATCGGCGTCATCCCAGCCGGTACGTCATGCCGGGCTCCGGCACTACGCCGGTAGATCTCTGAGCCGCTCACCCGCGTGGTGGTGTCGGCGATGGTCCGCGCGTGGCCTCGTGCCTCACCTAACGAGCTGGTCGTGTCGTGGGATGCCGGGCGCACGGCGGTGACCGCGCGATCGCTGATCGTTTGATGAAGCGGCCCGAGCCGAAGGCGACCCTCGGGGGCCTGGTCCGTGGGCTGCTGGCCGATGTACGGCGCACGAACTCGTGGCAGTTGGCGGACCATCTCGGGCATCCCGACGTTACGGCGTCGCGCCGCCGTCATGCAGGGTTGGCCGCCCGGGGGCCCTCGAGTTCGTCGGCGTTGGCCGCCCGCGCCGGTAGGAGCAGGGCGGTGACGACCACGATCACGGACAGCACCGCGCCGATGATGAAGGCCAGCCGCATGCCGCCGAGGGTGGCGAGCGCCTCGGTGGCTCCGGCGGATCTCAGGGCATCGGCTCGCGCGCTCATGACGGTGATCACGAGTGCGGTGCCGAAGGCCGCGGAGACCTGTTGCAGCGTGCTCAGGATCGAGCTGCCATGGGAGTAGAGCCGTGGGGGGACCGCTCCGAGCCCGAGGGTGAACACCGGCGTGAAGGTCGCGGCCAGACTCACCATCAGCAGCGCGTGCAGACCGAGGATCTGCCAGTAGGGCATGGTCATCGATACCTGGGTGAAGCCGGTGAGCGCGAACATGATCCCGATCGCGCCGGGGATGACCAGCACCCGGCCGCCGAACTTGTCGAACAGGCGGCCGACGGCCGGACCCAGCAGCCCCATCGCGAGGCCACCCGGCATCACGAGGAGCCCAGTCTCCAGGGGATTGAGCTCGCGGACGCTCTGCAGGTACAGCGGCAGCAAGATCATTGAGCCGAGCATCGCCATGAAGGCCACCGCCATCAGGATCAGCGCGACCGTGTAGGTGCGATGGCGCAGGGTGCGCAGGTCCAGGAGCGGCACGCCGCGCTTCTGCAACGACAGCTGGCGGACGACGAAGACGGCGATGGTGATCAGCCCGGCCGCCACGATCGCGGCGGCGACGCGGACGTCGCCGCCCTCGAACTGGCTGAGCCCGTAGACGAGGCCGCCGAAGCCGGCGGCGGCCGTTGTCACGCTGAGCCAGTCGATGCTGCTGAACTGAGGCTCGCCGATGTTCTCGAGCCGCTTCAGGCCACGCCAGGTGATCACGGCGGCGATGGGGAGCACCACGACGAACAACAGGCGCCAGGACCCGAACTGGAGGATCACTCCCGAGATCGTCGGGCCCATCGCCGGCGCGACCGAGATGGCAAGGGTGACATTGCCCATCACCCGGCCCCGGTCCTGCTCGGGCACCACCTGCATCAGCGTGGTCATCAGCAGGGGCATCATCAGCGCCGTCCCGGACGCCTGGATGATGCGGGCGCCCAGCAACACCTCGAAAGACGGCGCCACGATCGCCAACGCCGTGCCGATCAGGAACAGACCCATCGCGGTGGCGTACGCGCGACGGGTGGTCACCCGCTGCAGGAACCACCCGGTGGTCGGGATGACCGCGGCCATGGTGAGCATGAAGGCGGTGGAGAGCCACTGCGCGGTCTGCTCGGTGATGTGCAGCGCGTCCATCATTCTCGGGATCGCATTGATCATGATCGTCTCATTGAGGATGACCACGAATGTGGCGAGCACCAGCAGCCGGATCACGGGCGGCGTGCGACCTGAAGCAGCGGCCGCGGGCTTGGGGAGTGAGTCGAGCTGTGGGCTGGGCACGGTACCTCGATCGGGATTGGCTGGCGGAACGCGGTCATGGCTGGTGTCACGGCCCGCGGTCGCCCAAGGCTTTGTGGTCATGGACAGACTGACGGGCGCCACCGACAAAACTCATCGACCGCGCCCCACACTGCGGCAAGCGCTGTGAAATGTCACCCGGTTTTCACTGGGGGAGGACGATCTCCGGATGGGAAGTGAGCACCCGTATCGCTACGTGACCTGGGTGAACACGCACCCGGGCCGGCTTCGAATCGCGCCATGGGCGGATCGCCGCGGGCGGCCCGCCGGACGGGAATGTCGGGAGCCGAAGTCCTCGGCCGGACTGGGCTCACTTGAGCGGATCGTGGCCCCAGTTCATCAGCGAATAACGCCATTTGGTCTCTCGGACGTCGCCGGAGGGGCGCTGCGCCAGGTGCCGGTGGATGTAGCCGATCACCTTGCGCATGTGTGCGTAGTCCTGCTCGGTGAGGGACGACCTCTTCGCCTGGAGCAGTCCGACGATCTTGCGGCCGGACTCGTGTCCGGTGGATTCGCCGCCGCCGTCCTTCTTCTGGCCCACCGTCTTGGAGTCGTCCGTGGCGAGCCAGCGTTCCAGCTCCTTGGCGGTCATGTTCACCACCTGGTCGAACTCGGCCGCGACCGCCCGCTCCTCCTCGGTCATCGGGAACCTCCGTGGAGACCCCCGCGTTCAGGCGGGGGAGGGATCGGACCCCTGCGGAGCAGGGCAGGGGCAGGCGATTCGCCGCCAGGCGGACCGCCATCAAAACGCCGCACGACACCGCACGGTTCGGTAATGTGTTCGACGGTGGCGACACCCAAGCCACCGGACGAACGATCGGAAACGCCCTCGCCGCAGGGCTTGCGGAGAGGCGAAACGCCTGTGGAGCCGGTGTAAGACCTCAACGAGAGTCCTCTCTCGGGCGGGCGACCGGCGGTGAAGCAGGAAGCCCAACCGGCGACGGTTGGAATCCCGGATCTTCAGAGCCGGGAGGAGGTCAATCCGAACCCTTGTCCTTGCGCAGGGCCGACGGCTTGTGCACGGCCTGCTTGCCGCTTTTCTCGCTGCGCACCACGTACTGGGGGTCGTCGGGCGAGGCGGCCACGGTGCGACCGGCTTCCTTCCGCCTGCCGGTGATCTTCTTCTCGACCTTGCCGTGGGCGGTTGATCCGTGGCTTCGCCAGGTGACCTCGTCGCCTACCGACGGGTCTTCCTTCCGCTTCTTCGTCATGCGGTGTGCACTACCCCGACCTGCGCTTGCAGGCCACAGCGCAGCCATGGATACGCCCATTTTCCGCTATGTACTCAGCTGTGTACGCACGCTCGGCCTTCTGGACGAGAGGCCGATTCAGCGAAGTGCGGCAGTGTCAACGCCGCTCGAATCCCGGATCGCGAATTCCGTGAGTCGGCACTTCTCCCGGTTTCCTTTCCCGGACGACGCAGCCTGGAGCCCCGCCTTTTGGGCGCGGCACAGGCGGGTTGCGTGAAGCCTGGGGCGAGCGCGACCAGAATTCCGCCGATGGCGGCCGCGACGGACGTGACGATCCGCGTGCATGGCATACGCATCCTCTCCTGAGGGAATTGATGATCTTCCGGCGAGGGTGGCAAGGTTCCAGCCGAGTCGCGGTGGACGGCCCGGCGGTCGTAGCGCTGCTGGGGCCCCACACCGGATGAGCACGCGGGGTCGGGCGACCCTTCTGCCGGTCATCGAGATCAACCGGAGGCGACCTGATCAGGCTGCGCGCCGAAGTCCAACCGGTGCCGCACGAATTCTGGATGAGCGTCGCCGAGATCGATGCTGTTCTCATCAAGAGCGTTGGAGATGTGGAAACGACCTGCATCAAAGACGAACTCCACCGCGACGCTGCCGTCCGCCAGGTCATGACCCGAAGGACGCCACTCGAGCAGAGCGACTTGGCGCAGTTCTTGGCCGACGAACGGCTCAAGCCGTTCGTCGGCGCTGGACCATGCCGGAGTCAGCTCGAACCACTCCCAGCCACTGATCGCGCCCGTCGTGTCGATGCTGTTCCAGCCGATCGACAGCTCATCGAGCTTCCAGTGGCAGATCTCTGCCTGGACACCGTCGAAGTCCAAGACGACGGGACAGTCGGCGAACCAGTCCCCGTCCTCGGCGAAACACACGATCGCGAACCCCGTCAGACGCCGGCCGGCAAGCGCGGCCAGGCCCGGTCCATGTTCCTTTCGGACGGCTCCAAGCCCGACAAGAAAGGTCGGCTCGAAGCCGGAGATCCCCATCACGCTAGGCGATTGTTCAGATTCTTAACGGAACCGGCAAGGCGATATCTACCGACAAAGCCGCATGGCCCCGCTCGACGCGATTCGCGGACGCGTCAGTGCGGCAGAAGGACCGGTGCAACCGCAGGTGCATGAGCCAGACCTGGGCACACGTCGTGGCGGGAATCTCGCCGACTCGGTACGCGGAAAATGATGCGCATCCTGCGGCGATTACCGATGGCCAACGCGTCCCTATCGGATGTGCGCGTCATCATGCGCCGATTCGGAGTGAGTCCAGGTTGGGGTGCCGTGACGAGGTCCCGGCGTGAAATGGCGTGATCAGCGCCGTGTGCTCCTCGCTGGCCGGAATCAGCCGTTGTGTGGCCGAAACATGCGTTGTTCCCCGCGAAGGAACCTGGCAGGCTGATCTTCGTGACCACCGAAACCGCTACGGCGGTAGCTGGAAGGATGGCCATGACGCGCATGCTCAAGGGCGCTTTCGCCGAGGCGGCCAGGTCGTCGGCCGCATCGCGGTTGCCGGCAGTTACACCACGTCCCGCACCCGGATTTTCGTGGGCGTCGATCTCCCTCAGGGGGCCTCGGCGCCGGTGCGATGCCGTCCCTGTGGGGCCGCGCTCATCTGCACGGTGACTGCGGCGACCATGCGACGAGATCCGCAACAGATGGGCCGAAAGCCTGCGAACAGGCCGGCCACGGACGGGCGGCACAGCCCATGAGACGGGCCGATCGCAGCTGATCGGCCCCGCGTGAACGGGCCGTGTTCGGGCCCTCGCCTTCCATTGTTCACGGGGCACCGTTCCCGGTGACCACGTTCACGGAAACAGCCGTTCGAACGCATCGCATGCGTGCCTGGAGATCGGGCTTGCTTTCGAGTGCCGTTTCCCGGGTTCGTGGTGCGTGAATTCGGGAGTGCGCGACGCGATGCGGCCCGCACGTTGTTCCCTATCCTCTGTCAGGAGATTGGTTTGCTCAACATGTTCAGTAAGGCTGTCAAGCTCATGGCGGTCAGCGCGCTGGCGACCGGGGCGATGCTCATGCCGGCGAGCGCGGCGTCTGCCGCCCCCTCCAGCTGCAGCAGCCTGTACAAGGACAACGCCTACTGGTTCAACTGCACGAAGGGCACGGGGTCCTTCAGGGCGATCGTCGACTGCTACCGGATCGGCAAGTCGACGTACACCACGAGATACGGCGTGTGGAAGCGGGTCGGCGCAGGCCCGTCGATAGCCCAGTGCCTCATCGACGAGGAGCCGAGGAACGGCCGCAACGCGTTTGCGAGCTAGCGACGTTCGCTGGCCGCGGCCAGGTCAAGCCGTTGAGGCCTGGCGGGGGCGGCCATTACATGACGACAGTTATGAGGAAAGGATGGCCATGTCCCGTTTTCTCAAGGGTGTTTTTGTCGCGGCGGTGATTTCGTCCGCTCTGGTTGTTCCGGCGGGGGCCGCTTCGGCCGACCCGTGCGGTGCCAGTAGCTACACCTCCGGCGGCACGCAGTACGTCGCGTACCGCAACTGCGGCAACAGCATCGTCCGCTTCAAGGCGCACATCGGCGGCAGTTGGGGATGGTGCATTTCCGTTCCCCGCCTGGAAAGCACGATCCTGCACAGTAAGAAGGTCAGTGGCTCTCAGTCGTGGGGCCTGGCCTCCTGCTAGAAGGTAACGGCCGACCGGTCGCGGCGAGAGCGGGGCGAGTCGGGCGGGCGAGGTGAGGGAGGTCAGGCGGTGGGCGTCGAGGGTGTCCACCGCCTGACCTTTCGGCGTTCGTCTTCGGGAGATGTCGCGTGAGTGGGCGTGCGACGCGGAGGACTTCCGTCTAGAATCAAATTCTAGGATTGAGGCGGAAGGGGCCGTGCGTGGATCTGGAACTGGACGGACTCGAAGTGACCTTCGACCACACGGCCGTGGCGGCGCCGAGGATCAGGGACCTGCTCCCGATCTACCGCGACCTGCTGGGCGGCGAGCATCGCGGCGGCGGCGGAGACAACCGGGTGAGCGGCTACCGCACCCTGCAACTCACCTACGCCAACGGCGGCAAGGTCGAGCTCATGGAGCCGCTGTCCGGATCGACGTTCTTCGACACGTTCTTCGAGCTGACCCGGGGCAGGGGCGGCGTTCACCACCTGAACTTCCACGTCAACGACATCGAGGCCGCCGTGGCCCGGCTGGCCGGACGCGGCTACCGGCTGCACGGCCTGAACATCGGGGATGTTCGCTGGAAGGAGGTGTTCCTGCACCCCAAGGAGGCGCAGGGTGTGCTGATCCAGCTCGCCCAGCCCGGCAAGCGCGACCCCGACGACTGGCGGGCGACGTTGGAGGAGGTGCTGGCCGGACGGGGCCGGAACGGAGACGGCATTCCCAGCCCGTGAGCATCCCCAGCCCGTGAGCATTCCGGCGTGAACCTCCACGACCCCGGAAAGGTCTCCCGTGGTTCCGCATCTGACTCTAGAGTGTGATTCTAGAAAGATGGGGAGGCCGATGAAGCCGGTACCGAAGCCCACGCCGGAGACGCAGCCCTTCTGGGACGGCGCGGCGGCGGGCGAGCTCAGGATCCAGCGCTGCCAGGCGTGCGCGCGGCACTACTTCTATCCCCGGCCGAGCTGCCCGCACTGCGGTGCCAACGAGGTCGAATGGGTGCGGGCCAGCGGCCGCGCGACCCTCTACTCGTACGTGATCAACCATCGGCCCGCTCGCGGGTTCGAGGACGACGGCCCGTACGCGATCGCCGTGGTGGAGCTGGAGGAGGGCGTGCGGATGATGACGAACATCGTGGGCGTCGAGATCACGCCCGAGAACCTCCCGCTCGACCTGCCGCTTCGTGTCGTCTTCGAGCGGCGCGGCGACGTCAGCGTGCCGCTCTTCGAGCCCGCGGGAGGAGCGGCGTGAGCATCGTGATCGCCGGCGCCGCCGAGACCGACGAGGTGGGGCGGCTCCCGCGACACTCGACCACCGCGCTGCACCTGGAGGCGGCCCGCAACGCGCTCGCCGACGCGGGCATGACCAAGGACGACGTCGACGGCATCGCCACCGTAGGCAACCCGGGCCCGATCCAGCTCGCGCACGCGCTCGGCATCACCCCCGCCTGGCTCGACGGCACGGCGGTGGGCGGGTCGTCCTTCCTGTTCCACGTACGGCACGCCGCGGCGGCCATCCGGGCCGGCCTGTGCCACACGGTGCTGATCACCCACGGTGAGTCGGGCAGGTCGCGGGTCGGCGCGTCGAGGTTCGGGATGGCGGCCGACTCGCTGGCGGGGCAGTTCGAGGTGCCGTACGGCGTGATGGGGCCCGCCACGATGTTCACGCTGACGGCGCTGCGCTACATGAAGGCGACGGGGCTCACGCACGAGCAGCTGGCCGAGGTCGCCGTGGCGCAGCGGCGGTGGGCGCATCTCAACCCGAGGGCGATGTACCGCGACCTGATCACGGTGGACGACGTGCTGGCCTCGCGGCTGGTCGCCTACCCGTTCCACCTGCTGGAGTGCTGCCTGGTGACCGACGGCGGCGGGGCGTTGGTCGTGACGTCGGCCGAACGGGCCCGCCGGAGCCCGGTCCATCTGCTGGGGTCCGGAGAGGCGGCCGAGTCGCCGATCATCTCGCAGATGGAGGACTTCACCACCTCAAAGGCGTTCCGGCTGTCGGGCGAGGCGGCGTTCGCCGAGGCGAAGATCTCGCATGACGAGGTGGACCATCTCATGGTGTACGACGCCTTCGCGCACGTGCCGATCTACGGCCTGGAGGACCTCGGGTTCGTCGGGCGGGGCGAGGCTGGGGCGTTCATCGCCGAGGGCCACACGTCGCCGGGTGGCCGGTTGCCGCTCAACACCAACGGTGGCGGCCTCTCGTACACGCACACCGGGATGTACGGGATGTTCGCCATCCAGGAGGCCGTGCGGCAGCTCCGCGGCGAGGCGGCGGCCCAGGTGCCGGACGCCGAGGTGAGTGTGGTGCTGGGCAACGGCGGAATGTTCGCCTCGGCCGCCACGCTCGTCCTGGCGAACCGGCTCCCCTAGAGCCCCGCGGCGGCGGCGATCTCTCCCCCCGGCCGCCGCCGCGGTTCACTCGCCGATGGTGCCGAGGCGGGCGTGGCCCTTGATCAGGTTGCGGGCGATCGTGCGGCGCTGGATCTCGTCGGTGCCCTCGAAGATGCGCAGCAGGCGCAGCTCGCGGTACCACCGCTCGATCGGCAGCTCCTTGGTGTAGCCCATGCCGCCGTGGATCTGCAGCACCCGGTCGACGACCTGGTTGGCCATGAGGGCGCCGTTGAGCTTGGCGATGGACGAGGCGTGCCGGGCGTCCATGCCCTGCTGGACCTGCCAGGCCGCGTACAGCGTCAGCCACTTGGCCGCTTCGATCTCCACCTGGGAGTCGGCGATCATCCACTGGATCGCCTGGTACTCCGAGATCTTCCGGCCCATGGACTCGCGGATCCTGGCGTAGTCGATCGCCATGCCGAGCATGCGTTCGGCGGCCCCGATGGCCCTGGCCGGGATCATGTACCGGCCCTGGCCGATCCACTGCATGGCCAGTTCGAAGCCCTTGCCGAGTTCGCCGAGGATGTTCTCCTCCGGCACCCGTACATCCTGGAACACCAGGGAGGCCGGGCCCCACTGGCCCATGGTCGGGATCGGCTCGGATCGCCAGCCCATGTCGCGGTCGGCCAGGAAGCAGGTGACGCCGTACGGCTCGGCCACGGCGAAGACCATCACGAAGTCGGCCTCGTTGCCGCCGGTGATGAAGGTCTTCTCGCCGTTGATGATCCATTCGGCGCCGTCGCGGACCGCGCGGGTGCGGATGTTGCGGGCGTCGGAGCCCGCGCCCGGCTCGGTGATCGCGAAGCAGGAGCGGCGCTCGCCTTCGATCGTCGGGACGAGGTAGCGCCGCTTCTGCTCCTCGGTGCCGGCATAGAGGATGTTGTCGGCGCTGCCGCCGAAGGTGAACGGGACGAACGTCCTGCCGACCTCCATGGCGATGATCGCGGACATCACGGGGCCGAGCGCGGCTCCGCCGTACTCCTCGGGGGTGTTGATGCCCCAGAAGCCGCTCTTCCTGGCCTTGGCGCGCAGGTCGCGGACGGTTTCGGGGTCGAGGCCGGGGCGGCCTTCACGCTCGTTGCGGAGGACGCCGGGCTCCAGCGGCATGATCTCCTTCTCCACGAAGGACCGGACCGTGTCGCGGATCTGCCGTTCCTCGGTGCTGAGCGAGAAGTCCACAGCCGCCTCCCAGATTTTAGAATTTGCTTCTAGCAAAGAGTCGCCCCGGCGGGCTGTCAAGAACACGATTCTAGAATTTGCTCGGCTACGATGGTCCGATGGCGCGCAAGTCTTCGTGGGAGTGGAGTCGTACGGCCGAGACCCGCAAGAGCATGCTCAGGGCGGCCCGCGAGATCTTCAGTGAGCACGGCTTCGCGGAGGCCAACGTGGCCGACGTGGTGGCCCGCGCCGGGTCGAGCGTGGGCAGCCTTTACCATCACTTCGGCGGCAAGACGGAGCTGTTCCTCGCGCTGTACGAGGACCACCAGGCCGCCCACGAGGAGGCCTCGGCCTCCAGCGTGGCCAGGGCCAGGCAGACCGGCGTCGACGACCCGGTCGAGCTGCTGATCTCCGGCGCCCGGGCCTACCTCGCCGGCGCCTGGGACCGGCGCGATCTGGTCAGACTGTTCATGAACGGCGACGGCCCGCCGGGCTTCGAGCTGATCCGCCGCACCCGGGGCAGGGAGTGGGTACGCCAGAACGCCGTGCTGCTCGGCGCCGGGGGAGAGCCGCTCGACCGGTTCACCGTGGCCGTGCTGACCAGCATCATCGCCGAGGCCGCCCGAGAGGTCGCCACCAGCGACACCGAGAAGGAGGCGCAGGAGATCATCGAGGCGGCGATGACGCTGATCCGCCGCCTCGACCCGCTCAGGGGGCTGGACGGGCGCTGATCGCGGCCCGCCCCCTGTCGATCACCACGGTCCCGTCGTCCTTGGCCGTCCTGAAGAGCACGGCCGGGCCGTCCACCCAGATCGACACCGTGAGCGACTCGCCGGGGAAGACCGGGCTGGTGAACCTGCCCGACATCGCCCCGAACCTGGCCGGATCCGACCCCGCCACGGCGTGCAGCAGCGCCCGCCCGGTCACGCCGTAGGTGCACAGACCATGCAGGATCGGGCGGTCGAACCCGGCCCGTGCGGCGAACTCGGGGTCGGAGTGGAGCGGGTTGTAGTCGCCGGAGAGCCGGTAGATCAGCGCCTGGTCGGGCGTGGTCGGATAGGTCACCTTGTGGTCGGGCGCCCGCTCCGGCACGGACCAGTCGTCACGCGGGCCCCGGTCGCCGCCGAATCCGCCTTCGCCCCTGATGAAGACGGCACTGCGAGAGGTGACCACGGGCTCGCCGGTGCCGGGGTCGACGGCGAGCGACTCGCTGGTGACCAGCGCGCCGGACCCCTTGTCGTAGATGCCGGTGACCTTCGAGGTGGTCCGCACGCGGCCCGCCGGCGGCAGCTCGCGGTGCAGCTCGAAGCCCTGCTCGGCGTGGACCAGCATGGCCGGGTCGAAGTCGCCGATCCGCCGCCCGCCCGGCGCCTGCGCGGCCAGCACCGCGAACGTGGGCAGCACCCGCTGGTCCTTCTCCGTGCTGAAGACCGTCTCGCGCACGCCCGCGCCGACCCCGAGGGCGTACAGCATGGTGTCCTTGGCGGTCCACGAGCGCTCGTGCGGTGGGCTCTCGACGCCGATCGATCCGTGGTCGAGCGGCATGTCAGCTCTCCCGTCCGGGGATCTGGCCGTTGGTCAGCGCGTTGGGCGCGGCCTTGTCGACCAGGGCGGGGATGACCGCGCCCAGCTCGGCCGGGTCCCACCGGCCGCCCTTGTCCACGGCCGGGCCGGCGTGCCAGCCCTCGGCCACGCTGATCATCCCGGCCCGCACGTTGAACACCCGGCCGGTCACGCCCCGGGCCTCGGCGCTGGACAGCCAGACCACCAGCGGGGCGATGTCGTCGGGGTCGGCCGCGGCGCCGCTCGGGATGAGGCCCTCCGTCATGCGGGTGAGCGCGGCGGGGGCGACGGCGTTGACCGTCACGCCGTACCTCGCCAGTTCCTTGGCCGCGATGACGGTCAGGCCCGCGATGCCGGCCTTGGCCGCGCCGTAGTTGCCCTGCCCGGGATTGCCGTAGATGCCGGAGGAGGACGTGGTGTTGATGATCCGCGCGTCCACCGGCTCGCCGGACTTCGCCCGGCCCCGCCAGTAGGCGGCGGCGTGGCGCAGCGGCGCGAACGTGCCGCGCAGGTGCACCCTGATGACCGCGTCCCACTCCTCGGCGGTCATGTTGACCAGCATCCGGTCGCGCAGGATGCCGGCGTTGTTGACCAGCACGTGCAGGTCGCCGAAGTGGTCGACGGCCGACTGGACCAGCCGGGCCGCGCCGTCGAAGTCGGAGACGTCCTCGCCGTTGACGATCGCCTCCCCGCCCAGTGCCTCGATCTCCTCGACGACGGCCGCCGCGGCCTCCGACGATCCCGTGCCGTCGACCTCCGCGCCGAGGTCGTTGACCACGACCTTCGCGCCCTGGCGGGCGAACTCGAGCGCGTGCCCCCGCCCGATGCCCCTGGCCGCGCCCGTGACGATCACCACGCGACCTTCGACGATCCCGCTCATCTGACACCTCGATCCTTGACCGGTTGCTGATGTGAACTGGATTCTAGTATTGAAATCTAGAAATAATAGGGCCTCCTCTGATCCTGACCGGCCCGGCGGGCTTCGCGCCAGGCCTCCCGCTCCTCGTCCTCAGGAAGCCGCGGGCGGCCCGGTCGTGGTCTCGGCGCTCGACGTGCCGGCGTGCACCGCCCGGAGTAAGGGCGCCCGACCGCAACCGGTACGGTGGCGCAGTGGCACGAAACTCCCTGGCTCAGCGGCATGTCTTTCCCAGAATGGTGCGGTTCGCGGACATCGATTCGCTGGGACATGTGAATAATGTCCGGTTCTTCGACTATCTGGAGGACGCCCGGCTCGGGATGCTCCACATCGACCCGTACAAAGCGGGTGACGCCCCCTTCAAGAGCCTCGTCGTCGCCCGGCACGAGATCGACTACCGCCGCCCGCTCGGCTTCCGCGCCGAGCCGGTTCTGGTGGAGACCTGGGTGACCGAGCTGCGGCCGGTCAGGTTCACGCTCCAGTACGAGATCCGCGACGAGGACGAGGTGTTCGTGACCGCCACCTCGGTGATCGTCGCCTACGACGTGGAGCGCGCGGCTCCCCGCAGGCTGACGGACGACGAGGTCGCCTACCTCAGGCGCTTTCAGGCCGCGGGCTAGCCGCCGTGCCGTGAAGGACGCCCACCGCCGGCGCTGGCTGATGCTCGCGCTGGGGGTCAACGCCCACGCCAGCGTCACGCTCGGCCTCTTCGGCCTCCCCCTGGTCATGCCCGACATCCAGCGCTTCTTCGGCGTCTCGCTGCCCGTCGCCGGCTTCATCGGCAACGCGCCCGCGCTCGGCATCCTGCTCGCCCTCGTCCCCTGGGGCATGCTGGCCGACCGTCGCGGCGAACGGCTCGTGCTCGGCCTCGGCGTCGGGCTGGCGGCCGTGCTGCTCGCCTGCCTGACCCAGGTCACCGCGACGTGGGCGGTGATCGGCCTGCTGGCACTGGCCGGAGCGGCGGGCTCGGCCGCGATGGTGGGCGGCGGCCGGATCGTGCTCGGCTGGTTCCAGCCGCCCGAACGCGGCGTCGCCATGGGCCTGCGCCAGGTCTCCTACACGCTCGGCATGGCCGTGGCCGCGTTCGTCCTGCCGCCCGTCTCGCGGGCCCACGGCATCCCGGGCGTGCTCGCCGTCTGCGCCGCCGTCAGCCTGCTGGCCGCCGTGCTTGCCGGGCTGTTCCTGGCCGACCCGCCGCACACGGTCTCCGGCACCCGGCCGCCGCCGGCCGCCTCGCCGTACCGGCAGGTCACGCTCTGGCGGGTGCACGCCACCAGCGCACTGCAGGTGGTGCCGCAGATCGCGATCAGCACGTACGGCGTCACCTGCCTGGTCGGCGTCTACCACTGGGACGTCGTGCACGCCGGACAGCTGTTCGGCGTGGCCGCGATCGGCGGCGCGGTGGCACGCGTCGCGGTGGGCCGCTGGTCCGACCGCTCGGGCCTGCGGATGGCGCCCATGCGAATCCTGACGTGCGGATCGCTGGCCGTGCTCGCGCTGCTCGTGCTGGGCACGGCCACGCGGTCCTGGCTCGGCCCCGTCATGCTCGCCCTGGCCGCGCTGATGACCGTGGCCGGCAACGGCCTGGCCTACCTCGCCGCGGGGGAGCTGGCCGGGCCCGGCTGGGCCGGGCGGGTGCTCGGCACCCACAACACGCTGCAGAACAGCGTCGCCCTGGCCGCCGCCCCGCTGGCCGGGCTGCTCATCACGAGCGTGGGCTACTGGGCCGGGTTCGCCGCGGGGCTGGCCTGCACGCTGCTCTCGCTGCCCGTCATCCCCGCCCGCGGCGAACCGAACGCCCATGTCGTGCCACGGCCGCCGTGATCAGCCGGTGCGCAGCCAGACCGCGGTGTCGGGCGGCAGCATCTTCCCTTCCAGCGGGCCGCTCGCGATCAGCGCCCGGTCGTGCGGCGGCAGTCGTACGGGCTCCACACCGCAGTTGATGGCGCAGGTCAGCGGCCCACGGGTGAAGAAAAGCGCATCCGGGGTGGAATCCAGCCACTCGATGGTGTAAGGAATCGATCCCGCCAGTTCGCGACGGCAGGCCAGCGCCCTGCGGTAGAACTCCAGCGTCGACGCGGGGTCGCCGGTCTGGGCCTCGACGCTGAGCGCCGCGAAGTCCGGCGGCTGGGGCAGCCAGGGCCGCGCTCCGTCGGGGGAGAACCCGTGGGACGCCCCGCCGGACGACCACGGCAACGGCACCCGGCAGCCGTCGCGGCCGGGCAGCGTGCCATCCGACTGGAGGAAGACCGGGTCCTGGCGCGCCTCCGCCGGCAGATCCAGCACCTCGGGCAGGCCCAGCTCCTCCCCCTGGTAGAGGTAGGCCGAGCCGGGCAGCGCCAGCATGGCGAGCAACGCCGCCTTCGCCCTGGCGAGACCGAGGCCGGGCTCGGTCGCCTCGTAACGGGTGCGGTGCCGTACGACATCGTGGTTGGACAGCACCCAGGTGGCGAACGGGACGGTCGCCAGGGTGTCGTCGATCACCTTCCGGAACGCCGTCGCCGACCAGGGAGCCTGCAGCCAGGCGAAGTTGAAGCTCTGGTGCAGCTCGTCCGGGCGGACGTACAGCGCGAGGTCGGCCAGGTCGTCGGTCCACACCTCGCCCACGGCCATCCGCTCGCCCGGATACTCGTCGAGCAGCTTGCGCCAGGCCCGGTAGACGTCGTGCACCTCGGGCCGGCCCCAGATCGGCGAGACCGCCTTGAACGACTGGTCCTTGACGTCCGGCAGCCCCTCCTCCTTGTAGAGGCCCATCGCCACGTCGATCCGGAACCCGTCGACGCCTCTGTCGAGCCAGAACCGCAGGACGTCGAGGAACTCGTCGTGGACTTCGGGGTTGCGCCAGTTGAAGTCGGGCTGCCCGGGGGCGAACAGGTGGAGGTACCACTGCCCGTCGGGCAGCCGGGTCCACGCCGGGCCGCTGAACGTGGACTGCCAGTTGTTGGGCTCGTCACGGAAGAGGTAGCGGTCGCGGCCCTCGCCACGCAGCGCCGCCTGGAACCAGGGATGCTCGGCGGAGCTGTGGTTGGGCACGACGTCCACGAGCACCTTCAGCTCGTGCGCGTGCGCCTCGGCGACCAGCTCCTCGAAGTCGGCCAGCGACCCGAATAACGGGTCGACGTCGCGGTAGTCGGCGACGTCGTAGCCGCCGTCGGCCATCGGGGACGGGTAGAAGGGCGTCAGCCAGATGGCGTCGACCCCTAGCTCGCGCAGGTAGGGGAGGCGCTGCCGGATGCCGGCCAGGTCGCCGACGCCATCACCCGAGGCGTCGGCGAAGCTGCGAACGTAGATCTCATAGACGACTGCGTCACGCCACCAGGGGATAACCATGTGGCGGTCATGCCCGCTATGTCGGGGAGTTCACCAAACTGTGGGCCGCGTTGACGAGATAGGTCCAGAGCCGGCTCTCCAGCTCCTCGGGAAGGTCCAGCGAGTCGACCCCGTCACGCATGTGCTTGAGCCACGCCTCGCGCTCGGCCTCGCCGATCACGAACGGCACGTGCCGCATGCGCAGCCTCGGATGGCCCCGCTCCTGGCTGTAGGTATTGGGGCCGCCCCAGTACTGGATCAGGAAACCCCGAAGCCGGTCCTCGGCACCTGTGAGGTCTTCCTCCGGATAGAGCGGGCGCAGCAGCGGGTCCTTCGCGACGCCCTCGTAGAAACGGTGAACGAGGCGGCGGAAGGTCTCCTCGCCCCCGACAGCGTCGTAAAAGGAGGTTTCAGTCACGCCCCAAGCCTATGCGTTGGGGACCATGGCGATGCCCGCGGAGTCGAGCGCCAGCTTGACCCGGTACCTGAGCTCCCGGGCCACCTCGGCCTGCTTGGCGGGCAGTGTCTTGACCGAGATGCGGAACACCAGCCTGCTGTCGGACAACTGCTCCACGCCGAACACGTCGGGGCGCTCCACGATCACCGTCTGGCGGAACTCAGGGTCGTCCCAGAGCTCGTCGGCCACCTTCGCCAGCATGTCGCGCACCGCCGCGATGTCGGTGGCGTAGCCGACCGGCACGTCGAGGTAGGCGCGCGACCAGCCCTGCGACTCGTTGCCGACCCGGGTGATGGTGCCGTTGCGGACGTACCAGACGCGGCCGTCGGAGTCGCGCAGCCGGGTGACGCGCAGGGTGACCGCTTCCACCGTGCCGATCGCGGCGCCCACGTCGACCACGTCGCCCACGCCGTACTGGTCCTCCATCAGCATGAACATGCCCGCGATGAAGTCCTTGACCAGCTCCTGCGCGCCGAAGCCGACGGCGACGCCGAGGATGCCGACACTGGTCAGCAGGGGAGCGATGGGGATCGTCAGCCGGTCGAGCACGGTCAGCACCGTGGTGCCGAGGATGACGATCGTGGCGACGTGCCTGAGCACCGAGCCCATCGTCTCGGCTCGCTGCTTGCGGCGTTCGTGCAGCAGGGCGTCGATGCCCTCGGTGGCCGCGCCCTTGCGCCAGCGGGTGGCGATCGAGCCGGTGTTGGCCGCGCGGTTGACCACCTTGGTGATCAGCCGGTGCACGATGTTGCGGATGACGAACCCGAAGACCACGATCAGCAGGATCGTGATGGCGCTGGCGGCGATGGGCGCCCAGGTGGCGCCGTTGAACAGGTTGGCGAACGTGGAGCAGAGGAGCGTGTCGTCCTGACAGATCGTCGCCATCTGCTGGCCCACCTTGTCCAGGTCGAGAAGCTCGTCGCTCGGGCTTGGGCTCGGGCTCGGACTCGGACTCGGCGATGGGGTGGCGGTCGCCAGCATGATCACGGGGTGAAGCCCTCTCCGTAAAGCGATTCGGTCGGCGGTTCTCTGGGCCTATTTTGGCCCAGGGAATACCGCCGACCGAACCGGCCGCCGTCACATCACGCCGGGGAAGACGGGGTCGTCAGGGTTTCGTGGCCGCGGAGGGCGAGATCCTGACGCTCCGGTGACGTACGGCTCGGACGGGACACGCACCCGGAAGCATGTCCCGCGCCGTTCTGGGGAGTGGGTCGCCCACCGGAGGGCGGGCTCGTTCCGTACGGCTCGCCGGCCGTACGCGCCTCTGATCGGTTCCTGGGCCGGAACCGGCGGGATGACCAGGACCCCGGAGGCCCTCCGCACCGATCACCCCGCCGGCTCCCTGGGGCCGCAGCGGTCGCGGTGAGCCGTGGTGGCTGCGCTCCACCAGGGTCACCGCCCTGTCATTCCCCCACTGCGGCGAGCACGCGCGCGACCTTCGTCGCGGCACCGGCAGGGTCGTCGGCCGTGTGCATCCGCTCGCCCCACGACCAGCAGTACCACCAGTCGGGGAGGTCGGAGACCGCGGTCGGCCGACAGGTGACGTTCTCGGAGAGGCTCGTCGCGTTCGGATTTATCACCCGCACGAACAGCCGTCCGCTCTGGGTCCGGACCACCCGTGCGAGCAACCCGCGTGCGCCGAGCTCTGAGACCAGACGCTCGAGGTGCCCGAAATTGTCGTCCCCCACCTTTCGTCCCTCCCTTGAATCGCTAGTGGTGGGCCCAAGATGACTCACTTCGGTTCGCTACGCAATGCTGCCCCCGTATGCACAGGGAGTCGCTATCTCCCTCATGGGATGTAAGAAACAGTCCGCCGGAGGACGATCCTTATCCGTAAACTTCTGGCGGGCGTTTTCTTCCAGTCAACACTGGTTCATAGTCTTAGGTAGTCACAGCGCAACGTGCAGGCTACGCTCAGTCATCGGTAGCGGACCGGTAGGTACGTGTGTGAGAGGGGCCGGGATGTCCGGCAGGCAGCACAGGGAAACTGAGATGGCACGGCGGATCCGGGCCAGGGGCCTGGCCGTCGGCCGCACCGCCGCGCAGATCGCTGAAGAGATCCACGAAGCGTGCTCGCCGCAGTTCGGCACCACGAAGATCAAGAGTCATCGGCTCTCTCACGGCATCGCGCTGGCTGACGTGATCGAGCAGGTGAGAGCCCTGTTCGAGCGTGACTCCAAGGGCCCGCCCGGCATCGGCGAGACGCTGTTGTCGGCCTACGAGAGCGGTCTGAAGCGGCCGGGCCCCGAATACCTCCACTACCTGTGCTCCGTCTACCGCGTCGAGCCCACGGTGCTCGGCTACGACGGTCCGTGCATCTGCGGTCACGGGCACCGGATGCCCGGCGTGGTCGGCGGCGACGTCGTCGAGCGGCCCGGCCCGTCCACGCCGGTGCGTGACCTGCTGGCCCCCGACCGCGACGAGCCTCGGCCCGACAACGAGGAGGACGAGAACGTCCTGCGGCGCACCCTGCTGCAACTCCTGGCCAACAACCCCGACGCCAGGCTCGACGGGCCGGTGCTCGGCGCGATCGAGGGCATCAGGCGGCGGATGGACGACACGCTCGTCTCGGCCACGGTGTCCGCCGCCATGCTCGACCAGTGGGAGGAGGCCACCCTCAGCTTCGGCCGGCAGTATTCGACCACCGCCCCTCTCCGCCTGCTCTGCGACGTGCTGCTGGAGCTGAGCGCCGTGCGCAGCGCCATGTCCTGCCGCCAGCCGATCGACCTGCAGGAACGCCTGTGCCGGATGAGCGCCCAGTTGTCCGGGCTGAGCGGCATGATCATGATCAATCTGGGTGACCACCGGCTGGCCCGCTCGTTCTTCCGTACCGGCCGCACCGCCGCCGACGAGACCGGCGACCGCGCGCTGCGCGCCTGGGTGACCGCCCGCGAGGCGCTCGTCCCGCTCTACTACGGAGACGCCCGCGAGGCGCTCAACCTCGCCAAGAAGAGCCGCGACCTGGCCGGCCAGACCCCCTGCGCCGCCCAGGCCATGGCCCCGGTCGTCGAGGCCCGCGCACTGGCCATGCTGTCGGGCACCGACAGCAAGAAAGAAGTCGTCGACCAGGCCAAACGCGCTCTCGCCCGCGCCCGCAACGCCTTCACCCACATGAAGAGCAACGAGCAGGAGGACATGGCCTTCGGCTATACCGAGCGCCAGCTCTACTTCTACCAGGGCGACGTGCTGACCAAGCTGGGCCAGACCCTGGAGGCCGAGGTCGTGCTCGACCAGGCCCTCGACAAATACCAGGACCACATCCTCGACCAGACGCTGATCAGGCTCGACCGCGCCCAGTGCCGCCTGATCGAGGGCGACCTCACCGACGCCCTCGACATCGGCACCAAGGCGCTGGCCATGCTCGGCCCCGAATACCGCACCGACTTCATCATGCGCCCGGCCCTCGCGCTGGAGCAGGCCATTCTCGCGCGCGACAAGCACCACCCCGGCCTGGTCGCCTTCCAGGCCCAGCTCCGCCCGCCGGTGGCCGCCCGCGGCGAGGGGAGTGGCGGTGCATGACGCTGACGATCCGGCGCTATCGCTGGTCTGACCTCGACACGATCCTCGCCCTGCACCAGATCAGCCTCGCCGAGGTGGGCCTCGCCCCCGGCGACGGCGTCTACTATGACGACGACTTCCCGCGCATCCAGGAGCTCTACCTGGCCTGCGGCGGTGACTTTCTCGTCGGCGAGGTGGGCGGGCGGGTCATGGCCATGGTCGGGCTGCGGCCCATCGACTCCGAGACGGCCGAGCTGTGCCGGCTCCGGGTCCATCCGGCGTTCCAGCGGCGCGGCTTCGGCACCGCCATGCTCGCCGCCATCGAGAGCAGGGCGGTGGAGCTCGGCTTCCAGGGCCTGCGCGGCGACACCACGACCCGGCAGGAGGCCGCCCTGGCGCTCTACGAGCGGCACGGCTGGCGTGAGATCTCCAGGTGTCCGTTGGGTGACAACGTCGTGGTCTACCTGGCGAAGCGGCTCGTGCCCGCCGCCGTCGACCACTGACGGTCCCCTTGGTTCCCGCCCGCGTTACCTGCGGAAAGCCGGAGCGATGGCGGACATTCGACAGTAATGGCCGGTTCGGCGACGATCGCGGATAGGGATGTACGAACCTGCGGGTGAGGCACTTACCTCCGAGTGGTAGAGGAACATCACCGGCTGCTGGCTGTACATCCCTGGCTGCGTTTTGTAGTGAGATGCTTCGGCCATGGCAGTCGTGCCCGCTCCCCGACCCCTCCTGGGAGCCGTGCTTCTGTTGTTCGTCAGCGCCGCTTGGGGGTCGGCGTTCCCGCTGATGAAAGATCTCATCCTCCGGTTACCGGTCGAGGACCTGCTGGCCGAGCGCTACACGATCGCGGCGCTGACGCTGCTCGCGCTCCGGCCCAGATGCCTGCGGAGGCTGCCATGGCGCACGTGGGGCAACGGGGCGCTCCTTGGCGTCATGTTCGGCGTCGGGCAGACGTCCCAGGCGATCGCGCTGGAGAACCTGCCGTCGGCGGTGTCGGGGTTCGCCGTCGGTTGCAGCGTGGTGATCACTCCGCTGCTGGCCCTGGTCCTGTTCCGGACCCGGCTCCTGTTCCGGGTCTGGGTGGGGGTCGGGCTCGCGCTGGCGGGCATGACGGTGTTCACGCTGCTGCGCGGGGTCGACGACCAGGAGATCTCGATGCTGGCGCTCGGCATGACGCTCTGCGCGGCGGCGCTCTACGCCGGGCACACGCTGCTGCTCGCCTGGTTCTCGCGCTCGGGCAAGGCCTTCGACGCGTACGCGCTGACCGTCATCCAGTTGGCCACCATCGGCATCATGAACGGCGCCTTCGCGGTCCGCGACGGCGTCGACCTGCCGGAAACGGGGTCCGACTGGGCCATCCTGGCGCACCTGTCGGTCGTGTCCTGCGCCCTGGGCTTCCTGGCTCGTTCGTACGCCCAGGCGTACGTGTCGGCCGTGCCCAGCGCGGTGCTGATGTCGTCGCAGCCGCTGTGGGTGACGGTCATCGCGGTCATCTGGTTCCACGAGCCGCTCGGCTGGAGCATGATCGTGGGCGGCACGCTGATGGCGGGCGCGATGCTGCTGGCCGTGCCGGCGGTCGGCGCCTCGGCGCCGGTCAAGCCCGCGGACACCCGCGACCGCGACCTGCTCGCCGTGTCGCGGCAGGCGTCGAAACGGCTGGCCGACCTGAAGATCAAACGGACCGATCCGCTGAAGCTGGGCGTCGAACCTCCGCCGTTCATCGCGAAGAGCGCCTGTGTGCAAGACCGGCCGTGCCAGTGGGACACGCATTCGATCAAAGGCGCCAGAGAGCCCAGCCTGGAGAGGCTGATCGAAAGGGCCACTCTCATCGTCCGGGCGCGCAACATGCCCGGTCCCGGCTGCTGCCGGTCGATCACGCTCCTGGGGCGTTGTCTCTGCGACCTCCTGGAGGAGTCCGAGCAGGCCAGACAGGCGGCGAAGCCCTGCTGGTTTCGTTTCCGGTAGGCAGCTCGCCGTGGCCGAATAGTAGGCGCTTTTCGGCATTTAGCATCGCACTTATTAGTCGCGAAACTTGATAATCGGTGAAGTGTCCGAATAATGGGGCTTATCCCCGCGCGGAAGGCGCATCATGAAACGTATTCTCGTTCGAAAGCCGGGCATGGCGAAGCTCACCGGGACCTCCAGCGTCATCCACAAGGGATGACCGAGGGCGGGTCTCACCTCAAGGCTCAGGGCGTGCCGGACGCCCGATCCGGGGCCGTGCGGTTGCTGATGCCGATGATCGACGGGCATCGGGGACCGCGCGGCCCCTACACGGTGGGATCGGCGTTGCTGCACCACCTCGTTCCCCCGGCTCTGGAACGTTCCCCCGGCGAGGTGGCGGCGCACGACATCGAGATCCGGGCCGTCGCGCCCGGTCTGAGAGATCGGGTGGCCGTCCGGAGGGTCACCGTCGACGCGGACCTGCCCGACGAGGAGCGCATCCTCGTGCCCGCGCCCCGGCGTACGCTGCGGCTGGCCAACGGGGTCACGGAGTTCGTGCGCGCGGTGGTGCCCGCCGGCCGGACGCTGGTGGTGTGCAACGGCGCCGAGGCCGACCCGACGGACACCGAGCTGCTGGAGGTGATGGCGCGCAGGATCCCGCCACGGCTGCTGACGATCGTGGTCCAGCCGGACGGGCCGCGACCTCCCGACGACGCGCGCGACGCCGGCACGCTGTGGGAGCTGGTCGACCGGTGTGTGCGCGAGGGGTTCCTGCACGCGGTGGTGGAGCTGGGCAGGCGTGGGCTGACACGCACCGAGCCTGGTGGCCCGCCGTGGTGGCGCTTCGCCCAGCGCACCGCGACCGCGCTCGGCGGGCTCGGCCGCGTCCACGAGGCCCGCGAGGTGTGGGGACGCGTACGCCGGGCGAGCCAGGATCCGGCCATGCACGCCGCCGCCGCGTACGGCATGGCGATGCTCGAAGCCCGTCACCCCGACCCCGCGCGGCGCGACCTCGCCGCGGCCCGGGGCTGGATCAACGAGGCCATCGCCATCTCCGGGCTGTTGCCCGACCCGGTGGAGCGGGCGTTCAAGCTGGGTTTCGACCGCAACGGGCTGGCGCTGATCGAGCTGCGCGAAGGCCGCCGGGCGGCCGCGCTCGCGCTGGTGGAGTCGGCCCTGGAGCTGGCCCGCGAGCTGGGAGAGCGGCATCCCGTGCACCGGATGGTGCTGCTGGCCAACCGCGCCCGGTTGCTCGCCGGGTTCGGGCGGGTCAAGGAGGCGCTGGACGACTACGCGGCGGCGATCGCGATCGACCCGATGTTCCCCGACCACCACCTGGACCGGGGCAACCTGCTGGTCAAGCTCGGCCGCCACGACGAGGCGCTGGAGGACTACGAGTGCGCCATGCGGGCCGGCCCGCCGCTGCCCGAGGCCCACTACAACCGGGCCGAGCTGCGGATCACGCGAGGTGACCTCGACGGCGCCCTGGCCGACCTGGACAGGGTGATCGACCTCGATCCGAGCTACCTGGACGCTCGCGTCAACCGGGCCGGACTGCTGGCCGGGCTGGACCGCGACGAGGAGGCCAGGGCCGAGGTGACGGCCGGGCTGGCGCTGGCGCCCGGCGACCCCCACCTGCTGGTGGTGCTCGGTCAGCTGGAGACCGCCGCCGGGCGGCTGGAGGAGGCCCGCCGGGCGCTCGACCGGGCCGTCGAGGCGGCTCCGTCTCTGGCGTCGGCCTGGGGGAGCCGGGGCGTGCTGCGCTTCGCGGAGGGGGATCCGGAGGGCGCGCTGGAGGATCTGTCGCGGGCCATCGGCCTCGAACCGATGCCGGACCTGTACGCCAACCGCGCGGTCGCGCTGCGCGCGCTGGGCCGGACGGCGGAGGCCGACGCCGACGAGGAACGCGCGTCGCGACGGCCTTGACGACGTGCCGGGTCAGCGCGTGCCGGGTCAGCGCGTGCCGGGTCAGCGCGTGCCGGGGAGGAGCAGGGTCTTGCCGGTCACCGTGCGCGCCTCGATGGCGGCGTGAGCCTCGGCCGCCGACTCCAGCGGCAGGACGAGGCCGATCGTGGGCCGCAGGCGCCCCTCGGCCGCCGCGGTCAGCGCCTCCCGGGCCAGCTCGCGGAGGTCGGCGTCCGGCCAGGGCGCCTCGGTCACCCGGGGGGCAGGGGTGGTCATCGGGCCGCCCGCCATGCCGTACGCACTCAGCCGGCCTCCGTCGCGAAGCAGACCCTGCGCCGCCGCGCCGATGTCACCGCCCACACCGTCGAACACCACGTCGAGCTCCCCGGCCACGGCACGTACCCGGTCGACCCAGGCGGGGTCGGTGTAGTCGACGGTGACCTCGGCCCCCAGCTCCTCGGCGAGCCGCCGCTTCGCCGGGCTGCTCGCCGCGCCCACCACGCGCGCTCCCGCGGCGGCGGCGAGCTGGACGAGCAGGCCGCCGACACCCCCGGCGGCCGCCTCGACCAGCACCCACTCGCCGGGCCGTGGCGAGGCGGCGCGCATGAGGCCGACGGCGGTGCGCCCGTCGGCCAGCAGCGCCACCGCGTGCCGCGGTGACAGGCCCTCGGGGATCGCGATCAGGTCGTCCGCGTCGGCCACCGCGAGGTCCGCGTAGCCGCCCGAGCCGCCCAGGGTGCTCACCACCTGGGCGCCGGTGCCGGGCACGACGCCCGCGACCCCGTTGCCCAGGATCACCGGCAGCTCGACGCGGCGCGGGCCGCGATCGGCCCGCAACTGCGTCTCGACGAACGTGATGCCCGCCGCCGCCACCTCGATCAGCACCTGGCCGGGCCCCGGGACCGGGTCGGGCACCTCCTCCACGAGCAGCGCTTCAGGTCCGCCGTATTTCCTCAACACCACCGCGCGCACGATGAGACCTCCTTAATCGGAGCGATCTGCTCCGATAGGAATCTATATCGGAGCGTCTCGCTCCGCAACGCGGTTATCCTGACCCCATGAGTACGCCAGGCGCGGGCAGGCGAGGCAGACAGGCCGAGGCCGCCAGGAACGACCTCCGGCTGCTGGAGGCCGCCCACGAGGTGTTCACCACGCAGGGCTTCGACGCGCCCGTGTCGGCCATCGCCCGGCGCGCCGGCGTCGGCATGGGCAGCCTCTACCGCCGCTACCGCACCAAGGAGGAGCTGCTCCAGCGCCTCTGCGTCATCGCCATGGAGCGCGTCGTGTCGGCGGCCGAGGACGGCCTGGCCCACCCGGAGCCCTGGGAGGGGCTGGCGCACTACATACGGACCTGCGTGGGCTTCGGATCGGGCGCGCTCGCCCCCGTCGCCGGCACCATCGAGGTCACCGAGGAGATGGGGGCCACCTTCCGCCGGGCCAGCGAGACGGCCGACCGGCTGGTGGGCCGGGCCCGCGAGGCCGGCGTGCTCAGGGACGACGTGACCGCGCTGGACATCTCGCTGCTCATCGAGCAGTTCAGCCGCCCCGCGCCCGGCCCGCCCAGCGAGCGGCACCGGCCCATCAAGCGGCGCCTGCTGACCATCGCCCTCGACGGCCTGCGCGCCCCCGGGGCCACCCCGCTCCCGGACGACCCGCCGGACCTCGACTGGTACGAAGGTCGCTGGCGGACCGGTACGTAGGACTACGGTGGGACGCGTGGGTTTCGACGAGCTGCTACGCGATCTCCAGCAGGGAGCCAGCGCCCAGGCCGCGGGCATCAGCCGCGGCTACGGCGGGCCGCCCGCCCGTTCCGTGAGCGTCAAATCCGGCCTGGCCCGGCTGCGCTGCGCCTCGCTGCTCAAACCGCTGTACGCGTGGGTGACGGCCGGCCACATCCCCGACGACGAGCGCTGGCGGCGGCACGCCGAGCCCGCGGTGGTGGTCTCCTCCAACACCGACACCCTCAACCTGTGGCTCGCCGTGGGCCCCCGCGTCATCCTTGACGACCTCTACCAGCGCACCGGCGTGGTCTGGACACCGCCCAACGGCGACCCGTCGAGATTCGGCTCCGTCGAGGTGGCCGCCGACGAGGTCGCCACCGCCTACGCCGCGCTCGCCCAGTCGGCCGTCGCGGGCGACCCGGTGGCGGCGACCGTGCTCGAGTGGATGCGCCAGGTCGAGGGCGCGCAGACCTTCGGCACCCGGGAGGCCCTGGCCGCCCCCGAGGCCGGGATCAAGTGCGGCTGGTACGGCGCGCCCGAGGAGAGCTGCCTGCGCACCCACGCCGTGGCCGTGCTGCCGAGAGGCGGCACCCGCGCCACGGTCGTGGTGGGCATGACCGCCCAGCCCTACACCGACGAGCGCGAGCGTGACATCTACCAGGCCAGAGTGGGCGAGGGATTGCCGGTCGAGACCGAGCACGAGGCGGTCGCGGGGCCCCTGCTGCGCCGGCTGATGGCCACCACCCTGGCCGAGCTGGGCCAGCGGGCGTCATGACGGGCCGACGGCGAGCCACCAGGGGCGACCGCGCGGGTCAATGCGCGGGTCACCGTCCGGGCGGGCGGGCAGGTCGGCGCCGGCCGGTGAGCTCGGCCACCACCTCGGCCAGCTCGGGCGGCTCGACCCGGTCCGGCATGCTCTCCAGCCACGCGTAGCCGAGATAGGCCGCGCTCTCCTCCGGCGTCAGCTCACCCGGGTCGACCTCCGGGCTGGACTCCTCGAACCGCGCCAGATAGAACGGCTCGGTCTTCACGTACCGCACGCCGAGCCACCGGAAATCGCGACGCACCTCGACCCAGACGTCCTCCACGGCCGAGCCGGACAGCCCGGTCTCCTCGGTCAGCTCACGCCTGGCCGCGTCCAGCGCCGTCTCACCCGGCTCCAGCCCGCCCCCCGGCGGCTCCCAGCTGGTCTCGCCGCTCACCCGGTCATGCCAGTGCATCAGCAGCACCCGGCCCTGCCCGTCGAGGCAGACCACTCGCGCCGCGCGCCGATCGTTATCCTCCACCCATCTCACCTTTCGCGGGGTCAGCGTTTCATGGCGCCATCAGCGATGGCGTCGGCCGCCTCGCCGATGGCCATGCCGACGATCTCCAGCCGCCGCACCAGCTCACGCTCCTTCATCGCGTCGGCCGTCAGCTCGCCGGAGAAGATGCGGGAGATCTCGTACTGGTACATCCGCCTGATCGCGCCGCCCGTCTTCTTCGCCTCCAGGGCGTCGTGCACCACGGCCGACGGGCGCGAGGCGAAGTCGCGCACGGCGTTCTCCAGCGCGTCGATGCCGGTGATGACCTGGTCGAGCAGTGGGGTGAACCGGATCTGGTCGGGCACCCGGTAGAGATGCGACTCGCGGACGAAGTCGCGCAGCGAGTCGAGCACGTCGTCGATCGAGCGCGAGAGCCGGAACAGGTCCTCGCGGTCGATGGGGGTGACGAGCGCGGTGCGCAACTCCTCGACCAGGCGGCGGCGCTCCTCGTCGCCGAGGTGCTCGATCGCGCGCATCTGCTCGTGCGCGCCCGTCCGGCCGACCTCACCACCGATCATGGCCATGGCCAGCCACGCGCCCTCCTTGGTGGCTTCGAGCTGCCCCAGCAGGGCCTCGGTCAGCGCGCTGTCCATGCGTCCGGTCATCAGATCGCGGATGCGTCGAAGTCGCTTCATCGGGCTCCTTTCGCCGCTCATGTCCTGGCCAGGATGAAGGCCACGAGGCCGGCCAGCAGGGCGCTCGCGGGGAGCGTCAGCATCCAGGCTACGACGATCTTCACGGCGGCGTACCAGCGGACCCGGCCACCTCCCTGGGCCACGCCGGCGCCGATCAGACCGCCGGCGACGGCCTGGGTCATGCTCACCGGCATGCCGATCAGGGCACAGCCGATCACCGCGACGCCCGAGGCCAGCTCGGCCGCCACGCCGTGGAGGGGACGGGAGACGATGATCTCGCGGCTCAGCGTGCGTCCCGCCTTGGGCAGGCCGTACAGGGTGCCGATCCCGAACAGGAGCGCCACCAGCGCCGTGTACGGCAGCGGCGCGTCCGAGAAGCCCAGCGCGATCATGAAGATGGCCAGCATCTTCTGCCCGTCGTTGGCGGCGTAGGCCACGGTCTGCAGCAGGAAGCCCGCCCAGTGCCAGTGCCCCAGCCCGCGCGCCGAGGTCAGCTGGACCAGCAGCCGCGTCATCACCCAGGCCAGCAGCCCGCCGACGAAAGGCGCGGCCAGCCCGAAGAACAGCACCAGCGCGACGGAGCCGCCGGACACGGGCAGCCCCCAGCCCAGCCCCGCGCCGGTGAGACCGCCCACGATGGCCAGGGTGAGGCTGGTCGGACGGCCCCTGGAGCTCAGCACCATCACCACGACCAGCGACGCCAGCACCGCGATCGTCATCGCCGTCTTGCCGCCCGGCCCGTCGAACGTGGCCAGCCTGTTGACGAACGTCAGGGCCACCGCGTGGGTGGCCAGCGGCACCAGCGCCACCATCACGACGAGCGCGGCGATGCCGGTCACGGGACGCACTGTCGGGAGCTTGAGCCCGGTGGCCAGGAGCGCGCCCCCGTCGTTCATGCCTGACACGAACGCGAACAGGGAGGCGACCGCGATCAGTATGGCGAGGTCCACGGGCGCCCGCTTCCTCTCTCCCGGCCGACCATCCCATCATGGCCCATGCCGGGATCGAACAGGCGACGGGTAATCTCGTACTCACCGGCGGCCCGGTGGTGACGCCGGGTAACCTGCCCGGATCAGCCCGGGCGACGCCCCTCCGATCCATGTCCGCGAAAGTGAACCATGACCTCAGCCGAGTACGTCCTGACCTTGTCCTGTCCCGACCGGCCGGGTGTGGTCGCCGCGGTCTCCGGGCTGCTCGCCGGGCACGGCGGCAACATCATCGAGAGCCAGCAGTTCGGCGACCGGGTCGAGCAGCGGTTCTTCATGCGGGTGCAGTTCGCCTCGCCGCTGTCGGAGGACGAGCTCCGGGCCGCGTTCGCCGCGCTCGCGCCGGAGTTCGGCATGGAGTTCGAGCTGCGCGACGTGGCCAGGAGGCCGCGGGTGCTGATCATGGTGAGCAGGTTCGGCCACTGCCTCAACGACCTGCTCTACCGGGTCCGCTCCGGCAGCCTCGACATCGAGATCGTCGCCGTCGCCTCCAACCACCCCGACCTGCGTCCGCTCACGCAGTCGTACGGCGTCGACTACCACCACCTGCCGATCAGCCCCGAGACCAAGGCCAGGCAGGAGGCCGAGGTGCTGGCGCTGGTCGAGCACTACCAGGTGGATCTGGTGGTGCTGGCCCGCTACATGCAGGTGCTGTCGGAGGATCTCTGCGCGAAGCTGGCGGGCAGGGCGATCAACATCCACCACTCGTTCCTGCCGTCGTTCAAGGGGGCCAAGCCCTATCACCAGGCCCACAACCGCGGTGTCAAGCTGATCGGCGCGACGGCCCACTACGTCACGTCCCACCTGGACGAGGGCCCGATCATCGAGCAGGAGGTGGCCCGGGTCAACCACAGCCACTCGCCCGACGACCTCGCGGCCATCGGGCGTGACGTGGAGTGCGTGGCGCTGGCCAGGGCCGTCAGGTGGCACTGCGAGCAGCGGGTGCTGCTCGACGGCCACAAGACCATCGTCTTCCCCCGCTGACGGCCGCTGGGCCCCGCTTCAGGGCCGGTACGTCCCGAAGTACCAGACGTTGCCGAAGGGGTCCTTACAGGCGTACTCCCGTGACCCGTAGGGCTGGTCGACGAGATCCATGGTGATCTCGGCCCCCGCGGCCCGGGCCCGGTCCAGGTGCGCGTCCGGGTCGGCCACGGCGATGTAGACGCCGGGCCCGCCCGGAGCACCCTCCCCGATCATGATCATGTCGTTCTCCACGAGGAGCTCGGCGTGGGTGACGACCCCCTCGTCGTTCTTGGTCACCTCGTGCGCCCGGAAGCCGAACGCCGAGGTCAGAAAGTCGAGCGCGGCCGGACAGTCGTGATAACGGGCGAGTGCGTAGACGGTTCGCTGCATGACCTCAGTCTGCGCGCGGCGGCTTGCCGGGTCTTGGACGAATCTGACCGGGGGTCAGGCCGCCCAGCGTCCTGAACTCGCGGTTCAGGTGCGCCTGGTCGTAGAAGCCGCACGAGGCGGCCACCTCGGCGATGGGGACGCCCGCCCGCACCAGCCGGGCCGCCCGGTCGAAGCGGATCACCCGGGCAGCCGCCTTGGGCGTCAGCCCGACCTGGTCGTGGAAGCGGGCGACGAGGTGGCGATGGCTCCAGCCGAGCGAGTCGGCCAGCGACGACACCCTGAGGGCGCCGCCGGAGCCGACCAAGCGCGCCCACGCCCACGGCACCTCGGGACCGAGCTCCGGGCCCGCCAGGATGCGCCGCGTCAGCAGCCGGTCGGCCAGCGCCAGCCGGTCGCGCCACGACGGCGTCTCGGCCAGCAGGGTGACGGCGTCACGGGCCCACCGTCCCAGTACGTCCTCGGCCGGCACCACCACGTTGGCCAGCTGCCGCATCGGCAGGCCGAACAGCCGCCGCGCCCCGAACGGGGTGAGGAACACCTGCACGCCCTCGGTCGGCTCGCTCGTGCGGGTCACCGTGAACCGGTCGCCGAGCCCGCCGGCGAACGAGGTGAACAGCCGGCTGGCCACCTCCGTCGGCGCGCCGAACCCCAGGATCAGCACCGCCCCCGGCATGGCCGCCTCGCTCCGCGTCACCGGCCGCCCGTAGTGCTCGCGATAGGCGGTCAGCCGGGTGACGTAGGGTCGCAGAGCCGGGCCGGGGGCGGCCTCGACCATGGCCGGCCCCAGCGCGTTCATGCCTTGGACTATAGGCCGGTGTGCCTGGCCAGGAAGGTGAGGGTGTCGGCCGACAGGTCGACCGTGCGGCTCACCGAGCGGGCGCCGTGGCCCACCTCCGTCTCGTTGCGCAGCAGGATCGGCCGGTCGGACGTGGAGGCGTGCTGCAGCGCCGCGCACATCTTCCACGCGTGCGACGGATGCACGCGGGTGTCGGACTGGAAGACGGTGAAGAGCGTCGCCGGGTAGGCGACCCCCTCGCGGACGTGGTGATAGGGGGAGTAGGCCCGCAGCCAGCCGAACTGCTCGGGGTCGGCGGCGGAGCCGTACTCGACGTTCCAGGTGGCGCCCAGGCCGAACAGCTCGAACCTGATCATGTCGAGCAGCGGCGCGGAGCACGCGACGGCGGCGTAGAGCTCCGGGCGCTGCGTCAGAGCGGCGCCCACGAGCAGGCCGCCGTTGGAGCCGCCGGAGATGCCCAGCTGGGCGGGCGTGGTGACGCCGGTCTCGATGAGGTGCTCGGCCGCGGCGTGGAAGTCGTCGAACACGTTCTGCTTGTGCGCCAGCATGCCCGCTCGGTGCCAGTCCTCGCCCTCCTCGCCGCCGCCGCGCAGGTTGGCGATCGCGTAGACGCCGCCCGCCTCGACCCAGGCCAGGATCGACGCGGAGTAGCCGGGGGTCATCGACAGGCCGAAACCGCCGTAGCCGTACAGGATGGTCGGCCGCGGCCCCTCGGCGTCGACGGGCGCGATCACCAGCATGCGCACCGGCGTGCCGTCCTTGGAGCGGTAGACGACCTGGGAGGTGCGCACCGGCGGCACGTCGACGGCGCCCGGTGAGGCGGCCCAGAGCGTGGTCTCGCCCGTCCTGGCGTCGTAGCGCTGGATCGTCGGCGGCGTGACGTTGTCGGTGTAGCCGAACCACGCCTCGTGACCGCCCTCGGGCCGCTCGGAGATGCCGCCGATGGTGCCCAGGCCGGGCGTGGGGACCTCGCCGAGCCGCTCGCCCGTCTCCAGATCGTGGACGGTGATCTCGCTGATGGCGTGGCGGGTCCAGCCGACCAGCATGACCGGCCGCTCCAGGTCGTCGAGGATGGCGAAGTCGGACAGCACCGCCTCGGGGTCCTCGGGGATCAGGTCACGCCAGGCGTCGGCGCCGGGCGTCGCCGGGTCGGTGACGCAGACCCGGGCCCGCGACGCGTCACGGTCGGTGTGCACGTAGAGCCTGCCGTCGCGGCCGAACACCAGGCCGGTCTGGGCGTCGACGCCCTCCTGCACGACCCGCAGCTCGGGCCGGTCGGCCGGCGACGCCTCCAGGTCGGCCACCCACAGGTCGTTGCGTGGGGCGGTGCCCTCGCTGGCGGAGATCTGCAGCCAGCGGCCGTCACGCGACACCGAGACGCCGTAGTAGTTGGTCATCTTCAGGCCCTCGCCGAAGATCATCACGTCGTCCTCGGTGGACGTGCCGACCCGGTGCAGGTAGACGCGGCGGTGGAACTGCGCCTCGTTCTCGGGCACCTCGGTGCGCGGGAGCCGGCGCACGTAGTAGAACGCCCCGCCCCCGGGCAGCCAGGCGATGGGGGAGTAGCGGCAGCGGTCGATCGGACCCTCGATCCGGACCCCCGTGGCCACGTCCAGGAGGTAGAGGACCGACTCCTCGTCACCCCCCACCGAGAGCTGGTAGGCGAGCAGGCGCCCCTCCTTGTCGGGCTGCACGGCGTCGAGCGTGGTCAGGCCCGACGGGTCGATCGCCATCGGGTCGATCAGCGCCCGCTCGGTGCCGTCGGGGTCGACGACGTAGTAGACCGCGTGCTCCTGGTCCGGAGTGCGGCGGCTGAAGAAGTGACGGTCGCCGCGCCAGACCGGCGTGCCCACCGAGCCCGACCTGAGCAGCTCGCCGATGCGCTCCTTGAAGCGCTGTCGCCCGGACTCCCGCCGGAAGAGATCGGCCTGCGCGAGCAGCCAGCCCTTCGTCTCGGGACTGTCGGGATCCTCCAGCCACCGGTACGGGTCCGGCACGGGGGTCTCGTGCAGGAGCTCGACGGTTTCCTCGCGGCGTGCGGTTGGGTAAGGCTCACGGGTCATGTCCCGAACCCTACTGGCAGCGGGGACGCGTAAAGCCTGGGTGATACGGGCATAAAACGTATCGTGCGTCCCTCTGGTCATTCCGGCTGGAGGTTATGGGGTGGCGGGGACCACGCTCGAAACGCCAGACTTGGTGAGAAGGACGGTGCCGTGGTGTCGATCCGCTGGACCGTCCGGCGGAGGTCCACGTGACGGAAGCGTCCATGCCCCAGGAGGGGCCGACAGCCGGGACATGCCGCGGCATGTCCCCCTTGATACGCCCGCAGCGGGAAGAGGCACGATGATGCGCCAAGTCCTGCTGCTCAACGCCACCTATGAGCCACTCACCACGCTTTCGCTGCACCGCGCGATCGTGCTCGTGCTGCGGGAGAAGGCCGACGTCGTGCACCGTGACGGCCGGGGCGCGGTCCTGCGCTCGGCCAGCCGCACGCTCGACGTCCCCTCGGTGATCCGGCTGCGCAGATACGTCCGCATCCCCTACCGCTCGCGCATCCCGCTGACGAGGGCGGCGCTCATGCGGCGCGACGACTACCGCTGCGCCTACTGCGGCCAGCGGGCCGAGACGATCGACCACGTCGTGCCCCGGTCCCGTGGCGGTCCCCACACGTGGGAGAACTGCGTGGCCTCGTGCACGACCTGCAACCACCGCAAGGCCGACAAGTTCCTGGAGGAGCTGGGGTGGACGCTGCGCGTCGCCCCGGCGGTGCCACGGGGCGCTCATTGGCGGCTGATCGGTGCCTCACTCATCGGTGACCCGCAATGGGCGCCCTACCTCGAAGCGGCGGCCTGACCTCCGGGCCCGGATCCGGCTGGATCCGGGCCCGATGACGTTTGCCGCCGCGAGCCGGCGGCTGGCAGGATCCACGCATGTGGAGCTTCACCGCTGACGTCGAGGCCTATGCCCGAGCCGCCGAGCCGTTCCTGCTGGCCGACCCGGTGCGCAACACGGTGCTGCTCACCGTCCTGGCCAATGTGCGGGCGGGCATGCCGGCCGAGGGGGCCTGCTTCGGCTGGTGGACCGACGAGGGCGAGGTCCGGGGCGCCGCCTTCCGTACCCCGCCGCACCCGGTCGGGCTCGCCCGCATGCCGGTCGAGGCGATCGGACCGCTGGTGGCGGCGCTGGACGGCGCGATCCCCGAGGTCGTCGGGCCGGTCGATCTCGTCGGCGCGGTCACCGAGGCGCTCGGCCGCACCGGCGACGTCCGCGCCGAACGCCTCTACCGTCTGGAGACGCTGACCCCGCCCGACGTGCCGGGCCGGGGCCGGCCGGCGACGGCGGCCGACTTCCCGCTGCTGGTGAGCTGGATGCAGGCGTTCGAGACCGAGGTGCGGCTGACTGGCGGCGCCGACACGGTCGCGAGGGTCCAGCGGCGAATGGCCGCGGGGGAGCTCTTCCTGTGGGACGACGACGCGCCGGTGTCGCTGGCGGCGGTGTCGCCGCAGGCGGGCGGGGTCTGCCGCATCGGGCCCGTCTACACCCCGCCGTCGAGCCGCAGGCGAGGCTACGGCGCCGCGGTGACCGCCTTCGCGAGCCGGACGGCGCTGGACGAGCGGTGCGAGGAGGTGGTGCTCTTCACCGATCTGGCCAATCCGACGAGCAACGCCGTCTACCAGTCGATCGGATACCGGCCGGTCGCCGACTACGCGCAGGCGACGTTCCCGCTCTGACGTAATCTGTGCCCATGCCGCGTTACGACTTCCGCTGCCGCGCCTGCGGCTCCACGTTCGAAGTGTCCCGTCCCATGTCGGCGTCCGACGACCCGGCCTCCTGCCCGGAGGGCCATGACGACACGGTCAAGCTCCTCTCGACGGTCGCCATGACCGGTGGCGCCGCCGCGCCCCGGCCCGCGGGAGGCGGGGGCGGCTGCTGCGGCGGCGGCTGCTGCTCCTGACCTGGTGTTTCTGGCCCTGCTCGGCAGTGACGCCCTTCACCGCCGAGCAGGGCGACGCGCGTGTCCCCGGGGTGGGCTCAGATGGCGCGCTGGAGGGCCTTGGGGCGCTTGCGCCGCTGGAACGGCAGAAAGCGGTCGGCCAGGTGGGGCCTGGAGGGAGACAGCGTGGGCTCCACCGCGATGATCCGGTCGAACCTGAACGCCCGGATGCCCCGGCGCATCCGGCACACCCCCACCAGATACCAGTATTCGCGGTGGACCAGACAGGTCACCGGCTCCACGTCACGGCTGGTGACCTGTCCGGAGGCGTCGCGGTAGTGAAGACGGATCATGAGTCTGCTGGTGATGGCGTCGGCGATGAGCCTGGCCCGGGCGGCGATCTCCACGGGCAGCGGCTCGGTGAGCGTCGCGAGGGTGGTGGCGATGACCTCGTCGTCGAGGTCCAGATGCTCGAACACGTGCTGCAGGCCGCGCCGGGCGGTGACGGCCTGGGGGCCCGATCCCAGATGGGCCAGGGAGAGGGCGAGGGCGGCGATCTCGGCGGTCGTCAGCGGGCGGGTGGTGGGCTTCACGACTGTAGCCATACCCACACAATAGAGATGGCCACTGACATTTTTCGAAAACGTGTACGGCAAGCAAGGTAACCCTGCCCTCGCCGTACAGGTCGGACGGCGAGGGCGGAGAGGGCGGAGAGGGCGGAGAAGGCCGGGCCGGCGGGCCCGACGGTCAGCGGGAGAGCTGCGTCAGATCGCGTGAGGCGCCCGTGGAGGCGGACGTGGTCATGGCCGCGTAGGCCTGCAGGGCCACGCTCACCGGCCGGTGACGGTCACGCGGACGGTAGCCGCCGAGGTCGGCCAGCAGCCGCTCGCGGCGCGCGGCCAGCTCCGGCTCGGGCACCCGCAGCTCAAGGGTCCGCGACGGGATGTCGATGTCGATGATGTCGCCGTCCTCGACCAGCGCGATCATCCCGCCCTCGGCGGCCTCAGGAGAGGCGTGGCCGATCGACAGCCCGGACGTGCCGCCCGAGAAGCGCCCGTCGGTGACCAGCGCGCACGCCTTGCCGAGACCTCTGCCCTTGAGGAACGAGGTCGGGTAGAGCATCTCCTGCATGCCTGGCCCGCCCTTGGGCCCCTCGTAACGGATGACCACGACGTCGCCCTCGCGCACGCGGTCGCCGAGGATGCCCTCGACCGCCTGCTCCTGCGACTCGAACACCACCGCCGGCCCGCTGAACTTCCAGATCGACTCGTCCACGCCGGCCGTCTTGACCACGGCGCCGTCGCGGGCGATGTTGCCGTACAGGACCGCGAGGCCGCCGTCGGACGTGTAGGCGTGCTCGCGGTCGCGGACGCAGCCCTCGGCGCGGTCGAGGTCGAGGTCGTCCCAGCGGTTGTCCTGGGAGTAGGGCTTCACGGTGCGGACGTTGCCCGGGGCCGCGTGCCACAACTCGACGGCCTCCGGCCGCACGGTGGGCGAGCACGGGTCCCACTCGGCGAGCAGGGAGCCGAGCGTGCCGCCGTTGACCGTCGGCACGTCGCGGTGGAGCAGCCCGGCCCGGTCGAGCTCGCCCAGGATGGCGGGGATGCCGCCCGCCCGGTGGACGTCCTCGACGTGGTACTTGTTCGTCGCGGGCGCCACCTTGCACAGGCACGGCACCCGCAGCGAGATCTCGTTGATCTCCTTGAGCCCGAAGTCGACGCCCGCCTCGCGCGCCGCGGCCAGGATGTGCAGGATCGTGTTGGTGGACCCGCCCATCGCCACGTCGAGCGCCATCGCGTTCTCGAACGCCTCGTGGGTGGCGATCGAGCGCGGCAGCACCGACTCGTCGTCGTCCTCGTAGTAGCGCCGGGCGATCTCGACCACCTGGCGGCCGGCGTCCTGGAACAGCCGCTCTCGCCGCTTGTGGGTGGCCAGGATCGTGCCGTTGCCGGGCAGCGCCAGGCCGATCGCCTCGGCCAGGCAGTTCATGGAGTTGGCGGTGAACATGCCGGAGCACGACCCGCAGGTCGGGCAGGCGTTCTCCTCCATCTCCAGCAGGTCGGCGTCGGACACCGACTCGTCCGCCGCGGCGATCATCGGGTCGATCAGGTCGAGCTTGCGGCCCGGGGTCTTGCCGGCCTCCATCGGCCCGCCGGAGACGAAGATCGTGGGGATGTTCAGCCGGAACGCGGCCAGCAGCATGCCAGGCGTGATCTTGTCGCAGTTGGACACGCAGATCAGCGCGTCGGCGCAGTGGGCGTTGACCATGTACTCGACGGCGTCGGCGATCAGCTCGCGCGACGGCAGTGAGTAGAGCATGCCGCCGTGGCCCATCGCGATGCCGTCGTCGACGGCGATCGTGTTGAACTCGCGCGGGATCGCCCCCGCCTCGCGGATCGCCTTCGCCACCACGTCGCCGACCTCGCGCAGATGCACGTGGCCAGGGACGAACTGGGTGAAGCTGTTGGCCACCGCGATGATGGGCTTGCCGAAGTCGCTCCCCGCTACGCCGGTCGCCCGGAGCAGGGCCCGGGCGCCGACCATGTTCCTGCCGTGGGTGACCGTACGTGACCTGAGGGCGGGCATTGAGCTTCTCCCATCGCTAGCGAGTCTTCCCATGGTACGGCCACCGCCCGGGTGCTGAGACGCCCGTCCACGGCGTGGACACGGCGCCCGGGCCGGCTCCATGGACGCGGGCCAGAGGATGGACCCGAGCCGGAGAAAGGACGCGCGCGAGAACATGGGCGAACGCCAGACGGGCTCCCGCTTGGCGCGGAAGCCCGCCGGAAGACTGGACGACCTCAGGGTGGGTGGGCGACCTCAGGACGTGCCCGGCCGCGCGGGCCGGGCGGTCGGCTCAACCCTCGCCGTATCGCGCGGGCAGCACCTGAGCCGCGATCTCGTGGAGCCGCTCGATCTCGGCATCGGTGAGGGCCCGCTCGCGCTTGGTGATCCACTTGCGGGCGCGGGCGCCCTCGTAGACGTCGACGCCGCGGATCGTCATGATCTTCCACGGTACCGGGGGCCCGTAGATGGCCAGCGACGGCACGACCGAGATCTCCCGCCCGAACGACTTGCTGATCAGCTCGCTGGCCTGGGTCGCCTCCCACTTCGCCTCGGTGAGGCGGGGTTTCATGTCGAAGGGACCGTGGAAGAGCTTCTTGCCCATCTGCACACGGACCGGCAGCCGCTTGTCCCACTTCTCGGAGTCGACCGCGTAGACGCCGGTCGGCCCCACGACCAGGTGGTCGATCTGGGCGTCGCTGCCGGGGATCGCCCTGGCGTGCAGGGTGCGGTAGCCGTTGCGTTCCAGCTTGCGGAGCTGGGCCTCGGTACGGCGCTCGGCGACGGAGGCGCGACGCCAGGCCGGCACGGTCGAGTTGGACCGTGCGCGGTAGACGGCGTCGAGGATGGCCGCGATCACGCCCGCGCTCACACCCACACGCCAGTCGAGCGCCAGGAATCCCACGACCAGGCCGGCCCCGAGTGCCAGCAGCGCGCGGTTGCGCACCTGCCGGAACCGGCGTTGCTGGAGCACGCTGCGCAGTGAGGCGCGCTCGACAGGCGCGTAGGTCGAGGCGGGTGCCGCTGGTCGCGCGGTGGTCTGGTCCGCTTCGGGGCGGTCGCTCACCCAGATGGGTGAGGTGTTGGGACCGTCTTCTCGCTGGTGGTCGGAGTCCACGTAGATCACCGTAGCCCGTGGTTCTCGTCGTTTCCTAGTCTTGCCCTGTCCATAGTTTTATGGCCCAGCTCACTGTGTTCCACGCCCGTTTTCCGGGTATCTATTACGTTCCTCGCCGGAGATCCCTACGCTGAGGCAGCGTGCGAGACCTTCACGAGCTTTCGGCTCTCGAGCAGGCGCAGGCGATCCGTGACCAGGAGATCTCGCCGGTCGAGCTCACCCAGCACTACCTCGATCGGATCGAGCGCCTCGACCCGCACGTCGGCGCGTACGTGACCGTGACCGCGGAGAGGGCACTCGACCAGGCCCGCCGCCTGGCGAAGGAGCTGCCAGACGGACCGCTCGCCGGAGTGCCGATCCCTGTCAAGGATCTTAACCTGGTCAAGGACGTGCCGATCATGTTCGGGTCGGCCACCTACCGGGAGTTCGTCGCGCCCCTGGACGACACGGTGGTGGAGCGGCTGCGCGAGGCCGGCACCGTCATGCTGGGCAAGACCGCGACCCCCGAGTTCGGGCTGCCGTGCTACACCGAGACCGACCTGTCGCCGCCCGCCCGCTCGCCCTGGGACACCAGCCGATCCGCGGGCGGGTCGAGCGGCGGAGCGGCGGCCGCCGTGGCCGCCGGGCTCGCCCCCGCCGCCCAGGGGAGTGACGGCGCCGGCTCGATCCGCATCCCCGCCTCGGTGTGCGGTCTGTACGGCATCAAGCCCACCCGGGGCCGGATCAGCTTCGCGCCGATCATCCCCGACCTCGCCGGACTGTCCACCAACGGCCCGATCGCGCGCACGGTCGCCGACGCGGCGGCGCTGCTCGACGTGATGGCCCACAACAGTCCCGGCGACACGTTCCTCGCGCCGCGGCACGAGGGCACCTTCCTGGAGCGGGCCGGCCGCGACCCCGGGCGGCTGCGCGTCGCCCGTTACGCCGACCCCGTGGTGCCGGGGGCCGAGGTCCACCCCGACGTGCTGGCCGCCTACGACGAGGCCAGCGACACGCTCGCCGCGCTGGGCCACGAGGTCGTCGACATCGCCCGGCCGTACGGGCCGGACATGGTGCCGCACTTCATCACCATGTGGTGCGCGTTCGCCTGCATGCATCCCGTCGCCGACCACCAGACGGACCTGCTGCGGCCGATCACCGCCTGGCTGCGCGAGCGCGGCTTCGCCACTCCCGCCCCGGCGTTCCTGCAGGCCCAGGCCGCGCTCCAGCTCGCCTGCCGGGCGGGGGTCGCGGTGACCGACGGCTACGACGCCGTGCTCACCCCGACGGTCACCCAGCCGCCCGTGCCGGTCGGCTGGTTCGAGGACGTGGCGGACGCCGAGGAGACGCTCGAGCGCATGAGCAGGTTCGCCACGTTCACGGCCGTCTACAACGTCACCGGCCAGCCCTCGGTGAACCTGCCGCTGCACTGGACGGCCGAAGGGCTGCCGATCGGCGTCATGCTGGCCGGGCGGGTCGGCGACGAGGGCACCCTGATCTCGCTGTCGGCACAGGTGGAGGCCGCCAGGGGCGGATTCTGGGGCGACCGGCGGCCACCCGTCTGGTAGCTCCCCGCAGACGGGTCTGGCCGGACGGGCGAAGCCGGATTACGTTCGTGGTGTGAACGGCGCGCAGGAGACTCTGGTCCTCCTCATCGGGATGTCACTGGGACTGTTCGTGCTGATCAGCCTGCTCGTGATGGCCCCTGGCAGGAGCCCGTCCCACCGGGCCACGACCGGCCCGGTGTGGCTGGGCGGTCCCGGCCGCGGGGAGCACGGCGTGAGCACCTCCGGCCTCGTGCTGGACGACCAGGTGCCGCGCTGGGCGCCGGTCCCCGAGTCCGACTGGCTCGACGCCGCCCGGACGGCCGAGCCCGGTGGCCGCACCGGCGGCGCCTCGGCGGGGTGGTGACGATGCGCCTGCTCAGCACGGCACAGGCCGACGACGTCAGGAAGGCGCTCCTGGTCGCCGAACACCGCAGCGGCCTGAGGTTCGGCCTCTTCGTCGGCCCGCCGGAGGGTCCGCGGCGGCACTTCGCCGAGCGGCTGCACGCCGTGTTCGGGGACGAGGCCGACGACGCCGTCGTCATCCTCGTCGACGTCGCCGGGCGGGGCGTGGAGATCGTGACCGGGGCCGGCACCAGACGCCGGTTGACCGATGCGTCCTGCCGGCTGACCGCGATGTCGATGGCCACCGCGTTCAGCGTCGGCGATCTGGTGGGCGGCCTGCTGTACGGCATCAGCGCCCTGGGCGAGCAGGCCACGGCCAGACGGTAGGCGGCCGGCTAGCCGCAATGCCGGGTAGTTAAGGTCCTGCGAAGTGTGTTGAGGTGGATCGGCGTGAAGGTCCTCACATGAGAACGGAGATCCAGTAGAACGGGTGATCTTCTACCACCGCCCGCACAGAAC